>CAWBUC010000011.1:0-69798 GCA_963791865.1 uncultured Actinomycetota bacterium
TTCTATGTACATCTACTGGTTCGACGTATTGCTAAGCGGTTGTGGTGAGCCGAGCGCCAATGATAGAAGCAATGATGGTTGCCGCGGACGAACAAGAATCTCGGCCACGTCGACCACCGTCGCATCTAGCGGAATGAGTCTCTAGCTGGTGCCATCGAATGGGGGCCCAAGTAGCACCTAGACCATCTGCGGGTGCGCTGCCCTCTCCGAGGACGCAAAACCAGAGATTTGCCCTCTTTTTGCTCGTCCATTAAGGCAAGCAAATCACCAGCCCGCCCGTCCTTAGGTAACTTGAGCCCTTCCTCCTTACCTTCGATGGCGGTGGCGGCGATCGTGACAGGTGAGGGAAAGGACACGCCAATAGCCTGCGGCACCAGCTGTACCTGGCCGGACCGGGTGGACTCGAACAGGCCACCCCGGCCGGTACCTGCGATCCCGTGAACACCCGCACCACTGTCACTGTGTCCGCGCACGCCAAACCTCTCCCTCCCCGGATACGCCCGTGACACCCGCACCATAGATGCCGGAATTGCGGATCTCCGAGAAATTGGAGGCCCTGGCGTACCTCCCGCGAGCCCAACCACGCCGGGCCCACCGGAATCCACGGCGATCCGGGAATGCCACCGCGCCCTAGCACTCCAATTCCCGCTGCGATAGGACCGCTCGGCACGTCAGGTCCCGGTGTGGTTCCGGTCTCGTCTTCGGGAGGGACCATGCTCACGCTCATGTCTGCGCCCTGCCCGTAGACGCCCACGCCGCCGGTCTCCGCCAGTCCGTGCGCGGGCAGATCATCGTGTCCGGAACCAGTTCCTCCGCCGATGCCGATAACGCCGGCCGCATGCTAATTGCGTAACCTGTTGTTGTTATCGGACTACCATCCCCTGACCCACCAATCCCGCACCTGGCGCCACAGCGAAATCGGTGAAGAAGTCGGCCTGAGGTCCACCCAAGCCGTGCACCCCGATCCCGCCGGCACCCCCTCCATTCCCAGGGTCTGGTGTGCCACCGCCGACACCAAGAATTCCCGTACCCTGATTCCGACCACCGCGGCCGATCACACCGGTGCCACCCGGCGTGCCGCCAAAGTTCTCCGAGCTGCACCCACTAAAGCCCGTCGCGAGAATTCCATCGAAACGATTCCCAGGGATAAATGTCACGGTAGCCGAAATCGTCCGGATCCTCTGCGTCCTTCGCAACCTCGACGATGAAGATGGCTGGACCGTTGAAGTTGGCTACATCGGGCGGCACCTGGGCCCACAGTACTGTGCGTCCTTCGGTACGGTTGACGCGCCCAGTTTCCCATGTCTTCGCCGCTACCGCTCGCTCCCGCCATGTAGTCTCCTTTGTGATCGTGCACCTCGGAAACCAATCCCTAGTGTTGATGTATTACCGCTAGCCGCGTCTGTCAACCGCCACGAGGACCTGTTGATCTTGGTGGGCGGATCCTGATCGGCACCGCCGCGCGGGATGCGCCCCAAGCGGAGGACCTGAGCTGGGTACGACTGCCTCCCAGTGGGACCCGAGTGGGTCTTGACCGGGCTGCGGACCTTCGGATCGCCTAACAAGGTGTTGCCGCGGTCAGATCGCAGCAGCTCTGGTACAAAGCCAGCTTGCGTCTGACTCCAGCCCTGCAACGGGGTCGGACTAGCTCAGTTCCTTTGCCGGAGACCGAAATTGGCGGCGCGGCCCGCAGCGAAGCGAGGACACGCGCCGCCGGCCGAGCGCAGCGAGGCCGCTTGACGGAGTGGGGAAATTCGTCACCGGCCGCACCCTTGCTGCTTGTTCTGGTGCTCGCCGGCACCGGGGCTGGGCTGATCGGTCAGGGATTAGGAATGCAGCCGTCCGCGACCCATCGGGCCCCTCTAGGCGACAGCAGTCAGGCCACGTAACCCACTGGCCGCTTCTAACACCCGCAGTAGACGCTACTTCGTGTCACGATTGGTGTCACGGGCGGGCCCAGCAGCTGGGCCCTCAACGTAGGGCCGACGAAGATCACCTTGTGCGCCCCTTGCTTCGGGTACCACTGGTTCTGCTTATGCATCTCGACCATTCACCAATGCGACTCACCAATGCGACCAAGTCAGCTCAGTGTCAGATTGGTTTCGGCGTCGAGCGCGTCCGGGCGGCGTTCGGGCTCGGCTCAGCGGCTGCCCAGACTCTGCACCGCGATCGCATCGGCCTGCCGGGCACATTGACACCTTGACCGGCGCGGTCAATGCTGATGGCGAGCTGACAAACCGAAAGGAGCAGCCGTGTTGACGAGCTTGGTGCGCGGCATCTGCGTGGTCGGAATGGGCATATTGCTGCTGACGACCTCCATGGTTACGGCGGCTTCAGCGCAACCGGTTCGGGCAGAGCGGTCCCAAGCGGCGCGTCCAGCCGCCGGAGCGTTCACCGCCGCCGTTGACTTCTCCTCCCTGGTAGCCCGTGACGTTCGGGGCAACAAGTGCGAGTTCACCGTGAACGGGACGTTGACCTTCACCGGCACCCTTGAGGGGACAGCTCAAGGAACGAGCCGGGCGGTGATCTTCGCGCCGTGCTCGTCGGCGACCACATCGCCACCGGGCACCTTCTTCGACGTGTTCACCTTCGAGGGCACATTCACCGGGACAGTCAACGGAGTGCCGGTCAGCGCCGACTTGGCCTACGCCGGCATCACTCGGGTGGGTGGGGCGATCGACGCCAAGATCATTCTTGCTGGGGACACCGGCGGTGTCCTCCGGGCGGACGCGGTGGTAGCGGTTGGCGGGACGTATCGAGGAGTTGCCAAGCCCACCTGATATTCCGTAAACCGGTTCAGCGGCTGGAGTAGCATCCCGGCTCGCGGTGCGGTACAGGCTTTGGCAGTCCAGAAGTCTGCGCTGGTTCGGGGTCGGGCGCCATGGATCGGACAGCAGTACCAGTAGCAGCCAGTTCGCTGCCAGGTGCAGCTCGTGTTCGTCTCCCCACCCGTCCCGCTGAACCGCAAAAGAAGGACGGAAACCTGGCCGCTGACGAGTACCTCAGACTAGTGGTACACCACCCGAGAACCGGGCTGAACCTCGGTGTCGCGGAACTGCTTGCCAACGGCCAGCGTCTGCTACGAGCGGGGACCACCGCCAAGAAACCGCTGGAGCCGACCAGCGCATTAAAAGGGCGATCGTCCCGGCCAACTCAGGCATCCTCAGGCGGCAGGAGTCCGCCGCCGACCCCGTCAGCCGCCTCCATCGCGTCCAGTCGACGCCAGTCCGTGTCACGAATGGTGTCACGAGGCCGTCCAACTGGACCGGGGCGGCTAGGAGCGTCTCCCGCCACGGAGCGACCACCTAGAGACAAATGTCGCCACTTTTCAGGGATGACGATTCACTGGCCTGTCCGGCGCCGTAGCGCGTCGAGGTCGTCCGGCTCAGCCGAGGACTGGGCCTCAGCGCGAATTCGGTCGTAGTAGGCCGGCACAGAGCCAGGTCGGCCCGCACGTAGCGGGAGTTGGCGGGGTCGAGGTTTGCCGGGTCGGCCGGATCGATGTATCCGGCGTCGCCGCTGGTAAGACCCAGCTGTGCATCCGCGCCCGCGCCGTCTCGACTGTCCGTGGCCATGAAAAAGTCCCCACTGGTGGCCAGGTAGCGGTCCCCGCTTTTGGCCAGTGAAAGTCCCCACTCTTCGTTCGTCGTGTCGTTAGTCGTTGAGGCCCTTCCGCGGCTGACGGTGACGGTGCCAAGCCAGTCACTGTCGACCGCGGAAGGGGACTCCATTGAAGAACGCGAGGGAACGAATGGATGTGCTTGCCGCCTATCGAGATGTGGGCAGCTATCGGGGTGCCGCGGCAGATCTGCGGCACGACGCACAAGACGGTGAAGCGGATCATCGAGGCGCACGAGGCCGGCGCAGGCGGCCCGGCGCGGCAGGGTCGGGGCCGCAACTACGACCAGGTGAGGGATCTGGTCGCGAGAACGGGTGGAGAAGACGGCGGGGCGGATCTCGGCGAAGCGGCTGTTGCCCGCGGCGCGGGCGGCCGGCTATGCCGGGTCGGCCCGGAACTTCCGCCGGCTGGTTGCCGCAGTCAAGGCGGAGTGGCGACGGGGTCATCACCGGGGCCGGCGGCCGGGGGTGTGGACGCCGGGCGAGACGTTGGTCATCGACTGGGGTGTCCAGGCCGGGCGTGCATGTGTTCTGCGCGGTGCTGGCGTGGTCGCGGTTCCGGTTCGTCCGGTTCGCCGCCGACGAGAAGGCCGCCACGACGCTGGCGCTGCTGGCCGAGTGCTTCGAGGCCCTCGGCGGGGTGCCGAAGACCGTGCTGGCCGACCGGATGGGCTGCCTGAAGGCGGGGGTGGTCGCGAACGTGGTGGTGCCGACCGCGGACTATGTCCGGTTCGCCACCCACTACGGGTTCCGGCCCGACTTCTGCGAGGCGGCCGATCCGGAGTCGAAGGGCATGGTGGAGAACCTGGTCGGCTACGCCAAGCGCGACCTGATGGTCCCGCAGCAACCCGTTCGGTGATCTGGCCGGCCGCCAACGCGGCGGCCGCCGCGATGGTGCGGGGAGGTCAACGCGACGACGTCATTCGGAGATCTGCGCGGTGCCGGCCGAGCGGCTGGTGATCGAGCGGCCGCTGCTGGGTGCGGTTGCCGTCGCTGCGGCTCGAGTTCGGGCGTCCGGCCGATCAGCGCGGAAGGTCGACAAGCTGTCCTGTGTCCGGTTCGGGTCGGCCCGCTACTCGGTGCCGAACCGGCTGATCGGCACCACGGTCACCATCGCCACCACGGCGACGATGCTCACGGTCGATCGAGCCGGTCACCGGGGAGATGCTCGCCGAGCACGGGCTGGTCGCGCCGGGTGAGACCAGCATCGTCGATGACCACTACGGCGGTCCACGACCGGACCGGCCCGCCGGGCACCCCGGCCCAGAACCCAAGTCGAGAAGGACTTCCTCGCACTCGGCCCGGTCGCGGAGGCGTTCCTCACCGGTGCCGCCGCAGCCGGGGTGTCGAAGCTGGCCGACCGAGCTCGCCGAGATCCTCACCCTGCAAGCCGCGCACGGCACCAGCGCCTGTGCTCGCCGCCCTGCAGCGGGCGGTGGAGTTCCGCCGGTGGCGCGCCGCTGACGTCCGCTCGATCCTGGTCTGCCGCCGGGGCGGCGCCCACTCCTCGACCCGCCGGGCAGGCGCTGGTGCTGACCCTGCCGTCGGTGCCGACCCGATCGCTGGAGCCTACCGGATCGGACGGCGATGACCGATGAGCCACCAGCGCCGCCCGTGCTGGCCGCAGATCTGACCGACGGGCTGAAGCGGCTGAAGATGGCCGCGATGCGCCGACTCGCACCCGAGCTGCTGGTCACCGCGAAGACGCAACGCTGGAGCCCGGAGGAGTTCCTCCGCACCCTGGTCGAGGCCGAGATCGCCGCCCGCGACGAGTCCAACGCCCGGACCCGCCGCCGGCAGGCCGCGTTCCCGGTCACCAAGACGCTTGACGAGTTCGACGTGGCCGCCTCCTCGATCCCCGGGCGACCTTCGACTACCTCGCCTCCCTGGAATGGATCCGGGCCGCGGAGAACGTCTGCCTGATCGGCCCGGCCGGCACCGGCAAGAGCCACATGCTCGTGGCCTTGGGATCGCCGCGGTCGAAGCCGGACACCGGGTCCGCTACTCACCGCCGCCGAACTCGTCGAAACCCTCTACCGCGGCCTGGCCGACAACAGCGTCGGCACGGGTCATCGACACCCTGCTCCGCAACGACCTGGTCATCGTCGACGAACTCGGGCTTCGCCCCGCTGGACGACACCGGCGCCCAGCTGCTGTTCCGGTTCGTCGCCGCCGCCTACGAACGCCGCTCCCTCGGCATCGGCTCCCACTGGCCCTTCGAGTCCTGGGGCCGGTTCCTACCCGAACACACCACCGCCGTCAGCCATGCTCGACCGGCTCCTCCACCACTGCCACACCGTCGTCACCGACGGCGACAGCTACCGCATGAAACAAGCCCGCAGCGAAAGGAGGAACCGACATCAACAACCAGCTGATCAAACACCCGAAGAGTGGGGACTTTCACTTGGCCACCAGCGGGGACCACGAACTGGCCATTGACACGTGTCCACCTCTCGAGTTCGCCGTAGTCCAGCGGCTTACCGTTGTCGCGGCCCGCCGTGATCAACATTCCGGCTCCGATGAGCTCATGCCGGACGTGAGTAGCAGGGACTTCGGTTTCGACATGGCTCAGCCCGAACGACGCTACGATGTGACGCCAGTACGCGGGCCGGCCGGACCGTATCTGGTTTCAAACAGACGATGCATCGGAGGTCGGGGTGTGCAAGAGAGCTGGATCCGGCGGCAGGGTTGGAACGCTGGTCATGAAAATGGCTGGCTTTGCTTTGGCCATCGCCGTGCTCACGTCATGCGCTGGCGGTGGGAACATCGAGGGGCCGGCATCGCCATCACGCTCAGCAAGCCAACTGCCCACGCCGACGGTGTCCCTGCCGACCCCCACGAGGTCGGCTACGCGCCCGGAGATTCCCAGTCCAACGCCGACAGAACCGAGTCCCGAACTCTCATCGAGCCGGCCAACAGAGGAGCCGACACCGCACTCAAGAACCGACAGCGACGCGATCGGCGACGGAGAATCCCTCGCGGTCACCGATCCGCGTGGAGACCACCACGACCCAGACAGTCACTGCAGCCCCGAGTCCGTCGACTGTCACCCGGTCGGTGACGATCAGCCCATCGCCGAGCGCAAGCCCGTCGCCGTCCTCGTCCGCGGCGAGCGAGCCAGCCGAAACCAGCGGAGGTTCCTGGTTTTGGTGGGCGCTGGCGGGTCTATTGCTTGCAGCCGCGATAGCGACGCCCCTTCTCGTGCGGGCACACCGTCGACAAGTCTGGAGGGCTGATTTCGCAACGGCCGAGCAAGAGGTGGCGTGGTTTGCTCGCGTGCTCGTCCCTGAGCTGGGTCAATCGGGCTCTCTTGATCAGGTCGAGGGCGGCTGGACGGTCGGCGCGAATCGCATAGCCGCTGTCGAGGATCGGCTGACCGCACTCGAGGCTTCGGCCCCGGACGACGCCACTCGAACTGGGACGCGCACCCTGCGAGATGCAGTACGAGCGTCACGTGGACGGGTGGAGGAACTGCTCCAATCTGCGGACCCAGAGGCCATCTCCCCAACCTTGAACGAGGTTGCCGCCGGACTCGAGGCTGCCCTAGGTTCTGTGGACCAGGCAGGGTAAGAGAGCCGCGCGCCTAGCCGTCCCTGTATCCCGTGGACCTGGATCGAGATGAGGCCCGTGCCCGTACTCAAAATCATGTGGGCCCGCGAGGCAACGACGTAGCCAACGACAGGAAGGTGATGAGTCAATGACGACGGATCCAACGGTGAATGCGCCGTACGTTTCAACGGGCCATCTTCCGCCCGAAGAGCATGTACGTCTCCTCGTTGAAGAGGCTTATGACCGCTTCCGACGCAACGCCGATGGAGACGTTTCACAGGTGTATCCGTCGCTTGCCCGTGTTGATCCTGACAAATTCGGCATTTGTGTGGCGAACACCCGGGGCCTTACTGCCAAGGCAGGAGATGCGGAGGTCGAGTTCACGATCATGAGCGTGGCCAAACCCTTCATTCTCGCGCTCATGTGTGGCGTACACACGCCCAATACCGTTGCTCAGTTCGTCGGTCTCAATGCGACCGGCAGGAGGTTCAACTCCGTTGCCGCCATCGAGGACCGACCCGACGGCAGGACCAATCCGATGGTCAATCCAGGGGCGATCGCAACGACGAGCATGTCCCCTGGCGTCAATACAGAAGAGAAGTGGCGCTTCATTCAGCAGGGGCTGTCACGTTTTGCGGGCCGTGAACTCAAGATCGATGAGGAGGTTTTCGCCTCAGCCTCGACGACGAACTCGATCAATCGAGCCATCGGTGACCTGCTACGCAGCTTCGGCAGGCTAGCCACTGATTCGGAGGAGACCGTTGATCTCTACACGAGGCAAAGCTGCCTGAGTGTCACGGCTCGAGACCTTGCCGTGATGGCCGCAACCATCGCGGCTGGCGGAGTGAATCCGTTGACGCGTGAGCGAGTCGTTGATCAGGTGAGTTGCCGGTGCGCTCTTGTCGCCATGGCGACAGCCGGCCTGTATGAGACCTCCGGCGAGTGGCTGTACACCATCGGATTGCCAGGCAAGAGTGGCATCGGGGGTGGGATCGTCACGGTGTCGCCCGGCAAGGGCGGACTGGGTACATTCGCGCCAAGGCTCGATGCGGCCGGCAATAGTGTGAAGGGCCAGCTTGCCGCAGCCTTCCTGTCACACCAACTCACGCCCATGTGCTCGGAAGCCAGCGCCGGCAAGCAGCGGACCGCGTAGCCGCGCTCCTCGGCTAGGGCGGTTTTGGGGAGCGCACTGCATCATGCGCTGCATCACGAGGGGAAATCGACCGTTTCCCTATGGCGAAATGCCTAGTCAGCACGGCGTTACAACTGTGTCCGAGGGGGGACTTGAACCCCCATGCCCCGCAAGGGGCACTAGCACCTCAAGCTAGCGCGTCTACCTATTCCGCCACCCGGACCCGCTCCCCGATCGGCTGGGAGCCCATGAACTATAGCAACGCTCCCGGACGACGCCGTGGTTCGATGAGGCGGTGACCAGCGACTACCAGCCCGAGGCAGAGGTCGTCGAGCTCTGTGCCGAGCTGATCCGGATCGACACCACCAACTTCGGCAACGACTCCGGACCGGGGGAGCGGGTGGCGGCCGAGCGAGTGGCCGAGCTGCTGGACGAGGTGGGCATTTCCAGCCGGACTGCTCGAGTCCGACCCCCAGGCGAACCTCGGTGGTGGCGGACTGGAGCCCGGACGGGGTCGACCGGTCGCTGTCCCCGCTGCTGGTGCACGGCCACCTCGACGTGGTGCCGGCCAACGCCGAGGACTGGTCCGTGCCGCCGTTCGCCGGTGAGGTGGTCGACGGGTGCGTCTGGGGTCGCGGCGCGGTGGACATGAAGGACTTCGACGCCATGGTGCTCAGCGTCGTACGGGCCCGGGCTCGGGCCGGGGCCGCGCCGCGGCGGCCGATCCGGCTGATCTTCACCGCGGACGAGGAGGCCGGCAGCGGGCTGGGCGCCCAGTGGCTGGTCGACGAGCACCGCTGAGGTGCTGGAGGGCTGCGAAGAGGCCATCGGCGAGGTCGGCGGGTTCTCGCTGAGCGTTCGGGACGACCTTCGGCTCTACCTCATCCAGACCGCGGAGAAGGGGATGGCCTGGCTCAACCTGATTGCCGACGGCCGGGCCGGACACGGCTCGTTCCGCAACGACGACAACGCCGTGACCGAGCTGGCCGCCGCCGTGGCCCGGATCGGCGCCTACGAGTGGCCGTACAAGATCACCGACGCGCAGCGGGCCTTCCTGGACGCGGTGTCGGAGGCGTTCGGCATCGAACTGGATCCCGACCGGGCCGAGGAGACCCTGGCCCGGCTGGGCAGCATCGCCCGGATGGTCGGCGCCACCATGTCCAACACGGCCAACCCGACCATGCTGGCCGCCGGCTACAAGCACAACGTGATCCCGGGTCGGGCCACCGCCGGCGATCGACGGCCGGTTCGTGCCCGGACGGGGAGGACGAGTTCTACGCCACGATCGCCGACCTGCTCGGCGACC
Organism: uncultured Actinomycetota bacterium; assembly: GCA_963791865.1. GTDB lineage: Bacteria > Actinomycetota > Actinomycetes > Propionibacteriales > Propionibacteriaceae > Microlunatus. Next base: position 9,606 of record CAWBUC010000011.1, read on the forward strand.
GGGTGCGCTATGAGGTGGTGGCCTCCCAGCCGGCGGTGGAGACCGAGTTCTCCGGGTCCCTGGTGGCGGCGATGCAGTCCTGCCTGCAGGCCGAGGACCCGGCGGCCAGGACCGTGCCCTACCTGATGAGTGGCGGCACCGACGGCAAGGCCTGGACCCGCGCCGGCATCCGGTGCTTCGGCTTCACGCCGCTGCAGCTGCCGCCGGAGCTGGACTTCGTCAGCATGTTCCACGGCGTGGACGAGCGGGTTCCGGTCGCGTCGCTGGAGTTCGGCGCCCGGGTGCTGGACCGCTTCCTCGACCAGGCCTGACGCCGGGCGCCGCGGCGCAGGTTAGGCTGGCCGCGATGAGCGTTGCTGGCGTCGAGTACCAGGTCGAGCGGGTCCGGCTGGGCCGTCACCTGTCCCGTACCGCCGTCCGTCAGCTGCTCACCGATCACGCCGAGTACGGCGGCTGGGAGTTGGCCCGGCTGCGCCGATACCGGGACGGCACCCGCGACGTCTGGATCCGCCGCAAGATCATCCGCCAGTTCCTCCGCCGCTAGGGTCACGCCCTCACGCCACAGCCGAGCCAGCCGTCAGTCGGCGGCGTCGCGTCCGATGTTGGGCCCGCCCGACACGTCGTCCAGGGCCCGGGCGATCTCGTTCGGTAGCTGCTGGTCGTCCACCGCCAGCGCCGGCGCGAGCTGGCCCGGCGTACGGGCGCCCAGCAGGGGAGCGGTGACCCCGGGGGCGTCCCGGACCCAGAGCAGGGCTACCTGGAGCGGGGTCAGGTCCAGCCCGTCGGCCGCCTTGACGACCGCCTCGACCACTCCGCGGCTGCGGGGCTCCAGGTACGGCTCGACGAACCACGCGAAGTGGTCCGATGCGGCCCGCGACCCGCGCGGGATGCCGTTGCGGTACTGGCCGGTAAGCACGCCGCGCCCCAACGGGGACCAGGGGAACAGGCCCATCCCGAAGGCGCGGAGCTGCCGGCAGCACCTCGACCTCGGCCCGCCGGGCGAGCAGGGAGTACTCGACCTGGGCGCTGGCGATCGGCGTACGCCCGGGGAACGCGCACTGCCAGGTGGCGGCCTGAGCCGTCTGCCAGCCCACGAAGTTGGAGACCCCGGCGTAGCGCGCCCGCCCGGTGCGGACGGCGTGGTCCACGGCTTCCAGCGTCTCGGCCAGCGGCGCCGCGCCGAAGGCGTGGATCTGCCACAGGTCGACATAGTCGGTGCCCAGCCGGTCCAGTGACCCCTCGAGGTCGCGCAGCAGCGCGCGCCGGGAGGTGTCGACGATCCGCTCGCCGTTCCTGATCACGAAGCCCGCCTTGGTGGCGATCACCATCTCGTCCCGGTTGCCGAGGTGCTTGACCAGCCGGCCGACGATCCGTTCCGCGTCGCCGGCCCCGTACGCCGCCGCCGTGTCGATCAGCGTGCCGCCCGCCTCGCAGAACATCTGCAGCAGCCCCCGCGCCTGCTCGGGAGGGGTGTCGCGGCCCCAGGTCATCGTGCCGAGCCCGAGTCGGGAGACCCGCAGGCCGCTGGACCCGACCAGGCGAGTTTCCATGGGGAGACCCTATGGGTCTTTGCGGGGGTGCAAGGGGTTGTCCCTTGCAGAATTTGGCTTGCGGGGGTCGTCCCCCTTGCTTTGAGGATTTGCTTTTGTGGGGTCCGAGGGGGTTGGCCCCTTCCCGGATACCGTGTGACGATGCGGCTCGCCCTGAACCTGGGATACCTGGTCGGGTCGGATGATCCGCGCGATCAGCTGCAGCTGACCCGGCATGCCGAGTCGCTGGGCTTCGCGGTGGTCTGGGCGGCCGAGGCGTACGGGTCGGACAGCCCGACGGTGCTGGCCTGGCTGGCTGGTCAGACGACCACCATCGACATCGGGTCAGCGGTGATGCAGATCCCGGCCCGTACTCCGGCCATGACCGCGATGACCGCGGCCAGCCTGGACGTGCTGACCGGCGGCCGGTTCCGTCTGGGGCTGGGCGTGTCGGGACCGCAGGTCTCCGAGGGCTGGCACGGAGTCCGCTTCGACCAGCCGCTGGCCCGGACCCGGGAGTACCTCGCGGTGGTCGACCAGGCGCTGTCCCGGCAGACCGTGGCCTTCTCCGGTGAGCACTACCGGCTGCCGCTGCCCGACGGGCCGGGCAAGCCGCTCAAGCTGTCCATCGCTCCGATCCGTGCGCACATCCCCACCTATCTCGCGGCCATCGGTCCCAAGAACCTCGAGCTGGCCGGCGAGCTGGTCGACGGCTGGCTCGCGATCTTCTTCGCCCCCGACTTCGCCGCCGAGCAGCTCGGCCACCTCGCCGCCGGACGGGCCCGGGCCGGCAAGACCCTGGACGGGTTCGACGTGGTGCCCAGCGTCCCGCTGGTGGTCGGCGCCGATCCGCGGGTCTGTGCCGACCCGGTCCGCCCGTACGCGGCGCTGTACCTCGGCGGCATGGGCAGCCGGGAACAGAACTTCTACAACGCCCTGGCCGTCCGGATGGGCTTCGCCGACGCGGCGGCAACCGTGCAGGACCTCTTCCTGACCGGACGGCAGCGCGACGCCCAGGCGGCGGTGCCGTACGACTTCATCGACCAGACCTCCTTGCTGGGGGATCGGGCCAGGATCGCCGAGCGGCTCCGGCTGCTGGCGGAGTCGGGCGTGACGACCTGCGCGCTGGCGCCGTACGGCGGGTCGGTGGCGGAGAAGCTGGACGCCCTGACCATCGCCGCCGAGGCCTTGGACGCTTCCGGGGTCGGCGACTAATCCGATGAGTGATTCCAATGGGGTAGTCCCAGAGCTCATCCGGCGGTTTCGGGCCGCCGTCGGCGCCTCTCCCTGATTTTCTGCCCCGCGTTCCACCCTTGATCGGCGTGTCCCGCCCTTTCTCGGGCGCTGGCGGCACTTTTCCAGGGGCCCTCCCGGGCATCCACCAGTGACCGCCGCCTAGCCGCGGCGACCGGAACGTTGCCCTGACTTTCTGTCCCGAGTGGGACCAGAACGTCGCGACACGCCGTTCAGCCGTGAAACGCGCGTCAGGAAATCAGGGAACCGGCGAGGTCCGACGCCGATCGAGGTGACCGCCCACCCCTTCGAATCACTCATCTATTGCGCCGGGAGGCGCGACCACTAGGGGGGCGGTCCGCTCGAGGCGGGCAAGGGTTCGAGAACGCCGGTCAGCAGCAACACCACGACCACGCCCAGCCAGCGCGATCCGGTAGATCACGAACGGCAGGAAGCTGTGGGTGCTGACGTAGCGCAGCAGCCAGGCGATCACCGCGTAGCCGATCACGAACGAGACCACCGTGGCCAGCACGATCGGTCCCCAGGCCGGCTCCACAGGGTCGTTCGCGATATCGGTGAGCTTGAACAGTCCCGATCCGACGACGGCGGGGATGGCCAGCAGGAAGGCGTACTTGGCCGCGGCGACCCGCTGGTAGCCCATGGCCAGGCCGGCCGCGATCGTCGCGCCGGAGCGGGATACCCCGGGGATCAGGGCCAGGGACTGGGCCAGGCCGAACAGCACCCCGTGGCGCCAGGTCAACGACTCCAGCGGCCGCTCGTTGCGGGCGAAGTGGTCGGCCAGACCGATCACCACACCGAACCCGGCGAGCATGGCGGCGGTGATCCACAGGTTCCGGACGCTGGTGTCGATGGCGTCCTGGAACAGCACGCCCAGCACCACGATCGGGACCGAGCCGATGATCACCAGCCAGCCCATCCGGGCCTCGGGGTTGTCCCGCGGCACCCGCCCGACCAGGGAGCCCGCCCAGCTGCGGATGATCAGCCAGATGTCCTTGCGGAAGTAGATGATCACCGCGGACTCGGTGCCCAGCTGGGTGATCGCGGTGAACGCCGACCCCGGGTCCTCGCCGCCGAAGAACTGCCCCACGATCGACTGGTGGGCGCTGGAGGAGATCGGCAGGAACTCGGTCAGGCCCTGAACCACGCCCAGGACCAGCGCCTCCAGCCAACCCATGCCACCGCTTCCTCTCCGCGTACCCGCCCGAGCACCCGGAACACCGTACGGGGTCGCCGAGCCGCGGCGGGAGCAGGCGACGCTGGTAGAGACTGATGCGGTGACGATCCACTCCACCCACCCGTTCGCCACGCCCGAGCCGGAACGGGACCCGCTCCGTCGGCTTCGCGGGCGGATGCCGGCGCCGGTGAGCGTCTGGGCCGCCGGGCAGGGGGCCGGTCGGGCCGGGTGGACGCTGTCGTCGTTCCTGGTGGTGGACGGCGAGCCGGCCGAGGTGATCGGGGTGCTGGACGAGGACTCGGCGCTGGCCGAGCTGCTGACCGCGGCCGAGCCGGTGTGCCGGCCAGTCGGCTCACGGTCAACCTGCTGGGCTGGCACCATCGCGGGCTCGCCGATGCCTTCGCGGGGGTGGCGCCGGCGCCCGGGCGGTCCGTTCACCCTCGGCCGCTGGCGGGACAGCGACTGGGGCCCGGTGCTGGACGACGCCCCGGGCTGGCTGGGCGTACGGCTGCAGTCAGTCCCCGACCAGGCCGGCTGGAGCCTGCTGGTCCGGGGCACGGTGGACCATGTCGAGCTCGGGCAGCGATCCAGCCCGAGGGGATGCTGGCCTACGTCCGCGGGCCGGTACCGCGCGGTGAGCCTCGAGGTGAGCCGGTCTCGGTAGATTCAGTCCCAAATGACCACGGTTCTGCTGATCCGCCACGGACGCACCTCGGCCAACACCGCCGGCGTGCTGGCCGGCCGGTCGTCCGGAGTGGTGCTGGACGAGGTGGGCCACCAGCAGGCCAGCGAGGTGGCCGCCCGGATCGCCGGCGTGCCGCTGCGGGCCGTGGTGACCTCGCCGCTGCGCCGCTGCCGGCAGACCGCCCAGGCACTGGTCGCCTCCCGCGCCGAGGCCTGCCCGATCCAGGTCGAGCAGGGTCTGGTCGAGTGCGGGTACGGCGAGTGGACCGGCAAGGCGCTCCGCGAGCTGAGCAAGGACAAGCTCTGGGGAGCGGTCCAGCACCAGCCCTCGGCCGTGCGGTTCCCCGGCGGGGAGTCGATGGCCGAGATGTCGGCCCGCGCGGTCGGGGCCATGCGGGCCTGGGACGCCCGGCTGGGCGCCGAGCACGGGCCCGACGCGGTCTGGGCGGCGGTCTCCCACGGTGATCCGATCAAGGCGATCCTGGCCGACGCCCTGGGAATGCACCTGGACAGCTTCCAGCGGATCGTGGTCGACCCGGCATCGATCTCGATCATCCGCTACACGGCGAACCGGCCGTACGTGCTCACCGTCAACTCGAGCATGATCGACCTCGGTGCGGTCTTCGCCCCGCGCAAGAAGGCCCGGAGACGGCGGAGCCAGCCGCCGGGCGACGCCCCGGTGGGCGGTGGACTCGGGGCCGCGGATGCGGCCCGCTAAAGGAGGACGGAATGGAGAGCGCGGTTCAGGACTATCTGGACAAGGTCGAGTCGCCGACCCGGCGACGGGACGCGGAGACCCTGCTCGAGCTGATGGGCCGGGTGACCGGGGAGCCGGCGCGGATGTGGGGCTCCTCGGTGATCGGCTTCGGTCAGTACCACTGCCGCTACGAGAGCGGGCGCGAGGGTGACGCCGCCGCGGTGAGCTTCGCGCCGCGCAAGGCGGCGACGACGATCTACCTGCTCGACGGCGTCGGGGCCTACGCGGACCGCTCGGCCGGCTCGGCCCGCACACCACCGGCGTGGGCTGTCTCTACATCAAGGACCTGTCCCAGGTGGACCTGGGCGTGCTCGAGGAGATGGTTGGCGAGTCGTACCGGACCCTGACGTCGGGCACCTATGGGAACCGCGCCCACGACCACCGGTAAGGGAGCGCTCCTGACCTAGGCTGGTGGCCATGGCGATTCTGGTGCACCGCTACGACGCGCCGGACCGGTTCGTGGCCGGTACGGTCGGGCAGCCCGGGGAGCGAACGTTCTTCCTGCAGGCCCGGGAGGGCAACCGGATCACCAGCGTGGCCTGCGAGAAGCAGCAGGTGTCGGTGCTGGCCGAGCATCTCGACAAGGTGCTCGACGAGGTGGTCCGGCGCAGCGCCGGTGAGATCGACGTGCCTCCGGCGTCCGCCAGCGCCCGCGACGTGGATCCGCTGGACGCGCCGATCACCGAGGAGTTCCGGGTGGGCACCATGACCATCGCCTGGGACCCGAGCATCGACCGGATCGTGATCGAGCTGTTCTCCAACGTCGACACCGAGGAGGACGAGCCCGGGGCTGATCCCGCCGCGCCGGCAGGCCGAGGTCGAGAGCGAGGAGATCAACGCCGACGAGGTGTTCGTGGTCAAGATCACCGCCTCGTACGCCCGGGACTTCGTCGCCCGGGCCCAGGCCCTGGTGGCGGCCGGCCGACCGCCGTGCCCGTTCTGCCTGCAGCCGCTGGATCCCAACGGGCACGTCTGCCCGCGGGCCAACGGCTACCGGCGCCCGTTGTTCCGCTGACCCGGTCCGTTCCCGAGGTGCTGACCCATCCCGCGCTGACCGTCTCGTTGGCCGAGGGTGAGCTGACGGCTCACCGGGCGCCTGCTGCAGGCCTCCAACGCCACGTTCCTGGCCGAGCTGACGGGACCGTGCGGGCCGGTGGAGTGCGTCTACAAGCCGGTCGAGGGGGAGCGGCCGCTGTGGGACTTCCCGCACCGCACCCTGGGTTTCCGCGAGGTCGCGGCGTACGAGGTGTCCCGGATCGGCGGGTTCGACTGCGTGCCGGTGACCGTGCTCACCGACGGCCCGCTGGGGCCCGGGTCGCTGCAGGCCTGGGTGGACGTCGATGAGGAGCAGACCGGCGCAGCTGGTCGACCTGGTGCCGACCGACCGAGGTGCCCGCACGGGGTGGTTCCCGTGCGTCGCAGGGGCTGGACGCCGAGGACCGGCCGGTCACCGTGGTCCACGCCGACGCGCCGGACCTGCGGCTGCTGGCCGTCTTCGACGTGCTGATCAACAACGCCGACCGCAAGGGCGGCCACATCCTGGGCAGTGGCGGCCGGGTGTTCGGCGTCGACCACGGGGTCAGCTTCCACACCGACCACAAGCTGCGCACCCTGCTCTGGGGATGGGCCGGCGCCGAGCTCGACGAGCGCGAGCTGACCGCCGTACGCCAGGCTCGGGACGGAGCGCCCGAGCGGCTCGCCCAGCTGCTCGACGAGCGCGAGGTCGCCGCGCTTCGTGCGCCGGGCCGACCTGCTGCTGCACCGTGAGCGACTGCCGCGGCCGCGCGGGGAGTGGCCGTCGATCCCGTGGCCTCCGTTCTGAGCGGGACGGCTTCGGCGCCTGGATAGGGTGACGCCCATGCAGTCCTGGAGCGCCCGCCCGATTCCGGGGCTGCCCGGCCCACCGCCGCTGCGGCCCGTCCAGGCCTTCGACACCCTGCGCCGGCGGCTGGTGCCGATCGGGCCGGCGTCCGGCCGCGCCCGGATGTACGTCTGCGGCATCACCCCCTACGACGCCACCCATATCGGTCACGCCGCCACCTACGTCGCCTTCGACCTGCTGAACCGGGTCTGGCGCGATCGCGGACTCGACGTGACCTACGTGCAGAACGTCACCGACGTCGACGACCCGCTGCTGGAGCGGGCGCCGGCCGCCGGGGTGGACTGGCAGTCGCTGGCCGAGCAGCAGACCCAGCTCTACCGCGAGGACATGACGGCGCTGAACGTGCTGCCGCCCGAGCACCTGGTCGGTGCGGTCGAGTCGATCCCGCAGGTGGTCGAGCTGATCTCCGAGCTGCAGGAGCGCAGGGAGCGGTGTACGCGGTCGAGGACCCGGACTTCCCCGACCTGTACTTCGCCCAGGACAGCGACGCCGAGTTCGGCTCGCTCGGCCCGCCTGTCGGAGGCGGAGGCGTTGGCGGATGTTCGCCGAGAAGGGCGGCGACCCGGAGCGCGCCGGGCAAGAAGGCGCCGCTGGACTGCCTGGTCTGGCGACTGGCTCGCGCCGGGGAGCCGTCCTGGGACTCCCCCCTCGGGGCCGGGCGACCGGGCTGGCACATCGAGTGCACGGCGATCGCGCTGGACCTGCTGGGCGCCGACTTCGACGTCCAAGGCGGGGGCAGCGACCTGGTCTTCCCGCACCACGAGATGTCGGCCGCCGAGGGCCGGGTGGCCACCGACCAGCCGTTCGCCCAGGCGTACCTGCACAGCGGGATGGTCGGCCTGGACGGGGAGAAGATGTCGAAGTCGCGGGGCAACCTGGTCTTCGTCTCGACGCTGCGCGAGTCCGGCGTCGACCCGATGGCCATCCGGCTCGCCTTGCTCGCCCACCACTACCGCGACGACTGGGAGTGGAACGACCACCTGCTGGCCGCGGCCGAGGAGCGGCTGAACCGGTGGCGCGAGGCGGTGCGGCTGGACGACCGGCCCGAACGCCGACGAGGTGCTCGTGCAGGTGCGCAACGCCCTCGCGCTGGACCTGGACGCGCCCACCGCCCTGGCCGCCGTCGACGCCTGGGCCGGCGCCGCGACCGGCATGGACAGCGACGACACCGAGGCACCCGCGCTGGTCGCCCGGGCCTGCGAGGCCCTGCTCGGGGTCACCCTCTGACCGATCGCCGTCTCGGCATGACGTTTCTCCGCACAAGGCCACGTCTGGCGCCGCGTAACCGCCGATTCGGGCTTCGTTCCTCCGCACAGGGCCACGTCCGGACAGATGGCCGACACGCTGGCCGACTGCTCTATGCTGGTCGCCGACGAGTTCACAAACTCGCGCGTGTTCCGGGGTCGGTGTAATTCCGAACCGGCGGTGACAGTCCGCGACCCGTGCGCAGCCGGCCGACAGGCCAGCCGCAAGCGGTTGATGTGGTGAAACTCCACGACCGACGGTGAAAGTCCGGATGGGAGGTACACGCGAGGCGCCTCGACGCCGTGCGGGGGCACGGCGGGTGAGGCGTCTTCCACCCCGGCGTACGTGCGACCGGACAGGTGGGAATGATCATGGACCTCTCTGAGCTGCTCGGGCAGTTCCTCAAGGCCGAGCTGCACATCGGCGCCTCGACGATCCTCTGGCGGGAGATCGTCGGCAACGGCTTCGGGCTGGCCAGCGCGATCCTCGGCATGCGCCGCCGGGTGGCCGCCTGGCCGATCGGCATCGTGGGCAACATCTTGCTGTTCACGGTCTTCCTCGGCGGGGTCTTCGACACGCCCAACGACCTCAACCTCTACGGCCAGGCCGGTCGCCAGGTCTTCTTCCTGATCGTCAGCGTCTACGGGTGGGTCCGGTGGTCGCAGTTCAAGCGGTCCCACGCCGACGAGGGCGGAGTCGGCGTACGCCCACGCTGGGCCGGGGCCAGCGGGCGGCTCCAGCTCCTCATCGGCGCCGTGGTCGGAACCGCGATCTTCTACTTCGTGCTCAAGGCCCTCGGCTCCTGGGGCCCGCTGCCCGACGCCTGGATCCTCACCGGCTCGATCCTGGCCACCTACGGGATGGCCCGCGGCTGGGTGGAGTTCTGGCTGGTCTGGATCGCCGTCGACCTGGTCGGCGTACCGCTGCTGCTGAACGCCGGCTACTACCCGTCGGCGCTGATGTACATCGTCTACGGCGGGTTCTGCGTGATCGGGTTCGTGACCTGGCTGCGGATCGAGCGGCGCGAGCGGGCAACGGCCAAGCCCGACGGGGTCGCCGATCCGGTGGTCGAGACCGTCGGGTAGCCGCCGCGCCGTAGGCTTCGCGGTTGTGAAGACCTTCGACGCGCTGTACGCCGAGCTGGCCGGGAAGCTGGCCGACCGGGACCCGTCCTCGTCGACGGTCGCGCGGGTCGAGGCCGGTGTGCACGAGATCGGCAAGAAGATCGTCGAGGAGGCCGCCGAGGTCTGGATGGCGGCCGAGTACCAGACCAAGGAGCAGGCGGCGATGGAGATCAGCCAGCTGCTCTACCACCTGCAGGTGCTGATGCTGGCCCTCGACCTCGACCTGGACGATATCTATCGGCGGCTCTGAGCTCACTCGACCTAGGATGAGCGCCGTGGTCCTGACCTCCGACTCGCCCTGCCTTGCTCCGGGTGGCCGTGCCCAACAAGGGCGCGCTGTCCGATGCGGCCGTGGAGATGCTGCACGAGGCCGGGTACGCGCAGCGTTCCGACCCGAAGGAGCTGCTGCTGATCGACGAGGCGAACGGGGTGGAGTTCTTCTACCTGCGGCCGCGGGACATCGCGGTGTACGTGGGGGAGGGCACCCTCGACGTCGGCATCACCGGTCGGGACATGCTGCTCGACTCGGGGGCGCCCGCCACCGAGGTGATGCCCCTCGGGTTCGGCCGCAGCCGGTTCCGGTTCGCCGCCCCGGCCGGCTCCGGGCTGACCGTGGAGGACCTGCACGACCTGCGGCTGGCGACCTCCTACCCGGGCCTGGTCGGGTCGTACCTGAAGGACCGCGGGGTGATCACCCGGCTGATCTCGCTGGACGGCGCGGTGGAGACCGCGATCCGGCTGGGCGTGGCCGACGTGATCGCCGACGTGGTGGAGACCGGCACGACCCTGCGGCAGGCCGGGCTGGAGCTGTTCGGCGACCCGATCCTGGAGTCGGAGGCGATCCTGATCCGGCGGGCCCGGGCCGACATCCCGCCGGGGCTCGGACCGCTGGAGCGGCGGCTGAACGGGGTCCTGGTCGCGCGCAACTACGTGATGATGGACTACGACGTCAGCGACGAGGTCGTCGAACAGGCCTGCGCCATCACCCCCGGGTTGGAGTCACCGACCGTCTCGCCGCTGGCCCGGCCGGGGTGGCACGCCGTACGCGCCATGGTGCCGCGCGCCGCGGCGCAGCAGATCATGGACGACCTGTGGACTCTCGGCGCCCGGGCGATCCTGGTCACCGACATCGCCGCATGCCGGCTGTAACGGCGTACGTCGCCTGGCCGCGGCGGCTGCGGGTCTTCGTTCATCGTCACCACCGCGGTGCTCTGCTCGTTGACCGTGGTGTGGTGGTTCGCGCTGCCGCCGCGACATCCGGGAGCAGTTCACCGTGTCCCAGCGGTGACCCTGCTCGCCGTGCTGGCCCTGCTCGTCGTGGTGATCCTTGCCGTGGCGGCCAGCTCGGTCCGGGCCGACGAGACCGGGCTGCAGATCCGCAACGGTCTGCGCACCTACCGGTGCCGTGGGGCCGGGTACACAAGATCATCTTTCCGACGGGGCGACCCGTGGGCCCAGCTGCTGCTCACCCCCGCCGACGGCGGCGAGTTCGCCGTCGACCTCGACGCCGAGAAGTGTCAGCTGATGGCGATCCAGGCAGTCGACGGCGCCCGGGCTCAGCAGGCGGTCGACGAGCTCAGGCGCCGCCTCCAGCAGTACCGCGCGCTTACCTAGACCGCTAGACCCGTCGCCTTCTCCGGAAACCGGTCACAAACGACACTCGATCGGGTCAGATCAGTGTCGTTTGTGACCGGTTTCCGGAGAAGGAGAGAGAGAACGCGTCTACTCGATGCCGCGGGACTTGAGCAGGGCCTCGATCTCGGCCATCTCCTCATCAACCGGCGGCTGTTTCTGGCTGCTTCTGAGTCGACCGGCCCTTGGCCGGCAACGCAGCGGTCGAGCTCTTGCCCGACACCGCCTTGGCGGGCGGCCCGGACCGGCGGGCGATGATGCCGCCGACCACCCAGAGCACCACGCACAGCCCGAGCAGTGCCATTCCGAACCAGATCGCGGGTGAGAAGATCACCGTCGACGCCCAGGTGCCCACGGCGACGATGCCGTCCCATATCAGCCGGAGCAGCCCGCTGAAGTAGAGGGCGATCGGGGCGAGGGCCAGACCCGATGCCCTGGACCACCCGGCCGCGGTTGCCCCGGCGCCAGGCGACGCCGGTGGCGATGATGCCGAGCAGAGTCAGACCGACGCACAGGGGCAGGAGCACGGTGTCAGCAGCAGGCATTCTCCAACCCTGCCACGGCGCCGACGATATGGCGATCAGGGACACCACCGGCCCCACCCCGACTCGGTGCCGGTGGCAACCCAGATTAGGTTGGCGCCGTGGACCCCGGACGCAGCGCTGGCCCCGTCGCCCTTTCCCGGCGACGACGGCGCACCGAGGTCCGAGACTCGGCGGCTGCTGGCGGCCGTCACCGCGGGCGACGAGCCGACCGACTACCTGCGGGCCGTCGCCGCGCTGTGCGTTGACCGGCTGCTGGTGCCGGTGGTCGCGACCGCGACCCGGGTGGGCCAGACGCACGGGTGGGCTGGCCTCGGACAAGGAGGCCGAGATGGCCGTCGTGATGCTGCAGGCCGGCGACGGAGGCAAGGCGATGCTCGGCTTCACCGGCCTGGACGCCCTGCAGGCCTGGGAGCCCTCGGCCCGCCCGGTGCCGGTGACCTTGGACAAGGCGGCCCAGACGGCGCGGGCGGAGGGGGCGGTGGCGGTGCTGGTCGACTGGCCGGTCCGCCTCGCTGGTGCTGGAAGGCGAGGTGCTCGACCGCTGGCCGCGGGGCACCGGCTGGTCGAGACGTCGCCGGAGAGTTCGGCTGGGTGATCCCGGCCGGAGAGCAGCGGCGGAATAACGCCGCGCGGTCGGCGTTCTCTTGGTGGTCGGGGCCCGGCTGCGGATGTGACCGGTCGCGGCCGGTGCGATGATAGCCTGGCGCCGACCGATTCGGCATCCGTGCCGGATCCGCCAAGTGGAGACCTGATCTCCCACCCGTACGACATCGCTCGACCGTTGTCGGGTCGGTCTACGAGCCCGGCGTACCGTCGGTGTCTCGTGGTTCGGGTCTTCGCGTGCGCGAGGGCCCTTTCGTCTTTTGGGCCGCCGACGCAGCAGGTCCACCCGCCGGCCCGGGTCGCTCACAATCCACAACCAACTGGAGGACATATCAGCACCGAACCGCGGATCAACGACCGCATTCGCGTCCCCGAGGTCCGGCTTGTCGGACCCGCCGGGGAGCAGGTCGGGATCGTCAAGCATCGAGACGCGTTGCGCCTGGCGCGCGAGTCCGAGCTGGACCTGGTGGAGGTGGCCCCGATGGCCCGGCCGCCGGTGGCCAAGCTCATGGACTACGGCAAGTTCAAGTACGAGAACGCGCAGAAGGCGCGGGAGAGCCGCCGTAACCAGACCAACACGGTGATCAAGGAGATGAAGCTCCGGCCGAAGATCGACAGCCACGACTACGAGACCAAGAAGGGTCACGTCGTGCGGTTCCTCAAGGCCGGGGACAAGGTCAAGATCACGATCATGTTCCGCGGGCGGGAGCAGTCCCGTCCCGAGCTGGGCTACAACCTGCTGAAGAAGCTGGCCGAGGACGTGGACGAGTTCGGTTTCGTCGAGTCCGCGCCGAAGCAGGACGGTCGCAACATGCTGATGGTGCTGGGTCCGCACAAGAAGAAGACCGAGGCCCGCGCCGAGGTCCGGGCCGAGCGGGACCGGCGGGCCGCGGCCCGACTGGCCGACGCGGAGGCCGAGCACACCGAGCAGGCCGACCGCGAGCCGCGGCCCGAGGCCGCGGCGCGGCCGCCGACGACCTGAAGCGCCGGCGCGAGACCGACGCGGACAACCTCGACCCCGACGTCGACCTGAACGTAGCACGCAGCCCGTCAGACCAGGAAAGAGCGGCAGCCATGCCGAAGATGAAGACCCACTCCGGGGCCAAGAAGCGGTTCAGCGTGACCGGTTCGGGCAAGCTGATGCACCGCAAGGCGGGCAAGATGCACCTCAACGAGCACAAGCCGAGCACCCGGACCCGTCGGCTCGACGGCGACACCGTGATGCAGCCGGCGACGCGGCCAAGGCCCGCAAGACTGCTCGGCAAGCGCGCCTGAGCCCACCACTGCCACTGACATGAAGGAGTAACTCGCCATGGCTCGCGTCAAGCGCGCGGTCAACGCCCACAAGAAGCGCCGCGAGGTGCTCGAGCAGGCCTCGGGCTACCGGGGCCAGCGCTCGCGGCTCTACCGCAAGGCGAAGGAGCAGGTCGCCCACTCGCTGTCTACGCCTACCGCGACCGTCGCGCCCGGAAGGGCGACTTCCGCAAGCTGTGGATCCAGCGGATCAACGCCGCGGCCCGCGCCGAGGGCATGACCTACAACCGGTTCATCTCCGGCCTGAAGACCGCCGGGGTCGAGGTGGACCGCAAGATCCTCGCCGATCTCGCGGTGACCGACCCGGCCGCGTTCGCCGCGCTGGTCGAGGTCGCCCGGGCCAACGCCGCCGGCCGCCGAGTCCACTGCCGCCTGACCTCGCCGTCCGGCGCTCTGCTGCGCTCGGCTCACCGGCTGCTCCGCCGCAAGGAGCGCCGGCTCGCCGGGCGGTTCCTGGCCGAGGGCCGCCAGGCGGTGCAGCGAGGCGCTGGCCGCGCCGACGGCCGTCGTCGACATCTGGTCGCCGACGACATGGTCGAGCGGCACGCCGGATCTGCTGGACCGCGCGGCGGCGGCTGGCGGTGACGCGTCGGCACGGCGCCGGCCGAGGCCGTCGCCGACCTGTCCGACACCGTCACCCCGCAGGGGATGGTCGCCGTCTGCCGCACGGTCGACGTGCCCCTGGCCGAGGCGCTGCTCCGGGTCGACCCGCCTGGTGGTGCTTCTGCGACCAGGTCCGCGATCCCGGCAACCTCGGCACGGTGATCCGCTGCGCCGACGCGTTCGGCGCCGACGCGGTCCTGGTCACTGCGGACTCGGTCGACGTCTACAACGCCAAGAGCGGTCCGGGCCAGCACCGGCAGCATGTTCCACCTGCCGCTGGTCACCGGGGTGGACCTGGCCGACGGCGGTGCGCCAGGCCGCCGTCGGCCGGCCTGCAGGTCTTCGGCGCCGACGGAGCCGCCGAGCTACCGTCGACGACCTCGCCCGCTCCGGCGAGCTGGCCCGGCCGACGATGTGGGTGCTCGGCAACGAGGCCTGGGGACTGCCGGCGACCACGCCGCCCTGCTGGACCGACTCGTCGCGCTGCCGATGTACGGCCGGGCGGAGAGCCTGAACCTGTCCACCGCCGCCGCCGTGCTGCTCTACGCGACCGCCACCGCCCAGCGCGACGACCGGCCGCGGTCGACGCCAGCCGTCGCAGCGTCGACCGGCAGCGGGCCGAATCCGCGAAACGAGTTGCGCGGCCGCGTCGACGGCTCGCGTTCGTAGACTGTCCCGGGCGTCCAGACCGCCCGACGCCGCCACTCAGTCGCGCCCGCATCGAAGCAGGAACTCATGTCCGCGCCCAACACGAGCTACGACCCCGTCCAGGTCGCACCGTTGGACGCCGACCACGTCGAGGCGATGGTGGCCGACGCGCTCGCGGCGTTCGCGGCGGCGACCACCGCGGCGGAGCTGAAGCAGGCCCGGCTGGCCCACGCCGGCGAGCGGTCGCCGATCGCCCTGGCCAACCGGGAGATCGGTGCGCTGCCGCCCCAGGCCCGCAAGGAGGCCGGCGAGCGGGTCGGTCAGGCCCGGGCCGGATCGCCGCGGCCCTCGCGGCCCGGGAGGCGGAGATCGCCGAGGCCGAGCTGGCCCGGATCCTGGTCGAGGAGCGGGTCGACGTCACCCTGCCGGTGCAGCTCGCGCCGACCGGGGCGATCCACCCGATCACCGCGCTGATGGACCTGATGGTGGACGTCTTCGTCGCCATGGGCTGGGAGGTGGCCGAGGGCCCCGAGCTGGAGGCCGAGTGGCTCAACTTCGACGCGCTGAACTTCATCCCCGACCACCCGGCCCGGACCATGCAGGACACCCTGTTCGTCGGCGAGCGACGGCGGTGTGGTGCTGCGGACGCACACCTCCCCGGTCCAGGTCCGCGACCCTGCTGACCCGCGAGCTGCCGGTCTACGTGGTCTGCCCGGGCAAGGTCTACCGGGCCGACGAGTACGACGCCACCCACCTGCCGGTCTTCCACCAGATCGAGGGACTGGTCGTCGACAGGGGCATCACCCTTGGCCACCTGCGCGGCACCCTGGACCACTTCGCCCGGGCCATGTTCGGCGACGACCCGGACCCGGATGCGGCCCAACTACTTCCCCTTCACCGAGCCTTCGGCCGAGGTCGACCTGCAGTGCTTCGTCTGCCACGGCGACTCGGTCGGCAACCCGGATCGTCCGTGCCGGACCTGCAAGAGCGAGGGCTGGATCGAGTGGGGTGGCTGCGGCGTGGTCAACCCCCGGGTGCTGCAGGCCTGTGGGGTGGACAGCGAGGTCTACTCCGGGTTCGCGTTCGGCATGGGCGATCGACCGCACCCTGATGTTCCGCAACAACGCCGAGGACATGCGCGACATGATCGAGGGCGACGTCCGGTTCAGCCGGTCCCTCGTTGGGCTGGCGCGATGAGGGCGCCGCTGAGCTGGCTGCGCGAGTACGCGGCGCTGCCCGCCGAGCTCGACGGCCGCGGCCTGGCCGATGCGCTGATCCGGGCCGGGCTGGAGGTCGAGACGGTCGACCGGGCCGGGGCCGACGTCACCGGTCCGCTGGTGGTCGGGCGGGTGGTGGCCTTCGTCGACGAGCCGCAGAGGAACGGCAAGATGATCCGCTGGTGCCAGGTCGACGTCGGCGGAGCACAACGACCGGCGTCGCGAGTCCGCGCGGCATCGTCTGCGGTGCGCACAACTTCGCCGTCGGCGACCTGGTCGTGGTCGCGCTGCCCGGAGCGGTGCTGCCCGGCGGGTTCGCCATCGCCGCCCGCAAGACGTACGGGCACGTCTCCGACGGGATGATCTGCTCGGCCCGCGAGCTGGGGCTGGGCGACGACCACGACGGGATCATGGTGCTCGCCGAGCCCCGACGCGACGCCCGGCAGCCGACGCGGCGCCGGTGCTGGGGCTGCGCGACGAGGTGCTGGACATCGCCGTCACGCCCGACCGCGGCTACTGCCTGTCGATGCGGGGGATCTGCCCGCGAGGCGGCCCAGGCCGCCGGGGTGGCGTTCCGCGACCCGGTGGACCGGCCGGTCCCGCTGGAGACCGACCGACGGGTACCCGGTCGAGCTCGCAGTCCGACGCCTGCCCGCTCTTCGTGGCCGTGACGGTGACCGGGGTCGACCCCAGCCGGCCCAGCCCGCGCTGGCTGGCCCGGCGGGTGCAGCTGGCCGGGATGCGCTCGATCTCGCTGGCCGTGGACATCACCAACTACGTGATGCTGGAGACCGGGCAGCCGATCCACGCCTACGACGCGGGCCACCTGGACGGGCCGATTCTGGTGCGCCGGGCGCTCGAGGGCGAGAAGCTGACCACCCTGGACGACGTGGTCCGGCCGCTCGACGCCGACGACCTGGTGATCACCGACGACACCGGCCCGATCGGCCTGGCCGGGGTGATGGGCGGGGCGGTCACCGAGCTCTCCGCCGGCACCACGGCCGTGGTGATCGAGGCCGCGCACTTCGACGCGATGACCCTGGCGCGCACCTCGCGCCGGCACAAGCTCTCCTCCGAGGCCTCCCGCCGGTTCGAGCGGGGGGTCGACCCGGCGGCGGCGTACGCGGCGGCGCATCGGGTGGCCGAGCTGCTGGTCGAGCTGGCCGGCGGGACGCTCGGCGGACGCCGAGACGGTCGGGGCGCGGTGCCGGCCGCAACCGAGCACCACGATCGCCGACACCTGCCGGCGCGCGTCCTGGGCACGCCCGTCGACCACGACACCGTGGTCGGGCTGCTCACCGCGGTCGGCGCCACGGTCGTCGGGGACGACCGGCTCGACGGTCACCCCGCCCAGCTGGCGACCGGACCTGACCGACCCGTACGACTACGTCGAGGAGGTCGGGCGGCTGGTCGGCTTCGACACCATCGAGCCGGTGGTGCCGCCGGCCCCGGTCGGGCGCGGACTGACCCGGTCTCAGCGGGCCCGCCGGGCGGTCACCGCGGCGCTGGCCCGTCGGGTTTCGTCGAGGTGCTGAGCTTCCCGTTCGCCTCGGTGGCCGACCTGGACCGGATGGGGGTGCCGGCCGGGGACGAGCGCCGCCGGCTGAACCGGATCGTCAACCCGCTGGCCGAGACCACGCCCTACCTGCGGACCTCGCTGCTGCCCGGTCTGTTCGCCGCGGTCGACGCGGAACCGCAGTCGGGGCAACGACGACCTGGCGCTGTTCGAGTCGGGTTCGGTGTTCTTCGCCAACGAGCCCGCTGCGGTCCGCGCCGCGCCCCCCGGTCACCCAGCGGCCGACGGACGCCGAGATCGCCGGCACTGGACGCAGCCCTCGGCCGGCAGCCGCGGCACCTGGCCGCGGTGCTGTGCGGGATGCGGCGCAGCGGCTGGTCGACCGAGGCGAGCCGGTCGACTGGACGCACGCGATCGCGTTCGTCGAGGTCGCCGCGGAGGCCCTCGGCCTGGCGCTGGAACGGCGGTCGGCGACCCGCGCGCCCTGGCATCCGGGTCGATGCGCGGAGATCTTCGTCGCACGACCGGGTGGTCGGCTACGCCGGGGAGCTGCACCCCGACGTCTGTCGCGCGTTCGGCCTGCCCGCCGCGGACGGCGGCCGCCGAGATCGACCTGGACGCGCTGATCGCCGCGGCGCCCACCGGCGGCGAGGTGCCGCCGGTCTCCGCCTACCCGGTGGCCAAGGAGGACGTCGCGCTGATCGTCGCCGACGACGTTCCGGCGGCCGCGGTCGAGCGGGCCCTCCGTCCGGGGCCGGCCCGCTGCTGGAGTCGGTGGCGCTGTTCGACGTCTACACCGGCCCGCCGGTGCCGCGCGGGCCACAAGTCGCTGGCCTTCGCCCTGCGCTTCCGGGCCCCCGACCGTACCCTCACCGACGCCGAGACCGCGGCGGCGCGGGACGCGGCGGTCGCCGCGGCCGCCGAGCAGACCGGCGCCGTCCAGCGCACGCTCTGATCGACTGTTCGCTCGCGCTCGGCCGCGCGGGAAGCTGCCATCTTCCTCCCGCGCTCGCGCGACGAAAAGCGTGTCACGCTCGCTTAGTCGTCCAGATGGCACCGCGCGCGGCCTTGCCGACGCTCGAACCTGGAAGCTCGACCGGCTCGGGACACATCATCGAACGTTCAGTGCAGGCGACACGAAAAATATCTAGAGGCTAAGGACTTGTGAACGGCAAATAACGACCGATAGTTTGCCGAAGTCTGCAGGTCCTCATGCTCGGGGGGAGCAGAACCATGACTCGTGCGGCAAAGACGCTTGCCCTGATCCCGGTGGCCCTCCTGCTGTGCGCCCCGGTCGGCGCCCAGGCCAAGCCCTCTGAGCCCGACGATCCGGTGGTCGAGCCGGGCTGGCGAAGCCGCTGCTGCAGGCTGACCGCGACTACTACTTCACCAATGTCGCGCCGCGACCGGGGAGACCGCGGCGGCGGACCAGCAGGTCGGGGCGGCGGACGCCGGGTCCAGGCCAAGAAGTCGGCAGCTCGACCGGCTTGAGGCCAAGCGGCAGCACCGGGTTTCCCGCCGGCGGCCAAGCAGCTGGCCCGGCGCGAGGCGCTGGCCACCACCAGGACATCAGCCCGCGAGAGACCGCGCGCAAGTCCGGCCAGGACAACGTGCAGCGGGCCAAGCTGCTGACCCTGCTGGTCGAGTTCAACCCGAACGCCAACGACGACTTCTCCGGCTGGGAGCGGCCCTACGACCCGGCCGACCGGCGGAGTGCTTCACCGAGCCGGCCGGCACCCTGCTCAACGGCCCCCTGCACAACGAGATCCCCGACCCGGCGCACGGTCGGCCGAGGCACCGACAACAACACCTTCTGGGTGCCGGACTTCAGCCCGGGCTTCTACCAGCAAGCTGATCTACTCCACCGCCGGCGTCCAGCAGACGGATCCGGCCCGACCTCAACGGCGGGGTCAGACATCAGCGGCCGGACGGTCAAGAACTACTACCTGGAGATGTCGAAGGGCCGCTACGTGATCGACGGGCGACGTCTCGCCGTGGCTGACGCTGCCGCACTCCGAGGCCTGGTACTCCGCCGACACCTGCGAGGCCGGCGAGGCCAGCGACGTCGGCCACCCGGACAACCAGCTCGGCACCGGCCAGATGGCCATCGACGCCGTGCAAGGCGCTGGCCGACGGCCAAGCCGGACTTCCCCTGGGCCGACTACGACGTCGAGGACCAGGGCGACCTCGATGACGACGGCAACTGTTCGAGCCCGACGGCGCGCTGGACCACGTGATCGTGCTGCACGCCGGCAACGGACCAGGCCGACGGCGGCGGGGCCAGGGGACCTACGCGGAGTGGTCCTCCAGCAATGTGGTCGGCGCGGCCACCGGTGGGGTGACCATCGCCGAGGCCGGACGGGCTGCGGGTGCTTCAACTACACCACCCAGCCCGAGGACGCCGGGATCGGCGTCATCGCCCACGAGTACGGCCACGACCTCGGCCTGCCCGACCTGTACGACTCGATCGGTCCGGCACCGACACCGACGTCGGCTGGTGGGACCTGATGAGCACCGGCTCGCACAGCGGCCGGCTGTTCCAGACGCTGCCGACCCACATGGGCGCATGGAGCAAGTACGTGCTCGGCTGGATCGAGCCCGAGGTGCTGGAGTACGGCAGCCAGCGCGCCGAGCTGACCGCTCGGCCAGGGCTCCCGGCCGCCGAAGGGCACCGAGGCCGCGGTCAAGGTCAACCTGCCGGCCAAGCGGGTCGCAGGTCGGCGAGCCGCACAGCGGCGAGCTGGCCTGGTGGAGCTCGAACGACCAGAGCTGGGCCGACGTGCGCCTGACCCGCACGCATCGACGTGCCCGACCGGCAGCCGACGTCCGGTTCTGGAGCTGGAACGACTACATCATCGAGGAGCTCTGGGACTACGGCTTCATCGAGGTGTCGACCGACGGTGGCGCGACCTGGACCCAGCTGGAGGTCGCGACGAGGCCGGCAACCTGGTCTCCACCGACGAGGATCCGAACGGCAAGCTGGCGGCCTTTCGGCGGCCTGGAGAACGGCCTGACCGGGAGCCACCGACGGCTACCGGCACGACTGGGTCGACCTGACCCCGTACGCCGGGATCGACCATCCAGCTCCGGCTGCGCTACGCCACCGACGCGGCGTTCGAGGAGCGCGGCTGGTTCGCCGACGACTTCTCGGTCACCGCCGACGGGCACCGAGGTCTGGACCGACGACGTGGAGAGCGGCGCGAACGGCTGGACGGCCGAGCAGGGCACCTTCACCGACACCACCGGCAACGGCTGGGTGCAGACCTCGGGCACGTTCGACTACGAGCAGTACTACCTGGCCGAGTGGCGCAACTTCGACGGGTACGACAACGGGCTGAGGACGCCGTACGCCACGAACTGGCTGGTCAGCGAACGAGGAGTGGAACGTCAGCCGGACCCCGTACAACGCGCCCGGGCTGCTGATCTGGCACCGCGACCAGTCGCACTCGATCAACGACCTGGCCAACAACCTGTTCGACCCGCCGAGCATCGGGTCGAAGGGCACCGTGCTGCTGGTCGACTGCGCACTACAACCCGGCCCGGCTCCGCGGGGCGGCGGCCGAGGCCAACCCGAGCCTGACGGACAACCTCGCGTCCCGGCAGCAGGCCAGCTGACGTGGCCTTCGGACCGGTCGGCCGGTACCCGTTCCGGACTGCGTGCCGGACCCGGCACGGCGACGACGTACGCGTCGTCTGCAACAGCTTCGGCACCCGCAACCCGGTCACCCGGTTCACCGACGGCGAAGACCTGGTACCCGGGCTTCGAGTACCGGCCGGACCTCGACGCCGGAGGAGCCGCTGTTCTTCCGCGACGTGGACGCCTCCACGGTCGTGCCGTCGAAGGGCAACGAGATCTACTCGACCCGGATCGTCGACCGGAACGGCAGGCTGCTGCCGGAGCTGTACGGCACCGACCTCGGCGGCGGGCACGTGCTCGGCACCGGCAACCCGCGGGACGGCCGGCCGGCCGTCGAGGGCGGAGATCCGGGCACCACGGCCGACCTGTCGCTCGGCGTCGTCATCGAGGTGATCAGGGCGAGCAACAACAACAAGCAGGTGCTGATTGGGTCCGGCCGGGGCACCGGGCGGCGCCCCCCTCGGTGACCGCGGACGGCAGAGCGCTAGCCCGCCGCCTGTCGGGCGCCGGCCCAGAGGTCGACGCCCGACTCGACGGCGTGGCGGTCGATCTCGGCCAGCTCGTCGGGGGTGAAGTCCAGCCGTCGCGCGGCGGCCACGTTGTCCTCCAGCTGCTGCACGCTGCTCGCCCCGATCAGGGTGGAGGTGACCCGGGAGTCCCGGAGCACCCAGGCCAGGGCCAGCTGGGCCAGGGTCTGACCGCGGCCCGCGGCGATCTCGTTCAGCGCCCGGATCTTGTCCAGGTTGGCCTCGATCGAGCTCCGGCGTCGAGTGACTTGCCCTGGGCGGCGCGCGAGTCGGCGGGCACGCCGTCCAGGTAGCGGTCGGTGAGCAGGCCCTGGGCCAGGGCGGTGAAGGCGATGCAGCCGACGCCTTCCTGCTCCAGCACGTCGAGCAGCTCGGGCTCGATCCAGCGGTTGAACATCGAGTACGACGGCTGGTGGATCAGCAGCGGGGTGCCCAGCTCGCGAAGGATCTCCGCGGCCTGGGCCGTTCGGCTCGGGGGAGTAGGAAGAGACGCCGACGTAGAGGGCCTTGCCGGCGCGGACCGCGGCGTCCAGCGCGCCCATCGTCTCCTCCAGCGGAGTCTCCGGGTCCGGCCGGTGGTGGTAGAAGATGTCGACGTAGTCCAGTCCGAGCCGGCGCAGCGAGGCGTCGAGGCTGGCGGTCAGGTACTTCCGCGACCCGAGGTCGCCGTACGGACCGGGCCACATGTCCCAGCCCGCCTTGGTCGAGATCACCAGCTCGTCGCGGTAGCCGGCGAAGTCCTCGGCCAGGATGCGGCCGACGTTGGTTTCGGCCGACCCGTACGGCGGGCCGTAGTTGTTGGCCAGGTCGAAGTGGGTGACCCCGAGGTCGAACGCTCGCCGCATCACCGCCCGCTGGGTCTCCAGCGGCTTGTCGTCGCCGAAGTTGTGCCAGAACCCGAGCGAGATCGCCGGCAGCTGGAGCCCGCTGCGGCCGCAGCGACGGTAGGGCTGGACGGAGTATCGGTCATCAGCGGCGGCGTAGGACACCGAGCCACCGTATCGGTCCTGGCGACCAGGCCCTGCGGCCAGGCGGTGGCGAGCGACTTCAGCCCGCAAAGTGTGACATAAATCATGGTAATGCGAGTTCTTGAGATTTCTCCCGTAGCCGGTCTTGGCATGGTCATACTCAACTGCGTGGTCGGAGCGAGAAGGTTTCAGCGTCCGTTCTTCATATATCCACGTGAAGGTCGTCGAGTGATAGAAGGCAGACTTTCACGAGTTAGCCGGCGGACGTAGCGACGGCCGAGGAACGATAGTCGCCAGGTGAGGTGCTGTTAACTTACCTGTGATCCGCAGCTGCGATATTGGCTCCGGAGGCACAGGAGACCGAACTAAGGGATTTGGTGACGGGACTTCTTACGCATTCACAATCGGCTCCCGATGGCGTTCGTGGAGCAAAGGATGGCACGGTCTAGTGGCCGGCGTCCTGGTCCACGAGTGGATCTCTCAGTCCGGTGGCTCGGAGAACGTCCTGCAGGCGATGAGCGAGGTGTACCCCGATGCCGACATTGTCTGCCTGTGGAACGACTCGACCGGTCGGTTCCCGCCGGAACGTCTCCGGGAGAGCTGGCTGGCCCGCTCGCCGCTGCGTCGTAGCAAGTTGGCCGCGCTGCCGTTCATGCCCGTCACCTGGCGACAGCAGAAGAACCTCGACTACGACTGGGCCCTGATCAGCTCGCACCTGTTCGCTCACCATGTGCGCTTCAAACCCCAGCCGCTGAGCTTTCGCCGCTTCGTGTACGTGCACACCCCCGCCCGGTACATCTGGGCCCCCGAGCTTGACGGCCGCGGCCAGGGGCGGGCGGCCCGCACCGTCGCAGCCGCCCTGAGGCCTCTGGACCGGCACGGGCCCAGCAGCCGGCAACCTATGCCGCCAACAGCGACTTCGTGAGGCGCCGGATCGCCACGGCGTGGGGGGTCGAGGCCCGGGTGATCTTCCCCCCGGTGGAGGTCACCGAGATCCAGCGCGTCCACAACTGGGCCGCCCGGCTCACCGGCGAGGACTCGGAGATCTTCGCCGGACTTCCCCAGGGATATGTCCTCGGTGCGTCCCGGTTCATCCCCTACAAGCGGCTCGACCTGGTCATCCGGGCTGGTGAGGCCGCGGACCGGCCGGTGGTCCTGGCCGGTCGGGGACCCGAGCTGGGGCGGCTCCGGTGCGCCGCCGCGGCGGCACGGGTGCCGGTCACCTTCGTGGACCGGCCGTCCGCCGCGCTGCTGCGGGCGCTGTACCAGCAGGCTGCGGTATTCGTCTTTCCCGCCATCGAGGACTTCGGGATCATGCCGGTCGAGGCGATGGCAGCCGGAGCGCCAGTCGCTCGCCCATGAGGAGGGGGGGCACCGCCGAGAGTGTGGTGCCCGGGCTTACCGGCGCGCTGTGCACCTTCGCCTCGCGCCAGGCGATGCGGGAGGGCATCGAGACCGCGTTGGCCGACCCACCGCGCCGATCGGCTCACGGCACGCCGGCACGTTCCGGGCCGAGCGCTTCTGCCAGGAGATCCGCTCCTGGGTTGGCGGCTCATGACGGCCGGGCCGGTCCCACCGAAGGTCCTGGTGAACCAGAGCTACGCCATGCAGCGGGTGACCGGGCAGCAGCGCTACGCCGTCGAGATCGCCCGCCGGCTACTGCAGGACGACCAGTTCAAGCCCGTCGCTCCCAGCGGGTTCTGGGCCCGCTCGACCGCGCGGGTCTGGACCTGGATCCAGTTGGTCCTGCCCTGGCTGGCCCGCGGGTCGCTCCTACTGTCCATGACCTCACGGGCACCGTGGTGGGGCGGCGCCAGGTGCTGGTCGTGCACGACCTCTTCGTGCTGACCAACCCCGGCTGGTTCTCTCGCCGGTACTACCTCACGCACGCACCGCTGCTCCGCGCGCAGATCCGCCGCGCGGCCGCGGTGGTTGCGGTCAGCCAGCCGACAGCGGACCAGGTCGCCTCGCTGTACCAGGGGCCCATCGTGGTGGCGCCCAACGCCCCCAGCGCGACCTTCACGGACTGGGACGGCACCGATGACGGTGCGTTGCGCAGGCTGAGCCTGCGGGCTAACAGCTACTTTCTCGCGGTCGGCAGCATGGATCCCCGCAAGAATCTGAGGCGACTGGCGCAGGCGTACGGCTGTCTCAGCGCTGACGAACGTCGCGCTCATCCCCTGGTTGTCGTCGGCGGGGGCAGTGCCGTGTTCAGGCAGCACGACCTGGAATGGCCGACGGGAACGGTCGACGCGGGCTACGTGAGCGATGAAGAACTGCGGCAGTTCTATCGCAATGCGCACGCCGTCGTGATGGTGAGCCTGGCCGAAGGATTCGGTTTGCCCCTGGTCGAGGCTGCGGCCTGCGGAGCACGTCACCTTCTGGTCTCAGACATTCCGGTCTTCCGCTGGATCTGTGGGGAGTCCGCCCACTACGTGAACCCGTTAGTGCTCTCCGAGATCGCCGAGGGCCTGCGGAAAGTGCTCGCGACGCCGCGCGCACAGAACATTGACTTAAGCCGATTCGATTGGGATGCGAGCGCCCAGCTGATCAGACAGGTGTGCCTGGGTACGGCGGCTGGCGGCACGAGTGACATGGCGAGGATATTGATGAACGGGTCTCCGAGGCGAAACAGGACGGCCGATCGGTGCAACGACCAGTGATCCGTCGGCTATTGATGCCAATTCCCCATTGCGGTCTGGCAGCTCCCACAATGTGCCCGAGGCTGAGCCGACCCGTACCGCAGTGGCCGTCGTCATCGCCTCGGCGAATCGGCCGAACCTGCTGGCCGAGGCGATACGGACGTGCTCGGCTCAGGTGGGCGTCAGCTTCCGGGGCGTGGTCTCGGTGCCGGACGAGGACAGCCTGCCCGAGGATCGAGCATTGCTCGCTGGATGGCGGGTAGTCATGGGACCCGCGGGCTGGCTGCCCAGCGCAACGCTGCCTCGACCGGCTGGAGGACGTCGAAATCGTGGCGTTTTTCGACGACGATGCGCTGCTGCGCAGCGACTACCTCGCCAATGCGCTGGCCTTCCTCGAAAGGCATCCCGAAGTCGTCGCGCTCACCGGACGCGTTCTCCTGGACGGGGCAACCACGGGCGAGATTCCGGCCGCTCAGGCGATCGACGCGCTGTCCGCGTCGGCAAGGGAGGCCCTGTCCGGGCGCTGGCGACGTACCCGGGAGCTGTACGGGTGCAACTTCGTGGTGCGGGCCCCGGTAGCCGACCGTGAGCGCTTCGATGACCGACTTCCCCTCTACTCCTGGCTGGAGGACCATGACTTCGCCCGTCGGTGCATGCGCCGAGGCCAGCTGGCCAAGGTCGACGACTGCGTGATCGTGCACCGCGGGGCTGCTTCCGGCGGCCGGCAGGCACACCGGCGGCTTGGCTACTCACAGCTGATGAACCCGATCTACTTCTTTCGGAAGGGCAGCTTCCCGTTATGGCTGGCAGCGTGGGAGATCTTCCGCCCCGTGGCCAAGAATCTGCTGTACGCGGTGGCCGGAACATCGCGGAGCTGGCGAAGGGAGCGCCTTCACGGCAATCTGCTGGCTGCCACCGATGCGGTCCGCGGCCGGTTCACGCCCGAGCGAATCCTCCACCTGTGAGCCTCTCCCATGCAGCGCCGTCGAGCACTGATGATGCGAGCGCAACGAGTGCGATGAAGCGGCTCAGCGTGGTCATCACCAACTACAACTACGAGCAGTACCTTGCTATGGCGATCAGCAGCGCCTTGGACCTTCGCTGGGACGACATCGAGGTCATCGTGGTAGATGACGGTTCTACCGACGGTCACGAGCCGTGATCGAAGGGTTCTCCGATCAGGTGCGGGTCCTCTTAACGAGAATGCTGGCCAGCGGGTGGCCGCCAACCGTGGCTTTGCGATGAGTACCGGTGACATGGTCCTATTTCTCGACTCTGACGACGTCTTGCCGTCCGATCTGCCAACACGGCTGGCCAGGGAGTGGTCTCCATCGGTCAGCAAAGTCCAATTCCAGATGCAGCGCATCGACGAGAAAGGTCAGTCCATCGGTCTGCCTTTCCGCGATACTGTCCGGTACCCACTTCCGACGACATTCGCCGCTGGATAGGCACGACAAGCGCATATCCCACGCCACCCGGCTCAGGAAACGCCTATGCTCGGTGGTTCTTGGACAAGGTCTTCCCGCTTCAGCCCGAAGTCGGCGACTCCTCGGACTCAGGCTGCCTGGCGGCGGCGCCCTTCCTGGGAGAGGTCGTCAGCGTGCCCGGCGTGGTCGTGGGGTACCGACAGCACAGCGCCAACGACAGTGACTTGATGAAAAACGATCTCCGGTTCCCCCGAGAGGTGGCCCGAGCCCGAGCCCGGTGGCGATTCGCTCAACGGGCGGCGGCGAGCCCGCCGAGCGGGTCGACGAACGCCCCTGTTCCGGAGCCGCGAGCTCCTGCAGCTGCGGATCGCGTCACGCCGGGTAGCACCGCGGGTACGTCCGCTGCCGAACGACAGCCGGGTTCGAATGCTGATCGACAGCCTGCGTTCGCCGCTCCACATCGGTCCGGAGTCCTGCGGACGCCGGGTGTTGGTCGCGGCCTGGTGCCTCGCAATGCTGGTCGCGCCATCATCCGTGGTCCGGCGACTGCTGCCAGCGCGATACGGCCGACACCGCTGATCCCCTCGTTGATTTCGCGCGGCCGGGCGACTTCGTGCTGCGGGTCGCTAGCTGCGGAGTCGGCCGTCCGCCCGGTACCAGGCATCCCACTGAGAGAACTCTCGGAACACCCGGCGGTACTGATGCTGCGCCATCAGATCGTCGATCTGGTGCTCGCGCTCGGTGTTGTTGTGCTCGATGGAGAGCAGACGCACCTGCCATCGGCTGAAGTCGAAGGTCGAAAGGATCTCCCACTCGCTCCCCTCAGTATCGATGGACATGTAGTCGATAGTTCCGGGTGCGCCATGTGCGGCGAGGAGGTCGTTCAGGGCCACGGTCTCCACCGAGATCGACTCGCCGCGGCGCCGCACCTCTGCGAAATGATCACCACCGGCATAAGTCGCGATGGTGCTCAGCTCTGGGTCCTCCACCAGCACGAACTCGACCTGCTCACCCGTCCGCGCAGCCAGGCAACGCGGGTCGATGTGAGCATGTCGGCTCTGCCGCAGGCGACGATGCCAAGCAGGGTTGGGTTCGGCCAGGATGCCATGCCAGCCGTACTCCCGCTCGAGCAGCGCGGTGTTGCTATTGGTAACGCCGTCGGTCGCGCCGAACTCGACGAAGTAGCCGTTGCGCATCTCTCCAAGTTCCCAGCACACCCAAAGATCCTGGAGGATCTGAAGCTGTATCGCTCGCGGTTGCCGAAGACGTACGCCATGAACTGCAACTCGGTCAGGGAGAAGCCGGCTGACGGAGGATCGACCGAGACGAAGAGCGTTGAAGGTGCGCTGCCGCATCGCCGTGCTGGAAGCAGCGCGGAATGCAATCGAGCCCAACACTCTCTCACCGCGAGCTTTGAGACCCTGTCTGGCCTGGACCAGGCGGCCCTCGGAAGCACTCGCGGGAGCCCACATCTGGGCGTCGCCGTCCCATCGCCGCGCCGGATCAGCCATCTCCCAAACCCTGCCTTTTCTGGATCCAGCGTGGTCGCCCGAGGTTGGCACCCGTGCTCGACGATCGACGCCTGCATTCATGCCGGGGGGCAATCTACAGCAGCGGTAGGCCGCTACCCGGTGTCGCCGAACATCGTCAACGATCGGCAGCGCCCGGCTCCAAACCGCTTGTCGCCGGTGTCCGAATCATGGTCGCCGGTTCCTCGAAGCCCGGACTGTTCAGACTGGACGCGCACGGGGGCCGACGTAACTCCTAGACTTTGAGAGGAGATCGGCGGAAATCACCTGGCGACCAGGTCGACGGTCTGAGACAATCCATTCCCGTGACGAACATCATCACCTGCGTCTTGGACGCGGATCTTCGGCTGCGCGGAACGATGGCCTCCTGTCACCTCACGCCCGGAATTCACCTCATCAGGAATGTGGACAAAAGTCCGGCAGTGCCTGATGGACACTGGAAGGCCGGCCAGATCAAAAAATGACGACGAGGACGAACTGACCTTCAATGTTCCGGGCGCGGTGGGTCCTTGCCCCGAAAAGTGCGGCCCAGAACAACAATGTCGTCGCTGACCCTTGCCACTCTCTTGATCATTGCGTTCGGCGTGCTCGCCCGGAACGGCTACGGCCGCTCGCTGGCCCTCGGTGGAATAACCGGATCCGGCGGGCGATCGTCTCGGCACCATCGCCGTCCCGACCTCTACACCGTTGCCCTGGGCACGGTCGTGGCCCTGGGACTGGCGTTCTCGGCTACGGCAGGACGGTTGCGCCGACTCATCGGACCCTCCGCCCGCTGTGTGGCTGCTGCTGCGTCTTTCTGATCTGGTCTCTCCTCGTCACCCTGCTAGCCCCGATTCTCTTTGACGGGATGACCGTCTTCGTCCTGACCGGACCGACCCGTTGACCTCGGCCGTGCTCACGGTTCAAACATCGCTCAGGTCGTGTACCTGGTCCTCGGGGTATCTGTGGTTCTGTTCCTCGCCCGGTCCGCTGGATCCGGTCCGAAGATCATCTGGGCTGCTGCTCGGGCTCACGACGCTGCTGTCGTCTGGCGCTATCTCCACCAGGTGGTGGCGCTGCCGTTTCCTGGGGGCGTGTTCGAAACTCGCCGGCATTCGTCTACATCGAGACGGCAGAGGACGGCGCGGAACGGTTCCGCGGGATCTTCTCCGAACCCGCCGGCCTGGCCGGTTCGTGCCTGGTGGCGATCTGCTACATGCTTCCTCGCTCGCTGCAGGTTCGCGGCTGGCGGCGCGCGGGGGCGTTGGTGGTTGCCGCGTCCGCCGCCTATCTCGGCGCCATCTCCACCTCCGCCACCTTCGTCGTGGCCGGGGTGGCGATCGCGGTAGTCGCCGGTCTCGCCTCGTCCTGGGGTTCGTGCTTCGTCGAACCTCGGTCAGCGCCATCGCCAGCGTTATGGGCTGTGCCCTCGTCGTCGTTGCCGTGTGGACGCTGCCGATCATCGCCGATCTTGTCGAGACCACAGTGAACGACAAGGTCGGCTCGACCTCGTTCACCGAGCGGTCCTCGGTCAACTCGTCGTCGCTCGGCGGTTTCTGGACACCTTCGGGCTTCGGGTCGGGTTGGGGGCCAACCGGGCCTCCTCCGTTCCTCCTGGCTTGCTCAGCAGCACCGGAATCATCGGAACGCTGCTGTTCGTCGCCGCAGTTGTCCGCTGATCCGGCGAAGTGCAACGGTTCGTGAATATCGGCCGGTTGTCTGGGCACTGGTTGGCCTACTGTGGGGAAGGTCATCGCTGGTCCCGATCTCTCCGATCCGACAGGAGTCCTCTGGATCTCACTGGGCTGCTGTCGCACGCAGCGCTCAGCGCCGGCGAAAACGATCCCAGCGGAGCACCGGCGGAAAGCGCACCCAGCAGCACCTCCGATCGTCTGCGACCGAGCCCGTGAAGGCTCCCTGACGGTGAGCGTCAAAGAGTTGTCGTTCTCCGCCTCGGATGTGGTGCGTCCCCTCGGCGGTGGCCATGGTGGGCCTGGTCGTCGTGCTGGTTCTGGCGGTCACCGCGGTCATCGCGGTGTGGCGGTTTGGCGGCCCACTCCGGAGTCCGGCCCCGGATTGGCGGGCAAGGCGATGGTAACGGCCAGCTCGGCTAGCCCAGGTTCTCGGCCGGCGATGTCGTGACCTCCGGTCGCGTCCGACGCCGGCGCCGTCTGGCAGTCCAACGACGAAACCATCGGCGCTTGGGTCGAGCTGTCCTGGTCACAGGCCCATGACCTCCGACAGCTCACAGTAGTGCGCAACTCGCTCGACCGAACCCGGCATCACCAACGGGTCCTCACGTTCGAGGACGGCTCGCTGCTGCAGTTCGTCGTGTCCACGACGTCGCCCACGACACTGATCGGCTTCACGCCGCGCAGGGCCAGCCGAGTCCGCATCGACCGTGACCGGCGTCGATCCAGGGGCACAGCACGTCACGATCGCGGAGATCCTAGCCGGGACGCATCCCTCCGCTGAGGACGTCGTCATCGACCAGGCCCTAGATGGCAATGCCGCCCGCAGTGCCGTGGCCACCCAGAGCGCCGGCTCGCAGACGCCGAGATCCTACTGCGCTGCAGGACGGGTCCGGCGCTCCTGGCCCAGCGGGAACCGGCGCCGACTGGGTTGCGCCGCAGTCGTTCAACAGCTGGGTGCAGCTCGAATGGGCTGAACCTCGGGAATTGACGAGCGTCGCCGTCGTGGGCAGTGCTAGCGCCCCGGCCGCGCTCGCTCGGCGACTCTCACCTTCGGTGACGGCGCTCGGCTACCGATCGGTGCGTTCTCGCCGACCCGAACCGGCCGACCATCGTGAGTTCATGCCCCGGGTCACAGGTCGATCCGGCTGACCCTGGGCGGGCAGCCGGATCCGGGGGAGTGTGCTGAGCGAACTGCGGGCCTACCAGCGCGGAGCGGTGCCCGTGCGAGCCTGGTCTCGCCCCGGCCGAACCAATACGGCCTGCAGAGCTTCCTGTGGCGCGCCGGAAGGCGGCCTGGTGACGTCCGGTGTGGCGGTCCGTTGCCCCCGGACAGGCGCGGTGGTCACCGGGAGCAGCGTCGATCTGCAGGTGTCGACTGCTCCGGGTTACTCCTCGATCGTCGCGACCGTCTGGCCCGCGGCGACGGGGTGCCGGTCGGGCCTGGCGTACGCCGCGCTCCCGGGCCGTCGGGCATGACCGACCTCACCGTGGAGATCGGCGATGTCCCCCGGGTCCGTTCACCGTGCAGGTACAGGCCAAGGGACTCGGTCGGCCGACGAAGACCACCTTCCTCCACTATATCGAGGCACGGTCGGCGAGGGGCGGCAGACGTGCCGTCCAGCGTCGCTGCGCGCGGCGATACCTGGTGTTCGCCGAGGAGTTCAGCGAACCGGTAACGATCTCTCGGATGGGCCATGAGGCGGACTACGTCTGCCGCCAAGCCGACCCATCTCAGCGCCGAGGACTTCGGAGATGCCATCTTCGCCGATCCCGCGAAGGGCTTCGACACTGTCGGGGTGGTGGACGACAGTACCTGCGCGTCGGGGTCCGGCCCGCACCACCCGGAATGCCGACCCCCAGGGCTGGGGAAGAACACGGCTTGGAGGACTGCTGAGCTCCGCGCGCCAGGGCGGGTCGGGATTCTCCGCCCAATATGGCTATTTCGAGGCACGCATCCTGGCTCGGCCGCCCCAGGCACGTGGCCCGCCTTCTGGATGATGCCCAGCGACAACCTGATCGAACCGCAGCCGGTCGTGGCCGAGATCGACGCCGTCGAGCTGTACGGTCACGAGCCGACCGGCGCCTGCCACTCGACCCACGAGTATCGCGGCGGACCGACAGGGCGGGGTCGCGCGGTGTGGACAACGCTTCGCCATGAGCGGTCCGCACTGTCCTGGCACACCTACGGGGTGTCCGTCACCCCGACCGCCGTCACCTTCTACATCGACGGCCGCGTGGTGGCGACCGCACCTCAGGTCGACGGTGGCGGGGCACCGATGTTCTTCCTCGTCAACCTCGCCCTGGGCGGCGGCTGGCCGGTCGACCTGCAGGCCGTGCAGGAGCGAGCTGTCCTCTACGTCGACTACGTACGCGTATACGTCTGAGCCGTTGCCGAGCCCAATCCCAGAAAGCAAACAAATGTTACGAAGAATTATGTGAGTCGAGTCACAGCCGGGTGTTGTGAATCCGATGCGGACAGGCCGCAGATCCGGGCGGCGGCGGCGCTGGCAACTCAGCAGACGATATCCTTTTCTCATCGCGACAGCGATATTCGAGCGGTCCTGGGGACCCGCGCGGGGACACTGTCTCTCGAACCAGGGGAACGCCTCACTATGGAAATCCGGGACTACGTCCGGATGCTCAGACGCGGCTGGCTTACGGTCGTGCTCGTCATCGCCTTGTTTGTCGGCATCTCCGCGGCGTACCTCGCGTTGGGGCCGAAGCGATATGAGGCGAGCACGGTGCTGTCCTGTGGCGGCCGCGAACCCCAAAACCATAAACGATCTGCAACAGAGTGCCCAGTTCTCCCGAGCCGCGGCCATCACCTACGCCCAGGTCATCGACTCGGTCACCGTCCTCGGCCCCGTCGGCCAGGGGCTACGGCCTCGGATAGACGTCGACGACCTGGGGGACATGGTGATGACGTCGGTTCCAGCTGGAGACCACCCTCATCAATGTCACAGTCTCCGGCAGCGATCGCCGGCGGGTCGCGACGGTTGCCAATGCTGTGAGCCTCAGTGCCACCCGGATCATTCCGGAGCTCGAGGAGACGTCGAGTGGGGCGGGACCTGGTTCGGTTACAGCAGATTCGGACAGCCGTGGAGCCGACTCGCGCAGCGAGTCCCACTCCGAAGAGGACACTCGCGCTCGGCTTGATTATCGGCCTGTGCGTTGGTCTCGCCGTGACGATCGTCGCCCAGACCCTGGACAACCGGATCCGACATGTCGAAGAGGTTCGTCAGCTGGCCGATGTGTCCCTGCTGGCCGCGCTTCCGCGCCTGAACCGGGCCGAGCGACGCGGGCTGGTCGTCCGCGATCGTCCGAGCAGCGAAGCGGCAGAGGGTTTCCGAACGTTGCGGACCAACATCAGCTTCCTCGGGTCCCGGGACCGACCTAGTCTGCTGATCACCGCGGCGGCCGGCGATCGCGATGGCGCGCAGGTTCCGGTCAACCTCGCCTGGAGCCTGGCCCAGACCGATCAGCAGGTTCTGCTGGTTGATCTGGATCTGCGGCGATCCCCCGTGGGCGACATGCTGGGTTTCCCGCCGGGCACCGGCATGTCGGATGTGCTGGCCGGGACGCACAGTCTGCTCGATGTCATCCGCCCGACGGAGCACCGGAACCTCTCTGCGGTGCTGTCGGGCACGGCCCAACCCAGCTCATCCGATCTGCTCAGCGGACCGTCGACCAGCGAGGCCCTGACCTGGATGGAGCAGCACTACGACCATGTGATCCTGCACGCTCCGCCGCTGCTCTCCTACACCGATGCTGCCGTCGTCTCGGCAATTTCTGGGGGGACCCTCGTCACCGTTGCGGCTGGCGGCATCCATGGACAGCAGTTGACGACGGCGCTGGTCACCCTGGCCAATCTCCACGTCAAACCTCTTGGGCTGGTTCTGACCCATGTCAGTCACTCCTCGATGGGCCTGGTCAAGAGTCGGAGTGGGATGACGCGCACCCGACCGCGCCCCGGTCGCGGCGGAGGCCAACCGCCTCAGTGGGAATGGTCGGAACCCCGGTCGAAGAACGGCCATGGCGCTCGTTACTCGACAGACCCGGACCGGGGCGGTCCCCCCAGACGATAGGAGGAACCTCTGAACCCGTGGGGCCGGAGGGGACTGGCGGCTGACGTCTAGGACAACAATCGGCGGGCGCTGATCGCCTGTCTCACCCGGCGCGCACCGTAGGCCGTCTCGATGGCGGCCAGCAACGGAATCCGCAGTGGCGAGCCGGATCGGCGATCTCACCCTCCCGCCACATGCTGGCGCCGCGCAGGGCGGCGATCGAACCCGCCACTGTCCATCGGTGAAGGTCATGTCGCTGCCGAAGTCGCGCGAACGGAGTCCGGAGCGCAGCGCATGACCGTGGTCCCGGTCGGGCCAGACGACTGCCCGCCTGAAGCGGTACCAGGCAACCGTGGCATCGCGAAGAACCCGATCGCCCGACTGTGGCGAGAGACCCTCGAGATAGCTTCCACCAGGCCGGCGTAGGCAGAGCCGGGCGTCGGTGGAAGCTGCTCCTGCCAGCCATCCACCTCCAGATTT
Source organism: uncultured Actinomycetota bacterium (assembly GCA_963791865.1). Taxonomy (GTDB): domain Bacteria; phylum Actinomycetota; class Actinomycetes; order Propionibacteriales; family Propionibacteriaceae; genus Microlunatus. The sequence goes on from CAWBUC010000011.1 coordinate 44,280, forward strand.
GAGCGGAGGATGCCCTGCTCCTCGATGAAGGTGTTGACGCTGGGCAGCGCCGGCTCGAACATCGCCTCGGTGAACTGCCAGTACCGCAACATGGCCGTCCGGCGCTGCAATGGGGAGTAGCCGTCGAGCTGGACGGACATCCCGAAGACATTGCTGGGCAATGGTGTGGGTTCCCGCCGGTAGTTCGAACGAGCGATCAGGGCCAGGCTGAACTCGAGGTCGGGCCGCGCATCAGCGAGCAGGTGCGCGGTCGTGCCGCGAACAGTCCGGTGTCGACCAGCACGGCACGCGGCCGCCCGGCCAGCTGGCCGAGGAGAGATGGCGGAGAAAGAGACGGGACTGCTGAGCGAGGACCTCCACAACCGGCCGACTGTTCGGGTGCCGAAGCAGGTCGGCAAATCCACGCGGGCTGAACGGGGCATCCCACCGACCGCCGGCCGGGTTCGGCGCGATCCCGGTCATCGCGACCGCAACCTCCGACAGCGAGGCCTGACCCATCTCGTAGCACAGAGTCCTGGCCGCCGCCGGCAGCAGAGTTTCCAGCTTTTCGTCGACCGTCCGCAGCAGGGCCGGCCGAATGGCAACCAAGCGGGACACCATGAGCGGCGCGATGTGAACCGGCGCCGGAAAGCCCATCGCCTGCAGGAATCGCTCGTACGCGAACTGCATGCGCAGACCGCCTCGGGAACAGAAGAGCAGAGCTACCTCGTCGGGTCGCTGCAATAACGATTGCAGCGACCACAGGCGCAGGCAGAACTCAGCGAAGATGGGACCAATGACCTCCCGCCCGAAGGTCTCCGAGGTCACCGATGAGGTGCTCACTGTGCGCTTCGTATCCTGGTGGGCACGGCGCGGACCCTTCCCAGAGCCTTCTTCACTCGGGCCCAGCGGTGGCGCGGCAGATGGACTGCGTCCCATCCGGCGCGCCGGGCCATGCGCACGTCGGCCTGGTAGTTGTCGCCGACGTGGAGGATCCGCTGCGGGCGTACGTGCTCCCGTTCGGTGACAGCGGCGAAGGCCGCGCCACTGTGCTTGGTCAGGCCGAGCTCAGCGCTCGAGTAGACCGCTGCGATCGGGTGCGGCCCGACAACGGAGTCCAGGATGCGGTGAAGATCTGCCTGATGCAGATAGGTGTCCGACACCGCGATGACGCGGGTGCCGGATCGAGCCGCTCGCTCGAGGAGTTCGAGCAGGGATCGATTGGCGCGCAGGTGCTCGATGTCGACATCGACTTCATCCGCTGGAGGAGCTGGGCGGCTCCTTCGCCCAGCCCGAGTGCGATCGCAGCGGTCCGGCAAATCACGGAGTGTGACGCTCGGCCTCAGGCCGCTCGATGGTGACCGCGGTACGAATCCATTGCAGCGACCAACGAAGGCGAGTCAGGCCGAGGGATCGACACGAGCCGAGTTGCGAGCGCCGACAGCAGTGGCTAGTCGTTCGACTCAGTGGTGTGGTCGCGGAGGACGACGGTGTCAAAGAGGTCGGTCGAGATCACGTCGTAATTCGGTGCGTCGATCACCTCAGCAAGCGCGGACAGTGACACAGATGTCGTATTCCTTTGGGTCGTCGTCCGTCGGAGGTGCCGTCCGGATCGCCCCGGGGGTCGAGCGGCTCGGCTAGAATAGCGGACCGTCTGGATGAGCGCTTCCATTCCGCGCTGCTCACCAGGATTCGGACCATAAGATCTGTCCCACGATCCGTACATCGGGATCGACAGACCGGTGTGCTCGTAGTCTGAAGACGGCGACGCACGCCTTGGTGGTCAGCGTGTCTTTGCCAGCGCGAAGGGAAATGAACTCGGGGTTCCGTTTCATTGTGGAATTGCTCGCGCACAAGCAAGAGAGGAACCGGGACATCGGGTCGCCTGCGGCGTGCCCGGGCCCGACCACAATGGCGATAACAACCGAGGCGCCAACGTCCGACGCGCTCTGCTGTTGATAACGGCGTCGACTTTCCTGGCACCGGTCGCAGGGGTGCTGACTCAACCCATTCTGGCCAGGGCGCTAGGAGTTGAGGGACGAGGAGAGCTGGCTCTGGCGTTGGCTCGCCTGGTCTTGCCTTGGCCATCGCGACTCTCGGCCTTCCCGATGCGCTGGTGTACTACGTTGCGAAGCACCCAAGAATCACTCGGCGGGGCCTGTGATAGCCAGCGTCGTTGTCTTGGGGCTGGGCGTGGTCTGCCTGGGCGCCACCTATCTGGCCACACCGTCCTTTCCGCGAACGCCCCCGACGTCGGCGGTCTGATCGTGCCCGGCATGGCTCTCACCATCCCCGCCTGATTGTGGCCGTTCTCGGGGTGCGGCGAGCGGGCGCCAGATGCGGGGGTTGGCGGCGGCGGAACGTCTGGTCAAGACCTTGCTGCGGGTGTTCCGTTTGGCCCTGTCGTTGATCGTCGGCGAACTGACCATGCTCGCCGCGGTCCTGGTCAGCTGTCTGTCGCCGGTGGCGGCGGGTTCGTCTACGCACCGCTCCTGAGCAGACGCCCGGCTGATCCCACTGAGCCGGCCCGGGGCCGGTTTGCCGCGGCACTGCCGTCCTACGGCGGCCGGGTCTGGTTCGGCTCGGTGGCCACATGGTCCTGGCCCGTGTGGGCCGTGCTGATGGCGCCACTGTCTACCGTCGAGGACCTGGGGCTCTACACCGTCGCCACGACATTCGCGGACCTACTGTCTGCTCGTCGCGTCGCGATCGCCGGAGCGCTGCACGGCGTCAACACAGGTCGCTGACTCGATGCAGGTCACCAACACCGCTCGGGTCACTCTCGCTCGTCGGGGCTCTCGGGCTGCGCGGTATTGGGGGCACGCTGCCTTGGTGGATCACCCTCTGTTCGGGGAAGAGTTCGGCGCGGCGATCGTCCTTACCCTGATGCTGCTGGTGTCGGCGCTCATCTGTGTTCCGGGCCTGATGGCCGCCAGCGGCATTGTCCGCCTGGGGCCGGCCCGGACGGCGCAGCGTCGGGTTGGGCATCACCCTGGTGATCAACGTCGATGGGCTCGTGATCTTGGTGCCGAACTAGGAGTCATCGGCGCCTGCTGGACCAGCATCGTCAGCAACGTGGTCATGACCAGTTTCATGGTGGTCGTGGCCTCCGCCTGATGCATGAGCCGGTGCATAGCTTTTGGCGGGTACGGGCCAGCGACCTCGTCTTGGCCTGGCGGGAAGGCACTCGGCTGGCACGACGCGGACTGGGGTCGATCCCGCTCGTGGGGCACCACGGTTCACCGCGGGCATGACGATGCAGGTTGCATGCCCATGTGCAGGATGACATAGTCATGCACTGTGTCTTTTCGGGTAGCGGTAGCTGGCGCTACCGGCTACGTCGGGGGCGAACTACTTCGCCTGCTGCACACCCACCCCCAGGTCGAGATCGGTGCGCTCACTGCGGCGACCAGCGCGGGTCGCCCGGTGATTGAACAGCAGCCGCACGTGGTTCCCTTCGCCGACCGCATCGTCGCTGAGACCACACCCGACGTCCTTGCGGGACATGATGTCGTGTTCTCGCTCTGCCCCACGGGACTTCGGCAACCTTCAGCCAGCTCCAGTCCGAGACGGTGGTCATTGACTGCGGAGCGGACTTCCGGCTGGAGATCCGAGGCCTGGCAGCGGCACTATGACACTCCCCACGCCGGTAACTGGCCGTACGGTCTGCCGGAGCTGCCGGGACAGCGTGACAAGCTGACCGGTGCGAGAACATCGCGGTGCCGGGCTGCTATCCGACGGCAGCGACTCTCGCACTGATGCCCGCCATCTCGGCAGGTCTGACCGACGCCCGTGACGTGGTCATCGTGGCAGCCAGCGGGCCTTCGGGTGCCGGCCGGTCGCTCGAGCCGCACCTGCTCGGGTCGGAGCTGATCGGGTCAGCCAGCGCGTACGGGGTGGGCGGCACCCACCGGCACACTCCTGAGCTGCTGCAGAACTTCGAGGCCTGCGGGGCCGAGTCGCCAACGGTGTCCTTCACCCCGGTGCTGGTTCCCATGTCACGCGGCATCCTGGCGACGTGCACGGCTCCTGTCCATGATCCTGGCGACCTCAGGCAGGCATACGAGGCCTACGCCGGTGCGTATGCCGACGAACCGTTCGTCCAGCTGCTGCCGGCGGGCCAATGGCCACAAACCCAATCGGTGTTGGGATCCAACCTGGTGCACGTGCAGGTCGCGGTTGACCAGGGCCCGGTCGCATGGTCGCGGTCGCAGCGATGGACAACCTGACCAAGGGCACTGCGGGTGGCGCAGTGCAGTGCATGAACCTCGCGCTCGGACTGCCCGAAACGACGGGCTGCCGACGATCGGGGTAGCGCCATGAGCGTCACTGCCGCAGCCGGCTTCCGCGCAGCGGGCCTTGCCGCCGGGCTGAAGTCCTCCGGCGGGCGCGACCTTGCTCTGGTGCTGAACTCTGGCCCGACTTCGCGGCGGCGGGCGTCTTCACTCGAACCGGGTCAAGGCGGCCCCGGTGCTGTGGTCGCAGCAGGCACTGGCCGACGGTCGGCTGCGCGCGGTGATACTGAACTCCGGCGGCGCCAACGCATGACCGGGCCTGATGGCTTCGCCGACGTCCATCGGACAGCCGAGCTCGTGGCAGGGAACCTGCCGGACCTCGGCGCGGTGGACGTGGCCGTCTGCTCGACCGGCCTGATTGGCCAGCGGCTGCCCTTCGGCAAGATGGCAGCCGAGATCCCGACCTCGTGCGGACACTCGGATCGGTCAGGGGCTGGCTGCTGCAGAGGCCATCATGACCACCGACTCGGTGCCCAAACAGGCCAGCTACGCCGACGAAGGCTGGTCGGTCGGCGGGATGGCCAAAGGGGCCGGCATGCTGGCGCCAGGACTGGCGACCATGCTGGTGGTGTTGACCACCGACGCCGTCGTCGAGCCCGATCAGCTCCAGGGCCAGTTGGTCGAGGCGTGCCGGACAACGTTCGACCGGGTGGACAGCGACGGCTGCATGTCCACCAACGACACCGTGATCCTGATGAGCAGCGGGGCTTCCGGCGTACGTCCCGTTGCGTCGGACTTCGCAGCCGCACTGACCCAGACGTGCCCTGACCTCGCCCTGCAGCTGCTGCACGACGCCGAGGGCGCGGCCCACGACATCGCCATTTCGGTGCAACATGCCGCCTCGGAGGCCGACGCGATGGAGGTGGGCCGGGCGATCGCCCGCAGCAACCTGTTCAAGTGCGCGATCTTCCGGGCGCGACCCCAACTGGGGCCGGGTGCTGGCCGCGATCGGCACGACGGCCGCCGACTTCGAGCCGGATCGAATTGACGTGGCCTTCAACGGTGTCCAGGTGTGCCGCGACGGAGCGATCGGAGACCCCCGGGAGCTAGTAGACCTGACGAGCCCGGGCGGTCACGGTCGAGGTCAACTTACGCAATGGGACCCACGGCGCAACGATCTGGACGAATGACCTGACCTACGACTACATCAGACGGATCGCCGAGTACTCGACTTGACCGCGCGGTCGTCAACCCGCCCTGGTGCCTACCCGGCGTAGCGGCGAGATTGCGTTGTAGATGCGGCCCTGCTCGGCCCAGTCCACCGATCTCTTCGCCAGCTTGAACACCGGGCGCGGGAGGTACCGGTTGGCCAAGATCGCCAGCCGAATCTGCGGTCGCTGGCGCGCAGCAGCCGCGCGTACTCGGCCCGCAACTGCGGGTCGAGGTCGGCGTTCGCCACGAACCGACCCACCGCAAGCTTGAGGGCATCTGTATGGCCCAGCGTGTTGATGATCCGGCCGTGGATCACCTCCTGGGTCTGGAATCCGTACGAAGCCGAGCTCGCGTGCACCCGGTGGCCCGCGAGCGGCGCCGGAAGGAATCCGACATCGGCCCGCTGCGCCACCCGCAGCCACAACGCCAGATCGCAGTACGGTCCGTCGTCGACGAGCGAAGGATTCGTGAGCGACGAGGTCGGAGCGCAGCATCACCGTCGAAACGCAGGTGATGCCCCCCTTGGCGATCGCCTCCCGAATGTACTCATGCCCTGGCTGAACGATGTCTCGTCTCCGCGCTGGTCCAGTTGTGCACCGGGCCGTAGGGCAGCGCGTCGGAGTCGATGTGGCGGAACGCCGAGTGCACCAGACCGACCTGGGGGTGGGTCTCGAAGAATGCCACCTTGTTCTCGACGTTCGCCGGCAGCATCAGGTCATCGTCGGGCAGCGTCATGCGGTATTTCCCCGTCCCGAGGTGCAAGCAGCGGCTCAGATTGCCATGCAGCCCGATGTTTGCGTCGAGCCGGTCGACCCGGACCCGGTCATCGTCAAAGGAGTCGACGACCGCCAGCGGTATCGGTGTCTGAGGCGTTGTCCGAGACGATCACCTCGATGTGCCTATAGGACTGTTGGAGTACGCTCCGCAGGCTATGGCGCAGCATTTCTGGTCGGTTGTACGTCGGAATGCAGATTGTCACGAGCGGTTGCTCGGACACGTAAATTTCCACAAGAGATCCTTGATCCGCAACGCCGGCCACCTGGGAAGCCGTCTTCAACGGCAGACAACCTACAACTGTCCGGTCGGGATTGCTGCTCGCCCGCGAAGACGGTGAGAATTGTCGATTTAGTGACACCGGCCCACCTGGACCATCACCCACGATGAACGTGATTGCGACATATAGTTGCTTGGCGGGGCCATCTCGGGTTCACGCGGGGTCGCGCTGACGTGTTGATGTCTCAGAGCCAGACGACCCTACGGATATCGTGTGATGATCTTCCATTGCTCGTCGGCAAGACTGCCGGCGGGGCGCCCCATTTTCTATCTGCTCCTCATGCTCGCCGTGGCGCTCGGCGCCCCGGCGATCGACCCCGCAACCCCATGCCCGGGCGGAGACCATGCCCTCGGTCGGCCTGGAGCAGGAGCCATAGCAACGTCGTCCGAACCCGATACCAGGCCGGATCTGCTCACCGATGGTCGACCAACCGCAACGCGTGAGGACATCGAGGAGGGCAGTTGGACCGGCCCGGCTCGGTCAGGCATCTGGGTCGAATTTCGGTGGAGCGAACCCGAAAGCATTACGTCGGTCCAGATCTATGGCTCCGCAGGGGGTGGTGCTCAGGTCAAAAGTGGGTTGCTGACATTCTCCGACGGCGACAGCTTCGAGGTCGGCGAGATACTGGGTGACCCCGCATTTCCCACCACGATCGCGTTCCCGGCCAAGACCGTCTCCTCCGTCGCGATTCACCGTCACGAGGCGTCACGGGCTCGGGCACGATGGGCCTGGCCGAGATGCGGGTGTACCCGGCCGGTGCGACGCCGCTGCGTTATGGATCACCGTCGGCATCTACCGTCGCCCGGGATCGGGACAATCCTCCCTGCACGCCCGGGACGCCCAAGAAGGCGAAGTCCGGGACGATTCAGGTTCTGTGCCCCCTGACGTACAGCCGGATGCGCGGGTGGCGAACGATCCACATCTACGCCCCAGGCCTGACCAAGCTCGGAGTGACGGCCTGGTCGCCGGAGGCGCGGAACAAGGCGCTGCCGGAGAAGGTGGTGGCGGTCCGCGCCGCCCGAGCCAGTGTCAAGGCTAAACCTGATCGCCTTGCCGCAAGGGCCGGTGACGGTACGGATCCGAGGAGTTGCCGGACCGAGCCTGGGCAGCAGCGCGCCGACCTTCTTCCAGCTGTACCACGCCGCTGGCCTACCGCCCCGGGCCGCCATTCGCCCGAGCGCCGGACCCGGTGGCAGAGCCCTGGTCTACGCCGAGGAGTTCAACGGGCCCATCTCCCTTTCGATCCGAAGGCCGCAACCCTGGAGCGGACTACGCGGCGGCCAAGCCGGAATTCTGGGGACCGGCCCAGTTCGGGGAGGCGATCTTTCCCGACCCAGCCATGAGAGTTCGGCAACCTACGCATTGTCGATGGCCGCTACCTGCGGATGGCTGTGCTGCCCAATCCCCGCGGATTTCGCGACCCCAACCCGTGGGGCCGGCGCCACGTCGGGGCGATCATCGCCTCGGCTCGGCCCGGGGATCAGGTTTCGCCACTCGAGTACGGCCACTTCGAGGCCCGAATCCTCGCCCCGGCCGCGCCCGGTACCTGGCCTGCCGTGTGGCTGATGCCCTCTGACAACCTCATCGAGGCGAAGTCGACGGTGGCCGAGATCGACGCGGTGGAGCTTCTACGGACACGACGCCGCGCGGTGCCTGCCACAGCACGCCACAGCCTTCGTGGACGGTCGCAGTGTCGAGGGAATCGCGCTGTGCGGTCAGCGTTTCGCCACCGAGCAGGAGGCGATGCGATGGCACGTCTACGGCGTGACCGTCGAGCCCACCGAGATCGTGTACAGAATCGACGGCAAGGTGGTGGCCCGGGCCCCTCAGGTGGACGGCGGCGACAAGCCGATGTTCCTCCTGATCGACCTCGGCGTTAGGCGGTGGCTGGCCGATCGAGCTCGACCCTGTGCAGAATCGCGCGGCCCTGTACGTGGACTGGTTCCGGGTCTACGCCTTAGCTTTGCATGATATTGCTCTCCATGGCATAGTCATGCACATGACGGGCGCATCGAATGGGTCGGGGCCGCTGGGCTGAGCCTGGTCGAGAAGGCGTCCATCCTGACCGAGGCGCTGCCCTGGCTGGAGACCTACGCCGGCAAGACGGTGGTGATCAAGTACGGCGGCAACGCCATGGTCGACGAGGAGCTCAAGCAAGCTTTCGCCCAGGACATCGTGTTCATGAAGCGGTGCGGCGTGCATCCCGTCGTGGTGCACGGCGGCGGACCGCAGATCTCGGCGATGCTCGACCGGCTGGGCATCGTCTCGGAGTTCCGCGGCGGCCTGCGGGTCACCAGCCCGGAGGCCATGGACGTCGTCCGGATGGTGCTGGTCGGCCAGGTCGGGCGGGACCTGGTGGGCCTGATCAACCGGGTACAGCACCCTGGCGGTCGGGCATGTCCGGGGAGGACGGCGGCCTGTTCACCGCGCGCAGCGCCGCGGCACGGTCGTCGACGGCGAGCGAGGTCGATCTCGGGCTGGTCGGGGACGTGGTCTCGGTGCGGGTCGAGGCGGTCCAGGGCCTGATCGGCGTCCGGCGGCGTCCCGGTCGTGGCCAGCATCGCGCCCGACCTCGACGGCGTGGTGCACAACGTCAACGCCGACACCGCGGCCGCCGCCCTGGCCGTCGCGCTGCGGCGCGGAGCGGCTGGTCGTGCTCACCGACGTCGAGGGCCTCTACGCGCGACTGGCCGAACAGCACCGAGGTGATCACCGAGCTGTCGGCCAGCGAGCTGCGCGCGACTGATGCCTCAGCTCGAGTCGGGCATGATGCCCAAGATGGAGGCCTGTCTGCGCGCGGTCGAGGGCGGGCTGACCCGCGCGACGGTGACCGACGGCCGGGTGCCGCACGCGCTGCTGCTGGAGATCTTCACCAACGCCGGCATCGGCACCATGGTCACCGCCGACGGACTGATCCGGCTCGGCAGCCGGGTCTTCTCGGCGGCGGAAGGGATCCCGCCGCATGAGTTCGCCAACGGCGAGTTCGGACCGGCGCCGCTCGGACGCTCGAGCCGCGAGGTGAGCAACCCCGATGAGCACCGAGACGCATCGGCGCCAGCAGCGACCTGGGTCCAGAGCCTCCGGTGGCTGGAGACCCGTTCGGGGGCTGCAGGCGGACGCCAGGTATTCGGCGACGAACACCTTCGCTCCGCCGAAGCGGGTGTCGTCGGGGATGGGTAATGGCGGCGACGTCTGGCAGGCCTATGGGCGCTGTGAGCATCTGGAACTGGCCGTTCGGTCTCGCTGCCGACGCCCTCGGCCATGCCCATCCCACCGTGCTGGCCGCGATCACCGGCCAGATCGCCACCCTCGGTCACGTCTCCAACTTGGGAGCAACAGCGCCCGAGGTCGCTCTGGCCGGCCGGCTGGTCCGTGACACCAACTGGCGGTGCTGGACCCCGCTAGTGTTCTTCACTACAACACCGAGGCGGACTGAGGCCGCCTTCAGACACCCGGATCCACCGGCCGGACCAGGATCGTGGCGGCCAGCGGGCTACTCGCATGGCCGGTCGCCGTCGGCCGTGGTCATCACCCGCACCCCCAGCAACCGCGCAAACCTCCGAGTTGATCGGCGGGCTATGTGGCCTTCGTGTCCTTACGGCGACGGCGATGCCCTGGCCGCTGCTGTCTGCAACCGACCGCGGCCGCGGTCCGCGCTCGGAGCCCATCGAGGGCGAGAATGGTGTGGTGGTGCTGCCTGCCGGGAAACCCGGCCCGGGCCCCCACAGGTCGGCGATGAACAACGCCGTTTCTTGCCGCGGGTCGAGCCAGGTGAATACGGGCATGGGCCGAGCTGGCGGTCGGCGGGCGGACCTCGCTTGACGGGTGTGACTCGCCGACATCCGTGAACGGGCGGCCAAGGGGTTGGGCAACGGGTTCCCCATCGGGGCCTCGGCTGGGGCCGGTCGGGCCGCCGCCCGGCGAGGAGTGGACCGCAAAGGCAGATCGTCGGTGCCTATCCGGTCGCCGCCTATTGCCGGGCTGGCGGTGATCGCGGTGATCGAACGGGACGGGCTGCTCAGACCGGGCCAACGCCCTGGGGCTCACCTGATGAAGGCTGGGCTGCTCCGGGATTATCCGGCTGATCACCGGCGTACGGGGACCGGGAGACCGCTCGCGGGTCATCATGCCCGCCATGCCGGTGGCCCCGGCTGTCGCTGACGCCGCTCTCGAGGCCGGGTTCATCGATCAACTACCTCGAGAAGCTCGCGCATGCAACTCCGGCTGTGCGTCGCTGTTGGTCATCGGCGCCGACCAGTTGGACAGCTCCGCTCGATACCCCGCCCGTTCTGCTGGAGACAGCTGCCCATGACCCGCCTTGATAGTCGCGCCTCCGCGCTCCGCGGTCCTGAGCGGCAAAACGTCTCGCTTGTTCGTTGCGATTCTGGGCCGCGGCTCCAACACCTCGGTCGCTCCGCTCGCGGGGCGTGTTGCCCGGAATCGCTCCTCACTCCCGAAGAGCTCCGCTCATGACACTTCCTGGTCAACCTCAGGCAGCGATACGGGTTGGCGAGTCTTGGCTCCGCCGTGCCGGTTGGGGTCGTAGGGGGTGTGGTCGTTCCAGCAGCGCCAGATGACGCGGATCCAGGCGCGGGCGAGGATGCGTACGGCGTGGGGGTGGTCCTTGCCGCGGGCGCGGGCGCTGGGTGTAGATGCTGGCGGCCCAGGGGCTGTCGTGGCGGCTGTTGTCGGCGAAGGTGGTGAGCGCGACGCGGAAGCGTTTGTTGCAGGCCCAGCGGAAGTGCACCGCGCGGTGTTTGCCGGACTCCTTGGTGACCGGGGTGACGCCGGCGAGCGCGGCGACGGCGTCGGGGCCGTCGTAGGCTTGCCGGCATCGCCCCACTCGGCGAGCATCTGGGCGGCGTTGATCTGACCCGACCTTGGCAGCGACGTGAAGATCTCGCCGTCCGGGTGCTCTCCGAGGTGGGCGGTCACGGAGCGGCCCAGGTCCTTGAGCGCGGCGTTGAGGGCGTCAGGACGGTGACCAGGGCCAGGACCGCGTCGCGGACGGCCTCGGTACAGGGTCTGGTCGGTGGTGCCGGCCGGGGCGGCGCGCAGCCGGGCGAGCAGCTGCGCGGCGGGTGCGGCGGCCGGAGTAGCCGTGCTTGGCGCAGAAGGCGGCCAGGCGTTTCCGCCGAGGTGCGCGGCGGCGGCGGCGGTCGGGTAGCGGGTCAGGAACGCCAGGCTGATCGGCGACTCGACGTCGGCGAAGATCGCTTTGGCGCCGGGCCAGTGCGCGTCGAGCAGCGCGGCGAGCTGGTTGGTGGCCGCGACCCGCATGTCGACCAGGTCGTCGCGGGTGCGGACCACGGTGCGCAGCGCCTTGGTCTGCGGGGTGTAGGGGCCGGCCGCGCAGCCGGTGGTCGCGCAGCCGCAGGTACTCGGCGATCACAGCCGCGTCGCCGGCGTCGGACTTCGCCCCGGAGACGACCTCGCCCTCGCGCCAGGTCTTGATCGCGTTCGGGTTGACCGGCACCACCGGGTGCCCGGCCTCGAGCAGCACGTCGACCAGGCGCCCGTCGGGCGTTCGATCCCGACCGGCATCATCGGCCGGATCGCCGAGCCTGGCCAGCCGTCGCGATCAGCGGTGCAGCCGCAGCGGTGTGCTCGACGGTGAACGCGGCCACCGCGGCCGTCGGCGTCGAGCACGCACACCGCGTGGGTCTCGGCGGCCCAGTCGATCCCGACGAAGAACTGGGCATCCTCGCATGGACGACACGTTTCTCCTCACTGGCAGCGACGACTCGGCGAGGGGGCTGACCGCCGGATGGTCACTAACTGGCGCTCTACGGCGCATCTCCCTGTAGCCGGTCGGCGGCCCCGGGAGGACCAGGGCGGCGGTGTCATGCAGGCCCTCGAAGGGCGACCGACCACAGAGCCGTCTCCTCGGCCCCCGCCGAGTCCCTACCACGAACCCCCACAGGCATCCCGCACGAAAGGATGGTGCCCTAGTGACCGCACTCTGCCACTTCCTGGCCGATGATGACCTGACTGCGGCCGAGCAGGCGGAGGTCCTGGACTCCGCCGACGCACTGAAGGCCAAGCCGTTCTCACTCAGCCCGCTCGCGGGACCCCGCAGTGTGGCCCTGCTGTTCGACAAACCGACGCTACGGACCCAGGCCTCCTTCAGCGCGGGGGTCGCCGAGCTGGGCGGTCTCCCGATGATGATCGACGGCCGACTGGCCGGTATCGGCGAGCGAGAGTCGATCGCCGATACCGCCGGGTCCTCGGCCGCCAGTGTGCCGCTATCGTCTGGCGCACCTTCGCCCAGTCACGGATCGAGGAGATGGCGGCGTACGCCGGCGTGCCAGTGGTCAACGCGCTGACCGATCAGCTCCACCCCTGTCAGCTGCTGGCCGACCTGCAGACCATCCGTGAGCACAAGGGCACTCTGGCCGGGCTCACCCTGGCCTACGTTGGCGACGGGGCGAACAACATGGCCCACTCCTACCTGCTGGGCGGTGGGCTGGCCGGGCTGCACGTCCGAATCGGGGCTCCGCGGGACTTCCACCCGGACCCGGTCATCCTGGCACGGGCCCAGGCTCTGGCCTCCCGGTCGGGAGGCAGCGTGCAGGTCAGCGACTCGGCGCTCGATGCCGTCGCTGGCGCCGACGTGGTGGCGACCGACACCTGGGTCTCGATGGGCACCGAGAACGACGGGCTCGACCGGTCCGGCATCTTCGGTCCGTACGCGGTGACCGCCGGCCTGGTGGCCGCGGCCGACCAGGAGGCGATTGTGCTGCACTGCCTGCCCGCCTACCGGGGCCGGGAGATCGAGGCGGCGGTGCTCGACGGACCGCAGTCGGTGGTCTGGGACCAGGCGGAGAACCGCCGGCACGCCCAGAAGGCGATCCTGACCTTTCTGCTCAGATCCTCGACCCACTCCGGGAGCATGCAGTGACCACGACGACGCAAAGACCGGCCGGCAAGACCGCTCGGCACGCCAAGATCATCTTCCTGCTCGAGACCCGGGAGGTGCGATCGCAGACCGAGCTGGCCGAGCTGCTGGCCGCCGACGGGCTGCCGGTGACCCAGGGCACGCTGTCCCGCGACCTGGTCGAGATCGGCGCCCTCCGGGTCCGCGGCTCCGGCGGTCACCTGATCTACGCAGTGCCGGGCGACGGCGGCGACCGCACCCCCCAGGTGGGAGAGTTTGCGACGTTCGAGCACCGGCTGGCCCGGCTGTGTCACGAGGTGCTCGTCTCGGCCGAGGCCTCGGCCAACCTGGTCGTCCTGCGCACTCCGCCGGGCGCCGCGCAGTACTTCGCCTCGGCGATCGACCGGGTGGGCGCCGCCGACATCCTGGGCACCATCGCCGGGGACGACACCGTCCTGGTGATCACCCGTGCTCCCGACGGCGGCTCGGCCACCGCCGAGCGCCTGCTGACCATGAGCCGAACCGGCAAACCGCAACCCGAGAAGAAGGATGAATCGTGAGCGATCGCATCGTGCTGGCCTACTCCGGTGGGCTGGACACCTCTGTCTGTATTGGCTGGCTGGCTGAGGAGACCGGTCAGGAGGTCGTCGCCGTCGCCGTCGACGTCGGTCAGGGCGGGGAGGACCTGGACGTCATCCGCCGCCGCGCGCTGGACTGCGGTGCGGTCGAGGCAGTCGTGGTCGACGCCCGCGACGAGTTCGCCGAGGACTTCTGCCTGCCGGCGCTACGGGCCAACGCGCTGTACATGGACCGGTACCCGTTGGTCAGCGCGCTCTCCCGGCCGCTGATCGTCCGCCATCTGGCCGCGGTCGCCAGGGAGCACCGGGCCAGCGTGGTCTCTCATGGCTGCACCGGCAAGGGCAACGACCAGGTGCGCTTCGAGGTGGGGGTCGCCAACCTCGCCCCCCACCTGAAGGTCATTGCGCCCGTTCGCGACTACGCCTGGACCCGGGAGAAGGCCATCGCCTACGCCGAGGAGAAGGGCCTGCCGATCGAGGCGAGCAAGTCCTCGCCGTACTCCATCGACCAGAACGTCTGGGGCCGGGCGGTGGAGACCGGGTTCCTGGAGGACATCTGGAACGCCCCCATCGAGGACGTGTACGCCTACACGGCCAACCCGGCCGTCCCGCGCGAGCCGGACGAGGTCACCATCACCTTCGAGGCCGGGGTGCCGATCGCGATCGACGGAGAGAAGGTATCGATGCTGGAGGCGATCCAGCTGCTGAACGTGCGCGCGGGGGCTCAGGGTGTGGGCCGGCTGGACATGGTGGAGGACCGGCTGGTCGGCATCAAGAGCCGTGAGATCTACGAGGCTCCGGGGGCGATCGCCCTGATCACCGCCCACATGGAGCTGGAGAACGTGACCATCGAGCGCGAGCTGGCTCGCTACAAGCGGGGGGTGGACCAGCGGTGGGGGGAGCTGGTCTACGACGGCCAGTGGTACTCCCCGCTCAAGCGGGCCCTGGACATCTTCATCGACGAGGCCCAGCGGGCGGTCAGCGGCGAGATCCGGATGGTGCTGCACGGCGGCAAGGCCACGGTCACCGGCCGGAGGAGCGACGTCGGCCTGTACGACTTCAACCTGGCCACCTACGACGCGGGCGACACCTTCGACCAGTCGCAGTCCCGCGGGTTCATCGAGATCTACGGCATGTCGAGCAAGCTGGCGGCGCGGCGCGACGCCGCCCTGCTTTGATGCCCCCTGAGCCTGTCGAAGGGCGCCACACCCAGCATGCCGGCCGCCTCTGGGGCGGCCGGTTCGGCGTCGGCCCGGCCGAGGCGATGACTTCATTGAGCCGGTCCACGCAGTTCGACTGGCGATTGGCCCCGTACGACATCGCCGGGTCCCGGGCCCACGCCCGCGCACTGCATCAGGCCGGGATGCTGACCGATGACGAGTTGACCGGGATGCTCGACGGGCTGGACCGCCTCGATGATGAGGTCGGGTCCGGGACGTTTGCTCCCGCCGAGGCCGACGAGGACGTGCACGGCGCCCTGGAGCGGCGGCTTTCCGAGATCGTCGGGCCCGAACTCGGTGGCCGCCTCCGGGCCGGGCGGTCCCGCAACGACCAGATCGCCACCTTGATTCGGATGTACTTGCGGGATGCGTTGCGGCAAGTCGCTGCCGGCATAGCCGAGGTGGTGCGGGCGCTCACCGATCAGGCGAAGCGCCATCTCGGTGTACCCATGCCTGGACGGACCCACCTGCAGCATGCCCAGCCCATCTTGCTGTCTCACCACCTGCTGGCCCACGCCTGGCCACTGCTGCGCGACGGCGACCGGATCCGCGACCTCGATCGCCGGCTTGCGGTCAGCCCGTACGGCTCGGCTGCGTTGGCGGGCACCTCGCTGGGACTGGATCCGGAGGCGGTGGCGGCCGACCTGGGCTTCGACTCCAGTGTCGCAAACTCGATCGACGGCACGTCGAGCCGCGACCTTGTGGCCGAGGCGGCCTACGTACTGGCCCAGATCGGGGTCGACCTGTCCCGGCTGAGCGAGGATCTGATCGTCTGGGTCACGCACGAGTTCGGCTTTGCCACGCTCGACGATGCCTGGTCCACCGGCTCGAGCATCATGCCGCAGAAGAGGAACCCGGACGTGGCCGAACTCGCCCGCGGCAAGGCCGGCCGGCTGATCGGCAACCTGACTGGGTTGATGGCGACCTTCAAAGGCCTACCTCTGGCGTACAACCGGGACCTTCAGGAGGACAAAGAACCGGTCTTCGACTCCATCGACCAGCTGCTGCTCGTGACGCCCGCAGTCGCCGGGATGGTGGGCACGCTGCGGTTCGACACCGCGCGGTTGGAATCTCTTGCTCCGCAAGGTTTCTCGCTGGCCACCGACCTTGCCGACTGGCTGGTCCGGCAGCGGGTTCCGTTCGCCGAGGCACACGACATCGCTGGGACGGCGGTGCGTCACTGCGAGGAGCTCGGGATCGATCTGCCGGATCTGCCTTCGGCGCAGCTAGCCGAGATCTCACCACTGCTGACTCCCGAGGCGCTGGCCGTGATCACAGTCGCCGGCTCCATCGATGGTCGGCGGGGCCGGGGTGGTACCTCGATCTCACGAGTACGCGAGCAGCTGGACGAAATAGAGGGCCTGGCAGCACGCTCATTTCACCCGTGACTGGCCGATGACCGAATCCCCGACTCTCCGCGGTCAGCTTGTTTGGACAGCGCAAACGGCGACAAGACGGTGAGTCCGGATCGATTGCGATAGTAATCGTGAATGGCGGTGGCCCAGCCGGTAAAGGGGAACCTCCCTGCCCGTCCCGGACACCGTGTGGTTCGTGGGTTGGAGCCAGCTACGTGCTAGCGTACGGCGCAGATCTTGATCGAGTGGGTCGGGATATCCCCTCGTAGAGCTAGGCGGCGGATATCTATGTCTATGAGCTATCTCCATCGTGTGTGCGACGCGATTCTCAGCAGCCCATTCTTACGGAACAGGCATCGGCGCCGCCTCATGAGGATGTGGGGATACACAATCGGGCGCGACGCGGAGATCAGTTCCGGTAGCAGCTTCCGCTCGACGAAGATTTCGCTGGGAGACCACGTCTTCGTCAACACCGGGCTCTTCTACGACGGCCTGGACCGTGTCGTCGTCGGGAATCACGTGGCGCTTGGGCCATTCGTTCGGCTCATCACAGCTACGCACGAGATTGGTCCGAAGGCACAGCGGTGGAGTGCGACGGTACGAACCAAGCCGATCACGATCGAAGAGGGCTGCTGGATCGGTGCAAGTGTCACTGTTCTGGCAGGTGTCACGATCGGAAGCGGATGCGTGATCGGCGCGGGCGCACTGGTGCGGGAGAGCACCGAACCGGATGGACTGTACGTCGGTGTTCCGGCTCGTCGGGTACGAGATCTTCGTTAGCCAAGTCTCGTGCGCCGAGTTGGACGGCAGTCACGTACCACAGCAACCCCACACGTCATTTCCGCGCTGGCCACCGACCTGGCCGACTGGCTGGTTCGGCAGCGGGTGCCTTTTCGCCGAGGCGCACGAGATCGCCGTGGCGGCGGTGCGGTACTGCGAGTCCCGCGGGCTCGAGCTGTCCGAGCTCAGCGCTGAACAGCTGGACGAGATCTCTCCCGCTCTCACCCCTGAGGTGATGGCGGTGCTGACCGTGACCGGCTCCATCGCCAGCCGCGATGGCCGAGGCGGGACCGCACCAACCCAGGTGCAACAGCAGCTTGCTGAGGTGCTAGGCGGCATCGAGGCGATCAATCGCTGGGTCGCTGATCTGGAGGACGGTAGCGGGCCTCGGGATCGGCCCGACGGGAGAGCTGTGGTCCAGCCACGACCAGTAGGACGGCGACCAGGACCCACTTCGCCGCGGTCGCGAGCAACGCCAGGGTGAGGTCGCCGCTCACCCCTGGCGTGGGAGAGACAACGAAAAGATTGGCCGCTCCGTGCAGCAGGGCCGCCAGCAGGACGCTGCCGCGGGTCCGGAGGAAGACCCAGGTGAACAGCACAGACGTGGCGGACAGGTTGATGAACAACAGCCACACCGGGCAGCCGAATAGGGCGCTGCCCTCGGTCCAGATCAGCGGCAGGTGCCAACCCGCCCACAGCACGCCGAGGACCAAGCTGGCGACCAGCGCGTTGCTGCGCAGCAGCATGCGGGGAAGCGCATAGCCACGCCAGCCCAGTTCCTCACCGACCCCGTCGGTCAGGGTCAGGATGACCAGGAACAGCAGCAGCGACGGCAGGGAGCTGGTGAAGGCAGGCGGTAAGGCCGCCGACCAGGATCCGCCCAGCAGCACGTACAGCCCGCTGACCGCGAGCGAGAAGGCGGCGGGACCGGCCAGCACCACCAGGTACCACGGCCAGGCCACTCGCCACCGCAGCAGTCGCCGCCCCAGGTCGCCGACAGCGGCCCGACCACCGGTCAGCGCAGCCGCGGCCAACGCGGACAGAGCCGGGATCCAGGTCCAGAGCTGGCCGACCACCCCAACCTGGACGCCGAGGGCGCGGGGTACCCAGACCGCCCAGGTCAGGGCATACGCCAGGACGAAGAAGACGACGAGCGGGTGTCGGGCCAGTCGCCCTCGCAGCCCCGGCGAGGTCATGTCCTGACCGTAGCCCAGGACGCAGGATCGACAGCGGCGAAAACGGCGAGGCGGCCGATCCCGATGGCACTACTGTGGTCCACCGTGGACGCGGTCCTTGATGAGCTGAAGTGGCGCGGTCTGATCGGCCCTGTCGACCGACGAGGCCGCCCTCGCCGAGCATCTCGACGCCGGCCCGGTGACCTTCTACGTCGGCTTCGACCCCACCGCGCCGAGCCTGCATTTCGGCAACCTGGTGCAGCTGATCGTGGCCCGGATCCTGCAGCAGGCCGGGCATCGTCCGCTGCTGCTGGTCGGCGGCTCGACCGGGATGATCGGTGATCCCAAGGAGTCCGGCGAGCGGGTGCTGAACAGCGCCGAGACGGTGGCTGCGTGGGTGGAGCGAATCCGTTCGCAGGTAAAGCGCTATGTCGACTTCGGCGGTCCGGCCGCCGCGCGGATCGTGAACAACCTGGACTGGACCGGCCCGATGCCCGTGCTGGCCTTCCTGCGCGACATCGGCAAGCACTTCCCGGTCAACCGGATGCTGGCCCGCGACGTGGTCCGGAACCGGCTGGAGGAGGGCATCTCCTACACCGAGTTCTCCTACGTCCTGCTGCAGGCGATGGACTACCTCGAGCTGTTCCGCAGCTACGGGTGCACCCTGCAGTTCGGCGGCAGCGACCAGTGGGGCAACATCACCGCCGGGGTCGAGCTGATCCGGCGAGCCGAGGGCGCCCGGGTCCATGCCCTGGCCACGCCGCTGCTGACCAAGGCCGACGGCACCAAGTTCGGCAAGACCGAGACCGGCACGATCTGGCTCGACCCGCAGCTGACCTCGCCGTACGCGTTCCACCAGTTCTTCCTCAACGCCGAGGACGAGAAGGTGATCGAGTACCTGAAGGTGTTCAGTCCCCGCAGCCGGGCCGAGATCGAGGAGCTGGCCCGCCAGACCGCGGAGCAGCCGCACCTGCGGGCGGCGCAGCAGGCTCTGGCCGACGACGTGACGGCCCTGGTCCACTCCCCGGCCGAGCGGGACCAGGCGGTCGCTGCGGCCTCGGCCCTGTTCGGCGGTGCCGACCTGGCGGATCTGGACGAGGCGACGCTGGCCGGCGTAGTGGCCGAGGTCGGCGGCGTCGAGTTGCCGCCCGCACCGACCCTTCCTTCGGTGGTGGAGATCCTGGAGCGGAGCGGGGTGGTGCCCAGCAAGGGAGCTGCCCGCCGGGCCATCGCCGAGGGCGGGGCGTACCTGAACAACCATCGGGTGACCGACCCGGAAGCAGTCCTTGCGGAATCAGATCTGCTGCACGGTCGTTACGTCATCGTGCGGCGCGGCAGGAAGACCGTCGGCGCGGTCACCGTCGCCCGCAGCTGAGTCGACTCCTGGTTGACCGGAGCGCCTCCGACATGTAAAGTAGACAAGGCCTTCACGGGGTGCGGGACACTGTCGACAGACGGCGGCCGACCCGGAAGGAACCCACTGGCCCACGAGATAACCGGTATGTGGCGCGCTCGACATGAGCGCGTCGCAGAGCCGGGTTCTTTTGTCGACCGGTGGGGGAGGGCATCGCCGGTTTGACGCCGGTTGGTGCACCTCCTAAGGTAGGTCGAGTTGCCCCAAGCCGGGACTCAGTTCTCCGGCGCGGTGTGCGCCCGAAGCTTGAGAACTCAACAGCGTGCTAAAAGTCAATGCCAAATAATGCACTAAAAACCCCGTGCCTGGGTCGATTCGACCTGGGTTCGGATTCCTTTGATTGATTGACAGATAGATCCAGCAATTGGATCCGACGTCAGCGATCGAACTAAGTTGACTGAAACCCGGCCCACCCATCGCGGTGTGCCGGATCAGATAAATTTCAACGGAGAGTTTGATCCTGGCTCAGGACGAACGCTGGCGGCGTGCTTAACACATGCAAGTCGAACGCGCTTTGCTCCTTCGGGTGTACAGCGAGTGGCGAACGGGTGAGTAACACGTGAGCAACCTGCCCTTGACTCTGGAATAACAGCTGGAAACAGCTGCTAATACCGGATATGACCTCCGATGGCATCATCTGGAGGTGGAAAGCTCCGACGGTCAAGGATGGGCTCGCGGCCTATCAGCTTGTTGGTGAGGTAACGGCTCACCAAGGCTTCGACGGGTAGCCGGCCTGAGAGGGCGACCGGCCACACTGGGACTGAGATACGGCCCAGACTCCTACGGGAGGCAGCAGTGGGGAATATTGCACAATGGGCGCAAGCCTGATGCAGCAACGCCGCGTGCGGGATGACGGCCTTCGGGTTGTAAACCGCTTTCAGTAGGGACGAAGGTAACCTGACGGTACCTACAGAAGAAGGACCGGCCAACTACGTGCCAGCAGCCGCGGTGATACGTAGGGTCCGAGCGTTGTCCGGAATTATTGGGCGTAAAGGGCTTGTAGGCGGTCTGTCGCGTCGGAAGTGAAAACTCAGGGCTTAACCCTGAGCCTGCTTCCGATACGGGCAGACTAGAGGGATGCAGGGGAGAACGGAATTCCTGGTGGAGCGGTGGAATGCGCAGATATCAGGAGGAACACCGGTGGCGAAGGCGGTTCTCTGGGCATTTCCTGACGCTGAGAAGCGAAAGCGTGGGGAGCAAACAGGCTTAGATACCCTGGTAGTCCACGCCGTAAACGGTGGGCACTAGGTGTGGGGAACATTCCACGTTCTCCGTGCCGCAGCTAACGCATTAAGTGCCCCGCCTGGGGAGTACGGCCGCAAGGCTAAAACTCAAAGGAATTGACGGGGGCCCGCACAAGCGGCGGAGCATGCGGATTAATTCGATGCAACGCGAAGAACCTTACCTGGGTTTGACATATGCCGGAAAGCTGCAGAGATGTAGCCCCCGCAAGGTCGGTATACAGGTGGTGCATGGCTGTCGTCAGCTCGTGTCGTGAGATGTTGGGTTAAGTCCCGCAACGAGCGCAACCCTCGTCCTATGTTGCCAGCGGATAATGCCGGGGACTCATAGGAGACTGCCGGGGTCAACTCGGAGGAAGGTGGGGATGACGTCAAGTCATCATGCCCCTTAAGTCCAGGGCTTCACGCATGCTACAATGGCCAGTACAAAGGGCTGCAATACCGCAAGGTTGAGCGAATCCCAAAAAGCTGGTCTCAGTTCGGATTGGGGTCTGCAACTCGACCCCATGAAGTCGGAGTCGCTAGTAATCGCAGATCAGCAACGCTGCGGTGAATACGTTCCCGGGCCTTGTACACACCGCCCGTCAAGTCATGAAAGTCGGTAACACCCGAAGCCGGTGGCCCAACCCTTGTGGAGGGAGCCGTCGAAGGTGGGACTGGCGATTAGGACTAAGTCGTAACAAGGTAGCCGTACCGGAAGGTGCGGCTGGATCACCTCCTTTCTAAGGAGCCATTGGCAGGTTCGCCTGTCCAACTACCTCGGTTCCGAGCCGATTGTGCTCGGCCGAGGAGGCACCGGAATGTGGAACATTGACCATTAAGTCGGGTCGGTTCTCTCGAGTCAGTACAACCTGCTCGTCGAGCAGGAGTGGAACACCTTGGGAGGGTCGCCTCGACCTAGGCACGCTGTTGGGTCCTGAGGTTTCGGTCGCTTCATGACCGACCTCTGCGCGGACCGGTGCTGCCGGCCCTTCGGGGCCGGCGGACCGCGCTCCCGCCCGTATGTTGAGAACTTCACAGTGGACGCGAGCATCTTTGTAGTAACAACAAGCTACTAAGGGCAATCGGTGGATGCCTAGGCACCAAGAGCCGATGAAGGACGTTGTAACCTGCGATAAGCCCCGGGGAGCTGGTAAACGAGCTTCGATCCGGGGATCTCCGAATAGGGAAACCTCGAAAGAAACCGGAGTAATGTCCGGCGACCTCTGCCTGAACACATAGGGCAGTAGGAGGGAACGTGGGGAAGTGAAACATCTCAGTACCCACAGGAAAAGAAAACAACCGTGATTCCGTAAGTAGTGGCGAGCGAACGCGGAAGAGGCCAAACCACACATGCGTGATAGCTGACAGGCGTTGCATGTGCGGTGTTGTGGGGCCGCTCAGACCAAGCTGTCGATTGGTCACACAGTCATAAATGATCACTGAAGTCGAAGTACTCTGGAAAGGTACGGCACAGCAGGTAACACCCCTGTAGACGTAACGTGATCACTGTGGAGCGTCACCCCAAGTAACACGGAACCCCTGAAATTCCGTGTGAATCTGGCGGGACCACCCGCTAAGCCTAAATACTCCTTGGTGACCGATAGCGGACAAGTACCGTGAGGGAAAGGTGAAAAGTACCCCGGGAGGGGAGTGAAATAGTACCTGAAACCGATTGCCTACAACCCGTCGGAGCGAAGCCTTGTGCTGGGTGACGGCGTGCCTTTTGAAGAATGAGCCTGCGAGTTAGTGGTGCGTGGCGAGGTTAACCCGTGTGGGGAAGCCGTAGCGAAAGCGAGTCCGAACAGGGCGAATTAGTCGCGTGCTCTAGACCCGAAGCGGAGTGATCTATCCATGGCCAGGGTGAAGCGACGGTAAGACGTCGTGGAGGCCCGAACCCACCAGGGTTGAAAACCTGGGGGATGAGCTGTGGATAGGGGTGAAAGGCCAATCAAACTCCGTGATAGCTGGTTCTCCCCGAAATGCATATAGGTGCAGCGTCGCGTGTTTCTTCCCGGAGGTAGAGCACTGGATAGTCTAGGGGGCCTACCAGCTTACCGAAATTAGCCAAACTCCGAATGCCGGGAAGGTGAAGCGCGGCAGTGAGACTGCGGGCGATAAGGTTCGTAGTCGAGAGGGAAACAGCCCAGAACACCAGCTAAGGCCCCTAAGCGATTGCTAAGTGGAAAAGGATGTGGAGTTGCGGAGACAACCAGGAGGTTGGCTTGGAAGCAGCCACCCTTGAAAGAGTGCGTAATAGCTCACTGGTCAAGTGATTCTGCGCCGACAATTTAGCGGGGCTCAAGCAATCCGCCGAAGCTGTGTCATTCACACGTGTACTTGGTTTCGATCCAGGTGTGTGGATGGGTAGGGGAGCGTCGTGTGCGCAGTGAAGCGGCAGGGTGACCTAGCCGTGGAGCGCACACGAGTGAGAATGCAGGCATGAGTAGCGAATGAGGAGTGAGAAACTCCTCCACCGAAAGACCAAGGGTTCCAGGGTCAAGCTAATCTGCCCTGGGTAAGTCGGGACCTAAGGCGAGGCCGACAGGCGTAGTCGATGGACAACGGGTTGATATTCCCGTACCGGCGCTAGAACGACCCTGCCGAGGCCAGTGATGCTAAGCACGCGAGTCGACGCGCACCTTCGGGTGCAAGTCGATGAGTCTGCGACCCGAACTGGTATTAGGCAAGCTGCGGAGTGACGCAGGAAGGTAGCCCAACCTGGGCGATGGTTGTCCCAGGCTAAGTATGTAGGGCGAGGTGTAGGCAAATCCGCACCTCATGAGCCTGAGAGATGACAGCTGGTACGCCTACGGGCGTGCGAGTGGGTGATCCTATGCTGCCTAGAAAACCTTCGTGAGCGAGTACTAGAGCCGCCCGTACCCTAAACCGACTCAGGTGGTCAGGTAGAGAATACCAAGGTGATCGAGATAACCGTGGTTAAGGAACTCGGCAAAATGCCCCCGTAACTTCGGGATAAGGGGGGCCGAGCCCGTCTATGGATTTACTCCGGACGGCGGGTGAGGCCGCAGAGACCAGGCCCAAGCGACTGTTTACTAAAAACACAGGTCCGTGCCAAGTCGTAAGACGATGTATACGGACTGACGCCTGCCCGGTGCTGGAACGTTAAGGGGAAGTGTTAGGGGCAACCCGAAGCACTGAACTTAAGCGCCAGTAAACGGCGGTGGTAACTATAACCATCCTAAGGTAGCGAAATTCCTTGTCGGGTAAGTTCCGACCTGCACGAATGGCGTAACGACTTGGGCGCTGTCTCGACCATGGACTCGGCGAAATTGCATTACGAGTAAAGATGCTCGTTACGCGCAGCAGGACGGAAAGACCCCGGGACCTTTACTATAGTTTGGTATTGGTGTTCGGTACAGCTTGTGTAGGATAGGTGGGAGACTGTGAAGCAGCCACGCCAGTGGCTGTGGAGTCAACGTTGAAATACCACTCTGGTTGTTCTGGATATCTAACCTAGGTCCATAATCTGGATCAGGGACAGTGCCTGATGGGTAGTTTGACTGGGGCGGTCGCCTCCTAAAAGGTAACGGAGGCGCCCAAAGGTTCCCTCAGCCTGGTTGGCAATCAGGTTTCGAGTGTAAGTGCACAAGGGAGCTTGACTGTGAGAGAGACATCTCGAGCAGGGACGAAAGTCGGGACTAGTGATCTGACGGTGGCATGTGGAAGCGCCGTCACTCAACGGATAAAAGGTACCCCGGGGATAACAGGCTGATCTTGCCCGAGCGTCCATAGCGACGGCATGGTTTGGCACCTCGATGTCGGCTCGTCGCATCCTGGGGCTGGAGTCGGTCCCAAGGGTTGGGCTGTTCGCCCATTAAAGCGGCACGCGAGCTGGGTTTAGAACGTCGTGAGACAGTTCGGTCCCTATCCGCTGCGCGCGTAGGAGTCTTGAGGAGAGCTGTCCTTAGTACGAGAGGACCGGGACGGACGAACCTCTGGTGTGCCAGTTGTTCTGCCAAGAGCACGGCTGGTTGGCTACGTTCGGAAGTGATAACCGCTGAAAGCATCTAAGCGGGAAGCACGCTCCAAGATGATGGCTCCCACAGGGTAACCTGGTAAGGCCCCCAGCAGATCACTGGGTGATAGGTCGGATGTGGAAGTGCAGCAATGCACGGAGCTGACCGATACTAATAGGCCGAGGGCTTGTTCCTACAAAGATGCTACGCGTCCACTGTGCAGTTCCCGAGATACGGTCGGGAACACCTGAGCGTCGAAGGGTTAGCTACGCAGAACTGACATCTCCATAGAGTTTCGGTGATCATGGCGAGAGGGAAACACCCGGCTCCATTCCGAACCCGGAAGTTAAGCCTCTCAGCGCCGATGGTACTGCACGGGGGACCGTGTGGGAGACTAGGACGTTGCCGGACATTCACACCTCAGCGGTGGCTATTTCGAT
>CAWBUC010000012.1:0-76506 GCA_963791865.1 uncultured Actinomycetota bacterium
ATAGACCTGGGCCCATTGCGAGGGGCAACGCAGCGACGCTAGCGTGGCCGGTGAATGACTCGAGCCGCGGGTCGACGACCGATAGGGAGCACGAGATGGCCGCTGAGGACGAAGCAAAACGCTACAGCGATCTCATCGCCAAGACGTGGGCGGATCCGGACTTCAAGGCGGGCCTCCTGCAAGACCCCGCGGGCACTCTTCGCGCGGAGGGTTGGGAGATCTCCGACCGCACCCAGGTCGACGTCATCGAGCCCGGGGAAGACCACGTTGCCCTGGTCATCCCGGCGAAGCCAAGCGAGTTGTCGGACGAGCAGCTCGATAGCGTCGCAGGTGGGTTCAGCGTCAGCACCAGCGCTCCGCCGAGCGTCATCGGAACCTGCACAACCTGCTACAAGTTGTAGAGCAGCCACGCTTCCCACGAGCGTGACCACGGACGTCGTATCCGGCTGCGCCGGTAGCCAGGAGTGACAGGCGGTCAGCTCGTCATCGATCCACGCTTCCGCCTCCAGGCGGTTGCGGGTGAAGGTCTGTTCGTCCTCTCCGAGACCACACAGCCGCGTCTTTCGGGGCCCGGTGTACGAGGCCATCCCTCCACTGCTCGATGGCCGCCTCGATGCCGACGGGGTCGTGGATGAGTTGAGCGCCTTGCACAGCGCGGTCATCGTCTACTACGCGCTCCACAGACTGCGGCGCGCGGGTGTGGTGATGACGGCTGCGCCGGGTTTGCCGGCGGCTCGCACCGCCTGGTGGCGAGAACTCGGGTATGGGCCCGCAGCCGCCGAGGCGCAGGTGGTCTCGGCCGTGGTCGGAGTCCAGGACCTGACCGCTGGCTCGACAAACCGGTGCGGGGCTTCGGGTGCGCTCGATCTCTTCCTCGCCGCGCTAGCGCCGAGCGGGGGTGCCGGCCGCGCTGCCGATTCGACCCGGCATCGGCCGGACGGGGCCGCCTCGGACGCGCCGTTCCTGCTGGTCATGGCGTACGACTACCTGCAGGTCGAGCTGGAGGCGATCAATGCTGCCGCCTTGGCCAAGGGTCACCCGTGGTTGCTCGTCAAGCCGGTCGGTGAGGAGATCTGGATCGGACCGGCATTCCGTCCCGGCATGACCGGATGTTGGGAATGCCTGGCCGAGCGGCTCCGGGGCAACCGGGATGTGGCGACCTATCTGGCGGCCGTGGCGGGCTGGTCGGCCCCCGTCTCGGTCGCCGCGATCAGCATGCCGGCGAGCAGCGCCCTCGCCGCAGATTTGGCCGCGCTCACCGCACTCCGCATCCTCGGGGAGCCGGCCGACCGGCCGGCCACGGACATCGGCGCCGCCGGTGCCGGCACCGAACTGCGCACGTTCAACACGATCACCGGCGAGAGCGCGGCGCACATCCTCGTCCGTCGGCCTCAGTGTCCGGCCTGCGGCGACGCCCGGCCGCGCCATGGACACGATGCCGTTGACCCTGCCATCCACTCAGGTGCTGACGTCGGGTGACGCGGGCTACCGTACGGTGTCGGCGGAGAGAACTCTGGCGACGTATGGCCACCACGTCAGCCCCATCACCGGCGCGGTCACGGCCCTTACCCGCGCTCCGGTGTCCGACTCCGACCTGATCCGCGTCTACGTTGCGGGACACAACCTCGCCATCCCCGCGGCCGATCTGGCCGGATTGCGGCTCGGCTTGCGCAGTGCCAGTTGCGGCAAAGGGATCACCGACGAGCAGGCGCGGGCGAGCGCACTCTGCGAGGCCCTGGAGCGCTACAGCGGGCGATTCCGCGGCGACGAGCCAGCGATCCGCTCGAGCTTCGAGGCGCTGGGCGAGGAGGCTCTGCACCCCAACGACTGCATGCTGTTCAGTGCCAGCCAGTACGCGTCGGCCGAGGATTGGCGTGCCTACGGCTCGGCGTTCGCCGTTGTCCCCGAGCCCTTCGACGAGTCCGCCGTGGTCGACTGGACGCCCGTCTGGTCGCTGACCTCGGGGGCCCGACGCTTCCTGCCCACGGGCTACTGCTATTACACGGCGCCGGGGTCGCTTGGTGCGCAGTACTACCGAGCGGACTCCAACGGCTGCGCCGCGGGCAATACCCTCACCGAGGCGGTTTTGCAGGGGTTTCTGGAGTTGGTCGAGCGCGACTGCGTCGCCGTGTGGTGGTACAACCGGGTGCGGCGCCCGGCGGTCGACCTCGCGAGCTTCCGCGAGCCGTACCTGGACCGACTCATCGAAGAGTACGCCCGGCTCGGCCGGACACTCTGGGTCCTCGACGTGACCCACGACCTCGAGATTCCCGCCTTCGTGGCCGTGTCGTGTCGGACGGGTCCGGGCGCGGAGGAACCCCTCATGGGATTCGGGACCCACCTCGACGCCCGCATCGGCCTGCTGCGCGCAGTGACGGAGCTGAACCAGATGCTGTCCCTCACATCGGTGCTCGACGTGCCGCCGGAGCAGGTCCTCGACCACGTGGCCGTGCGTTGGGCGCGGACGGCCACGACCGCCAACCAGCCGTACCTGGTGCCGGACCCGTCGATGGCACCGAGACGGTGGGAGGACTTCGGTGATCCTCCGCGCCACCGTGACCTGCGGCAGGCCGTGGACCACTGCCGCGCCATCGTCGAGGCCCGGGGCATGCAGGTGCTGGTGCTCGATCAGACCCGTCCTGATATCGGTCTTGCGGTCGCGAAGGTCATCGTTCCCGGCTTACGCCCGTTTTGGGCACGGCTGGCGCCCGGGCGGCTCTTCGACGTTCCCGTCAATCTTGGCTGGCTGCCAGAGCCGTTGTGCGAGGACCAGCTCAACCCGACTCCGATGTTTCTATGAGTGACGCTTCTATGAGCGACAGGGTTGCCGGCCCCGTGCTCGACCTCCGTCCCGAGGTCGAGATTCAGAGATCTCCAGACGCACCGGCCGCGGTGGTGTCGCCGTGGGCTCGGGTCGACCTCGGCCGGGTGGGTGCGAGGGATGCTCCAGGTGCTGGACCGGCTGGCCGGACCCGGCGGAACCGAAGATGACCTGGCCACGCATGTCCTTGAAGTCGACGGCCCCAGCGCCTTGCCGGTCCTGTACTACTGCCTGCAGACGCTACGGCGCAGATGCCTGGTCCGCTACGCCGTCCACACCGACTCGGGTCTGCTCGCTCGCGCCACACCGACGTCGGGCGGCCCGCTGGTCGCCGTTCGGGCAGCTGCCCAGGCACGGTTCAGGCTCTCCCGGTTCGCGCTCATGCGGCGGGAGCGGCAGTCGCTCTTGCTGGAATCCCCCTTGACCGCGGTCGACGTCGAGCTGCCCACCCCGCTGGGTGCGGCCCTGGTCGCCGCACTCGTACAGCCGCACAGCGCGTCATCATTGGCGGCCACCTGCCCACCCACAACCGCGGCGGAGGCGGCGGCGCTGCTCGAGCTGTTGGCCGCGGCCGGAGTTGTGGCGGCCTTGTCTGACGCCGGCACGACACCTGAGGATGACCACGCGTCCTTGCCGCTGTGGGAGTTTCACGATCTGTTGTTCCACAGTCGCGTCCGGCAGGGACGTCACGCCCGGCCGTACGGAGCGACGTTTCCCTGGCGGGATCGACTGGCTCCACTGCCCGCCCTGCGCCACTGTGCGCATGGCGAGGTTCTCGAGCTGCCTCGACCGGATCTGGGGCAGCTGGCCGACGCAGACCGTCCGTTCAGCCGCGTGCTCGAAGAGCGTCGGTCGGTGCGCCAGCACGGCCGCGAACCGATCACTCGCGAACAGCTCGGCGAGTTGTTGTTCCGTGCCCTTCGGGTGCGCGAGGTCACCCTCGCGGACGACGGTCAGGCCACGTCGTACGACGTGAGCGATCGACCGTACCCAAGCGCGGGGGCCGGGTATGACCTCGAGGCCTACCTGACCGTCCGGGCATGTACCGGAGTCGCTGCAGGGCTCTACCACTACGACCCGCGCGCCCACCAGCTTCGTCGAGTGAGCGGCTCCACGGCCGAGACGGCCTCGCTCCTCGAGGACGCCCGCAGAGCCGCCGCGCTCGAGGAGCCACCCCAGGTGCTCATCACCCTCGCGTCGCGATTCGGTCGCATGTCCTGGAAGTACGCGTCCATCGCCCACGCCCTCACGTTGAAGAACGTCGGCGTGCTGCAACAGACGCTCTACCTGGTGGCGACGGCCATGGGACTCGCACCATGCGCCCTGGGCGGGGGCAACTCGGACACCTTCGCCACCGCCGCCGGTACGGATTACTACGCCGAGTCCTCCGTCGGGGAATTCATCGTCGGCTCACGGGAGGTCGAACGGCATGCAGCTACTCCGAACTGATGCAGCGGCAAGCGTCGGTGCGTCAGCGACGGATGCGCAGTACCGTGATCGTGCCGAATGTTGCGAGGACCGAAAGAGGTGCGCGTGATGCAAGGCAGACCCGGTGACGACAGTCAGCGCACCGCCACGGAGCTCGCGGTGACCGAGTCCGGCGCCGGCGCGGCGCCCACGAACGAGGTCACCGCTGAAGCCGGGGAGTTGTCCGAGGACACCCTCGAGGGGATCGTCGGAGGACTGACGGCGCCGGCTGTGTTCGACCTCCTCCATCTCGGCCCGTTCGAGCGCTGACGGAGGACCTGATGCAGCCCGGCCTCTTCCGTCAGCAGGCGCTGGACAAGCTGTCCTCGCCCGATCAGCTCGACCAGACGATGCGGGTCGCCGACCCGAAGCGCTGGATCGCGCTGGCCGCGATCGGCGTGCTGCTGCTGGGGGCGCTGGTCTGGGCGTTCGTCGGTCGGATCGAATCGAGGACGCAGGCGGCGTGCGTGCTGGTCCCGCGAGGCGGCACGTACAAGATCGTCACGACCACGGCCGGGCACCGTCTACGACGTGCTCGTCGAGCGCGGCGACCAACTCGACGCGGGTGAGCCGGTCGCCGTGATCGAGACCGTCACCGGGCAACGCCGCAACGTCGTCGCGCCCTTCTCCGGCGGGGTCGTCGAGCTGTTGGCCACCTTCGGCGACTTCGTGAACGTCGGCGACGACATCCTCAACTTCGAGAGCGACGAGGAAGAGCTCGGCGTGCTGCTGTACGTCCCCCCGGCGGTCAGCGGTCAGCTGAGCCCCGGCATGCAGGCCCGCATCTCCCCGGCGACCGCCGGGCGTCAACAGTTCGGGTTCCTGCTCGGCCAGCTGGACCAGGTCGCGCCCTACCCCTCGACGCGGGACGGCATGGTGGCCCTGCTCAACAACGACACGCTGGCCGACCAGCTCTACCGCAACGCAGCCGGCACCCCGGTGGAGGTGTGGGTGCGGCCCGAACGCGCCGACACCCCCACGGGCTTCCGCTGGTCCAGTTCGCAGGGACCCGAGCGCCTGCGGGCCGGCACCGTTGTGCACGGTCGACGTCGTCTTGGCCCAACGCCGCCCCATCGATCTCCTCCTGCCGTGACGACCACCACGCCGGCCGCGAGCCGAAAGACCGCGCCGGAACGACCGACGCCGGCACCGACCGCGCGCCGCGTCCGAACTCGGACGGTCCTGCAGATGGAAGCGGTCGAATGCGGCGCGGCGTCGCTGGCGATGGTGCTCGCCTACCACGGCCGGGTCGTACCGCTGACCGAACTGCGCCAGGCCTGCGGCGTCTCCCGGGACGGCAGCAAGGCGAGCAGCATCCTCAAGGCGGCCCGGACGTACGGATTGACGGCGAAGGGTATTCCGCAAGGAGCCCGACGAACTGAAGTCCCTGGCGATGCCGGTGGTCGTCTTCTGGGAGTTCAACCACTTCGTCGTGATCGACGGGTTCGCCAAGGGACGGGTGCATCTCAACGACCCGGCCAGCGGACCTCGGACGGTCAGCGAGGAGGAGTTCGACCGGTCCTTCACCGGAGTCGTCTTGACCTTCGAACCAGGGGAGGACTTCACCCCCGGTGGCCGGTCTCCCAGCCTGTTCGCGAAGTCTGCGCCGCCGGCTGACGGGGTCGCGGGCCGCTCTGCTCTACGGGGTGCTGGCCGGGCTCGCGTTGATCATCCCGGGGCTGCTCATCCCGGCGTTCAGCCGGATCTTCGTCGACAGCGTCCTCGTCGGCGGATTCACCGACTGGTTGGCTCCGCTGGTCCTCGCGATGGTGCTGACCCTGCTCCTCCTGCTGACGTTGAACCTGTTGCAGGCCGACACGTTGCAACGGCTCGGTCACAAGCTCGAGCTGACCGCGTCCGGACGGTTCTTCTGGCACGTGCTGCATCTGCCGATCGGGTTCTTCGACCTCCGCTACGCCGCCGACGTCGCGTCCCGTACGCAGCTCAACCAGCGCATCGCCCAGCTGCTCTCGACGCGGCTGGCCACCAATCTGGTCAATCTCACCTTGATCGCGTTCTACGCCCTGGTCATGTTCCAGTACTCGGTGCTGTTGACGGTGATCGGCGTCGTGCTCTCGCTGGTGAACCTCGTGGCGCTGCGGCTGGGCGCTCGCCGTCGCACCGACGCCAGCCGCCGCTTCGAACAAGATCACGGCAAGGTCATGGCCACCTCCTTCAGCGGCGTGCAGATGATCGAGACGTTGAAGGCCGGCGGGACCGAGTCCGACTTCTTCGCCCGCTGGGCCGGCTTCCAGGCCAAGGCGGTCCGCGCCGAGCAGGACCTCGTCACCTCGACGAGCTATCTGAGCGTCGTGCCGCCGCTGCTCACCGGCCTGACCACCGCCGCGATCTTGATCATCGGCGGACAGCAGGTGATCGTCGGCAGCCTCAGCATCGGGGCGCTGGTCGCGTTCCAGTACCTGATTGCGAGCTTCAGCGCCCCCGTCGGCGGTCTCGTCACCCTGGGCGGTGAGGTGCAAGAGATCGAGGCCGGGATGGTCCGGCTCGACGACGTGCTCGCCTACCCGACCGATCCGGTCCTCGACGAATACGCGCCCGCGGCCGGAGCGATCATCGGCGCCAGCCGGCTCTCGGGTGCCCTCGATCTGCGGTCGATCACGTTCGGATACAACCCGCTCGCGCCGCCGTTGATCTCCGACTTCAGCCTGTCGGTGGCACCGGGTGCCCGGGTTGCGCTCATCGGCGGCTCGGGCAGCGGAAAGTCCACCATCGCCCGGATCGTCTGCGGTCTCTACCGGCCCGTGGAGCGGGGAGGTGCTCTTCGACGGCCAGCCACGCTCGCACTATCCGCGGGACGTGCTGGTGAACTCCTTGGCCCTGGTCGACCAGGAGATCGTGCTGGTGGAGGGCAGTATCACCGAGAACCTGACGCTGTGGGACCCCACGGTGCCCGAGCAGCAGGTCGTCCGCGCGGGACGGGACGCCGCCATCCATTCCGACGTGTCCGAGCGCCCCGGCGGCTACGCCAGCCACGTCGCCGAGACCGGGCGCAACTGGAGCGGGGGCCAGCGGCAACGGTTGGAGATCGCTCGAGCCCTGGTCACCGACCCGTCGATCCTCATTCTCGACGAGGCCACCAGCGCCTTGGATCCGACCACCGAGCACTACATCGACGAGCAACTGCGGCGCCGCGGCTGCACGTGCCTGATCGTCGCCCACCGGCTGAGCACCATCCGCGACTGCGACGAGATCGTGGTGCTCGACCGCGGCGCCGTCGTCCAGCGCGGAACCCACGACGAGCTCGTCGGTCAGGGAGGGCTCTACACCGAACTGATCGCCGCCGCATGAGAGCAGCGGGGAACGCGAGCCGTTGGAGCTTTCCGGGAACCGGCCGCTGCTGCTCGAAGACCCGACGTCGGTCTGGGTCGTCGCCGCCGGCGCGGTCGACGTCTTCGCGGTCTCGACCCGCGCCGGCGCTCCGGCCGGGGCCCGTACGCATCTGTGCCACCTCCAGTCCGGCGCGGGCATCTTCGGCGTGGGGGTCTTCGGCGGCACGCCGATCGGTGGCGTCGCCCTGATGGTCGTCGGGCGCCCGGGATCGCGGCTCGAACGACCGGGCCCCGGGAAGCACCAAGAGCTGCTCGAGGGCTGGGTGCAGGCGCTGTCCGCCGCCATCGCCGACCCGCCGCCCCGCGACGTCACCGAGCTTTCGGCCGATCAGTCCTCGGATGTCGAAGCTGGGCAGGCGTTCCGCCTCGACCGCGAGCTCGCCTGGATCCAGGTGGTCGAGGGCCGGCTGGAGCTCGGCGACGTCCCGGCCGCCTCGCTCGGGCCAGGCGACGGGCCCTTCCCGGTGTCGTCGTCGCTGTGGTTGCGGGCGAGAGATCGCGAGTCGGATCGTGCCGGCCAGCGGCGCAGGGACTCTCGATGCAGGGTCCCTCGGGGTGCAGAATCCCTCGACGCGTTCTCCCGGGTGTTCGGCGCCGCCCTGGTCGCCCGGCTCGATGCGCTCGGCACCGCGCGGGCGCACCGCGCGGTAGCCCGCTCCGAAGCCAACGCTGCCGCCCTGGACACCGGGTTGCGGACCCTGACGGAGTTCTTCGCCGACGGCACCGAGGCTGCCGAGGCGGTGGCCAAGCGAGCGGCCGTCGCCGATCCGCTGCTGGCCGCCTGTCGAGAGGTCGGGCGCGCGCTCGGCGTGCCCGTCGAGTCCCCACCAGCCTCCGATGCGGCCGCCCGGGATCGGTTGGCGGCCATCGCCCGGGCGTCGCGGGTCCGGACCCGTCAGGTCACTCTCGAGTCCAACTGGTGGCGTTCCGACGCCGGGCCGCTGCTGGGCTTTCGTAGGTTGCCGGCGGACGCCCCGTCGACCACGGCGGACGAGGACGCCGAGCAAAGTCGGCCGGTCGCCCTCGTGCGCACTGGCCGCCGCTACCGGCTCGTGGACCCGACGAGCGGCGATCGCCTGGTGGTCACCGCCGAGGTTGCCGCCTCGCTGTCGCCCATCGCCTACACGATGTACCGGCCGTTCCCGGAGCGCACCCTGGGCGTTCGCGACCTCCTCCGCTTCGGTCTTCGCGGCAGCGGCGCCGACCTGTGGACCGTGGTGCTCACCGGGCTGCTCGGTGGCCTGCTCGCCCTGGTCGTACCGATCGCGACCAGTCTGTTGTTCGACCGGTTCATCCCGGCCGCCGACGCCGGCGGCGTGGCTCAGGTGGCCGTCGCGCTGGTGGCGAGCGCGTTCGCGATCGCGGCCTTCCAGTTGACCCGGGCCCTCGCCGTGGCGCGGCTGGGAGCCCGGATGGACCTCTCGCTCGAGGCGGCGATCTGGGATCGCCTGCTTGACTTGCCCGCGCCGTTCTTCCGCGAATACTCCTCGGGCGATCTCGCCCTGCGGGCCACCGGGATGAGCACGATCCGGCGCGTGCTGAGCGGCGTGGTCACCACCGCGGTCCTCGGCGCGGTCTTCTCGTCGTTCAGCTTCGTCCTGCTGTTCGTCTACGACGCCCGGCTCGCACTCGTGGCCTCGGTGTCTGCTGGTGGTCGCCGTGATCGTCGGGGTCGTCGCGGTCGCCGTTCAGATGCGTGACCACCAGAGGTCCGACGAGGTGCGCGGCCGGCAGGCAGGCCTGGAGTTGGAGATGCTCAACGGCGTCTCCAAGCTGCGGGTCGCGGGCGCCGAGGCGCGCGCATTCGGCGTCTGGGCCCGGCTGGTCCCAGGGGCCGCCCCCCGCCGCGCCCAGCTCGCCGCGATGCGCGTCAACGTGGTCTACGCCGCGCTCCCGCTGGCGGCGCTGTTGGTGATCTTTCCCATCGCCGGACTGCGCGGCGACAGCGACCTCACCGCAGGGACGTTCCTGGCCTTCAACACCGCTTTGACGCAAGTGATCACGGCCGTGATCGCGCTCGGGACGTCGTTGTCCGCCGTCGCCCAGATCGTTCCGCTGTACCAGCGGGCCAGTCCGATCCTGCAGACCCTGCCGGAGGTGGAGGAGGGTCGCACCGATCCCGGCGAACTGACCGGTGACGTCGAGGTCAGCAACGTGACGTTCCGGTACGTCGCCGACGGTCGGCCCGTTCTCGACCAGGTGTCCTTCCGCGCCCGGCCGGGCGAATTCGTCGCCCTGGTCGGGCCGTCCGGGTCCGGTAAGTCGACGATCCTGCGCCTCCTGCTGGGCTTCGAGACGCCGGAAAGCGGCAGCATCTACCTCGACGCCCAAGACCTTGCCAGCCTCGATTTCCGTGCGGTGCGGCGGCAGATGGGCGTGGTGTTGCAGAGTGGCCGGCTGGCCTCGGGCAGCATCTTCGACAACATCGTCGGCTCGTCACCGTTCACGATGGAGGAGGCGTGGGAGGCGGCGCGCAGCGCCGGGCCTCGACGCCGACGTCCAGCAGATGCCGATGGGCATGCACACGATGGTGATGGAGGGCGGCGCCGGTCTGTCGGGAGGTCAGCGACAGCGGCTGCTCATCGCCCGGGCGATCATCGGCAAACCGCGGATCCTCGATCTTCGACGAGGCGACCAGTGCCCTGGACAACCGCACCCAGGCCGTGGTCAGCGAAAGCCTGGAGCGACTCCGGGCGACGCGCATTGTCATCGCCCACCGGCTGAGCACGGTAATCAAGGCCGACCAGATCCACGTCGTCGAGGCGGGCCGGATCGTCGAGTCAGGGACGTACGCCGACCTCATGCAGCGGAAGGGTCCATTCGCCGCGTTGGCTGCTCGTCAGCTCGCTTGACGCGGGAGCTGCTCACGTACTGAACCGCACGCCGATCGGCCTGGCTGGCTAGCGATCCTTTGGTCGCTAGGGTCGGTGCCAGGTTGCGCAAGGCCGGTTGGTGACGTGCAAGGTCAGGAGGCGGGATGGCGGTGTGTCCGAGCCAGCCAGGATGCGCCGAGCGAACTCGCAGCTCGGCGCCCTATCCGACGACGCACCTGGCCGTGATCTTTGCCGCGCTCGCGGTCCTGATGGCCGCCGCCTGTGCCATGCCCGTCAGGCCGGATGCGTCTACGCGGCCCGAGGTGGGTGGCGCCGGGATTTCCGTCGACATCGGAGATGGCCGGACCTTGTTTCTCGCCTGCGCGGGAGAGGGCAGCCCGACGGTGATCTTGGAGGCGGGGTTGCATTCGTCGTCGCAGGCATGGACGGAGAGTTTGCCCGTTCCGCCGGCGACCGGGCCAGACGTGTTCAGCGCCTTGGCGAGGCACACCAAGGTCTGTCGCTACGACCGGCCCGGCACGGTGATCGTCGAGGGCGAGTCGATCAAGCTCACCGATCGCTCGACTCCGGTGGCCAACCCTCGAACGATCGATCAGACGGCATCCGACCTCGAGCGCCTCGTGTCGGTCGCCGGTTTGTCGAAACCGTTCGTGCTCGTCGGCCACTCCATGGGTGGCTGGATGTCGATCTACTACGCCCAGATTCATGCCGAGGATGTCGCGGGCATCGTCTTGGTGGACTCATTCTCGGAGCGGATGCCGGAGTTGCTGGGCGCCCGATGGTCGGCGTACGAGAAGGTCATGAACGGGGTCGGCGGGCTGCCGCTGGAGAACGATCCGGCGTCGGAGAAGTTCGACGTGCCGGCTAGCGCCAAGCTGTCGAAGGCTGCACCCGCTCTGCGCCAGGCTATCCCGATGGTCGTGCTCTCCAAGACCAAGCCCTTCGTTCTCCCTCCCGGCGACCTGGGATTCACCGCCGCCGATCTGGACCGGGCCTGGTCGAAGAACCAGGAGAGGCTGGCCACTCTCGTGCCGAACACGCCGTTCGTCCTCGCCCGCGGCAGTGATCACGACGTTCAGGTGAGCCAGCCCGATCTCGTCACCAGCGCAGTCCTTCTCGTGTTGCAGCGCCGTCAAGGGCGGTAACAACCACAGCCTGGGTCAACTGAAGGGCACCACGCTCAGCAGTAGCCGTCCCGCCATGGACCTGGGCCCATGCCGGGCACCCAAGATTCTCTGCAACTCTGGAGAGGTGCACCCGACCAGCAGCGGTCGGCCAGGTGGCTCACGCCAGCTGCCGACGGCACTGTTCCTCCTCGCGGTGGCGGTCGCCGCCATCGCCGCGGGCGAGATCGCGCTGCTCGCCGCGTACGGTACCGGAGCCCCCTTCGCGCTGCTGGTGCTGGTGCCACTCGTGGGGTGCGTCTACACCGCTGCGGGAATCCTGGCGTGGATCCGTCGGCCGGCCAACCGGATGGGACCGTTGCTGTGCATCGCCGGACTCGTCTGGCTCGCCGCGAGCGCGGTCAACATCGCGATCCCAGCCTTCATCGCCGTCGGATCGATCACCCAGACGCTGCCCACCGCGCTCGCGGTGCATACGCTGCTGGCCTACCCCTCGGGGCGGCTGCGCACCACGGCATCTCGCGTGCTGACGATCGCGGTCTACGTGGCCACCTTGGTGCTGCAAGCTCCGCTGTACCTGTTCGGCGCCGCGTGGTCGGACCCGGCCGTTCTGCTCGTGGCCGACCGCCCCGACCTGGTCGCGCTCGGGAGCCGAGTCCAAGGCGCCGCCGGCTTCGTGATCCTGGTCGCGACCGGCGGGCTGTTGATCGGACGGCTGATCACCAGCGACCGGAGGCGCCGGCGGGTCCTGCTGCCGGTGTACGGATGCGGCGCGGTGGTCTTGGTGGGAATGACCTCCAGCGCGACCCTCGCCCGGGCACTCGGGATCGATCCGCTCACCCTCGGAACTTTTCAGCTCTTCCTCAACATGGTGCTGCCCGCCGCGTTCGTCATCGGACTGCTCATCGGAGGCTTCGAACGCACCAGCGAGCTCGACCAGCTCGGCGAATGGCTCGGCTCACCGGATGAGCAGCGGCCCAGCCTGCGCGACGCCCTCTCCCGCACCGTAGGGGATCCGACGCTGACGCTGACGTACCGCGTCGGGACAAAGTGGGTGGATGCGGACGGTGTCGCCGACGAGCTCCCGGAGACCGGCTCGGATCGCCGCGCCGTCTTGGTCGAGCTGGACGACCGGCCGGTGGCGGCGATCGTCTACGATGCGACTTTGATCGCCGATGCCGAGCCGGTCCGCGCGGCGGGGCGCGTTGCGGCGATCGCGCTGGACCGCGAGCGCCTGACCGCGCAGCTGCTGGCCAGCCAGGAAGAGCTGCGCGAATCGCGGACCCGCTTGGTCGAGGCCGGTGACCAGGAGCGCCGGCGGCTGGCTCAAGACCTGCACGATCGACTGCAGGGACGGCTGACCCTGCTCGCGTTGCGGGTCGGCAGTGCGGCGCCGGGTGCCGACCTGACCGAAATCCGCCGCGGTCTCGACGAGTCGATCACCGAGCTGCGGTGGCTCGTGCAGGGCGTGATGCCTTCCCTCCTGGTCGAACGCGGGCTCCTGGCCGCGGTCGAAGACATGACCGACCGGCTACCCCTGCGCACGGTCCTCGACCTCGACGAGGATGACTTACTCGACGTCAACGGGCACGACGTCGGCGCCCGATTGCCCGCCTCGGTCGAAGGGACGGCCTACTCGGTGATCGCCGAAGCCCTCACCAACGCGGTGAAGCATGCCGCGGCGACCACGGTGACGGTCGTCATTCGACGCGACGGCGGTCGGCTGCGGATTGAGATCATCGACGACGGTGTCGGCGGGGCTGGACCAGCGGGCGGTTCGGGGCTGCGTGGCATGACCGACCGAGTGCAGGCCCTTGGCGGCACGCTCGTTATCGACAGCCCGCCGGGCGCCGGCACCCGGGTGCTCGTGGAGATGGCGTGCGCATCCTGATCGGCGAGGACGAAACCCTGCTCCGCGAGGGATTGAGCCTCGTTCTGTCGCAGCAGGGAATGGATGTCGTCGGCGCTGTCGCCGACGCCGATGCGCTCGTCGCTGCGGCCGGCGTCGAGGAACCCGACTTGGTGCTCACCGACATCCGGATGCCACCGACGGGCACCGACGACGGGCTGCGGGCCGCGCTCCGCATCCGCGCCCACCGATCCGGCACCGCGGTGGTGGTGCTTTCGCAGTTCGTCCAGCGCCGCTACGCCATGGAGCTGCTCGCCGACCATGCCGCCGGCGTCGGCTACCTGCTCAAGCAGCGCATCCTCGACGTACCGGCCTTCTGCCGAGACCTGCGGCGGGTGGCCGACGGCGGGACAGCACTGGACCGCGAAGTGGTTGCACTGATGATGACCCGCAGCCTCCGCGACGACGAAGCTCTCGACTCGTTGACGCCCCGGCGCCGCGAGGTCCTCGCCCTCATCGCCGAGGGCCTCAACAACGCCGCCATCGCCCGCCGGCTCTACATCTCGGAGAAGGCCGTCGTCGTCCACACCTCCGGCATCTACGACGCGCTCGGCATTCCCGTAGACGGCGACGAGCACCGCCGGGTGCTGGCCGTCGTCCGCTACCTCGGGCGCTGATATCGCGGTTTTGAGCACGCGAAGCCGTCAGGCTCTTGACCTCCCCGATCCCGCTGATGTCCTTTTGTCCCCTCAGGGTCGCCGTCTCGCTGGCTCCCGCCGCGGTCAGTGGCTGCTTGCAGAAACACTTCAGGGCCGACCACGAATGGTCGACCCTGAATGTGTGTTGTCCGGCGACGTCCTAGTCTCCCACACGGTCCCCCGTGCAGTACCATCGGCGCTGAGAAGCTTAACTTCCGGGTTCGGAATGGAGCCGGGTGTTTCCCTCTCGCCATGATCACCGAAACTCTATGGAGATGTAGCGGGTCGATTCGCCCCTTCGACGGGCTCAGGGGACGAATGCCCGACCGTATCTCGGGAACTTCACAGTGGACGCGGAGCATCTTTGTAGGAACAAGCCCTCGGCCTATTAGTATCGGTCAGCTCCATGCATTACTGCACTTCCACATCCGACCTATCACCCAGTGATCTGCTGGGGGCCTTACCAGGTTACCCTGTGGGAGCCATCATCTTGGAGCGTGCTTCCCGCTTAGATGCTTTCAGCGGTTATCACTTCCGAACGTAGCCAACCAGCCGTGCCCTTGGCAGGACAACTGGCACACCAGAGGTTCGTCCGTCCCGGTCCTCTCGTACTAAGGACAGCCCTCCTCAAGACTCCTACGCGCGCAGCGGATAGGGACCGAACTGTCTCACGACGTTCTAAACCCAGCTCGCGTGCCGCTTTAATGGGCGAACAGCCCAACCCTTGGGACCGACTCCAGCCCCAGGATGCGACGAGCCGACATCGAGGTGCCAAACCATGCCGTCGCTATGGACGCTCGGGCAAGATCAGCCTGTTATCCCCGGGGTACCTTTTATCCGTTGAGTGACGGCGCTTCCACATGCCACCGTCAGATCACTAGTCCCGACTTTCGTCCCTGCTCGAGATGTCTCTCTCACAGTCAAGCTCCCTTGTGCACTTACACTCGAAACCTGATTGCCAACCAGGCTGAGGGAACCTTTGGGCGCCTCCGTTACCTTTTAGGAGGCGACCGCCCCAGTCAAACTACCCATCAGGCACTGTCCCTGATCCGGATAACGGACCTAGGTTAGATATCCAGAACAGCCAGAGTGGTATTTCAAGGTTGACTCCACAGCCACTGGCGTGGCTGCTTCACAGTCTCCCACCTATCCTACACAAGCTGTACCGAACACCAATACCAAACTATAGTAAAGGTCCCGGGGTCTTTCCGTCCTGCTGCGCGTAACGAGCATCTTTACTCGTAGTGCAATTTCGCCGAGTCCATGGTCGAGACAGCGCCCAAGTCGTTACGCCATTCGTGCAGGTCGGAACTTACCCGACAAGGAATTTCGCTACCTTAGGATGGTTATAGTTACCACCGCCGTTTACTGGCGCTTAAGTTCAGAGCTTCGCTTGCGCTAACTCTTCCCCTTAACGTTCCAGCACCGGGCAGGCGTCAGTCCGTATACAGCGTCTTGCGACTTAGCACGGACCTGTGTTTTTAGTAAACAGTCGCTTGGGCCTGGTCTCTGCGGCCTCATCTGCCGTCCGGAGTAAATCCATAGACAGACTCGGCCCCCCTTCTCCCGAAGTTACGGGGGCATTTTGCCGAGTTCCTTAACCACGGTTCTCTCGATCACCTTGGTATTCTCTACCTGACCACCTGAGTCGGTTTAGGGTACGGGCGGCTCTAGCACTCGCTCACGAAGGTTTTCTAGGCAGCATAGGATCACCCACTCGATCGGATAAATCCGATCCAGCCGTCATGTCTCAGGCACGTGAGGTACGGATTTGCCTATACCTCGCCCTACACACTTAGCCCGGGACAACCATCGCCCGGGATGGGCTACCTTCCTGCGTCACTCCGCAGCTTGCCTAATACAAGTCTGGGTCGCAGACTCAGCCGCGCATTCGACCCGAAGGTCGCCGCACAGCCTCGCGTGCTTAGCATCGCCTGATTCGGCAGGGACGTTCTAGCGCCGGTACGGGAATATCAACCCGTTGTCCATCGACTACGCCTGTCGGCCTCGCCTTAGGTCCCGACTTACCCAGGGCAGATTAGCTTGACCCTGGAACCCTTGGTCTTTCGGTGGAGGAGTTTCTCACTCCTCATTCGCTACTCATGCCTGCATTCTCACTCGTGTGCTCTCCACGGCTAGGTCACCCTGCCGCTTCCTCGCGCACACGACGCTCCCCTACCCATCCACACACCTGGGCCGGCTCCGAAGAGCCGACCGGGTACACGCGTGAATGACACAGCTTCGGCGGATTGCTTGAGCCCCGCTAAATTGTCGGCGCAGAATCACTTGACCAGTGAGCTATTACGCACTCTTTCAAGGGTGGCTGCTTCCAAGCCAACCTCCTGGTTGTCTCCGCAACTCCACATCCTTTTCCACTTAGCAATCTCTTGGGGGCCTTAGCTGGTGTTCTGGGCTGTTTCCCTCTCGACTACGAACCTTATCGCCCGCAGTCTCACTGCCGCGCTCGTCTTACCGGCATTCGGAGTTTGGCTAATTTCGGTAAGCTTGTGGGCCCCCTAGACTATCCAGTGCTCTACCTCCGGCAAGAAATACGCGACGCTGCACCTATATGCATTTCGGGGAGAACCAGCTATCACGGAGTTTGATTGGCCTTTCACCCCTATCCACAGCTCATCCCCCAGGTTTTCAACCCTGGTGGGTTCGGGCCTCCACGACGTCTTACCGTCGCTTCACCCTGGCCATGGATAGATCACTCCGCTTCGGGTCTAGAGCACGCGACTGAATCGCCCTGTTCGGACTCGCTTTCGCTACGGCTTCCCCACACGGGTTAACCTCGCCACGCACCACTAACTCGCAGGCTCATTCTTCAAAAGGCACGCCGTCACTCGATACGAAGTATCAGCTCCGACGGATTGTAGGCAATCGGTTTCAGGTACTATTTCACTCCCCTCCCGGGGTACTTTTCACCTTTCCCTCACGGTACTTGTCCGCTATCGGTCACCAAGGAGTATTTAGGCTTAGCGGGTGGTCCCGCCAGATTCACAGCCAATTTCACGGGTTGGCTGTTACTTGGGGTAACGCTCAGCAGTGATCGACTTACGTCTACAGGGGTGTTACCTTCTGTGCCGTACTTTCCCAAAGTACTTCGACTTCATCGATCATTTCTTACTGCTTGGTCGATCGACAGCTCGACCAGAGCGGCCCCACAACACCGCACGTGCAACGCCTGTCAGCTATCACACACGTGAGGTTTGGCCTCTTCCGCGTTCGCTCGCCACTACTTACGGAATCACGGTTGTTTTCTGTTCCTGTGGGTACTGAGATGTTTCACTTCCCCACGTTCCCTCCTACTAGCCCTATGTGTTCAGGCTAGAGGTCGCCGGACATTACTCCGGTTTCTTTCGAGGTTTCCCTATTCGGAGATCCCCGGATCGAAGCTCGTTTACCAGCTCCCCGGGGCTTATCGCAGGTTACAACGTCCTTCATCGGCTCTTGGTGCCTAGGCATCCACCGATTGCCCTTAGTAGCTTGTTGTTACTACAAAGATGCTCGCGTCCACTGTGAAGTTCTCAACATACGGGCGGGTTCCCGATCCCCGGCACCCTCTCGGGGGCCGGCATCGGTCCGCATGAAACATTCGGTTGCTCCCCGGGAGGGGCTACGACCGAAGCTTCAGGACCCAACAGCGTGCTCGGGCCACCCTCTTCGAGGTCTCGTGGTTCCACTCCTGCAAGCAGGTTGTACTGACGAGACGCCGACGACGACGGCTTAATGGTCAATGTTCCACATTCCAGAGCTGCCCGACCTCAGACAGATGCTGAGGAATCGGACATTGGGCGAGCGACGAGCCTCGTCACGATTGCTCCTTAGAAAGGAGGTGATCCAGCCGCACCTTCCGGTACGGCTACCTTGTTACGACTTAGTCCTAATCGCCAGTCCCACCTTCGACGGCTCCCTCCACAAGGGTTGGGCCACCGGCTTCGGGTGTTACCGACTTTCATGACTTGACGGGCGGTGTGTACAAGGCCCGGGAACGTATTCACCGCAGCGTTGCTGATCTGCGATTACTAGCGACTCCGACTTCATGGGGTCGAGTTGCAGACCCCAATCCGAACTGAGACTGGCTTTTTGGGATTCGCTCAACCTTGCGGTATTGCAGCCCTTTGTACCAGCCATTGTAGCATGCGTGAAGCCCTGGACTTAAGGGGCATGATGACTTGACGTCATCCCCACCTTCCTCCGAGTTGACCCCGGCAGTCTCCTATGAGTCCCCGGCATTATCCGCTGGCAACATAGGACGAGGGTTGCGCTCGTTGCGGGACTTAACCCAACATCTCACGACACGAGCTGACGACAGCCATGCACCACCTGTATACCGACCTTGCGGGGGCTACATCTCTGCAGCTTTCCGGTATATGTCAAACCCAGGTAAGGTTCTTCGCGTTGCATCGAATTAATCCGCATGCTCCGCCGCTTGTGCGGGCCCCCGTCAATTCCTTTGAGTTTTAGCCTTGCGGCCGTACTCCCCAGGCGGGGCACTTAATGCGTTAGCTTCGGCACGGAGAACGTGGAATGTTCCCCACACCTAGTGCCCACCGTTTACGGCGTGGACTACCAGGGTATCTAAGCCTGTTTGCTCCCCACGCTTTCGCTTCTCAGCGTCAGGAAATGCCCAGAGAACCGC
Source organism: uncultured Actinomycetota bacterium (assembly GCA_963791865.1). Taxonomy (GTDB): domain Bacteria; phylum Actinomycetota; class Actinomycetes; order Propionibacteriales; family Propionibacteriaceae; genus Microlunatus. The sequence goes on from CAWBUC010000012.1 coordinate 18,789, forward strand.
CTTCGCCACCGGTGTTCCTCCTGATATCTGCGCATTCCACCGCTCCACCAGGAATTCCGTTCTCCCCTGCATCCCTCTAGTTTGCCCGTATCGGAAGCAGGCTCAGGGTTAAGCCCTGAGTTTTCACTTCCGACGCGACAAACCGCCTACAAGCCCTTTACGCCCAATAATTCCGGACAACGCTCGGACCCTACGTATCACCGCGGCTGCTGGCACGTAGTTGGCCGGTCCTTCTTCTGCTCCTACCGTCACTTGCGCTTCGTCGGAGCTGAAAGCGGTTTACAACCCGAAGGCCGTCATCCCGCACGCGGCGTTGCTGCATCAGGCTTGCGCCCATTGTGCAATATTCCCCACTGCTGCCTCCCGTAGGAGTCTGGGCCGTATCTCAGTCCCAGTGTGGCCGGTCGCCCTCTCAGGCCGGCTACCCGTCGAAGCCTTGGTGAGCCGTTACCTCACCAACTAGCTGATAGGCCGCGAGCCCATCCTTGACCGCCGGAGCTTTCCACCTCATCAGATGTCTGGTGAGGTCGTATCCGGTATTAGCAGCTGTTTCCAGCTGTTATTCCAGAGTCAAGGGCAGGTTGCTCACGTGTTACTCACCCGTTCGCCACTCGTGTACCCCCGAAGGGGCCTTACCGTTCGACTTGCATGTGTTAAGCACGCCGCCAGCGTTCGTCCTGAGCCAGGATCAAACTCTCCGTTGAAATCTATCGACGTCCGAGCGAACTCGGGTTGTCGTCTCAACTGTGTTCGATCGCTGACATTCAGACCCATTGCTGGATCAATCTGTCAATCAATCAAAGGAATCCGAACCCAGGTCGACGCCGAAGCGCCGACTCGGGCACGGGGTTTTTAGTGCATTATTTGGCATTGACTTTTAAGCACGCTGTTGAGTTCTCAAGTTTCGGGCGCACACCTCGTCGGTGACTTTCGTCATCCGGCTCGGGGCAACCTGACCTACTTTAGTGAGCCGGGGATTCCGAGTCAAACTCGAGCTCCCCGTCTCCGCCATCTCTCTGACCGCAGCCTCGCCCTGGCGATGCTCGCACGCAGCGACCACCGAGTCGAGGTTGGTTGTGGTTTCGAAGGATGTCGGTCCGGATCGGCCGCTCCAGCCTCTCGACTGTCGCGTCCCGCGCTCCGGGCCTAGACGACTATACGCGGCTGCCGAGCGGCGGTCAACCGAACCGGGCCGGCCGGTCTTGGGCCGACGAGTGGTGCAACGTGTGCGGCTCGCGTTCTGTTCCCGCGCCTCAGGCGAGCCCGGCCAGGTAACCGGTGGACGAGCTGGATGGCGACCGCCCCGGAGCCCACCGAGGGGGCCACCCGCTTGCTCGAGTCGTGCACGACATCGCCGACGGCGAAGACTCCGGGCTGGCTGGTTTCGCTGAACAGCGGTGGCCGGTCCAGGGTCCAGCCGCCGGCGGCCGCGACGTCGTTCCCGGTCAGGAGGTATCCCTTGGCGTCACGGGCCACCCGACCCCGTAGCCACTCGGTGCGCGGCTCACCCCGATCATCACGAAGAGGCCGTCGGCCGGCAACGTCGGTGATCTCACCGTTCCGCCGATCGCGCACCGCGACCCGCTCCAGGCGGTCCTCGCCCGATCCGCCGATCACGTCGCTCTCGGCCAGGACGACGATGTTGTCGCATCGCCTCGAGTTGGCGGATCAGATAGCTCGACATGGTCTCGGTCAGTCCGGCGCGGCGGATCACCACGCTCACCCGTCGGGCCCGCTTGGCGAGATGGATAGCCGCCTGCCCGGCCGAGTTGCCACCGCCGATGACGTAGACCTCCCCGTCGGCGAGCGCGTCCGCCTCCGAACCGGCCGCGCCGTAGAAGACGCCGGCCCCGACGAGCGCCTCCAGCGCCGGCACCTCCAGCCGCCGCCAGCTCACGCCGCACGCCAGGACGACGCACCGGGCGGTGATCTGGTCTCCGTCGCCGGTGGTCAGCGCGAACCCGTCGTCGATCGGAGTCAGCTCGGCCACCTCCTCCGCCAGGAAGAACTCGGTGCCCAACAGCCACGCCTGCTCCACCGCCCGATTGGTGAGGTCGGTGCCACTCACACCGCGCGGGAAGCCGAGATAGTTCCGGATCATCGAGCTGCTGCCCGCTTGACCGCCGGGGACGGAGGGATCGACGACGCACGTCCGCAGCCCCTCGCTGGAGGCGTAGACGGCGGCCGACAGACCGGCCGGACCACCGCCGACGATCGCCACGTCGTAGCCCTGGCCGGTAGGCGGCGGAAACCCGAGCAGCTCCGCCAGCTGCTGGTCGGACGGATTCACCAGCTGGACGCCGCTGAAGTGCACGACCAGCGGGAGCCCGGAGATGCCCACCTTCCTCTCGTCCAGCAGCGCCCGACCGGCGGCCGAGTCCGAATCCACGAACGTGAACGGAATCGCCCCCCGCGACAAGATGTCCCGCAGCTGGTGCGACCGCGGATGCCACTGCTCGCCCACGATGGTGAAGGGGGTGTGCTCTCGGGGGCTGCGAGTGACTCCAGTCGGCCAGGAACTCCGTCATCGGCAGGTAGAGCCATGGCTCCTTCGGGGGTTCCCAGGGCACGAAGAGGTAGGCATCGACCTGGCCGAGCACCATGGCCTGCTGCACCGGATGCCCTCGCCAGCGACCGCGTTCGACCAGGAGGATCCGCTTCGCCGTCGGGTGCCGCGACCGGACCTGGGCCAGCAGCTGGACCCCGGAGCGGTCGCTGGCCGGCAGCTCCGCGTCGGCGATCACCGCCGCCAGTGGCCCGCCGTTCGAGCCGAACCGAGCCAGGGCCTCGGCTGCCTGGGCGGAGTCGACGCCGAGGACCTCGTAGTCGCGGTCGAACCGGCGCGCCAGATCGGCGACCAACCGATCCCGCCGGGCCGGTAGGTCGACGATCACCAGCAGCGCCGGTCTCGGGGTGCATCGCTCAGCTCCGGGTCAGGGTGACCGCACCGACCGTGCGCTTGCCTCGCCGTACGACGACGTAGCGACCGTGCAGGACGTCCTCGGGCCGGAGCAGGGCATCCGGGTCGGTCACCCGGGCGTTGTTCAGGTAGGCGCCACCCTCCGGCGATCGCTCGACGGGCCGCGGAGCGACTGGCCACGACGCCGCTGGTGGCCAGCACGTCGACCACGCTCGGGAGCGGCTGCCGATCACCGAGCGTCGACTCGCGGCTGCCGATCTCGGTCATGACGTCCTCCAGCACGTCGGCCGGCAGACCGATCGAGGTCGGATCGGCCGAACAACGCCGCGCCGCCTGGACGGCGGCGTCCCGGGCGGCCGGTGAGTGCACGAGAGCCGTGATGTCGTCCGCCAGCGCTCGCTGGGCGGCCCGGGCCTGCGGCTCCCGGCGGGCCTGCTCGGCCAACTCCTCGATCTCTTCCCGCGGTCGCTCACTGAACACCTTGAGGTAGTCGACCACCTTGGTGTCCTCCGCCTGCAGGAAGAACTGATGGAACGCGTACGGCGAGGTCATCTGTGGATCGAGCCAGACCGTGCCGCTCTCGGTCTTGCCGAACTTCGTGCCGTCGGCCTTGGTCAGCAGCGGCGTGGCCAGGGCGTGCACGCGGGCGCCCTCGACCCGCCGGATCAGCTCGACTCCGGCGGTGATGTTGCCCCACTGGTCGCTGCCGCCGAACTGCAGCGTGCAGCCGTAGCTCCGGAACAGCTCGAGGTAGTCCAGCGACTGCAGCAGCACGTAGGAGAACTCGGTGTAGGAGATGCCCTCCTCGAGACGGGTGCGCACCACGTCGCGGGCCAGCATGCGGTTGACCGGGAAGTGCTTGCCGATGTCGCGCAGGAACTCCAGGACCGACATCGGCTGCGTCCAGTCGAGGTTGTTGACGATCCGAGCCGCGCTGGCACCCTCGAAACTGACGAAGTGCGAGACCTGGTCACGGATCCGCTCCACCCAACCGGCCACCACGTCCGTCGGGTTGAGCACCCGCTCGCCGGCGTTCTTCGGATCTCCGATCAGCCCCGTCGACCCACCCACCAGGATGAGCGGCCGGTGACCGGCCCGCTGCATCGCCCGGGCCACCATCAACTGCACCAGATTTCCGAAGTGCAGGCTGGGAGCCGTGGGGTCGAAGCCGACGTAGAAGGTGACCGGGCCAGCCGTGAGGTGCTCGGCCAGAGCAGCTTCGTCGGTCGACTCGGCGAGCAGGCCCCGCCACCGCAGTTCGTCCAGCACCGCACTGGTTGACGAATCCATTCGGCGTAACTCCTCGGCAGTCTTTGCGTGTCGTGGCGAGGGTACCGGTGAGAACGAGCAGCTCGGGCCTGTTTTTGGCCGCGCTCGCGCGCCGAACGCTGCCCAGGCGCTGGACCGCTTCGTCAGCCGCCTTGCAGATCCTCGAGCAGCTCCGAGGGTCGGCGCCCCAGTCCCGCCCGCAGCAGTTCGGCGTCGAGCGTGACCAGGTGAGCGCCTCGACGTCGCGCAACCGCCGCGTACGCAGCGTCGTACATCGTCAGACCGTGCTGCTCGGCGAGCATCGCCGCTTCCCGCAGCTCGTCGGTGTTCGGGGTGATCGCTGGGCAGATCTCAGCGAGCGCCTCCAGCACCACGGCGACGCGCTCGGCCGCGACGGCGAGCCGCCCGCGCAGCAGTGCGTTGCCCAGCTCGTACGACGTCAGGTCAAGGACCGACAGCGACACGGTCCGCTCTCGATGGCCCGCCAGCAGGACACGCGCAGGCTCGACCTCCTGCTCGCCGTCGGCGTGAAACCACTTCAGCGCGACGTTCGCGTCACTAACGACGTCGATCACGGGCGTCGCGGGCATCACGATCCCTCCGTATGAGCTCGGCCGACTCGAACGCGCCCATACCCGCAAGTGCGCTGCGCCCGCGCTCCAGTGCGGCGTCGAAAGCCACACGATCCGGCCAGCCCAGCTCGCGCTGCACGATGTCCTGCAGGAAGGCACTCCGACTCGTGGAGCGCTCTTCAGCGACGCGATCGAGCCGCGCCAGCAGATCTTCGGGCATCGAGATCATCACCTTCGTCGCCTTCGAGGACATGGACCGATTATAGCCTTCGGCTATAAGTTTGGGAGGTCATTCAGAGACACTCCGAAGCTTCGCCGATTTCTTCGCGGCGGGACGGGGTCGAGTCGATCGCTGGCCGGCCGGCTTCGGGGGCGACAGCGTGTCGGCCATCGGTACGAAGTCGCCGGCGTCCAGCCACGGCTTGGGTCCGTGAGCCAGCCAGGGCAGGTCGTGGATCTCTTGATAGCCCGGTTCCCACGGCGCCTCGGGATCCCCGTCGCGAAGCACGACACGCTGCACTTCGTCTTCCTGCACGATCAGGGCGAAGAGTTCGCGGGTGTCGTGGCGCTCACCCACCACGAAGCCGTTCATCTCGTGATCGAACGCAAACTGCTCGAACTGCGGATCACCGCTCCTCGCGGCGTGTGCTCCGCGGCGCAGAAAGTGGTCGATGAGGTACTGCAGCCAGGCGCCACCGGCGGAGAACTTCTCGACCCCGTTCCACTTAAGGCAGCAGCCGTGCGGACAGGGCGCCCAGTCACACCAGTAGCCGGGTTGGCCCTCGGCGATCTGGTTCCTCAGTTTGGTGGCGCGCTGTGACTCACCCTCATGGGGATGGGCGGGAATCACGGCGTACGGCCCATCCCGCCGGTAGCAGCGCCGGCTGTAGGTGAAGGCGCGCAAATAGTCGTACTCCGCCTGATTCAGGCCGGGCACGATCTCAACGTGCCCGAGGTAGGTGGTGTTGTGGCCCATGGACACTCCTCGTTCTGTTCTCGGCTCTCACCGGGAGTCTGTGCAGAACGCGGCGCTTCGTTCGTTGTCTGCGATGGCCTGTGGATGGCGATCGCGCCGACCCATCACGGGTGTGGACGAGGTTCGAACAGTCAGGAGCCGATCGCGTCGATCTCATCGACTATCTCCTGCAGTTGACGCTCGACCTGGACCATGGCCGTGCCGCCTCGGCCGTCGCGGGAGGCGATCGAGCCCTCGACGGTGAGCACGGCGAGGACGTCCTCGGTGAGGTGAGGGGAGATCTCGCTCAACTGGGCGGGTGTGAGGTCGGAAAGCTCGAGCCCGTGGATCTCGCAGTAGCGCACGCACGCACCGGCGACCTCGTGCGCCTCCGCGAAGGGCAAGTGCTGGCGGACCAGCCAGTCGGCGACGTCGGTGGCGAGTGAGAACCCCTGCGGAGCCAAGGCGGCAAGTCGCTCGGTGTCGAACCGCAACGTGCCGACCATGCCGGCGACGGCTGGAAGCAGGATCAGCAACTGGTCGATCGAGTCGAAGATCGGCTCCTTGTCCTCCTGCAGATCGCGGTTGTAGGCCAGGGGTAGTCCCTTGAGAGTGGCCAACAGGCCCGTCAGATTGCCGATCAGCCGGCCCGCCTTACTGCGGGCCAGCTCGGCCACATCCGGGTTCTTCTTCTGCGGCATGATGCTGGATCCGGTCGACCACTGGTCGGACAGCGTGGCGAAGCCGAACTCGTGGGTGACCCACAAGATCACGTCCTCGCTCAGCCGGGAGAGATCGACGCCGATCTGCGCGCAGACGTACGCCGCCTCGGCGACCACATCGCGGGCCGCCGTACCGTCGATCGAGTTGGCGACGCTGCCGGGGAAGCCGAGATCGGCGGCCACCGATCCAGGATCGAGGCCGAGCGAAGTTCCGGCCAGCGCCGCCGACCCGTAGGGACTGATCGCCAGCCGCCGGTCGAGATCGGAGATCCGCTCGAGGTCACGCACGAGCGGCCAGGCGTGGGCGAGCAGGTGGTGGGAGAGCAGAACCGGCTGGGCGTGTTGCAGGTGTGTGCGGCCAGGCATCGGAGCACCGAGGTGCCGCTCGGCCTGGCCGCGCAGGGCCGCGATCACCGACCGGACCTCGTGAGCGACCTGCCCGAGAGCGTCCCGGAGATACATCCGGATCAGGGTGGCTATCTGGTCGTTGCGGGACCGCCCGGCGCGCAGCCGGCCGCCGAGCTCGGGTCCCACCCGCTCGACCAGCCCGCGCTCCAAGGCGCCGTGCACGTCTTCGTCGGCGGGACCCGGACCGAAGACTCCCGACGCCACGTCGACCTCGAGCTCGTTGAGGCCGGTGATCAGGCCCGTGACCTCGGCGGCAGTCAACAGGCCTGCTCTGTGTAGGGCCTGAGCGTGGGCGCGCGAGCCGGCAAGGTCGTAACGAGCCAACCGCCAGTCGAAGTGGGTGGACCGGCTGAGCGCGAACATCGCGCTGGCGGGTCCGCCGGCGAAGCGGCCGCCGCCCCAGAGCCGACCCGAGTGGCCGCCCTCACTCATGAATGGCTCATCCGGTCCGGCCGGCGTCCCGTCGCGCGGCGATCGTGCTCGACAGACCGTAGAGCTCGATGAAGCCGCGGGCCTGGGACTGGTCGAACGTGTCGCCCTCGTCGTAGGTGGCGAGGTTGAAGTCGTACAGGCTCTGCGGGCTCTGTCGCCCGGTCACAGTGGCCCGGCCACCGTGCAGGACAAGTCGCACGTCGCCGGACACGGGAGCCTGGGCCTCTTCGATGAAGCCCTCCAACGCCCGCTTCAACGGTGAGTACCACTGCCCGTCGTAGACCAGTTCGCCCCAACGCTGGTCCACGCCGCGCTTGAAGCGGGCCAGTTCCCGTTCGACGGTCACGTTCTCCAGCTCCAGGTGGGCGGTGATCAAGGCCATGGCGCCGGGCGCCTCATACACCTCACGGCTCTTGATCCCCACCAGCCGGTCCTCCACGAGGTCCAGGCGACCGACGCCCTGGGCGCCGGCCCGCTCGTTGAGCTGCGCGATCGCCTCCAGCATCGACACCTTCACCCCGTCCAGGGCGATCGGGATGCCGGCCTCGAAGGTGATCACCACCTCGTCGGGGTCACGGGCGACGGACGGATCGCTGGTGTAGGAGTACACGTCCTCGGTGGGAGCGTTCCAGATGTCCTCGAGGAAGCCGGTCTCCACGGCCCGGCCCCAGACGTTCTGGTCGATGGAGTACGGGGACTTCTTGTTCGCCTCGATGGGCAGCCCCTGCTCCTCCGCGTACGCGATGGCCTTCTCCCGGGTCCAGGCGTAGTCGCGAACCGGCGCGATCACCTTCAGCTGGGGGGCCAGATTCGCCACGCCGACCTCGAAGCGGACCTGGTCGTTCCCCTTGCCCGTGCACCCGTGACTGACCACGGTCGCGCCGTGCACCTGTGCCGCGTTGACCAGGTGCCGCACGATCAGCGGGCGGGAGAGGGCGCTGACCAGCGGATATCGGTCCATGTAGAGCGCATTGGCGCGCAGGGCCGGCAGGCAGAAGTCCTCCGCGAACTCGTCCCGGGCGTCGATCACGACGGCCTCGACGGCGCCACAGTCCAGCGCACGTTGACGGATGCGCTCCAGATCCTCCCCGCCCTGACCGACGTCGAGGGCGACCGCGACCACCTCTTGCCCGGTCTGCTCGGTCAGCCACCCGATGCAGACGCTGGTGTCGAGGCCGCCCGAGTAGGCCAGAACTATCCGATCACTCATGATCTTTTCCCTAACTTGTCTTGTCGTGATCTTGCGGAGTGGGGCTCTTACTCATGATCAGAAAGCGTTCGGCCACCTCGGTTCCGCCGTGCACGTCCCGGGTGATCAACAAGATCGTGTCGTCTCCGGCGATGGTGCCGAGGATGTCGGGCCACGCGACCCGGTCGATCGCCGACGCGAAGTACTGGGCGGCACCGGGCGGGGTACGCAACACGACCAGATTCGCCGACGCCTCGGCCGACACCAGCACCTCGCTGCACAACCGGCTCAGCCGGCCTTCGAACGTGGCGAAATCCCCCAGCGGCCTGCGGTCGCCACCGTCCCCGGGCACCGCGTAGACCAGGTGCCCGGAGAGGTCCCGGACCCGCAGTGCGCCCACCTCGACGAGATCCCGCGACAAGGTGCCCTGGTTGACCTGGACCCCGTCGCCGGCCAGCAGTTCGGCCAGCTCGACCTGGGAGCGGACGCGCTTCTGCTCCAGCAGCGCGACAATCTTGGCCTGCCGCGCCGTCTTGGTCAGGGGCGCCCGAGCCTGACTGGTCACGATCGGTTCCCTGAGCCGTTGTCGAGCAGGAAGATCAAGATCGCCTTCTGGACGTGCCTCCGGTTCTCGGCGACGTCCCAGACCGCCGACTGCGGTCCGTCGATGACCTCCGCGTCGATCTCCTTGCCGCGGTAGGCGGGCAGGCAGTGCAGGACCACGGCGCCGGCAGCGGCCTCCTGCACCCGCTGCGTGCTCAGCCGGTAGGGAGCGAAGATCGACTCCCGGTTCAGCCCGTCGTTCTCTTGCCCCATGGAGATCCAGGTGTCTGTGGCCAGCACATCGCTGCCCCGCGCCGCCTCGAGGGCGGAGTCGGTGATCAACACGCTGCCGCCGGACTCCTTGGCCAGTCGGTCGGCGCGAGCCACGACGTCCGGATCGGGCTGAAAGTCTTCCGGTGCTGCGATCCGCACGTGCAGACCGGCCAGCACACCGCCCAGCAGGTAGGAGTGGGCCATGTTGTTCGCCCCGTCGCCGAGGTAGGCCAGTGTCGCCCCGGACAGCTCGCCGACGCGCTCCCGGACGGTCTGGAGGTCGGCGAGCACCTGGCACGGGTGGTAGGAGTCGGTCAGCGCGTTGATCACCGGCACCCCGGCGTGCGCGGCCATGGTCTCGAGCTGGTCCTGCCCGAACGTGCGCCAGACGATGGCGGTCGCTTGCCGTCCGAGCACCCGGGCGACGTCGGCGACGGACTCCCGGGTGCCGATCCCGGCGAGCCGGGCGTCGACGACCAGCGGGAAGCCGCCGAGTTCGGCGATGCCGACGGCGAACGAGGTCTGGGTGCGCAGCGTCGGCTTGTCGAACAGCACGGCTACGCTGCGCGGACCCGCCAGCGGCTGCCGTGCGATCGGGCTGGCCTTCAGCTCGTCGGCGAGGTCGAGCACCGCCGCCTGCTCGGCGGCACTCAGATCGTCGTCGGCCAGGAAGTGCCGGAGCGAACCAGTCATGACGGTGCCTCAGCGGCGCCGTCCAGCAAGCTGGGCAGCTTGGCCACGAAGCTGTCCAGCAGTCCGGCGGTGACGATCAAGGGCGGAGCCAGTCGGAGTACGTCCGGACGGGGCGCGTTGATCACGAAGCCGGCGTTCAGTGCGGCGTCGGCCACTGCGGGTGCGATCGCCTGATCCAAGGTGATGGCCTGGAGCAGGCCGCGGCCGCGGACGCCGGTGATCAGGCGGTGCTCGAGGCTCATGATCGTGTCGTGGAGATGATTGCCCATGGCGGTCGCGTGATCCAGCAACTGGTCGCGCTCGATGACCGCCATGGCGGCCAGGCCCGCGATCGCCGCCACCGGATTGCCGCCGAACGTGCTGCCGTGACTGCCGGGACCGAGCATCGTGGCGGCTCGGCCGAGCGCGATGCAGGCCCCGATGGGGAAGCCGTTGCCCAAGCCCTTCGCGACGGTCACGATGTCGGCCTGCACACCCTCGGCCACGTGGACGAGCCAGCAGCCGGTTCGGCCCATGCCGGTCTGGACCTCGTCGATCCACAGCAGCGCACCGTGCGCGTCGCAGATCTCGCGGGCGCGGGCGAGGTAGCCCGGCGGCGGAACGACGACGCCGTTCTCGCCCTGGATGGGCTCCAAAACCACGGCCGCCACCGTCTCGTCGACCGCGGCCGCCAGGGCGTCGCCGTCGCCGTACCTGACGAACTCGACCTCACCGGGCAGCGGCGCGAACGGCTCGCGGTACTTGGGGTTGTGGGTGATCGCCAACGCGCCGAACGAGCGGCCGTGGAAGGCCCCTTCGGTGGAGATGATCTTGGTTCGGCCGGTCATCCGAGTGATCTTGAGTGCCGCCTCGTTGGCCTCGGTCCCGGAATTGGTGAAGAACACCCGCACGGTCTCCTCACCGGACGGGTCCGCGACCGCACCCAGCCGTTGGGCGAGGGCGACCTGCGCCGGCGTGGCAAAGAAGTTGGAGACGTGGCCGAGGGTCGCGATCTGCCCGGTGATAGCCGACAACACGGTCGGGTGGGCATGGCCCAGGGCGTTGACCGCCAGGCCCGAGAGCAGGTCCAGGTAGCGCCGGCCGTCCGCGTCCCACAGATGGCAGCCCTCGCCTCGTACGAAGACGCGCTTGGGCGTCCCGAAGGTGTTCATCACGGCGTGCTCGTATCCGGCCAGGACGGCGGCGGAGCCAAACCCCGCGGGCAGGCCCGAGAGCTCGCTGCTGAGCGCCACCGCGTCACTCATCTGTACTCGCCCCGATCGAAGTAGGGGTCGGATGGAGACCGCCGAAATCGCCGTTGGCGTATTCGTGGGACGGGATGGGTTGGTCGGCCGAAAACACCCGGCTGCCCAACCGGACAAGGCCGTCCTGGGTGACCATCGTGCCGATTCCGGTGTTGGTGAAGATCTCCAGCAGGAGCGCATGCGGAACGCGGCCGTCGGTCACCGTGGCTCGGGTCAGGCCACCGCGTACGGCTCGCAGGCAGGCCTCCATCTTGGGGACCATGCCGGACTCGAGCGCCGGCATGAGCTGCTCGAGTTCCGACGCCGACAGTTCCCCGACGATCTCGGTGCTGTTCGGCCAGTCGCGGTACAGGCCTTCGACGTCGGTCAGGACGACGAGTCGCTCCGCGCCGAGTGCGATCGCGAGGGCGGCGGCCGCGGTGTCGGCGTTGACGTTGTGCACCACGCCGTGCAGATCCGGCGCGATGCTGGCCACCACCGGCACCCTACCGGCGCCGATCAGCCCCTCGATGGCCTCGGTGTTCACCGCCACCACGTCGCCGACCAGGCCGATGTCGACTTCTTCGCCGTCGATGACGACACCCCGCCGCTCGGCAACGAAGAGACCACCGTCCTCGCCCGACATGCCAACGGCCACCGTGCTGTGCCGGTTGATCAGGTTCACCAGGTCGCGACCGACCTGTCCGGTCAGTACCATCCGCACGACGGCCATGGCCTCCGGGCTGGTGACCCGCAACCCGCCGCGGAACTCCGAGGCGATGCCGAGCCGGTTCAACATCTCCGAGATCTGCGGCCCGCCGCCGTGCACCACCACCGGATGCACGCCGCAACGTTTCATGAACACGATGTCTTGAGCGAAGGCCCACTTGAGCTCGTCGTCGATCATGGCGTGCCCGCCGTACTTGATCACCACGGTCTTGCCCGCGTAGGTCTCCAACCAGGGCAGGGCTTCGGTGAGGATCGAGGCCTTCTCGACCAGGCTCATCCGGTTGATCATGATCGATTCCTCATGTCGAGTACTCAGCGTTCTCTTTGACGTAGTCGTAGGTGAGGTCGGTGGTCCACACGATGGCCGCTTCGGTGCCGGCGTGCAGGTCGATGTCGATGAGCACCTCCCGGGGCTCGAGGTCCACCAGCTCACGCGGCGCCCCGATGCCGCCGGCGCGGCATACCGGCACCCCGTTGAAGGCCACGTCCAACTGATCAGGCTCGAACGCTGCCGAGGTCGTACCGATGGCAGCGAGAACCCTGCCCCAGTTGGGATCGCGGCCGAACACGGCGCACTTGAACAGGTTGTTGCGGGCCACCGACTTGCCGACCTCGACGGCGTCTGCCTCGGTGGCGGCTCCGGTCACCGAGATGGTGATGCTGTGCGCCGACCCCTCGGCGTCGGAGATCAACTGCTGCGCCAGATCGGCGCAGACGCTCGTCAGGGCGAGCTGGAAGTCATCCGGTTCCGGCGCGATTCCGGATGCGCCACTGCTCATCACGATCACCGTGTCGTTGGTGGACATGCAGCCGTCGCTGTCCACCCGTTCGAAGCTCAAGCGACACGCCTCGGCCAGCTGAGGAGCCAGCGCGCCGGGCTCGACGACGGCGTCCGTGGTGATCAACACCAACATGGTCGCCAATCCGGGGGCCAGCATGGCCGCACCCTTGGCCATGCCGCCGACGGACCAGCCGTCGTGCTGGACGAGGGCCTGCTTGGCACGAGTGTCGGTGGTCATGATCGCGTGAGCCGCATCGCCGCCGCCGTCGGATGACAACGCCGCGACCAGCGGATCGATGCCGGAGCTGATCTTGTCCATCGGCAACCGGACCCCGATCAGACCCGTCGAGCAGACCCCAACGTCGATGGCGCCGACCTCGGTTCCCTGAGCCGTTCGTAGGCCGGCGGCCACCTGCTCCGCCGTGCGGTGGGTATCGGCGAACCCGTCAGGCCCGGTGCAGGCGTTGGCGCCACCCGAATTCAAGATCACCGCCCGCAACCGGCCGTCGCGCAGCACCTGGTCCGACCACAACACCGGAGCCGCCTTGACCCGATTGGTGGTGAACACCCCGGCGGCGGCGAACTCCGGCCCGGAGTTCACCACCAGGGCCAGATCAGGCTTGCCGCTCTCCTTGAGGCCGGCAGTGATCCCGGACGCCACAAAGCCTCGAGGTGCGGTCACGCTCACGGCTCGTCCTCCTCGACGTCGATGGCGTGACCCGCTGCACCCCACACCTCGATGGCGTGGTCGGCCTGGTCGACGGGGACCAGGATCCAGTCGGTGTCGAAGGTCGACTCGGTGAGGATCGAGATGCCCGCCTCGGCCAGCGGGCTCGCCAGGCCGGCCAGCACCCCGACCAACGAGTGGTCGAGCGGTCCGTCGATGCTGAAGGCCGCGAACGGTCCGACGGCGGTGACGGTGCCCGGCAGGGCGTCGTAGGCACAGATGACGGAGAGTTCGTCGATTGTACGGGTCACACTCCAGAACGCGGCGCCGTGCTGATCGTCCAGAGCCCAGCGCGGTACGTCGTCGTGCGGCCCCAGCCGTGCCACACCGACCGACCCGGCGTGTCGGGTGAGCTCCCAGGCACTCATGGGGCAACACCGATGGTGGTGAGCCCGGTGGCTTCTTCGAAGCCGAGGGCGAGATTCATGCACTGGACGGCGCCGCCGGCGGTGCCCTTGGTGAGGTTGTCGAGGGCGGCCACGGCGATCAACCGGCGCGCCGCCGCATCGACCGCCACCTGAACATGGACCGCGTTGGAGCCCAGCACCGACTGTGTCTGCGGCCACTGCCCGGCGGGCAGGACCCGTACGAAGGGCTCGTCCGCGTAGGCCGCCACGTACGCCCCGTACGCCTCCTCGGTCCTGAGGCCTTCCGCGATCGGGGTCGTACAGGTGGCGAGGATGCCCCGCGACATCGGGACCAGCACCGGGGTGAACGAGACCCTCGGGGCCGCGGCACCACAGAAGGTGAAGTTCTGCACCAGCTCCGGGGTGTGCCGATGCCCACCGCCGACGCCGTACGCACTGGCCGAGCCCATCAGCTCCGAACCGAGCAGGTGCGGCTTGAGCGCCCGGCCCGCCCCGGAGGGTCCGCTGGCGGCGACGATGACGACGTCGGAGGCGTCGGTCAAGCCGGCGGCGATGGCCGGCAGCAGGGCCAGCGTTGCGGTCGTCGGGTAGCAGCCCGGCACGGCGATCCGGCGAGTGCCGGCCAGCTTCTCCCGCTGGCCGGGAAGCTCAGGAAGGCCGTACGGCCAGGTGCCGGCGTGCGGAGAGCCGTAGAACGTGTGCCACGCCTCGGGATCGGCCAGCCGGAAGTCGGCGCCGCAGTCGATGACCACCGTGTCGGGATCGAGCGCTGCGGCGACCTCGGCCGAGGCGCCGTGCGGCAGGGCCAGGAAGACGACCTCGTGGCCGGCCAGGGCCTCGGTGGAGGTGGGCTCGACCACCTTGCCGGCCAGCGGCCCGAGGTGCGGCTGATGCTCACCGAGCAGGCTGCCGGCACTGGCACCGGCGGTGACCGCTCCGATCTCGACCCCATCGTGGCCGAGCAGCAGGCGCAGCACCTCGCCACCGGCGTACCCGGTGGCCCCGGCTACCGCAACCCGAACAGACACTCGCATGACTATGCTAGAAACCACAAGACAATGCAAGCCGGGCCGCATCATCCTTCCGGTTCATGCTTGATCGATCCTTGGGTGTTCTTGGATCTTGCTTGAGGGCGGCGAGGCGTCGCGAGCGGTAGCGATTCCCCCTGCCGCGGTCGGTGACCGGTGGAGTACCTACCGCTCGCGGGACATCAGCTGTTCCGGCATCGCCGGGTGCCTGCGCGTCAGACCCCGAGTCCCGCGTCACGCGCCATCGCGACCGCCTGGGCGCGGTCGACCGCGCCCAGCTTGAGCAGGATCCCGGAGATGTTGTTCTGCACCGTCTTCAGGCTGATCCCCATCCGCGCCGCGATCAGGTCGTTGCGTTGACCCCGCGCCAGCCGGTCCAGGATCTCGCGCTCGCGGGCCGTGAGGGTCGGGAAGGGCGGGCCGCCCCTCCGATCGCGATGCCGGCTGCGATCAGCTGGACGCCGACGTCGGGGCTGAAGATCACCTGACCACTGTGGACGGCGGCGATGGACCGGACGATTGCCTCGGGTTCGGCGTCCTTGATCAGGTATCCACGGGCGCCGGCCCGGAGCGCACGCTTCAGGTGGAGATCGTCGGCGTGCATGGTGAGGACGAGCACCGCGGCCGAGGGAGGGCCGCCACGATGGCGGCGGTCGCGACCTCCCCGCCCCCGCCGGGAATGTTGAGGTCCATCAGCACGACGTCCGGCTCGGACTGGACGGCGACGTCGATGGCTTCCTGGGTGGTGGCGGCCTCGCCGACGACCTCGACGTCCTCGACCCTGGCGAGCAGCGACCGCACACCCTCCCGGAAGACGGCATGATCATCGACCACGACCACCCGTATCGGACTCATGCCCGCACCGGCACTCGAGCGACCAGACGGGTGCCGCCATCCGCACCCGGCCCGAGGTCGAACGACCCGTCGAGGGCCTCGACCCGACTCCGCATCGAGCTGATCCCGAGCCCGCTGACGTACGGCTGGCTGATCCCGGCACCATCGTCGGCCACGGCCAGCTCCAACTCCCCGGCGGCCATGGTCAGGGAGACGTGGCGTGCGCGGCACCGGCATGCCGGACGACGTTGTTGATCGCCTCCAACGCGACGCGCGACATGGCCAGCTCGACCGAGGCCGGGAGCTCCTCCTCGCGCAGACCATCGACGTGCACCGTGCAGGACGGCCGGTTCGGGCCGGTCAGGCTGGCCACGTAGTCCTCGACCAAGCCGGCCAACCCGGGCTGACCGGCGCCCGTCGGTTGGAGGTCATGCGCGATGCGACGTACCTCGGTGGCGGCGTTGCGCAGGCGGGTTGCGAGCCGGCCGGCCTCATCTGCGTCGGTGGAGCCTGCGGGCATCCCGCGGCGGAGAGCATCCGCGGTCAGCCCGGCTCCGGCCAGCAGCGGCGCCAGGCCGTCGTGCAGATCACGCCCCAGCGTCGAGCGTTGCGTCGCCATCGCCTCGATCGCCTCGCGGCGAACGGTGTCGATGTCCCGGTCGCGACGGAGCCCGTACACCACCGCCGCCGCCTGGCTGGCCAGCTGGTCCAGCAGGGCCCGGTCGGTCCGCCCGTACCGCTCGCCCGGCGTGCGGCGGCCCACGCGGAGCTCGCCGAGGCGCTCACCGCGATGGACCAGCGGCAGCACCACGGGGTCGGTCGGCTCGGCACCGGTCAGCGCCACCGACTCCACGCGGGGTCCCCGATGCATGGCCAGCACCACACCGGGCGCCCGGACCGCCTCGGCCACCGTCTGGGTGATCATGCGGTGCACGGTCGCCTCGTCGGTCGACCCCGCCGAACCAGGGTGTCCAGCCGGGCCAGCGACCGCAGCGGCTCGCCGCGGGCACCGAGCAGCCGCCGCTCGAGCACGGCGCGCAGCCGGCGCCGCAGCGGGTCGGCGGCCAGCACCACGACGACCGCCGCCATCACCGCGACCCAGCGGTAGTCCTCGCCGATCCGCGAGGACACCCCCCACAGGACGAGGGCGTAGACGCCGGCGAACACAGCGGTCAGGACGAGCACCATGGTGCCGTAGATCGCCACCCGGCGGATGATCAGCCGGATGTCCCACAGGCGGTACCGCACCACCGTGATCGCGACGATCGCGACGAAGACCGGTGGCCAACTGGCATCCACGAAAGCCAGCACGTCGGACTCGGTGCCGAGTTGGCTCGCCGTAAGGTATGACGCCACGACGGAGATCACCCACACCACGGCGAACAAGCCGACTTGCTGGCGGACCAGGGCGGGACCCCGCCGCCATCGCTCGACCAGCGAGGCAACCACGATTCCCACGCCCGCGTAGCCCACTACGGTGTGGATCGTCGCCATACGTGAAGTCGATGAGATCGACCGATCGGCGGGTCCTGATACGACTGCCAGTTCCAAACGGCTGTGGACAATCGTGTGCCAGCCGAGCACGACGAGTGAGAGGGCGAGCAGCGTGCGCCCGAACCAGCCAGAGAGCAGCCCGTCGGGGTAGAGCTGCGGCAACACGAAGTAGGCGAGAACCAGCCCAGTCCGCCGAGCGAGTAGCTCGCCGCCCAGAGTTCGACGGTGGTGCTCCAGCCCTGCTCGAACGAGGTCGCGAACAGACCGGCGGACAGCACCGCGGCCCCCCACGAAAGGGAAGTTCCCAGCATCACCCAGCCGACCGCCCTCGCCTTCGGGTAGCCGAGGAGGAACGCTCCGGCGATCGCGAAGGCGACCACGCCCGGGATCAACTCGAGGACCAGCCAGTTCCCGGCCAGCACCCACAGCGAGGGGTCGGTGTCGAACTGGACCCAACCGGCGATCGCGGCCGCGATCGCCGCGCAGGCGATCGTGACGTGCAGGCCTCGGACGAGAAGCCCCGACCTGGATCGGCCGACGCGCTCAGCCGCGGCCGGCGCCGCTGCGACCGCCAGCCGATCTCCGGCACACCCATGACACCCACCCTGCAGCCGCGCCTTCCCGGGCGTCACGGGAACGGTGCCCCGGCAGCGCGGGAATCTCCGGGCCGTACTCGGCCTGATCGGGTCAGTGTCCCACTCCGACCGAGCCCTGGCCAGCGCAAGCACGGTTCGCGAAAGCTCCCGAGGACATTCGGATCCCTTCCCGTGACACCCGGGAAATCAGGCCTGCACAGTGGGATTGACCCGGTAAACCGGGAGTGCCGATCTCGAAAGGGACAAGGCCATGCTCAAGTGGTTCATCTGCTTGGTCCGGCGTCACGACTGGTACACCTGGTTCGACGAGGAGATGCGGCGCAACCGTACGGTGTGCATGCGGTGCGGCGGTGAGAAGTCGTCGCTGTTCGACACCGATCTGAATCCCAACTTCTTCCTCTGAGAACCGCCCAGACTCAGCGCTCCTTGGCGTACCCACGCGCCTGGCTCTCGTAAAGGCTGCGGTAGCGGCTCGCCGTCGTCATCAGCTCCGCATGACTTCCGGCCTCGACCAATCGGCCGCCGTCGAGCACGATGATCCGGTCCGTCATCGTGACCGTGGAGAACCGGTGGGAGATCAAGATCGTGATCGCGCCGTTGCGGGCGGCTGTCTCGCGTGCGTGCCGGGTGAACTCGACGAACAGGTCGTGCTCGGCTTGCGGGTCGAGCGCGGCGGTCGGCTCGTCCAAGACCAAGATCACCGGGTCCTGCTTCATCAGCCCGCGGGCCAGCGCCATCCGCTGCCACTCCCCCTTGGACAGCCGCGCCCCGTCGAAGACGAGGCCCAGCTGGGTCTCCCAGCGCTCGGCCAGCCGCTCGACGAGCTCAGACGCCCGCCCCTTCTGCGCCGCGCCCTGCACCGCACCAAGGTCCTCGATTCGTGGGAGATCCCCGACCCCGACGGTCTCCCGGGCCCGGAACTGGAACTCGCAGTAGTCCTGGAACGCGCCCGCCGTGGCCAGCGACAGCTGGCCGGGCTGGGCCACGCGGCCGTCGACCAGGACCCGACCCGAGGTCGGGGTGTAGAGGCCGGTCAGCACCTTCGCTAGCGTGCTCTTGCCCGCCCCGTTGACCCCGACAACGCCCAGGACGCTGCCGGCCGGGACGGTCCAGGTCGATCTCGTCCAGCGCGGCTGCCTCGGCGCCCGGGTATCGGAACGAGACATGCTCCAGCCGGAGTCCCGACCGGATCTCCGGCAGCGGGTCGTCCGGCTCCGGCAGCCGGCTCGTCCGCTCCTCCAGCCACAGGTAGTGGTCGATGACGCGGCCCGCCTCCGCGACGCGGACCCGGGAGCTGAGCGCGCCCATGATCTGGTCCTGGAGGTTGCCGGCGAGCGCGATGACGACCGCGACGTCACCGACCGTCGCGTCGCCGGTGCCGACGAGCGTGATGGTCCACCAGAGGGCGAGCCCGACGCCGACCACGTAGATCGCCCAGCCGATCGCGGTGAGGATCACCGCCTGGCCACGCGCACGCATCTCGTACGCCGTCATGTCGCGCCACAGCGCGCGGG
Organism: uncultured Actinomycetota bacterium; assembly: GCA_963791865.1. Classification (GTDB taxonomy): domain Bacteria; phylum Actinomycetota; class Actinomycetes; order Propionibacteriales; family Propionibacteriaceae; genus Microlunatus. Next base: position 38,059 of record CAWBUC010000012.1, read on the forward strand.
CCCGCCGGTCGACGACCGGAGCGCTTCCCGCGACAAGCAACTCCTTGAGCGGGTCGGGACTAATCCCCAGGCCGTGCAACTTGTTCTCCAGCCGGAGCGAGGTGCTGTTGTGGTCGACGGCCTGCATGTACAGATCGCCCGCCCGACCGGCCAGCAGGATCGGGGGCAGCCCGAAGAGTGCGAGCACGATCAGCAGCGGATGGATCTGGGCGAGCACGACGACCGAGACGACCAACGCTCCCAACGACGCCAGCGTCTCCAGCAGGGCCCAGGCCGCGTACGCCAGCGTCTGGCTGTTGCGCAGGACAACGGTGAGCTTGTCGAGATACTCCGGCTCCTCGAGGTGCTCGATCGTCGCCGACCGGCTCGTCCACTCCAACAGGTCCTGGGCCAGTTCGAGCTCGACGGCGTCGGCGACGTCGTACTTGAGGCTGTGCTGGATGCGCCACCCCGCGTCGCTGGCGGCGTAGAACAGCGCCCCGAGCGCGACGGCCGCGATCACCTGCCCGGTGAGGCCGCCCGGCGCCCCGTCGACCACGACGCCCTGGGCGTACGCCAGTCCGGCGACGGCGACGGCTTCCGCCACCAGCAGCGCGATGATGGCCACCGTTGTGCCGGGGCGGACCCGGAAGCACAGCGCAAGCATCCGGCGCAGCAGGCCGAGTCGCTTCCCGAGGCGAGTCACTGGCCGTCCCCCTGCCCGTCCGCCCGGGCGAACCGGCTCGCCTGGAGCGCGAACAGCTGGGCGTACGAGGCCCGCGCCGCCATCAGGTCGGCGTGCGTGCCCTGCTCGACCACCCGTCCGGCGTCCAGCAGCACGATCCGATCGGCGGAGCGCACGGTCGACAGGCGGTGGGAGATCATCACGATCGTCACCCCGCTCAGCGTGCGGACAACCCGGTCGTAGAAGTCGGTCTCCTGTGCGGCATCGAGGTGGGCGGTCGGCTCGTCCATGATCAGCAAGCGCCGCCCGTGCTGCGCCGCGTAGATGGCGCGGGCGAGAGCCACCTTCTGCCACTGTCCACCGGACAGGTCCACCCCGCCCGCGAACTCCTTCGACAGCACCGTGTCGGCGCCGAGCGGCAGGCTCGTGACCAGGTCCTGCGCACCGGCCAGGGTCAGGGCCCGCGCCACCCCGGCCTCGTCGGCGTGGTCGGGGGCGCCGAGCAGGACGTTGTCGCGCAACGAGAGCGGGAACCGGACGAAGTCCGCGAAGAGAACGGCGACCTGATCGCGCCACGCTTCCGCTGCGACGGGGAACCGGATCGCGCCGGCCGTGGGTGCGTGCAACCCCGCGAGCAGCGTGACCAGGGTCGTCTTGCCGGCACCGTTGCGACCCACCAGCGCCACGACCTCGCCCGGTGCCAGGCACAGGTCGATCTCGTGCAGCACGGCGGGGTCGTCGCCGTACGCGAACGTGACGCCCTCGAGCTTGACCGCGCCCTCGGAGAGGTCCTGATCAGAAGCCGGGACCACCTGAGCCGCGCGTGCCCGGATCCGGTCCAGGGCCGTCAGGCTGACCTTGGCCTGCTCGATCGTGAAGGCCTGCCAGACGAACGACATCATGACCAGCCCGAAGCCGGCGACGATGTAGCGGACCATGTCCTCCGGCGACACGAAGCCCTGCGAGGCCTGCCAGGCGGGCACCCCGAGGACGAGCAACGCGGAGGCGAGCGAGATCAGCCCGATCAGCCAGAGGGACCGCACACCGCGGCGCCGTTCCCGCCACCTAGGCACGAGGAACGCCAGTGCCTCTTCGCGCCGGCGCCGCACCAGCCAGCGACCCAGCCCGAAGACCCGTAGCTCCTTCGCCGCACCCTCGCCGGCGGCGAGCTCGGACCAGTACTCCGTGCGCCGGCGTCCGGCCGCGTCGGCGTCGGAGCGCTCGGCCGACCGGCGCCACTGCCGCTGGGACACTCGCCGCGCCAGAACGGTGAGGGCAAACAGGACGACGGCGTACACCGGCGAGAGCGGCACCAGGAGCAGAGCCGTGCCGACCGCCCCGACGAGCCGGAACGCGACGATCAGCTGCGCGCCGGCGCCGCTGCCGATCGACTCCTCCACCCCGCGCGGTCCCGACGTCATGGTCGCGAGCGCGATGTCGTCGGCGAGGTCGGCCCGCTCGGCCAGGTCGATCCGCGGCAGCGACGCCAGCGTCTGCCGCACCAGACTGCGCACGTGACCGTCGACGGCGCGCGCGGCGTGCGTGCGCGCCAGGTCGGCGGCGTGACCGAGGGAGTCACCGAGACAGAGGACCAGGCAGAAGGCCACGATGGCGAGCGCGAGACCGGTGCCGCCGGCGCCGACGCTGCCGACCACCCAGCCCGCCGTGACCGCCATCAGGGCCGGCCAGGACGCGAGGAACGCGTTCAGGGCGACGAACGCAATGCGCGCCGAGAGGGGTGCCCACGCGAGCGTGCGGACCAGCGCGAGCCTCATCCGCCGACCCGCGTCAGTCGACGCGCTGGACGGCGCCGTATTCGGCCGCTGCGGTCGCGACCGCGGCGTCGCGGGCGCCGGCGGCCTCGGCCTCGGTGAGGGTGCGGTCTGGGGCGCGGAAGCGCAACGCGTACGCCAGCGACTTCTTCCCGTCGCCGACCTGGGGTCCGGTGTAGATGTCGAAGAGCCGCACGGACTCCAACAACTCACCGCCACCCCGCGTCAGGGCCGTTGCGACGTCGCCGGCCGGCACGTCCTCGCCGAGGATCAGGGCGACATCCTCCTTCACCACCGGATAGGGCGACACGGCCGCGACGCTGCCACTCTCCGGGGCGCTCGCGACGAGTGCGTCCAGATCGATCTCGACCGCCGCGGTCCGGGCCGGAAGGCCGAAGGCCCGGCACACCTCGGGATGCAGCTCGCCCGCGTGACCCACGGGAGAAGACCCGTCCAGGGACAAGCGGGCGCAGCGCCCCGGGTGCCAGGGTGCGAGGTCGTCGGCCGAGCGCTGGACGTCGACCCCGACGGCCGCCGCCACCGTGTCGACCAGGGCGACGGCCTGCCGCCAACCGGCCCGCTCGCCCGCACCCGCCCAGCCGGGTTCGGTCCAGTAGCCGGTCAGTACCGCGGCCAGGTGCCGCGGTTGCGGGGGCAGGGCGGCGTCCATCGCCGCCAACTCCTCGTCAGTGGGGCGCCAGGCGACGTCCGGTCGGGGAGCCGGCACGGCCGGCTGAGGAGCGAAGAAGACCGAACCCGTCTCGAACAGCGCCAGGTTGTCGTTGCTGCGGCTGGTGTTGCGCGTCACGGCTGCGAACAGGCCCGGCAGCAGCGTGCTCCGCAGAAATGGGGAGGTGTCGGCCAGCGGGTTCGTGATCCGTACGAGATTGCGCCGGTGATCCTCGCCGCCGAGACCGAGCCGATCCAGATCCTCCGCCGCAGCGAACGGCAGCGACAAGACCTCGACGAAGCCCGCCGCCGCGGCCGCCGCCGTGACCGCGCGGCGGTCTCGTTGTGCGCGGGTGAGCCCCCGGCCCACCGGGGCCTGCGGCACGACCGGCCGGATCTCCTCGTAGCCGTACAGCCGGCCGATCTCCTCGACGTAGTCGTACGGGTCGCGCAGATCGGGGCGCCAGCTCGGCGGGGTGACCGCGAAGTCGGTTCCGTCGACCGCGACCTCGACGCCAACCGCGCGGAGATAGCCGGCGGCCTGCGTCGGCGTCGATCGCGGCGCCCAGAACGCGCGCCGGCAGGTCGGCCGCCAGCGTGGCGGGAGGCAGCGGCGGCACCGAGCCGACAACGGTCTCCTCCCTCGCCAACGAGCCCCCGGCGAGCTCGACGAGCAGCTCCGCGACGCGATGCGCGGCGGCGTACGTCGCCGCCGGATCGACCCCGCGCTCGAACCGCCGGGAGGCCTCCGAGGACAGCTTGTGCCGGCGCGAGGTCCGGGCGATGGTCATGGCGTCCCAGTTCGCCGCCTCGATCACCACCGTCGACGTGGCCGCCGACAGTTCCGTCGTCGCGCCGCCCATGACACCGGCCAGGCCGATCGGCCCCGAATCATCGGTGATCAGGAGATCACCCGGCTCCACCGCACGCACGACATCGTCCAGCGTTGTCACCAACTCGTCGACCTCGGCGTGCCGGACGACGATCGGCCCGGCGAGCCGGTCGCCATCGAAGCCATGGATGGGTTGACCGGTCTCCAGCATCACGTAGTTGGTGATGTCGACGGCCAACGAGATCGGCCGCATTCCGGCCAGTTGAATCCGCCGCGCCATCCACCTCGGGCTGGGTCGGTCGGCCTGGACGCCGGTCACGGTCAGGGCCACGAAGATCGGGCAGGCCGCAGCCTCCAGGCGGACCGGATATCCGGTCTCGACCGGCTCGGGCACGGCGCGGGACACCGGGTCGGTGAAGCTCACGTCAACGGCCTGGGCCGACTCCCGGGCCAGCCCACGGATGGACAGGCAGTATCCGCGATCCGGGGTCACCGCGATGTCCAGCACGTCGTCCCGGAGATGCAGCACGGGAGCGGCGTCCTGCCCGGGCTCGAGATCGGGCTCGCGCAGCACGATGATCCCGGTGTGGTCCTCGCCGAGCCCGAGTTCTTTGGCCGAACAGATCATGCCGTCCGACACGTGCCCGTACGTCCGGCGGGCCGCGATGGCGGACCCTCCGGCAAGCACCGCACCCGGCAGCGCCACCACGACGACGTCGCCGTCCTCGAAGTTGTGCGCGCCGCAGACGATTCCGCGCGGTTCGGCCTCCCCGACGTCCACGGAACACCAGCGGATCTTCTTGCCGTTCGAGTGCTCTTCCACCTCGTACGACAACACGGTCCCGATCACCACCGGGCCGGTGACGTCGGAGCCGGCCGCTTCGACCGTCTCCACCTCCAGCCCGGCTCGAACCAGGCCATCGGCCAGCTGCCGGCCGGTCAGCTCCTCAGGCAAGGCGGCGTACTCGCGCAGCCAGGTCAGCGGCGCCCTCACCGCGCGCCCCCCCGCAGCGAGCGGCTGAAGCGCACGTCGCCCTCGACCATGTCGCGGAGATCCTCGGCGTTGTTGCGGAACATCATGGTGCGCTCCACACCCATGCCGAAGGCGAAACCGGTGTAGACACCCGGGTCGACGCCGCAGGCCTGCAACACGCGCGGGTTGACCACGCCACAGCCGCCCCACTCGATCCAGCCCTCGCTCTTGCAGGTCCGGCAAGGATGTTCTGGGTCGTCCACCGAGCGACCGTGGCACACGAAGCACTGCAGGTCGACCTCCGCGGACGGCTCGGTGAACGGGAAGAAGTTGGGTCGCATCCGGGTCCGGGTGGCGCCGAACATCGCCCGCGCCAAGTGGTCCAGCGTGCCGCGCAGATGGCCCAGGGTGATGCCCCGGTCAACGCACAAGCCCTCGATCTGGTGGAACACCGGAACGTGGGTCGCGTCGTACTCGTCGGAGCGGTACACCTTTCCCGGGCACACCACGTAAACGGGTAGCTCGCGCTCCAGCAGCGCGCGGATCTGCACCGGAGACGTGTGGGTGCGCAGCACCAACCCGGCGTCGGGGGGATCGATGAACAAGGTGTCCTGCATCGTCCGGGCCGGGTGGTCGGGGATGAAGTTCAAGGCGTCGAAGTTCATCCATTCCGCCTCGAGCTCGGGACCCTCGGCCACCTCCCAGCCCATCGCCACGAAGACGTCGGACATCAGCTCGATCAGCGCGGTGATCGGATGGACGGCGCCAACCGGCGCGTGTTGCACCGGGAGCGTCACGTCGACTCGCTCCGCATGGAGCTGCCGGGACAGTTCGGCGGTGGAGATCTCGGCCTCGCGGGCCTTCAGTGCCTCGTTGATCTTCGCCCGCGCCTGCCCGATGCGCATTCCGGCGTCCTTGCGGGCCTGCGGCGGCAGCGCGCCGATCTCCCGATTGGCCAAGGCGATGGGCGAGCGATCCCCGGCGTGCCCGATGCGCGCCTGCTTGAGCTCCGCGACCGAGGTCGCCGCGGCAAAGGCTGCGAGTGCCTCGGCGACCATCGCCTCGACCTTCGCGGCGCTCAGCGTGCTGACCTCGACCGGGTCGTAGCTCTTGTTCGGGGCGGACATGACTTCCTGTCTGCTGGGGCTGTCTGGTTGGGGAAAGGCGCAGGTCAGTCTACGAACGTGACGACCCCGGAGCGACTTGTTTCGTCGCACGGTGCTGGGCGGTCGCCGTGGCGTACAGGCAGACGGCGGCGGCGGCGGCCAGATTGAGACTTTCCGCGGATCCGTAGATGGGAACACGTACCCGGGCGTCCGCGAGCGCCGAGGCGTCGGCGGGAAGACCCCAGGCCTCGTTGCCGAACAGCCACAGGGTGGGTTGAGCCAGCGCGCCCGTGGTCTGCAGATCGGTGAGTTCGGACTCGCCGGAGCCGTCGGCCGCCAGCACCCGGAGGCCGGCGGCTCGGGCCGCCGCGGTGAGGGCGACGAGGTCGGCTCCGGTCGCCAGGGGCAGGTGGAACATGCTGCCGGCACTGGCCCGTACCGCCTTCGCGTTGTAGGGATCCACCGATCCCGCCGAGAGCAGGACCCCGTCGGCGCCGAAGGCATCGGCGCAGCGGATCACCGTGCCGGCGTTGCCCGGATCACGGACGTCGGCGCAGCAGACCAGCAGACGGGTTTGGTCGGTCCACAAAGCCGCATCCGATACGTCGAGGAAGCGGCAGACCGCCACGATGCCCTGTGGATGAACGGTGTCGGCCAGGCGCTGTAGCGCGGAGGAGTCCACCGTACGGATCTCGATCCGAGCCGCCAGCGCAGACTCAAGCAGGTCCGCGTGCCGATCGAGAGTCCCGCCGTCGACCAGGATCACGTCCACGGCGTCTGCGGCAATCGCCTCCCGGACCACCTGCGGTCCCTCGGCCAGGAACTGCCGGGCGCGCACGCGGTCCTTCCGACGCAGCAAACGGCGAGCCGACCGAAGTCGACTCGCCGAGGCACGCTCCAGATCAGGCAGGAGATCAGGCAGCTGGCGTGGAGGCCGGAGCGGGCGCATGGGCGCGGGCCACCTCCACCAGAGCAGCGAAGGTCGCGGGGTCGCTGACCGCCAGGTCAGCCAAGATCTTGCGATCCACCTCGACACCGGAGGTCTTGAGGCCCGCGATGAAACGGTTGTAGGTCATGCCCTCGGCGCGGGCAGCGGCGTTGATCCGCTGGATCCAGAGCTTGCGGAAGTCGCCTTTGCGATCGCGCCGGTCGCGGTAGGCGTAGACCAGTGAATGGGTGACTTGCTCCTTGGCCTTGCGGTACAGCCGCGACCGCTGACCCCGGTAGCCGGAGGCCTGGTCGAGGACTTCACGACGCTTCTTCTGCGCATTGACGGAGCGCTTGACGCGTGCCATGCGGGTACTCCTAGTTCTTTCGTCGGTTGATCAAGGTTTGAGGGTCACTGGCCGAGCAGCCGGCGGGCCTTGCGCGCGTCACCCTTGGCGAGCACCTTGGTGCCGGTCAGCCGGCGGGTCCGCGTGCTCGGCTTGTGCTCGTTGAGATGCATTTTGCCCGCCTTGCGGTGCCGGACCTTGCCCGTGGCGGTAGTGGAGAACCGCTTCTTGGCGCCCGAGTGCGTCTTCATCTTCGGCATGGCGTTGCCGCTCCATTCTTGTCAGATCAGTTCTGGTCAGATCAGTTCATGTCGATATCGGAATCGAGGTTGTCGGCCGGACCGCGACGACGTGGCGTACCCGGCTCGGCGGCTGCCTGAGCCCGTCGGCTGGCCAGCTCGGCCTGCTCCGCGTCCGCGTCCGCCTGACGAGCGGCGGCCCGCCGATCCCGCTCCGCCCGCACCTCCGCTCTGGCCTCGGTCTTCTTCTTGTGCGGCCCGAGCACCATCAACATGTTGCGGCCGTCCTGCTTGGGTGCCGACTCGACGTAGCCGAACTCGTCGACCTCCGAAGCCAACTTGCGCAACAGGTTGTAGCCGAGCTCGGGCCGAGACTGCTCACGGCCACGGAACATGATAGTGATCTTGACCTTGTCCCCGGCCTTCAGGAACCGGACCACGTGACCCTTCTTGGTCTCGTAGTCGTGGATGTCGATCTTCGGCCGGAGCTTCATCTCCTTGATCACGGTGTTGGTCTGATTGCGCCGGCTTTCCCGAGCCTTCTGGGCGTTCTCGTACTTGAACTTGCCGTAGTCCATGAGCTTGACCACTGGCGGCCGAGCCATCGGGGCGACCTCGACCAGATCCAGCTCGGACTCGCGAGCGAGCTGCAGAGCCATCTCGATCCGTACGATGCCTACTTGCTCCCCCGCCGGTCCGACCAAGCGGACCTCGGGGACGCGAATGCGATCATTGATTCGCGGTTCGGTGCTGATATGTCCTCCAGTTGGTTGTGGGTGTCGATCGGCGTTGAGCGAGGAATCTGCCGCGGCTTGTGACCCGGGAAGCACAAAGGGTCCTCGCACACGCGAAGACCCTCACCGACGGTCGTGGCGGTAGGAACCGCAACAACCAGACCGACCCGGCGACGGTCTCTCGACGTCGGACGGGTGGGAGATCGGGTCTCCACTTGGCAGATCCAGCGCACACGCCGAATCGGTCGGAGCCAAGATACCACCGGCGCCGACCGAGGGCATCTTTCCGACGTGTCTGCCAACGCCGCACAGACGGCACACATTCCCGTCGATCCTCGCGCCCTGAGCCCTGTCGGAGGACATCGAATGGCAGCGTACGGCGTCAATCAGCCGAAAAGAGAGCCGTACGCTGCCATTCGATCCCGAGACCACCACTCACCGATCTCAGCTCAGCGTTCGTCGGTCGAGAGCCAGCCAAAACCCCCGTCCTCGAGCACGACGAGTCGCTGTCCGCCGGCAAATGCGTCGAGCAACTCACGCTCGAGGACGAGCGCGGCCGGCCCAGCCGCGTCGATGATGACGGCGTCCGCGCGGTCGTCCAAGGCCGCCCGCGCAAGTACATCCAAGGTCACCGGGACGGGCCGGGCGTCGGCATGCCAGGCGGCCAGCGAGTCGAGTCCCGTAAAGGCCATACCGCATCGACGTCCGTCGGAGGTCTGCCACAAGACGACCGACATGTCCGCCTCTTTGTCGACGCGGAGGCCTCCTCCGGCTTCACCGGTCCTAGTCACCTCGGCGACGACGGGCACCAGCAGCCGCGCCGAGCCGAGCGTCGCGACGGCGCGAAGGTAGGAGTCCTGGGCACCGTCGGTCGCCGCTTGCAGCCGTTCACGGAGGAACGGCGACGCCTGACCGTCATCCCCCGGAAACGGCGAGGCGGCCAGCTGGCGATCGGGTGGCACCCATCCACCGTAGAACTCCACCGTAGAACGGGCAGGTCTAACCGTAGGGCTAGCTGGGTGTTTTCCCCCATCGCTCCACGGGAATGTGTGTGGCACTGTGGAGAGATGCCAGCCGCTGACGTGGTTCTGTTGCCCCTCTGTGTCGGACTCGCCCTGCTGGGCGTCATCGCCACCGGGGTGGCCTGGCGTCGCGGCAACCGCGGGCGGGTGGTGCAGGGCGTCGGGCTGGCGCTGGCACCGGTCGCCTTGTATTTCAGCGGTCTGCTCTCGCTTCTGTGGAACGGCGTCGTCGCGCTCGGAACCTGGGCGTCGCGGATCCTCTTCACTCCGGCGGTCTGGTTCGGGCTTTCCTTTCTTGCGCTGTGCATCGTGCTCTGGGTGGTCGGCGGCGTCCTCGCTCGCCGCAGCGCCGCCAAAGCGCCGGCCGTCGAGGCCGGCCGTACCAAGGCGGTGGCGGCCGGCCCGCCGGCCAACCGGCGAAAGGCCGCGGGAAGACGGCCCAGCCGGCCGCACCCGTCGACGAGGACATGGCCGAGATCGAGGCCATTCTCAAGAGCCGCGGGATTCAGTAGCTCATCGGCCGAAGCGTCGGATGCAATTGCCTCAGGGTCGCGATCGCCTCGGTGGCCGCCTCGCCGTCGCCGGCCTGGATGCCCATCAACTGACGCTTCTCGGCGTCCAGATCGACCTCGAACGGCCGGTCGTCCGGCTTGATCAGAACGATCGCCCAGGGGTCGCCCGGCCGCAGCAGGAACTTGTGGACCTGAGACCACTCGACGCGATGCCGGGCGAGACCATTCCGAATCCGCAGACCGTCGGCGTCCACCCGGACGTTGCTCGTCGCGATGATCACCATGACGAAGATCAGCCCGACCAGAATTCCCAGCAGGGTGACGATCTGGGACAACGTGAACTGGGCGCGTAATGACTCCGGCAGACCGAACCAGCCGAACACACACAACCCGAGCAGCGAGAGCGAGCCGACGGTTCCCAAGATCATCAGGCGCCGCGGGCGATAAACCAGCGAGACTCGGTTCGGTCGCCATCGAGCTCGTCGGCTCAGATCCGGCAGGCGGCGATGTCGGTGACCAAGATCGCTCGGGCGCCGACCGCCCAGAGGTCGTCCATGATCTGCTGGGCGTACTCCCGGGGCACCATGGCACGCACGGCGTGCCACCCCTCCTTGGCCAACGGCGACACCGTCGGCGATTCGAGTCCTGGGGTGATCGAGCAGGCCAGGTCGACGAACTCGTCGCTGACGTCGTAGTCCATCATCACGTAGTTGCGTGCGACCAGGACGCCGTTCAGCCGGCGTTCCAACTGATCGAGCCCCAGGGGGGTCTCCGCATCCGTACGCCGGATCAGAATCGCCTCCGACTGCAGAATCGGCTCCCCGAACAGCTGGAGACCGGCCTGTCGCAGCGTGGTGCCGGTCTCGACCACATCGGCGATGACGTCGGCCACGCCGAGCCGGATGGCGGTTTCGACCGCCCCGTCCAACGCGATCAGCTTCGTGGTGACGCCGTGCTTCGCCAGGTACGCCGACACCAGACCCGGGTACGACGTGGCCAACCGCACACCGTTAAGGTCCTGGACGGTGAGGCGGGTGCCCTCCGCCGCGGCGAACCGGAAGCGGCTCCGGCCGAATCCCAACGGGATCACCTCGCTGGCGCGGGCACCGGAGTCGAGCAGCATGTCGCGGCCTGTGATGCCGACGTCCAGGGTGCCCTCCCCTACGTACACGGCGATGTCTCGCGGTCGCAGGTAGAAGAACTCGACCCCGTGGGTTTCGTCGAAGAGGATCAGTTCCTTCGGGTCGGTACGCTGTGCGTAGCCGGCCTCTCGCAGCATCTGGGCGGCGGCGTCCGAGAGCGATCCCTTGTTCGGGACCGCGATCTTGATCAGCGGACGGCCGTCGCTCACGGCGAACATCCTAGGTGCTGGTAGACCAGACCCCATGACCGATTTCATACCCGAGCGCGAGCCCGACGACCAGTCGGGCGACACACCGTCGGAGGGACCCTCCGGCTTCGGGGGCGCGGAGACCTCAGCCGGAGGCGCCGACGCCGTACCCGAGACACCGGACAACGTGCCGGCCGACGGGGCGGAGTAACGGCGCGGAGTAGGGGTGTCACGAGGTTGGGTCTAGCGGAACAATGCGCGCGTGTGCACGGCCTGATCGCCCGAGAATCCGAGCTGGCCGAGTTGTCGTCGGCCCTGGAGGCGGCCGTCGGCGGCCACGGTGGCGTTCTCGTTCTGCTCGGCAAGGCCGGCATCGGCAAGTCCGCGCTGGCCGAGTCGGCGTTGCGGACGGCACGTCGCCGGGGAGTGCCGACCGCAATCGGTCAAGCCTCCTCCGATCGAGACGCCCCGCCCTGGTGGCCATGGCGCACCGTTCTGGGTCAGCTGGGCCAGCGCGTGGCCCTGCCGTCGACTCTCTTGGATGCGAAGGCGGGCGTGAGCGACCAGCAACGATCGGCGGCAGATGTCTTCGCCGTCATCGAGCAGGTCGCCGGCACGATGCTGACCGCGGCCGAGCCCGACGGTCTCGTTGTCGTGCTGGAGGACATGCACTGGTCCGACGGAGCCAGTCTGCGGCTACTGCAGCACCTGAGCATGGCCGCGACCGCGGCCCGCCTGCTGGTCGTGACGACGGCTCGCGAGGATTTCAGTGGGCCGACGGGCAACGAGCTCGCGGCGTTCTGCGCCGACCCTCGAGTCCGCACGATCCGACCGGCACCACTGCCGCTGAGTGCAATAGAGGCGTGGATCTCCGACGTCGTGCACGAGCCGGTCGATCGGACGTGGGGGGCACGAATTCGGACGGTGAGTGGCGGCAACCCCCTATACGTCAACGAGATCGTCCGTTCTCTCGCCGCGGAGGGGCGGCTCTCCGGACCGCCCGGCGAGGTAGAGATCTCCGGTCAGCTGCGCGGACTCATCCGTACCCGTACCGCGCGGCTGGGTGACGCCGGCCGGAACCTCCTGTCGGCCGCCGCCGTGGCGGGTGCGTGGGTTGATCTACGGCTGCTGGCCTCGGTCGGCCTGACGCACACGCTCGTGGCGGAACCGTTGGACGAGGTGCTCACCGAGGGGTTGCTGGTCGAGGACGCGGAGCGCAGCGGTCGGCTGCGCTTCGCGCACGATCTGGTCCGCGTCGCGATCTACGAGGACATCCCCCGGCGCAGCCGAACCGCCTGGCACCGGGCATTCGCGGATGCTCTGGACGCCACCAGCGACCCGACACGCCTTGGCGAGCTAGCTCGTCACCGGGTCCGTGCCATCGTGGACGACGAGTCCAGTGTGGCCGCGGGCGATGCGTGTATCGCAGCAGCCCAGTCGGCTGCATCGCAGTTCGGCGCGGTCGAGGCGGTCGGCTGGTACGACGAGGCGCTGCATCTGATCGCCTATGACCCAGCCCGACGGGCGCGGTTGTTGATCGCCGTGGCTCAGGTGGAGGCCGACGACGGTCAGGTGACCGACGCCGTGCGGCGCTGCCGGGAGGCCTTCGACGTGGCCGAGGCACACGACCTCGTGGCGGAAGCCGCAGCGGCCGCCGTGGTGGTGCGTGACGTCGCGGGGCCGCTGGCTCCGGCGATTCGCACGATGTGCGAACGCGCCCGAGTGATGCTGGGGGACGAGGCAAGTGCCCGTCACGCCCGAGTGCTGGCCCGCGAGGCATTCGTCCTCGCGGATACGTCTGAGCACGCGACGGCCAGGCAGCTCAGCGCACGAGCCAGCGAGATGGCCGAGGCGAGCGGCGACCTCTCGGCCCGGATCGAGGCCCTGCATGCGCAGGTCGAGACCCACGACCACCCCGGGTTCCTTCCGCGGCTGGGCGAGCTCGGTAGCCGCATGCGTGCGATGGGTGAGGAGGCCGACCGGCTCGACGCACAGCTGTGGTCCTACATCTGGCGGATCGAGGCGTGCTTCGTGTTCGGGGAGTTGGCAACGCTGGACACCGAGTTGCACGCTCTCGGCCGACTGGTCGAGCACACGCAGTGGCCGCTGGCCCGCTGGCATCTCTTGAGCAGCCAGGCGGCCCGGGCGTCATTGCTCGGCGAAATGCCTGCGGCCTTCGAGCTGACCGGTCGCGCGCTCGAGATCGCGACCAGAACCCAGGACGCCAGCGCCGTCGCCGTCTCGAAAGGGCAGCACCTCGGGCTGATGATCAACACGGAGGGTGTCGACTACGGGCAGGTGCTGCACACCTTCGGCGGTTCCGTGGCGCCGATCGGACTGGCCCTCATCGGCTATGCCGCCTCGGCCGGCGGATACACCGGTGTCGCCCAGAGCTGCCTCGACAGGCTCCTCCCGGTGCTCGACACCGTGCCTCACAATTCGAGGTGGCTGGTCATGACGTGCATGACCGGCATCACGGCTGCGCGGTTGGCCGACCGAGCCCGGGCGGACGCCTGTTACCACAACTGTCTGCCGAGCCTGGGCGTCTACCTCAACGCCTCGACCGGAGACCTCGGCTCGGTCGATACCCTTCTCGGCCAGAACCGGCTGGCGTGCGGTGAGTTCGACGCCGCGGCGACCCACCTGGCAGCGGGGCTGGACATGGAGCAACGGATCAACGCTCTGCCGTCACTGGTCAGGGCCCAGCTCAGCAGCGCCGAGCTCAACCTTCGGCGTGGACCCGAGGGTCATCGGGCGGCGTTGGCGTTGTCTCGCGAGGCCGGCCTCACCGCGACCCGACTCGGGCTTAGGCCACTCGCCGCAAGGGCCGCGGACCTGGTCGACAGGCTGGGCACCGCTCGCGCAACCCCGCTCACCGCCCGCGAGCGAGAGATCGCCCAGCTGGTTGCCGACGGCCGATCCAACCGGCAGATCGCCGACCGGCTGGTGCTCTCGGAGCGCACGGTGGAGAGCCACATCCGGAACGCGCTGACCAAGCTTGACCTGAGCAACCGCACCGAACTGGCGACCTGGCTGCTGCGGCACTGAGTTTCAACACTGAGCTTGGATCACCACAATCTCCGTACCGCGGTTGCGTGCTTTCCCTGATGTCGTGGGAAGGCCAACGGGCCGACGCTGAAGCCTCACGATCACATCACCTCGGAGGTTTCACCATCATGACCGAGCAGCAGCTCCGCACATTCCCGACGATCACACCCGGCACGTACGCCATCGATCCGACCGCCACCGTCGTGTCGCTGGTCGGTTGGCACCTCTGGGGGGTCAAGCCGGTTGCGGCCAGGGTCGACGTCGTCGACGGCACGATCCGGGTCGGCGCCGACCTGGCCGAATCGGAGGTGTCGGTCCGGCTCGATCCGGCCACCTTCCGTTCCGACGACAAGCGCCGGGATCACGACGTGACCTCGAAGTTCTTCCACGCGCCGGCGTACCCCGAGATCATCTTCGCGGCCAGCCGGGCTGCGCTGGCGGATGGACGGTGGAGTCTGCCGGGGACCCTCACCGTCAAGGACGTGAGCGCACCGGTGAGTTTGGACCTCGAGGTCGGCGAGCAGTCAGACGGTCGGCTGCAGATCCGGGCAACCACTCGCCTGGACCGCATCGCGCACGGCGTGACGGCCGGGCGCGGGATCGTCAACCGCTGGGTCGACCTCGTCCTCGATGTCGTGGCGGTCGCCACGCCTCCTCGCTGAACGTCTCAGCGGACCTCGAAGGCTGTCGATGATCATGGACATCGCCGTGATTGCCGGTTCCGCGTCGACGGTGATCTTCGTGATCAGCACCCTGCCGATGTTGATCAAGGCCGGTCGGACGAAGAACCTGACGTCGTACAGCCTGGGCAACATCGGGTTGGCCAACGCCGGAAACCTGATCTACGCGGTGTACGTGCTCAGCCTGCCTCCCGGACCGATCTGGGCCTTGCACGGCTTTCACCTGGCCACCACCGGACTGATGCTGTTCTGGTACCTGCGGCACACGCGTCGATCCAGCAGTCGGTTCGCGTGGCGTCGACAACGCCGCAGTGGTCCTGCTCACAGGTGGGCGTACACGTCCTCGAGGTCGAGGTCGAGGGCCAGCATCATGACCTGAACGTGGTAGAGGAGCTGGCTGATCTCCAGCGCCGCCCGATCCTTCGACTCGTACTCGGCCGCCATCCAGACCTCGGCCGCCTCCTCGATGATCTTCTTGCCGATCTCGTGCACCCCGGCGTCCAGCCGGGCCACCGTCGAGGAGCCGACCTCTCGCCGAGCGGCCTTGCCGGCCAGCTCGGCGAAGAGGGATTCGAAAGACTTGCCTGCCGTCACGGCCGACAGCGTACGCGTGCTCTGCCCCTCGAACTCAGGCGACGGTTTCGTTCACCGGGTCGGCGACCCCGTCGGGACGGGCACCATCCCGCTGCCGGCGCTCGATCCGCCACCAGGAGATGAAGCCGATCACACAGAAGACGCCGTAGACGATGTACATGATCGCCGAGGGGTAGAACCCGGCCCTGATCAGCGACTGCACGCCGACGATGTCCACCGCGATCCAGATCAGCCAGAACTCGACCCAGCCGCGGGCCATCCCGTACGTGGCCAGGATCGAGCCGGTCAGGATCCACGCCTCGGTGGCGGGACCCCAGGAGCCGATGGCGCCGAGGATGAAGTAGAACGCGATCCAGAGCCCGACCGCCAGCACCAAGAGCTGAAGCAGCCCCCGTTTGCCCGCCCAGCCGGGCCGGACGCCGACGCCTTCTTCGGCGCCGGACTTGCGGTACTGCGACCAGCGGTACCAGCCGTACAGGCTCACGGCGAAGAAGAAGATCTGCCGTCCCGCCTGGCCCCACAGGTCCAGTTGTTGCGGGGTATTGAAGACCCCGCCCAAGAACACCGTAAACAACAAGATGTTGCCCACGATCCCAACCGGCCACGCCGCAACCTTGCGTCGCATGCCCAACAGTGCGCTGGCCAGACCGAAGCCGTTGCCGATGATCTCCCGCCACAAGATGCCGGTACCGATCTCGAGCTTGGCGTTCAGCAACCGCGCGAGAAGATCTGAGAAGTCCATGTCGGATTCCCCTTTCCACTGCCTCGGTCGCACGAACCCCGGGGTGGAAATGAGAGCACGGACTCGGCGTCGCGACGCCGACGACCGCACTCGCGTGTACCTCCCATCCGGACTTTCACCGTCGGTCGTGGAGTTCCACCACATCAACCGATGGCCGAGGCCACCGGGTCGCGGACTGTCACCGCCGGTTCGGAATTGCACCGACCCCGGAACACGCGCGAGTTGTTCACTCGTCAGGCGAAATCCTACCGCTCCCCCAACGGATCGCGCCGACCTTCTCGCTCAATCGAGACTGACACCGAGCAGCGTGTCGCAGATCCGGGCCACCAGAGCGGGGGCCTCGGTGTCGTCACCGTCGATGGCCGTCGACGCGCCGGCCCAGGCGTCGACCGCGGCGAGCGCGGTCGGAGCGTCCAGATCGTAGCTGAGCGCCGCGCGGACCTGCACCAACACCTCGTCGGCGTTGAGCCCGGCATCCAAGCCGGACCGCCTCGCGCCAGCGGTCCAGCCGCTCGGCGGCGCGGTCCAGCTCGCGGTCGGTCCACATCCAGTCCTCGCGGTAGTGGTGCGTCAACAACGCGAGCCGGATCACCCTCGGGTCGACGCCGCGCATCCGGAGGGCAGAGACGAAGACGAGGTTGCCCTTCGACTTCGACATCTTTTCCCCGTCGAGTCCGACCATCCCGGCGTGCACGTACGTCCGGGCAAACTCCTCACCCGTAGCCACCCGAGCCTCGGCGGCGCACATCTCGTGGTGCGGGAAGATCAGATCGGAGCCGCCGCCCTGAACGTCGAACGTGGTGCCGAGCAGTTCCAGCGCGAGAGCGGTGCACTCGATATGCCACCCGGGCCGTCCGCGCCCGAACGGCGATTCCCAGCCGGGTTCACCCGGTCGATGCTGCCGCCAGACCAGACAGTCCAACGGATCCTTCTTACCCGGGCGTTCCGGGTCGCCGCCCCGCTCGGCGAACAGCCGGACGGCCGCGTCCTCGGCCAGCTTCGACAGCGAGCCGAAGGCGGGATCGCTGGCTTGTGCAAAATAGAGGTCGCCGAAGTCCGGATCGTCGACCGTGTACACGGCGCCGCGTTCCTGCAGGCGGCCGATGATGTCGATCACCAGATCTATTGACTCCACCGCGCCGACGAAATGCTCCGGCGGCAAGACGTTCAGGGCGGCCATGTCCTCGGTGTACAGCGCGATCTGCTCGCGGGCCAGGTCCTCCCAGTCCACCCCGAGCTGGGTGGCGCGTTCCAGCAGCGGATCGTCGACGTCGGTGATGTTCTGCACGTACTCCACGACCAGGCCGCTGTCCCGCCAGATCCGGTTCAACAGGTCGAAGGCGACGTAGGTGTTCGCGTGGCCGATGTGCGTGGCGTCGTACGGGGTGATGCCGCAGACGTACATCCGCGCCAGCCCTGAACGCTGCCCGACGGGAACCACCAGCCCCGAGGCCGTGTCGAACGCGTGCACCTGGAGGGGAGGTTCCGCGAGGGGGAGCCGGGAAATCACGGGCACGGACCAGGCCTGCATGGCGCAACCTTATTGGGGGGCTGCTCGTGCGTCTCAGGCGCGGCCGACACTCGCAGCCCTATTGGGGGGCTGCTCGTGCGTCTCAAAATTTAAAACGGCGGCCACGGGATGGACGGCCAGTGGCCGCGGGGCCGCGGGAAACGACCTCGCTCGAGCAGGGTCTCCGCCCGGCGGACGAGTGCCTCGACCTCGACCTCGGCGAGCAGGTCGCCGAGTTGGCCCGGGACGTCGTCGTGGACCCGCTTCACCGCGACGAGTTCATCCTCGTTGAGTTCGGCGCCCGCCCAGCCCCAGAGCAGCGTCCGCAGCTTCGGGTCGGTGTGGAAGCTGACCCCGTGGTCCACCCCGAACACCCGGCCCCCACTGCCGAGGATGTGCCCGCCCTTGCGGTCGGCGTTGTTGATCACCACGTCGAAGACGGCCAGCCGTCGGAGCTGCTCGTCGTCGGCGTGCACGACCGACACCGACTGGTCCAGCCGGTCCAGGCCCTCGACGACGTCGAACCAGCCCGGGAGGGGCAGCCGGGTGGACTCGACCAGATCGACCAAACCCGAGGTCTCGGTCTCGTCAGCCTGGACCCAGGCCTGCAGCGACCCGGGACCGAGCGGACCCTCGGCCAGCACCGTGACGGGCACCACGTCGAATCCTCCGATGCGGGACACCTCGTACGCGGCGACCTCCCGCAGTCCCAGCGTGCCGGTCGGGAAATCCCAGAGCGGGCGTTCACCCCGGGTCGGTTTGTAGACGCACTCGATCTGGCGATCACTGCAGACCAGCGTGGCCAGGAAGGTTGCGTTGGAGGCTTGCACCAACCGGCCGGCGAGTTGCAGCTCGCCTGATCGCAACGTCGCCGCGAGCGCTGGGTGGGAAAGCGGAGACGGTTCGTTCGTCACGACGGCAGAATCGATCGGTTCGGGTGGGGTCAGCCGAGCAAGGGACGGCGGTAGCCGTTGGCCCGCGGACAAATGTGGCCGGCCGGATCGAGCGGCTGCAGGCAGAAGGGGCAGGGCGGCCGCCCCGCGGAGACCAGAGCCTGTGCGCGGGCGACGAAATCCCGGGCGTAGGAGGCGGTGATCTTCACCACGAAGACCTCGTCGGCCTCGACCTCTTCCGTCTCGGCCGGCAGCTCTGCCGGCGGGCTCGACGGGGCGGCAGGATCGGTGTCCTCTTCGTCGGCGTCGACGTTGGAGAACAACTCGATCACTATCCGGTCGATGCTGGGGTCCCAGGCGATGGTCATGGTGCCGACCCGGAACTCCTCGGTGATGGGTGCGTCCAACGGGTCGGTGTCGGACGCTGACTTCTGCGCGGGCGGCACGTCAGCACCGCCGCCGCTTCGGCGCAGCACCTCGTCCAACACCCGGTCGAGGTGTTCGGCCAACACCGACACCTGCTGCTTCTCGCAAACGACGGAGGTGATCCGGTTCCCCTCCCGGGCCTGCAGGAAGAACGTCCGCTCTCCGGGCTGCCCGACCGTGCCGGCTACGAACCGGTCCGGAGAGTCGTAGCGGTGGACGAGGATGGACATGCTCACAATCTAAATCTCGCTCGCGTTCTCCTCCTCACTCGACGACCTCGGCAGCGCCCAGGCCACCGCCGACCGGGGCGTCGGATGCCGGGGTACGGCGGCGCGACCGGGTCTTCTTGGCCGGCGGCCGGAACAACTGCGCGAGGTCGGTGGTGGCCGAGTTCATCGTGACCACGTACGGACGGTGCGAGGTGTAGCGGACGATCGATACGGAGGCCGGGTCCACCAGGATGCGCTGGAAGCCGTCCAGGTGCACGCCGAGCGCGTCGGCGAGGATCGCCTTGATCACGTCGCCGTGCGACACGGCGGCCCAAACGGCATCCTGGCCGAACTCGGCCCCGAGTTTGCGATCCCAGGACCGGATCGCGTCGGCGGACCGGGCCGCCATCTCGGTCATCGACTCCCCGCCGGGGAAGCGGACGGCGGACGGCTGCGTCTGAACCGTCGCCCAAAGCTTCTCCTTACTGAGGTCCTTGAGGGCCTTGCCGGTCCATTCGCCGTAGCCGCACTCCACGAGGCCGCGCTCGGTGACGATCGGAACAGGTTCGGAGCGAGCGGCGACGATGGCCTGAGCCGTCTGCCGGCAGCGCCGCAAAGGCGAACTGACCAGCACCCGCAGTGGAACCGACGCGAGCCGGGAGCCCAGATCCCGCACCTGCTGCTGCCCCGTCTGGTCCAGCTCCACACCCGGTGTGCGGCCGGCGAGCACCCCGGCGGTGTTGGCCGGAGTGCGTCCGTGCCGGATCAGCAACACCGTACTCATGGCCACGAGGTTAGGCGGCTGAGGTCAGGCGCCAGCGGGCAGGCACCCGCGGGCGAGCTTGACTGAGACGGGTATCCGGTAGCCGTCGTCGCCGGCGTACGGCATCAGGGCGTCGGCCAGCTGCGCCCGCGCACGCTGCTGGACCTCGAGACTCTGCGCTCGCACCAGCGCCGACGTCCGCACTGACCCCTCGACGATCCCTTCCCAGAGGGCGTCGGCCGACGTGACCATCTGGTCGAAGCCGATCCTGCGAATCGAGATCTCGCTGAAACCGGGGCCGCTGAGCAGGCTGGTGAAGCTGGAGTCGTCGGCGAACCGGAAGAAGGCGGGGCCGCTCGGAATGCTGGTCGGAGTGCTCGCCCCGGCAACCGTGAGCGCCTCGAGCATCAACCCCAGAAGGCGGCACCGCTCAGCGACATCCCAGGTCGTGAGGACCAGCCGTCCACCGGGTCGTAGCACCCGCGCCGCCTCCGCGACCGCGGCCTCGGGCCGAGCCAGGTGCAGGATCACCAGGTTTCCGACGACAGCGTCGAACCGGTCGTCGGGAAACGGAAGCTCCTCCGCGCTCCCGCGCTGGATCGCCAGAGCGGGATAGTTGTCGCGGGCCCGCGCCAGCATCGCTTCGGCAACGTCGAGACCGACGGCGCGAGCTCCCGCCGTCGCCGACTCACCCGCCAGATGGCCAGGCCCGCAGCCGATCTCCAACAGGTCGACACCCGGACCGACCTCGGCCGCGGCGAGGACGTCGGCGTTCAGACGCCTCGTGACCGATCCGACCAACCGGTCGTAACCGTTCGCGGCGCGCTCCCAGCCCTCGCGTTCGAACGCGGCGAACAACTCGCTCACGGCTGGCCCTCATCGGCGTCCCAGGAGAGCTCGAAGCGGCTACCCACCGCATTGGGCCGGTAGGCATCCGGCATGGCCTCGAGCAGCGCGGAATGCGCGACCCAGCTGGTGCAGTGGGCGGGCACGAGTAGGCGCGGTCGCTCGCCGCTCAGCGCGGCGACCGATGCGGCCACGACAGGGCCCTCGCGCAGATGCAGCCCGCCCATGATCAGGTAGACATCGTCGATCCCGGTCAGGTGCTTGGCGTGCCGCACGATGTTGACAATGCCCGCATGGCCGCAGCCGGTGAGGATGACGAGTCCCTTGTCGCGTACGTGCAGGACGGCCGCCTGATCCTCGTGGACCAGCGGATCGTGTCGCCACGCACCGTCGGAGAAGGACTGATGCCCCGGCGGCATGCCGGTCTCGAAGTCGGTCACCCGCGGGACCTCGCCGGTGATCAGCAGCATGCCGTCGAGCAGGAACGACGGCTGCCGGTCCTCGACGATCTCGAAGCCCGCTCCCTCGAGCGCCGCCCTGCTTGGCGTCGGAAGCTCGATCTCGTGGCCGGGAGAGGCCAGCCGGCGCCGGGTCCAGAAGTCCGGGTGCAGCAGTACGGGCAGGTTGCGCGGGCGGATCCGCTTGATCAACCCGTCCATGCCTCCGACGTGGTCGAAGTGGCCGTGGCTGAACACGATGGCTTCGAAGCTGTCGGGCGCGATGCCCAGCCGGTCCAGGTTCGAGATCAGTCCGTCGGGTGTGATGCCGGCGTCGTACAGCACGCGGCGACGACGCCCGTCGTGCTGGAGTTCGATGAGTGCCGAGTAGCCGTGCTCCGCCCGCAGGAAGTCGAGCGTGGAGCCACCCTCGGCCACCTCACTCGGAACGATCGGCAGCGGACCCGCCGAGCCGGACAGACCCCAGCGGCGGACCAGGCCACGATCGGGCAGCAACATGTCGGCCGAGTTGTCGACCAAGGTGGTCAGATTCACCCGATCGACCGGCACGAGATCCACGAGAGCCATGGGCACCCCGCCCAACAGTCTGGACCTCCCGCTCGAGCGGCGGCAAGCATCCGTTCGATTCGGCTACAAGGGGTCAATCGAGCGATAGCGGCCGCGCAGGTAGGCCAGCGCCACGTCGGCGGCAACCGGCACCTCGATGTGCTCGATCTCGGCCCGCAGGAGAAGGGACCAGCCAGCCCGGTCGGTCGGCGCGCTCAGCCGGCCGCCCAGCCAACCGGTGGCATCGCTGAGCACCGGTCCCCACTCGGTCTCGGTCCACGTCCCCAGCCGGAAGGCCCCTCCGGGCGCCGGCGTCACCCCGGCGAAAGCATCGGCCAGTCCGCGGTGCTGCCCGCCCAGCAGGCTGACCGCGATCGGGCCGCCACGGGTCACCAGGTCGGCCAGGTCCGAATCCTCGTCGACCAGACCGACCACCTGCGCCGGTTCGCCGTCGGCGACCAGCATCGAAGAAACCGTCCAGCCCGCCCGCCGTCCGGCACGCTCGGCGGCCCACACGCTCACCGGAGACGGCATCCGGCCGCGGAAACGCCGCACCGGACTGCGCTCGTTCTCCGGCGGCAAGAACGGGTGATCGGAGTGGATGGTCACACGATCGATCTAACACGTCTACGGTGGTGCGGTTGCTCGGACGGTCGTCGAGATACGGGAGAAGGTGACATGGACTGGCTGCAGGCCCTGATCTTGGGGCTGGTGCAAGGGCTAACCGAGTTCCTGCCGATCTCCTCCAGCGCCCACCTGTCGATCGTCGGCCAGTTCTACGGCGGGGTCGACCCGGGTTCGGCCTTCACCGCGATAAGTCAGCTCGGCACCGAGACCGCCGTGATCATCTATTTCCGCAAGGACATCTGGCTGATCATCAAAAACTGGTGCCTGGCCCTGGCCGGCAAGATCCCGCGGGATGACCCGGAGGCCCGGATGGGCTGGCTGGTGATCATCGGGTCCGTTCCCATTGTGATCTTGGGCGTCCTGTTCCAGGACGAGATCGACTACGGGCTCCGCAACCTGTGGATCACCACCGCGATGCTGGCCGGGTTCGGCGTGGTCATCGGCGTGGTCGACCACTACGCCCGGAACGTGCGACCCCTCTCCCAACTGACCTGGGGACACGGCATCCTGTTCGGACTCGCCCAGGCGCTGGCGCTGATTCCCGGGGTCTCCCGGTCTGGCGCGACCATCACGGCCGGGCTGGCGCTGGGCTACAAGCGGGAGGCGGCGGCGAAGTACGCCTTCCTGCTCGCCATCCCGGCCGTCGTCGGCTCGGGGTTCTTCAAGCTGTTCGACGCGGCCGCCGAGCCGATCGAGCCGGCCTGGGGACCGATCATCCTCGCGACGGTGGTGGCCTTCTTCGTTGGTCTGGCCGTCATCCACTGGTTGCTGCGCTACGTCAGCACGCACAACTTCCTGCCGTTCGTGATCTACCGGCTTGCGCTGGCCGCGGTCGTCGCGGTGTTGTTGCTCACCGGGGTACTGGAGCCATTGCCGTCGGGCTGACTCGTGCCACTCGTGCCACAGGCCGCGGCCCCACCACCCGTATCAGGCGCACCCCTTTATCGCCAGATGCACCCTCACATGGGGGTGCATCTGGCGATAAAAGGGTGCGCCTAGAGCTGGTTTAGCGCCTCGGTAACCACCTCGAGCGCGTACAGCTTCTCCTCCGACGGAGTCTCCGACCGGGGCGACCGCACAGGTGGTGACGCCGGCCTGCGCGAACGCGGCGAGCTTCTCCGCCAGCCGGTCGCGCGGGCCGAGCAGCGAGGTGGCGTCGATGAACTCGTACGGCACGGCCGCCATCGCATCCCGGTGCCGACGCGCGAGGTAGAGATCCTGAACCGTGGCCGCGGCCTCGTCGAACCCCATCCGCACGGCGAGCGCGTTGTAGAAGTTGGCCTGCCGACTGCCCATGCCGCCGAGGTACAACGCGGCGTACGGTCGGACGGGATCCGCGCACCGCCGTGGATCCACCCCCACGCTGAGGGGCACGCTCGCCACGACGTCGAAGCCCTCCCGCTGCTCCGACGCCCTGGCTCGGCCAACCGCGATCTGCGCGAGTTGCTCGGCGGCGAACTCGGGGGTGAAAAACACGGCCAACCAGCCGTCGGCCACCTCGCCGGCCAACTGCAGGTTCTTCGGACCGACGGCGGCCAGGTAGATCGGCAGATCGGTGCGGTACGGCGCCACGGTGAGCTTGAGCGCCTTCCCCGGCCCGTCCGGCAGGGGCAACCGGAAATGCTCGCCCTCGAACGCCACCGTCTGCCGGGCCAGGGCGGCGCGGACGATGGCGACGTACTCTCGTGAGCGGGCCAGCGGCGCGGTGAAGCGCACCCCGTGCCAGCCCTCGGACACCTGGGGACCGGAGATCCCGAGGCCGAGGTGAAACCGTCCGCTGGAGAGTACGTCCAGCGTGGCGGCCGTCATGGCGGTCATCGCCGGTGTTCGCGCCGGGATCTGCATCACAGCCGAGCCGAGCCCGATCCTGGTGGTCTGCGCGGCCAGCCAGGCGAGCAGCGTGGGACTGTCGGAGCCGTACGCCTCCGCGGCCCAGACCACCTCGAACCCGAGCTGCTCGGCGCGCTGGGTCAGCTGCAGCTGACCGGCCACGTCGTCGGTGCCGACCAGGTAGGACAGGTTCAGCCCCAGACGCATGCACCAACGGTAGTGGCTGAGCCCGTTAACCTCGCCTGCATGAAGACCCGGGCCGTCGGCAGCAGCGGCTTGCAGACGTCACGGCTCGGACTGGGCACCATGACCTGGGGTCGCGACACGACCGCCGAGGAGGCCCGGGAACTGCTGGCGATGTTCCGGGCGGCGGGCGGGACCTTGATCGACACGGCCGCCGCCTACGGGGCCGGTGACGCGGAGCGACTGATCGGGCGATTGCTGACCGAGCGGAGCGATCGGGACGATCTGGTGCTCGCCACCAAGGCCGGCTTCGTCATCCGCGACGGCCAACGGGTGGTCGACACGTCCAAGCGAGCTCTCCTCCGCGACCTCGCCGGGTCGCTGCGACGCCTGGGTGTCGATCACGTCGATCTCTGGCAGCTGCACGCCTGGGGCGAGGCTCCGCTGGCGGAGTCGCTGAGCGCAGTCGATCAGGCAGTGCGTTCGGGCATGGTGCGCTACGCGGGGGTCTCGAACTTCGTCGGGTGGCAAACCGCTCAGGCCGCGACCTGGCAGCACGCCGTCGCGGGCCGGGCGCCGATCGTCAGTGCCCAGGTCGAGTACTCCCTGCTGGCCCGGCGCGCCGAGGTGGAGGTGCTGCCGGCGGCCGAGGCGTTCGGGCTCGGAGTCTTCCCGTGGTCCCCGCTCGGTCGAGGTGTACTCACCGGCCAGTACCGGAACCGGGTGCCGAAGGGTTCTCGCGCGGCCACGGCGCACTTTGCCTGGTTCGTCGAGCCGTACCTGAGCCCGCGCAGCCGCGGCGTCGTCGAGGCGGTAGTCCGGGCGGCCGACGGCCTGGACCTGACACCGCTCCAGGTCGCCCTGTTATGGGTGCGGGACGCCCCCGGCGTGACGGCGCCGCTTCTGGGGGCCCGGACGCCGGGTCAGCTGGCTCCGGCCCTGGCCGTCGAGGAGGAGGAGCTCCCGGCGGAGATCGTCTCGGCCCTCGACGACGTGTCCGGCGGACCCCACCTCGGGCGGCCTTCGAGCGAAACCACCGCCGGCGCCACTACACCGTGAGCGGCACCCGGATGATCCGGCGGCGGATCCAGACGTCGCGTGTTCCGTCGCGGTAGCGCCGCAACCGGGCGAGCTCCCAGCCGCCGTACTCGGCGTGCTCGGCGAGAAACTGGCGGACTGCCGTGCGCGAGACCTGGTGACCGAGCCGCACGTGCTCGACCTCGTACTCGACGCTCCGGCTGATCATTGCCGAATACTGTAGCCAACGACTCCCGGCCGCGTCAGGGTGGTGAGCGCGACGATTCTGCTTCGCCGCGATCCGTAGCAGAGGGCATGCTCGATGACCTCGGTCCAGGTAGCGCTCCGAGTGTCACTGGTCGCGGCGTACACGATCAGCCGGACCGAAGGGGCCGAGTCACCGTACCGCTCGAGCCACCGCGCCAGTCCTCGACGGTCTCGGGATGAAAGGTGTCCGACCATCGGCTGCCGGTGAACGGGTCAATGGTCAGGCGAGGTCGAGGAACCGGTCGAGAACGCGGGCACCGAACTCCAACGACTCTGTGGGCACCCGTTCGTCCCGACCGTGGAACAGACTCACGAAGTCCAGATCGGGCGGCAGGCGGAGCGGAGTGAAACCGAAACAGCGGATGCCCAGCCGGCTCCAGGCCTTCGCGTCCGTCCCGCCGCTCATCAGGTACGGCACGGTGCGCGCCCCCGGATCCTCGGCGACCAGGCTGGTCTGCATGGCCTCCACCAGCGCCCCGGAGAACTCGGTCTCGACCGACGGGTGGCTGGAGAGGACTTCGAACCGCACCTTGTCGCCGAGCAGATCGGTGAGCGTGGCAAAAAACTCGTCCTCACCGCCCGGCACGATCCGCCCGTCAATCGCCGCGGTTGCGGAGGCAGGGATCACGTTGTGCTTGTAGCCGGCCTGCAGCATCGTCGGGTTGGCCGTGTTGGACATGGTGGCGCCCACCATCCGCGCGATGCTGCCCAGCTTGGCGAGCGTCTCCTCGGCCAGGTCGGGATCGAACTCGATGTCCAGCGCCTCGGACACCGCCTCCAAGAACGCCCGCTGAGCGTCGGAGATCCGGTGGGGCCACACGTGTGCCCCGACCCGGGCGACTGCGGCCGCAAGCTCCGTGACCGCGTTGTCGGCATGGCGGAAGGACCCATGTCCGGCCTGGCCGTCGGCGATGAGCTTCAGCCACGCGATCCCCTTCTCCGCGGTTTGGATCAGGTAGAGCCGACGATCCTCGGCGATGGTCAGCGAGAAGCCGCCAACCTCCCCGATCGCCTCCTGGCAGCCCTCGAGCAGCTCCGGGTGCTCTCGGACCATCCAGAGGGCCCCCTTCTCCCCGCCCGCCTCCTCGTCGGCGGTGAACACCAGCCGGAGAGGTCGACGCGGTGCGGCGCCGGCCCGGGCCCTGGCACGCACCACGCTCAACAGCATGGCGTCGAAGTCCTTCATGTCGACCGCGCCGCGACCCCAGAGGCACCCGTCGACGATCTCGCCGGCGAACGGGGGCTGAGACCAGTCCTCGGCGTTCGCCGGGACCACGTCCAGGTGCCCGTGGATCAACAGCGGACTCAGCGAACGATCCACTCCCTCGGGCTCCCAGTGCGCCACCACGGACGTACGGCCCGGCTCCGACTCGTACAACTCAGAGGCGATCCCCACGTCGTCGAGCCGACCCGCTACGTACTCAGCGGCCTCCCGTTCACCCGGACCGGGATCCGGACCGTAGTTCGAGGTGTCGATCCGGATGAGGTCGCGGCAGAGATCGACCACCTCGGCGTCAGGCGCGTAGTCGGACCAGTCCTCAGACATGGCGCCATCCTGACAGGTGCGTCTTGACCTCAAGCGGAGGTGAACTCCTAGTGTCATCTCGGAAGGCGTTTCCCGTGAGTCTCCCCGATGATTCACTGAGCCGGGCGAGGTCAACAGATCATGAGCGAACGGAGCAAGACGGTGACCGAGGAGCGGCCCGGCAAGCCAGGCGCCGTCGACGTGCACCGGGCCTACGACCGGGTGTTCCTGCACCTGCTGGTCAACACCCTGCTGGTGTCGGTGATCAACTTCACCGTCTGGTTCGCCATCACCTTCTGGGTCTACCTGGAGACTCGCTCCGTCCTGGCCACCGGCATGGTCGCCGGCATCTTCCTGGTCGCCACGTCGCTCAGCGGCATCTGGTTCGGCAGCCTCGTCGACCACTACCGCAAGAAGACGGTCATGCAGATCAGCGCGGCAACCTCGTTGGTGCTGTTCGGGGTCAGTTTCGCGGTTTACCTGGTGACGCCGGCGGAGAGTTTCCGTGATCCGGCGAGCGTGATCCTGTGGGTCTTCGTCGTTCTGGCGATGCTCGGCGTCATCGCCGGCAACATCCGGACCATCGCCTTGTCCACCCTGGTCACGGTGCTAATACCCGAGGAGCGCCGGGACCGGGCGAACGGCCTGGTGGGCACCACCGCCGGCGTGTCGTTCCTCGTCACCTCGGTGATCAGCGGACTGCTCGTCGCGGCCGGCGGAATGTTCTGGGTGTTGATCCTGGCCGTTGTCGTCTTGGCGCTGGCGCTCCTCCAGCTTGCGCTGGTCCGCGTGCCGCACCGCGAACCCGAGCCAGACCCCGACGCGCCCGACGTGCCCGCTCGCCACGCCGTCGACCTGCGCGGCACCCTCCGGCTGGTGCGGGCCGTGCCCGGTCTGCTCGCCCTGATCGGCTTCACCTGCTTCAACAACCTGCTGAACGGCGCCTTCATGGCCCTCATGGACGCGTACGGGCTCTCGCTCATGTCCGTGCAGGCCTGGGGTCTGCTCTGGGGCGCGCTCAGTGCCGGCTTCATCATCGGCGGGCTCGCCGTCGCCCGGACCGGGCTGAGCCGCAATCCGATCCGGCTGCTGTTGCTAGTCAACCTGGTGTTCTGGACCGTGACCTTGATCTTCCCCTTGAGCCCCTCGATCGTGCTGCTGACCGTGTGCATGGCGATCTATATGCTGCTTGTGCCGTACGCCGAGGCAGCCGAGCAGACGATCCTGCAGCGGGTGGTGCCCTACGAGCGGCAGGGCCGCGTGTTCGGTTTCGCACAGAGTGTCGAGCTGGCCGCCTCTCCCCTGACCGCCTTCCTCATCGGCCCCATCACCCAGCTGGTCTTCATACCGTTCATGACCACCGGAGCCGGCGTCGACCTGATTGGACCCTGGTTCGGCACCGGGGCGGACCGTGGCATCGCCCTCGTCTTCGTCCTCTGTGGTGTGGTCGGCCTGATCGTGACCGGCCTGGCCCTCGGCAGCAAGTACTACCGGCAGCTCAGCGCCCGGTACGCCGAGAGTCACGCGGACACGTCGGCCGCACGATAAGTGGTTGCTATCATTCCGTGGGCGTTCGGCGAGCAGGCTTGCCGAGTTCGCCCATCGGTCCGGGTGGCGGAATAGGTAGACGCGCTAGCTTGAGGTGCTAGTGCCCGGTAACGGGCATGGGGGTTCAAGTCCCCCCTCGGACACACGCTCTTGAATGTATCGCTTCTAGTTACAACGCCTTCGCCCTTGTGATTCCGGCCTGGGAAGTGACCGGGTGGTACTCCGGTGATACTTCGAGCCACCAGCGAGGTTGAAACCGCCTGCAGCAGCGCGTTCCCGTGATCTCAATCGCGCACTAGGACGCCAAGGGTGGTCAAGCGGTCCGCAGCCGCTTGTGTTGATTCGAGCCGACATTGCGCACGGGTCAGGGGATACTGAGATCAATCGGAAGCATCTCGGCCAGCAGGCGCATCTCGTCGTGGTTGTAGACACGATTGGCGTTGGCGATCTCCTTGAGCAGGCCGAGTCGGAACTCGACCTGACGCTCAAACGGGAGCGCGTCTTGCGACTCCTCGGCCTGCGGCTTCGCTTGTCGGATCGTCACCGCTGCCAGGATCGCCGCGGCAAGAGTGCCCACACTTGCGAGGACGTCGAACAGTACTTTGACACCGTCACGAAGAGCACCGAGCCAATCGATCACAGAGCACCGCCGACGAGCGCCGCGAGCTCGGCGGCCGCCTCGGCTGCATGCCGGGCATCACGTGCGCGTAGATGCCGAGAGTGATCGTCGCCGTGGCGTGGCCCAGCCGCTCGGACACGAGCTTGACCGGCACCCCGGCGGCCAGCAGCAGCGTGGCGTGCGTGTGTCTCAGGTCGTGCAGACGGATCGCCGGCAGCCCTCCACCGTGCGCTGACACCGCGCCAGCTGCTCGGAGAACCGGCGGGAGAACCGCTCCGGGTGCAGGTGGCGGCCATCGAGGTCACCGAAGATCAGCGCGTCGTCACGGGCCAGCTGGAGCGCCAGCCCGGCGCGGGCCACCCGATACCGCCGCAGCACCTCGAGCGTGCCCTGGTCAAGGTCCACGACACGCTCCCGGCCGCTCTTCGTCGCCCCTCCAGCAGCCGGGCGCCCTCGCCCTTGGTCCGCACCAGTCCGGCCGAGCGGCGGACCGCCAGCCGGCCGGCGTCCAGCGTCAAGATCACGCCAGCGCAGCGCCAACACCTCGCCGCGGCGGGCACCGGTGTACCCAGCAGATGCCAGGCGGCCGCGTCCTACAGTCCAGATCGAACGCCCAGCGAGGAACGCGGCGAGCTGCGGCCCAGTCCAAGCGTGAATTTCGGGCGCCCTCGCGGCTCCCGCCGCGGGCGGGCGGCATTGTCGGCCGGGTTGGCGGCCAGTAGGCCCTGCTCGACGGCCTCCCGCAGCGCGGCGTTGACGATGGTGGCGACGTAGCGGACGGTGCGAGCGGACAGCCCGGCGCCGGCCTGGTGGTCCTGGCGGCCGGAGCGTCTCCAGCGTGCGGTACAGGGCACTGAGCCGGGCGCCGGTGAGCTGCGCGAGCGGCACCGTCCCGATGTACGGCTGGACGTGCAGCCGGACGTTCTTGCGGTAGCTCGCCATGGTGCTCTCGGCCAGGCGGAGCCCGGCCAGCCACTGGCCGAGCCACTGCCCCGTGGTGATCTTGGACGGCACCACGTGCGCGCCTCGGCGCACCTCGGCGTTGACGTCGCCCAGCGCCTGCGCGGCCGCCTTCGAGTGGGAAGCCTCGGCGCAGCACCACCCCTGGAGGAGCCGTCATCGAGCGGCGCCCGGTAGTTGATCAGGTAACGCGGCCCCGGCCTTGGTCGTGTACTCAGCCCACCGTCCCCCGAACAACAGGACCAGCGATGGCGCCGTAACGAGCGCCGCCGGGAGCCTGGCCCTTCCAACCGAGCCGTTCCCGCCGGATGCGCGCCAGCCCTTCGTCTGTGGCTGCTGTTGCCACCCGATCCCAGCCGAGCGGAATCCCACTGGCTGCTACGAGGCGGCGAGGTGTTGTGCTCGGCGTGCGTGAGCCGGGCTGGGCTGACGGTGCGGTAGTCGGATGGGGCCGAGACCATCGGGCCTCCGCCGGCGCTGGCTCACGTATTGGCGTACGGGAGCGCCGAGGGCATCGCAGCGCTGCTGACCCCGACCAGGGCGAGCCGAGTATCACAGCCGGTATCACGCTCAGCTCCGTTGCTGCCGCTTGTGGCTTCGACCAGCGCAAACAGTCAGCGTCCGCGGGTGAGCTGAGGTCCCCTCCCCCAATCGCGGCGGTGACGCAATGTCAGCGGCGCCGCCGCGTCAGCCCGGGATATGCAGCCGGCCGAGCGGCTGTACCAGGCCCGGCCGATGCCCGAACGGTTGGCCGAGCTGGTTCCTCCGAGCGAAAGGTCGATCAACGTGCCCGAAGAAATCCAAGATCACCAGAGGCAACAAGTCCTTGAGCTTCATGAACGGGGCCAGACTCGGAACGGCATCGCCCGCACACTCAGCATCTCCCAAGGCGCAGTGACCAAATCCGCGAACAAGCAGGGCTCACATTCGACGAGTGCCAGACCAGGAAGGGGAACCGAGGCTCGGGGCAGCGGACCACCGGCAGCAGCGGAGCTTCCTGGCTTCCGAGACGTTGCTCGCCGCCACGCGCGTCCAGGCGGCCTTGCTGGGTCCTGAGCTTCGGCTGCATGGAGCGTCTCGGACCGTTCCGCGTTCGAGTCGTGCGTTGTACAGGTGGGGTGGAGGCCGTGCCCGATCTTGTGGCGGTGGTGAGGCGCTGGGAAGCCGCCGGCGTCGACGTACGGCTCGGCACAACGGTCACCCGAAGTGGGGAACGACCGCGGGGTGGCAGTGAGCTGCGCCGGGGGCGGCCGACTGACGGGGCGCCTGCTGATCGACGCCACCGGACGCTCGGCGATTTGGGCCGACAGCTCGGGAGCGTCGGCTCGGCTTCGACCGGCTCGTCGGAAATCATGGAACTGGCCGAGGATGCCGGTGACCCACCAGCAGTACCTGCTGGTGGAGTCGGCGCCGACGGCTGATCGTACACCGCACCGCTTGCCGGGCGACACGATGGTGGGATGTTCATGACCGACGCCGACCTTTGTCGCGGGCGGGACTGGCTCGTGGGCAGGAGCACCTGCGAACGACATCGGCCACCGCAGCACGCGTGGGACCCGACGTCCGCTCGGCCCGCCCCACGTGTACTCGGCGGCGAGTCACCGCACGGTCCGGCGCGACGACTCCAGACCCTGGATCGCCGTCGGAGACGCGGCGCTGGCCGTCGACCCATCTCCGGCAGCGGTGTCGTCCGGGCCCTGCGGACCGCCGAGTCGGCAGCCACAACCGCGGCCCACCTCCTGGGCTGTCCAGACGGCGCCGCCGAACTGATCAAGTCCTACGAATCGACCCGCGACCACGAGTGCACCACCTATCTCGTTGAGCGCGCTCGCTACTACGGCGTCGTTCGCCAGTACCCGACGCCGTTCTGGACCAGGCGACATTACGAGGCAGCTGCTTGAGGCTGGCGTGATGCCGCTGTCTTGGTCAATGCTCGAGTGCTGGGGCGCCTGGAGTCAGGAGGGCACCAGCGTCCGAGCTCAACCGGGACCCCAGGCTGAATCGGTCCCACAGCCGCGCTCTTCGACGATCTCGATTGGGATGCCGGCCGGGCCGGATCCCACAGCCGGACCCGCCGATCGCCGCCGCCGCTGACCACCCGCCCGTCCGGCAGCACTGCCACCGCGATCCTTCCGGCCGGCGACCCCCTCCAGCAGACACCGCGCCAGCCACGCACGCACCGACCGCTCGCCGAGCTCGACCGGGCCGCCGGGCCGGGCGAGGTCCCACAGCCGCACCCGCCCGCCGGCGCCGCCACTGATCACCCGCCCGTCGGGCAACGCCGCCAGCTTAGGTTACTGGCCGCCATGGTCGCCGAGCTCGACGGGTAGACGGGTCGGGCGCCTCGTTCACTCTTGGACGTACTGCATCGCAGCAAACGTGAGTTAACCGAAGCGTTGCTGAAGTGCGACAGATATTGGCGTCTTGAACTCGGCGATGAGTGTTGCCGCCGCGGGATACACAGCCCCGAGATACATGAGATTGAACGTGAACGTCGCGTTTCGCCGTGCCCTTCGCGGACGGACTCCAGGACGCGGCTGAGATTGTCGCGCACGTTCTCGAACATGCCTCGCAGGGCCGTGCGGAGCTCGTTGCGAGCCGCTTTTTGGGATCCACGCGGGCCGGGCTTCGGAAGCTCATGACTGTGCCGAGCGCGTCGGCGGCGGCCGTTAGAACTTCGTCGGTCTCGCCGTCGTCCACTCGCCCTGTTCGGCTGCGAAGTACGCGACCACGCTCATCGACTAGAACAACAGGAACCTGTCGAGTCGACCGTCGTCAGCTCCTGCTCACGTGTCCTGAAGTTCTTGATTTCCATTGCATTACTGATCACGACATCGCGGATCGCGTCCCGGATCTCAACCGCTAACGATTGACCGCCATCGAGGACGACCGCCCGCGCTCGTTCGAGATTCTGCATCATCGCGATACCTAGCACCCGACTGTGTCGATCTGACCTGCTGGCTCCAGCTGCTCGCTGTGCACGACGCGCCCGCCCTCGCGAGCCGAGCGAAACTGCTGCGGTTCCGGATGCTCCACGTCCCCGCCAACTGAACCATGAGCAAGACAGCGCCGGCTCCGCATCCCCACCACCTGGCCCTGGGCCGCCGCCATCGCCACCGGGTTCGCCCGGATGCGCCATCCCCGCCCCCACCTGAGCGGCCGACCCCCCGCCCACCCACAACCAGGACCTTTGCAACGGTCCCAGGAATCCGCCAGCGGAATTGACGGATGAGAAGCGCTCTCTCAGTAAAGTGAGACCTTAGATTCACGCGATCAAGGCCTCCAGCCAGTGTGATGCCGAGGTAATCAGCGCTCACGATGCAGGCTTTGCGTGATTCTTATCACTCATAACTAGCACCAGGTGACCCTCCTTCCGCACCATTCCAGCTTCTTCAAGCGCGGAGCGAGCGTCGGGAGTGCAGCTGGCCCACACGCGAGCGACGAAAATACACTCTGCTTCGCGCGCATTAAACAGGCCATGCGGACGAATGATCCCAGCGTGCCTAGGCGGCGCGATGTCTTGGGCACTCGTCCCGATGATCATTCCTGTCACGCCGCGTGGCGGCATGCTCCGGCCAGCCCAGCTCCCGCCAATCGAGGGCCGGGCCGCGGACGCGCCGAGTCCTAGCCCGAAGGCGACCACCGCAACGCGGCCCCTCGGCGATGAGATCGCCGCATCTCGCACCATTGGCCAGTCACGCGCCGCCGGCCGAGGTGCCGGCCGCCTGGCTACGTTATGCCCAACCAGAGCCCCTGACGTGTCCGGCTGCCACCGTCACGGTCGGTGATGCCGTGTCGCTGGCGGACGCACTGGAAGCAGCAGCGCCCGGGACGGTGATCTCCTCACGCCTGGCACGTATTTCGGGAAGTTCGTTTTTCGAGCGTCGGGGTCTGAGGGGCGCCCGA
Source organism: uncultured Actinomycetota bacterium (assembly GCA_963791865.1). Lineage (GTDB taxonomy): Bacteria > Actinomycetota > Actinomycetes > Propionibacteriales > Propionibacteriaceae > Microlunatus. The sequence goes on from CAWBUC010000012.1 coordinate 72,383, forward strand.
TCTGGTTGTGCGGCGAGAAAGGTGGTGATCGACGGCGGCGGCATCGATAAGGGCTATGGGCTGCATCTCGACAGGTCCGCCTCGATCAATGTCGTCGGGCTCACCGTCAGCAATGCCCAGAAGGGAATCATGGTGGATGGTGGCAAGCGAGTCCGTATTCAGGACAGCACCGTGCGGCAGGTCGGCGACGAGGGCATCCACTTGAGGGCCGGCGCCGTTGACAGCATCATCAGCGAAACACCGTGAGCGACACTGGCAAGCGCCGCGAGAAGTTCGGCGAGGGCATCTACATCGGCACAGCTGAGTCCAACTGGGACGATGTCACAGGTGGCGCCGCTGACGCCTCGGACCGGAACCTGGTAATCGACAACACCATACGCGGCACCACCGCTGAGGCCATCGACGTCAAGGAGGGCACGAGCCGAGGAGTCTTGGCCCGGAACACTTTTGACGGTTCGGCCATGACCGAGAAGGGCGGCGACTCATGGGTAGACGTCAAGGGCAACGGGTGGGCTGGTGGCTGACAACCAAGGAACCTCGGCGCTCCGGGACGGCTACCAAACCCACGAGATCGTCGACGGCTGGGGCAACAAGAACATCTTCGCCGGCAACAAGGCGAGCAAGATCAACAAGGCCCCTAAGAACGGGCAGGGGGTCGGGGTAGGGGTCCGGCCAGCCTTGGCCAACGTGGTCACCTGCACCAATACCGCCGAGGGGGCTCCGGCCAGCAACGTCGAATGCGTGAAGGTTACCTGACATCCGGTATATGAGATAAGCTTCTCGCAACGATTGCCCTACACGATCGAAACGGTGATTCAAAATCCGCTGCTATACACGACGCTGACGGCGTTTTCAAGTTTGTCAGCCTGACTCTTGCCGGATAATCTCTTCCGGACCTTCCAGCGACCTTAGATGCGGGTTCACGTCGTAATCGGTGGAAGCCGACGTCGTCCACTCCACCATTCGATACTTATGGGGCAGGGTGAACGACGATATGGCACCGTTTCTACGCGACGCCTGGAACTGGCTGGCCGCCTATCTAGGTCCGGCTATGGCCGAGTTTAGAACGCTTCTGGCTGTTGTTAGCTCATTGGCCACTGGCCGTGGCCGGCATGGTGGTCTGGTCACTGTGGCTCTATCGGTTCGTCGCATCTCACCGCGCCCGTCCCATCGTGAACGCCTTTCGCACGAGCGCCTCGGTCGTCGTTCCTCGTACCACGAGGATCCAGACATTCTTCTGAAGTGTCTCGAGACCTGGCGCAGCCAGCACCCCGACGAGATCATCGTCGTTCTCGACGTCGCCGACGTGGAGGCCTATGACCGGATCGTCGCCTTGGGTGACGACCGAATCCGGCCGATCCTCTTCCATCACGCCGGCAAGCGGTCCGCGCTCGGCGTCGGCATCCGTGAGGCACGGTTCGAGCTCGTTTGTCTGGTCGACTCCGATACGTTCCGGATGCCCGGGCTGCTGCGCGCTGTCCAGATGCGTCGAGGATCCGAAGGTAGGGGCCGTCAGCACCCAGCAGAACGTGTACCAGCGCCACAGCAGCGTCTGGCGTCGCATCGCCGACTGGATGGTCAACCTCCGCTACCTGGACTATGTCCCGGTTATGGGGCGGGCGGGTGCGGTGCCATGCGTCTCCGGGCGCACCGCCGTCTACCGACGGTCGGCAGTGATGCCGGTGCTCGAGAAGCTGGAGAACGAGTTCTTCCTGGGCCGGCGTTGCGTCGCCGGTGACGACGGCCGGCTCAGTTGGCTGGTCCTCGCCCAGGGCTACCGGACCGTGCACCAGTCCTCGGCTCGGGCGCTCTCGATGTTTCCGGTTTATTTCCGGTCTTTCGTCAAGCAGCGCGTGCGATGGAGCCGGAATTCGTTCCGCTGCTACCTGACCGCGATCTTTAAGGGGTGGCTGTGGCGACAGCCCCTCATCACTCAGCTGACTGTGCTACAGATCATGCTCACCCCGGTCACCATGGGAGTGACTTTGACCTACCTCGTTCTCTCCCGCCTCGAGCTGACACCGACCGGCATCGGCATCGCGGCTGCCTGGCTGCTGCTCGGCCGCGGTATCCGGGGCATCTCGCACCTTCGGAAGCACCCTCGGGACATCCTGTTGCTGCCGCTGATGACCCTCGTGGCCTGTATGGTTGCGCTGCCGATCAAGGCCTACGCCTTCGTGACCATGAACAAGCAGGGCTGGTTGACCCGGCACGCCCACCAGATCGGTGGCGACGGGCAGGACGCCGCAGCCTTGCTCCGCAGGAGGTTGCCGCGTGAGAATCTGCCACGCCGCCTCCCTGCTGACCGCCGTGTGCTGCTTCGCCTGGCCCTCGATTGCCTCGGCAACACCGAACGAGCCAGCCCTAGCCCAGCACAGACCGCACCAGGTCAGGAGTACGCACCAAGCGAGGGTCGGCCTTACTCCGGCAACGCGGCAACCGAGCCCGCTCGGGTCGACGCCGAGGACGCCCGGATCAATGACGTGCGCAGTATGACCAGCACGGCGGCCTGGCGCGACGTCGACACCACTCAGCCCTACCGGCTGCCCACTGGGCGCCGGATCACCTTAGTGCTGGTCCCCCGGGAACGCCCGTACGACATGGCCGAGCTGGCCGAGATATCGCCGTCTTCGGTGAAAAAGCAGTCGGAACGGTCCTACCTGGTGCAGGAGCACGTAGTGGTGTTGGACGGCGCCACACTGACAGTCACCGCCGACCAGCGAGTCAGGCTCGCCAGCGACTCCACCGGCTTCAGCAGCGTGGTGACCCTTGGTGGGACGCTGGCGTGCGCGGAAGCGCCGAGGAGCCGGCGAGGTTCGTCGCCTGGGACCCACACAAGAAGGCCCCCGACACCAACACCGCTGATGGACGCGGGTATATCCAGCTCTCGGCGGCAGGTGGTGATCACCGACGCACAGTTCAGCGACCTCGGGTTCTGGTCGGGCGGACCGGCGGTCTCTCCATCACTGGCGACACTGAGCCGGACCAGGCCGCAGCCGGTAAGCCGCCAGAGAACCCCAGGGTAGAGGGTGTCCCGGTCGTCAAGCTGGAGCCCAAGTCCTCCTCGGACCGACCGGCCTCAGCCGAACTCAGCAAAATCAAAGTGGCGGCTCTGCATTCGGCCTGTTCGTGGCGGACGCCACCGACTTGACGCTCGCCGACGCCACGATCTCGGCGCGCTTGTCGACGGAATTGTGCTTCATCGCGGGGTACGCGCCACGACCCTCACCGACGTGCGGGTCGATCACAGTGGCAAGGAGGGTCGTCGTCTCTCGCGATGCCACGGGGATAAGTCTCGAGGACACTTCTGTCACAGACAACGGCCGGAACGGGCTGACGATGGATGGACGTGCGCTGGCGCTCGGACCTGGCGTGGAGGGCGACGCGATCACGCCCTTCGGCGGCAGCGCTGTCGCCGGTGGTGAATTCCTCCGCAACCAGCGTTACGGCATCGAAGTGCTCGGTGGCTATGGCACGAATGTCCAAGACGCAGCCATTGGTGAGAACTCGGTCGGCCTGGTGGCGAGTGAGGCAGCGACCGACGTCATGGTTGACGGCAACACGTTCACCGGCCCGCACGAGCAAGCAGTGTCCGTCCGTGACGGGGCTACCAAGATCATCATCAGGAACAATGAAGTTCGGGGCAGGCCACCGCCATCTACAACCGCAACGCGCAGAGCATCATCGAGGGCAACACGATCTCTGAGGTGAGCAAGCACGGCTTCACGGTGGTTGGACAAGCTGCTCGAACCGTGGTTACCGACAACACCATCTCGGGTCGCGGGCCTGCCGCACTGAACATGGATCGGGCCGTCGGCCTGGTCGCCGAGAAGAACGTTTCCGATGGCTGGATGGTCAGCCGATCGCTGGAGGCGGTGCTTGCAGGGATCTTCAAGCCGCTCACGGTGGTCTGGATGCTGGTTGTTTTGGTGATCCTGGTGTCGATCCGGGTTCGTCTCAAGTCACGGTCCAGTGGCGTCGTCGACCCGTTCGAGGCACAGGCACCCTTGAGCAGCTTCAGCCGAGGGGTATTGACCGGCAACAAATCCAAAGGTGACCTCACTGCCAGCTATGACCACGGCTGACCTCTGGGTCGACGCTAGGGAAGGGCTGGTTGATCAAGC
>CAWBUC010000013.1:0-263637 GCA_963791865.1 uncultured Actinomycetota bacterium
GTCATCGCATAGAGAGAGAACGCGCGAGATGTGAGGAGACCCTGAGCACCCGTTAGCACGAGGTTCCGGTCAGGTTGCGATCTCGTTGTCTCCCGCCAGGCGGAATTCGGCAGGAGCCGAATCTCCGCGGCTGATCCCCGCCTACGGCGGGGCAGACCCCTGAAGGCGCACCGCTTCGCGGGGGTCGCAACTGACTCTTTGCCATACAGACGCGCGGAGATGACGCTGCTTCAGCCCTGCTGCTCCTCGAACCGCAGCTTCGCAGCGACGACGGGCTTGCCGTCACGCTCGTAGAGGATGTCGACCGAGTCGTTCTTTCCGTACGAGCCCGCGATCCCGAGCACCATCGACGTCCAGCGGGCCAAGCCGACCTTCTCGCGCGCCAGTTCCCGCTCGAAGATGAGAAAGCCGTCCCGCACGACGAAATCTAGGCCCTCGTGCTGCTCGATCCCGTTCAGATAGACCTGGAACGGCCTCCGGACGTCGCGGGGCAAGGGGACGCGAGTGATGCGGCGCGATGAGGCTTCCACGTTCATAGAATGCCCGCAGCCGTGAGGTTCAACCCGGAGCCCGTCGTCCTCTCCGGCGCGCTCATCGCGCTGCTCGCCGCAGCCGCACCGGCGAGTGCAGGCATCGGCGGTTTCGCGCCCGTCCCGAACGAGTCGCCGAACGCCGAGGGGATCACCGAGAGCTTCCTGCTCGTCTCGACGATCTGCCTCGCCATCTTCCTGCTCGTCGAGGGCCTCCTCGTGGCGTTCGTCATCCGCTACCGACGGCGCAACCGGCCACGGGACGCCGACGGCGCCCAGATCGACGGCTCGACCGCGCTCGAGCTCTCCTGGACGGCCGTGCCCGTGCTGCTCCTCGTCGGGATCGCGGCCTTCGTCTTCGTGAAGCTGCCGGGGATCCAGGACGTCCCGGCAGCTACGGGTGGACAGGAGAACCTCGTCGTCGACGTCAACGGCTCGCAGTTCATGTGGGAGTACCGCTACCCGAACGGCGTGATCGCGGTCGACCGGCTCCGCGTCCCGCAGGGACGCACGGTGGAGTGCGGGTGACCGCGCCGGCGTGGGACGTGATCCACTCGTGGTGGATTCCCGCGCTCGGCGGCAAGATCGACGCGATCCCGGGCACCGTGAACGAGACGTGGTTCCGCGCCGAGCGCCCCGGCGTCTTCCCCGGGCAGTGCGCCGAGCTCTCCGGCGTCTACCACGCGAGGATGACCGCGGCCGCCGAGGTGCTGCCTGCCACGGAGTTCGACGCGTGGCTCGAGGAGCGGAGCTCCCAGCAGGCGGACGGCACCTCGCCGCTCGGCGAGGAGCTCTGGGAGGGATCGTGCGCGAAGTGCCACGGGCTCGACGGCGAAGGCGCCTATGGGCCGCGGCTCGCGGGGACGGAATTGATCGAGGATCGCGAGGCGGTCGTCAGGCTGCTCCGCGAGGGCCGCGGGCTCATGCCTCCCGTCGGGCGGGACTGGGACGACGGGCAGTTGAGCGCGATCACCGACCACCTGGAGCAGAACCTTGGCGGTTGACGTCCACCAGCCACTCGAGCAACGCGTGCCGTCCTGGCAGCGCGGGCGGTTCGCGAGCTGGCTCGTCACCGTCGACCACAAGCGGATCGGGATCCTTTACATCGCGACCGCGGGCTTCTTCTTCCTGCTCTCGGGGATCCTGGCGCTCCTGATTCGCTCGCAGTTCGCCACGTCCTCGAGCGGCGTCGTGACCGGGGACTCGTACAACGAGGTCGTGACGATGCACGGCACCGGGATGGTGTTCTTCGTCGTCGTCCCGATCCTCGCCGGGCTCGGCAACTTCCTCGTGCCGCTCATGATCGGGGCGCCGGACATGGCGTTCCCGCGGCTGAACGCGCTCTCGTACTGGCTCTACGCGTTCGCAGGGCTCGTCTTCTGCTTCTCGTTCTTCGCCGTCGGCGGCGCAGCGAACACGGGCTGGCCCGCGTACGCACCGCTCTCCGTGCTCGCCCCGGGGAACGGGCAGGACCTGTGGATCCTGGCCATCCACATCCTCACGCTCTCGTCCGCGGCGGGGGCGATCAACTTCATCGTCACGATCCACAACATGCGCGCTCCCGGAATGTCGTGGATGCGTCTCCGCTCTTCGTCTGGTCGATCGAGGTGTACGCGGCGATGCTGCTGCTCGTGCTGCCGGTGCTCTCGGCGGGGCTGACACTGCTCCTGCTCGAGCGGCAGTTCCCGGAGACGTTCCACTTCTTCCGCCCCGAGGACGGGGGCTCACCCGTGCTCTTCCAGCACGTGTTCTGGTTCTTCGGGCATCCCGAGGTCTACATCATGATCCTTCCCGCGTTCGGGATCATCTCGGAGATCCTCCCGGTCTTCGCCCGCAAGCCGATCTTCGGCTACAAGGCCATCGCGCTCTCGACCGTGGCGATCGGGTTCTTCTCGATGCTCGTCTGGGCGCACCACATGTTCACGGTGGGGATGCCGAGCTACCTGAACATCTGGTTCATGCTCGTCTCGATGGTGATCGCCGTGCCGACCGGGATCAAGATCTTCAACTGGCTCGCGACGCTCTGGCGCGGGAACATCTCGCTCGACACGCCGATGCTCTTCGCGCTCGGCTTCCTCAGCATCTTCACGATCGGCGGCCTCTCGGGGATCTACCTCGCGGCATTCCCGATCGACTGGCAGGTCCACGACACGTACTTCGTCGTGGCGCACTTCCACTACGTGCTCTTCGGCGGCTCGATCTTCGCGATCCTCGCGGGGCTCTTCTACTGGTGGCCGAAGATCTTCGGGCGGTTCCTCTCCGAGCGGCTCGGCAAGTGGACGTTCGTCCTGCTCTTCATCGGCTTCAACGTCGCCTTCTTCCCGCAGCACCTCCTCGGCCTGCTCGGCATGCCGGCCGCGTCTACACGTACCGCGACGATGGGCTATGGGAGGCGTACAACCTGATCTCGACGATCGGGTCGTACGTGATGGGCGTCGGGATCCTCTGCTTCGTCGTCGCGGTCGTGAAGAGCCGCAACGGGCGGCGGGCGGGAAACGACCCGTGGCAGGCTGACACCCTCGAGTGGTACACCACCTCTCCGCCGCCGGCCCACAATTTCGACGAGGTGCCGTACGTGACGAGCGCGCGACCGCTGTACGACCTCCGCCGGCGGATGCGTCGTGGAGGGGCGGCGGCGTGAGAACCCAGCGCGCTCCAGGCCCGGTGCTGCGGCTGACGATCCTCGCCGCCGTGGTCGCCTCCGGCCTCGTCGTCGCGAGCGCTGCGCTCGAGCTAGGTCGCGCCCACTGGGGCGCCGCGCTCGTCGCGCTCCCGCTCCTCGTCGCGGTGCTCGTCGCCGCGCTCGTCGCGTACCCGCGTCTCGCATGGCCCGCCGCGTCCGCGGTGCTCGCGATGCTCTTCGCGATCGCAACCGGTGGCCTCGTCGCCTGGGCCGACGCGGACTGGTCGCTCGCCGTGCACGTGGCGGCCGCAGGGCTGGCGCTCGCCGCCTCGCTCGTGACGCTCGTTGCGCGCTCCGCGGTGGGCCGCTTCCGCTCGGGCCGTGGCGCGACTACGTGACGCTGACGAAGCCGAGGATCATGTCGCTCCTGCTCCTCACCGGCGCCGCGGGGATGTTCGTCGGCGCGGGGGGCTGGCCCGGGGGAACCGAGTTCGCGGCGATGCTCCTCGGGCTGGCGCTGGCCTGCGGCGGCGCGAGTGCCCTGAACGACGTGCTCGATCGCGACATCGACCGTCTCATGGGCGAGCGGACGCTTCCCGCCCCGTTGCCTCCGGCCGGGTGCCCGCGCCGCGGGCGCTCGAGTTCGGGCTCGTCCTCTCGGCGCTCTCGTTCGCGGTCCTCGCCTCGACCGTCAACGTGCTGACCGCCGTGCTGGCGCTCGTCGGCAACCTCTTCTATGTCGTCGTCTACACCGGCTACCTGAAGCGCGCGACCGACCAGAACATCGTGATCGGCGGCGCCGCGGGAGCCGTGCCGCCGCTCGTCGGCTACGCGGCCGCGACCGGCGAGCTCGCGCTCCCGGCGCTGTGGCTCTTCCTGATCGTCTTCCTCTGGACGCCGCCGCACTTCTGGGCGCTCGCGCTGATGCTGAAGGAGCACTATCGCGCCGCAAACGTGCCGATGCTGCCCGGCACGCGCGGCGAGGCGGAGACGACCCGACAGAACTCCTCTACTCGGTCGCCCCCGTCGGGTTAACGCTCGCGGTCGGCTTCTGGCTGGGCGCTCTCTACACGGTCGCCGCCGCACTGCTCGGCGGCTACCTCCTCTGGCTCGCACAGCGGCTGCGCGTCGACACGAGCCGGCGGAATGCCGTCGTCCTCTTCCACTACTCGCTCGCCTACCTCGCGCTCCTCTTCGTGGCAGCGGCGCTCGACCCGGTGCTCCTCTGATGCTGACCCCCGAGCTGGGCGGAGACATGCGGCTCGGGCTGGCGCTCCTGGCCGTGTTCTCGTGCTGTTCGTCGGCTCGTGCCTCGTGGCGCTGCTCTACCTCCAGGTCGACTAGGAGCACCGTGCCCTCGGGCCCTCGACTCGCGGTGCGGCTGGCCGATGCCGCCGATGGGATCTCGATGCGCCGGTTCCGGGCGCGCGACCTCGTCGTCCAGACGAAGCCCGACTCGACGCCGGTGACCAGCTTCCTGGGACAACGGCGGTCAGCCGTCAAGATCACGGTTCCATCGCGCGTCGTTGCGTACCTGTGTCACAACAGGAGGCGGCGGGCGGTCATTCCCGGATCAGCAGGAAACATGCCGACGATGGCTCGGTGGAGACCAGGCCGCCGGCCGCTAAGCCGGCGGCAGGCCGTCGAGTCCGACCCGAATTGCAGTATGAAAGCAGGGCCGCCCGGGACTACCCACACGGCACCGGCCGCAACGGCGACGCGGCGGCCGTCCCCGAATTGCAGGCGGGCGTCGCAAAGGGTGCGATGTTGGATGTTCGATGTTGGGTGTTGGATGGCTATCGCTGGAGCAAGAAGGCGCGGACTTCGGCGTTGAAGCGGGCGGGTTGTTCCATGTTCGAGGCGTGACCGGCGGCAGGGATGACGACGAGGCGGGATCCGATGATGCGATCGCGCATCATTTCACCGCAGATCAGGGGCGAGCGGGCATCATCGGCGCCCCAGATCAGGAGCGCCGGTACCGATATGCCGCTGAGTGCTTCGGAGAAGTCGGGATGCACGGCGCGAGACATCGCGCGGAAGCCCACCGGATGGAAGTCCCACATGATTGACGCCAGCTCGTCCAAGACTTCTTGCCGTGCTCCGGCAGAGAATGCACCGGGCACCCACTGCGGGACCCAGTCGGCGGCGGGCAGCTGTGACTCTCGCATGGACCTGTCGAGCCGTGCTTGCGCGTCCTCCGCACCGAGCGAACCCGTCCAACCCGCGTAGGAGTCGGCGACGATCATCGAGCGCACGTGCTGGGGGAACAGACGATGGAACTCGAGCACGAGCGTGCCGCCCCAGGACAGGCCGAGGAAGTGAGAAGCCTCAACGCCGGCGTCGTTGAGCAAGGCGAGGAGGCAGCGGGCGTAGTCCTCCATCGAGAAGTCCTCGGGCGTGTCACAGGACTGCCCGCATCCCGGAGCGTCCCATGCTATGACGTCGAAGTCACGGCTGAAATCGTCGATCTGAGTCCGCCAGACGCGACCATCAGCGATGAATCCGTGCAGGAGAACGAGCGCCGGCCCGGTTCCGCTGCGGCGATAGGCGATGCGGAGGCCGTCGCTGGTGGTGAAGGCGTTCACTCGCTCGACCAGCGGATGTTGGAGAGCTTGTCCATTGGTCGCCTTCCCGTGTCTAAGATGCGAGGAAGCTGATGACCAGGCGCGTGAATAGGAATGGCGCCGTGATCGTGGCGATGTGCGATGGGCCTTCCATGACCTCTAGCTTGCTCTATGGCAGAGCGGCGTGCACGTCACAGAGCCAGTTCTTGCGCCCCCGGTAGTGTCCTGGCTCGCACATCGGCGACAGGTGTCTCAAGTCATTGGCGACACGGGTGTCTCAGGTGATCGGCGACACGGGTGTCTCAGGTGATCGGCGGCAGTGTGTCGATGCCGTGGTGGCGGTGCATGTCGAAGACTCGTTCGGTCATACCGCCAAGACGTCGCCGGTGGCGCCGGCCGTCCGGGCCACCCGGATGGCGTCGGTGACCATCGACGCCGCCCCTTGCCCGACCCGGCCCGGCCGGCCCGGAGCCGGATCCTGGCGATCACCGGGGGCGCCACCTCTGGTCGAGATGTGGTCGCCATCGACGACAGCCTCTTGCGGAGCACCTGCTTGCCGGCGATCTTGGTGTGGCCGAAGCTGGCGCCCTGCTTGGCGTGCCCGTAGACCGGCCGCAGCAGGAGTCGATGTCGATCAACGCCCGCTCCTCGATCCCGGGCAGCAGATCGGTCCGCGGGCCAGGTTGATAGGTGGGTCAGGTCATCGAGACGAAGCCGTGTGCCCCAAGTGGACCGTTCTACGGGACGACGCGGTTGATCGCCTCAGGGGGAGGGTTCAGTGGGAACCTCAGGTCGGGATCTCGGTGACGTAGATCCTTGCGCTGCGGCGGGCCAGCACGGCCACGAGCTGGTCGACGCCCTCGAACTCGTTACACAACAAGAACAGATGTCGGCCCTCTGGTCCGCCGACGGCGCAGGAGAAGCAGGGCAGGTCGGTCTCGACCCGGTGGGTGATCTCGCCGCCGTTGAGCACTCGAACCACCGCTCCCGCGGGAGCGCTCTCGTCTTGGGTGTGGGCAGCGGTGTCGGCGGTTTGGGCCCAGATGCCGCCGTCAAGGTCGATGCAGATCCCGTCCGGTCCGAGCCCCTCGGCCCACGTACGGCGGCTCGACAACGAGCCGTCGTCTGCGATGTCGAAGGCCGACAGTCGGCCGGCGAAGGACTCCGCGACCACCAGCGTCGAACCGTCGGGCGTCACCACCATTCCGTTGGGGAACTCGATGTTCCCGGCGACGTCGCGGGCCGTGCCGTCCGACGCGATCAGCCGGATCCAGCCGGGCTCGGGTGCACCACCGCCGAGGAAGTCGAAGTCGGCTCCGTTGACGTAGACGTGGCCGGCCGGGTCGACGACGAGCTCGTTGCCGCCCTGCGGGCTGTGCCGCGCCGCTGATCCATCGGGCTCGATCCGTGACAGCTCGTCACCAGAGACCAGTAGTCGCCCGTCGCGCAGCCAGGCGATGGACCAACCCATCGTGTCGCGGCCCGGCGCGACAACCTCGGTCCGGCCGTCCAGATCGACCGCGACCACCTCGCCGGTGCCCCAGTGGGCAAACCACAGCCGACCGTCGTGCCAACGACCGGACTCGACCATGGTCAAGCCATCGGCGAGCAGCCGCGGGGTGGGGAGCAGCGTGGGCATGAGGACTCCTCGGACATCGTCGACGACAACAGTCCCATGGTGAACGCTCTGGCATCCACGCCGTCGACGCTGACGAATAGCACTTGCTCGAGGCCGTTTCGCAAGAGGACGCGCTTACGGGCAGGTCCGGACACCACGCAACCGCCCGATGAACCGGGGTGCCCTCAACGGGATCCGGCCAATGGGCGGTGAAGCGCCGGACGGTCGCCGTCTCGACTGACGTGCTCACCCGCGCGTGACGAGGAACCCGAAAGTTTGCCTGCGAACCATACTCGAGTTGTCCCCTCGCGGGCTCATTGAAGTCACGCCGCTGCCGGTATCGGCTCGTGGCGGTGGGGTTGTCGTGCCTGCCGGTGGATCTGAGCGGCGCGATTAGGGTGGGTTTGCATGATCATCGGCCCGGACAACGATGAACGTGGGGCTCTGCTGCACTTTCTTGCCGCCAATCGAACTGCGGCTCTCGCCGTCGTCGACGGTATGTCCGAGGACAAGGCGCGGCGAAGCGTCGTTCCCAGTGGCTGGACGCCGTTCGACATGCTGGTGCATCTCGGCGGAGTCGAGCGGCACTGGTTCGTTTACACCCTTGCCGGGGACGTGACCGATCCGCCGGCATATCCCCAGGAAGTGACGACGTTGGCGAAGGCCGCGGAGTCGTACCGCACTGAATGTAGGCGATCCGACCAGATCCTCACCGGGTTCAGACTTGACGATCCGCTGACACTCCAACCTGACCAGCTGATCGGTGAGGTGACCACCGTCCGCGGTGTGCTCCTGCACGTGATTGAAGAGACCGCCCGGCACGCGGGACATCTTGACATCGCACGCGAACTCATCGACGGACAGACCGGCCTCGGGCCACGGTGAGTGGTCCCGTAAGCGGACCGTTCAGCGAGAACGCCGAGCTAAGAGTCATGTGATTCGTTGGCGTCGCGCACGATGGCGTGTAGACGGTTGAGGCCCTCGGTCGCCAGAGCGGGGAACGTCGCCCAGTACTCGGCGATCGCGTTGACGGCGAGAGCGAGAGCCCAAGCACGCGCCCTCGCCCAGGTGAGGTCATCGACGTCGAGCTCTGCGCGATAGGCCTCGCGCGCCGCCTCGGGCAGGTCCCAGACCACTGCGTGCTCGGCGTCGGGGAGGCCGATCGACAATGCTCCGAAGTCGATAACAGCGTGGAGCCTGCCGTCTTTGACGAGCACGTTGGTGGGCTTGAGGTCGGCGTGCAGCCAGACGTGCGGTTCGCCGTTCGGAGGTAAGTCGAGGGCTTGCCGCCACACCTGCTCCAAGACGTCGAAGTCGACCCTGGGATGGTGGCGCCGGGCCGCGTCGAAGCAGGGGCCGGTCCAGTGCTGGTCCGGTAGGAGGTTGCCGCCCCGATACCAGCAGAGGTCACCTGATCGGGTCTCGCCCATCAGGTCGGTTGCGTGGAGACTGCGGACGACGTCGGCAAGGTCCCCTCCGTAGCGTGTCCAGTCCGTCACCGATGCGGCGGCGACCTGTTCGCCCTCGATCCAGGTGAAGAGCGCCCACCGGAACGGGTAGCCCGGATCCGGCCGTCCTCGGTAGGTCGGTGCCGGGATCAGACACGGCAGGTGGGGGGCCAGCCGTGGGAGCCAGGCTAGTTCCTTCTCGAGCGGTCCAACCTTCTCCGGCGTGCGGGGAAAGCGTGCGACGTGATCGGCGCCGACCCGGTACATCGTGTTGTCCGTCCCGCCACCTAGAGGAGTGATCGGGAGGTCCGCGAGGTCAGGCTGCTGACGGCGGAGCAGGTCACGGACCAGATCCGAATCGACGGGGACCTCACCCTTGTGCAGCATCATCGAGCGCAAGTATGGCGGTGGCCAGACGTCACCAAACCCCGTCCGTAGGACGTCGGCTCTGCGAGACAGCCGCCGTGTGGCAAGCGGACCGTTGGGTGAGAACGGCGCGACGGCTTAGCGACCGTCCAGGCGAACGCGGCGCGGGTCCAGGCGCCGCCCTGTCTGTCCTGGTGTCGAGGACGTTCTTTCAGTCCGACATCCTGTGAGGATCTGCAACGGAGGTTAGTGACCGATGGAGTACTCCTTGCTCGGCCCGAGTGGTGTGAAGGTGTCGAAGATCTGCCTGGGCACGGCCACGTTCGGCGTCGCGCCGGACGGGCACGAGGCCGGGCGGGTGGTCGGGGCGGCGCTCGATGCCGGCATCAACTTCTTCGACACCGCCAACGTCTACGGCGCGACACCGATCTTCGACCGGCCAGGGGCGCCACCAGCCAGTGAACGCGAACCCGCCGAGCAGCTCCTCGGCCGGGCGCTGGTCGGCCGACGCGACGATGTGGTGATCGCGACCAAGTCCGGTGAACGTCGGTTCGACCCGGCAGCCGGGCTGTCGCGCCGCTACATCATCCACCAGGTCGAACACAGCTTGCGGCGGTTGGGCACCGACTACATCGACGTCTACTACGCCCACTTCCCCGACCCCGACACCCCGATGGAGCAGACCCTCATGGTCTACGACGATCTGGTGCGGCAAGGAAAACTGCGCTATGTCGCCCTTTCCAACCACCCGGCCTGGCAGATCACCCAGGCGCTGTGGATCGCCGATGCCCGCCACCTGGCCGCCGCACCGGTGTGTGCGCAGGTCAAATACAACCTCATCGACCGCGCCGCCGAAGACGAACTCGCCCCGGCCTGTCAGCAGTTCGGCCTGTCCATCATGCCGTTCGGCCCGCTACACGGCGGACTCTTGGCTGGCATGCAGGTCGAGGACCGAGAGTTCGCCGGTGACACGAGATTCGGTGGGTCCGGCTTCAGCAACACCGAGCTGGAGATCGGACGTGCCGTTGAGCAACTGAGCCACGAGTGGGGCTTGCAGCCGTACCAGGTGTCCCTGGCCTGGCTGCTATCCCGCCCGGCGGTCGCCTCGGCAATCGTCGGCGCCGAAACGGCAGCCGAGGTTACCGCCAACGCGAGCGCGGCCGACGTCAGCTTGGATCAGGCTCAACTCGACGCCCTGACGGCACTGCCAGCCGACAACGGCAGCTGAGGACCGACCCCGGGCAGAATCCGCAAGGCCCTCGTGCGACGCACGCAAGCCGAGCTGAGTGTGTCAACCCGAAGCGGCCCCACTGTGGCGCCCTAATGTGGCCCCGGGCGGCTGTGTCAACCGATGCTGGACCCGGTCTTGCCTTGGGAGGACGTCACGGGCTGTGTCTGGACGTTGCGATCTTGCTCGCCCGGCCGGGTGCGGCCGCATACGGAGCCCGCGTTCTAGGTGTCGGCTGGTTGCAGGGTGGGGAAGGTCCAGGAGCCGTCGAGGATCTCGGGTCTGGGTTGGTAGAGGCGGACGGCGTAGTTCCAGCCGTCCATGATGGCGATGGTGTTGGGGGCGTCTCCATCGCCGAAGCGGACCGTGATCGACCCGTCGTCGTTGCGGTCGGCGGTCACGCTGTTGATGCTGACCACGCCCCGGTCGTTGGGTTCGAAGTAGCCGGCGGCGTTGTAGACCGAAATCGACCAGAACGCGTCCACTGGGACGTCGCCGACCTCGAGCTGGTAGTTCGCCACGGGCAGACCGGGGTCGACGTTGAGGTACAACGCCTCCTGTTCGGGCAGGCCTCCCCAGCCGCTGGCTGTGGCGACGAGGTGACGTATCGGGTCGACGTCATCGCGACGGCCGAACGCGTGGTCGAACCGGGCGAGTCCTCGGCTGAGGGTGAGCAGAGCATCGCGGGTGATGTCGAGGGACGCCTGGTCGTAGTCGGCGGACACGAACGGGCGGGCGGATTTGGCCGTGAGCTGGAGGTGGTCCTGCAGCTGGTTGACCGTTGCGACGTCGTCGGGGTTGTTCGGGTCGACCAGGATCCGGGCCGCCACCAGCACATAGTCGGTGTCGAACTCTTCGACGGTCAGTTCGTAGTCGCCCGACTCATGGAAGATGCGGTTGATGTAGTGGTCCTGGCTGACCACCATCACCGAAAGGTAGCGGGCACCGGCATCGGGAACGGTCAAGGTGGCGGCCTGGCTGATGTCGGCGATGACGCTGGAGTAGAGAGTGTCCCGGTTCTGCCGGATGACGGTTTGGTCGTCCAGGGCAGCCGGCTCCCGGTGGTGGAACACCACGTTCACCCCGCCGCGCTGTTGCAGGGCGGCGAACATCCGGTCCGTTTCGGCGCGGATGAAGTTGTCGACGTTCACGAGTTCAGCAGCCATGACACCACCTTGATCTGCGTTCACCCTCGACGAGATCCTCCCGGCAGGGTGAGGAGTATCCCCAGCCGGCACGGGCCGCCTCGGGAACTGCGGATTGGCCGGCCTCGGCGTGGCAGCTCTTCTCCCCGGGCGAGTGGGACGCCTAGTTCGCCCTCAGGATGGTCACGGAGCGAATCGGGCGGTGGCTCCGTCGACCGGAAGCTAGCCGTTAGTCCGTCGTGGGCGTCGCCGCAAGACGTCGGGTCTGCGGGACGGGGGAGTGGTGTCGCAAGCGGACCGATCTACGGAACTGCTAGGAGTCGGCGGAGGCGGGTGGTGTCGGCGGCGTGGCGAGCCGAGCCGTCGTCGTACTCGAGGCACCACAGCAGCTGGTAGATCAGCGCCCGCTGAGCCGCGTCGTCGTCGGTTTCGCTGAGGGCCGGGTACACCTCCCAGAATCCCGGACCAGTCATGTCGTCCCAAAAGGCCAAGCGGGCGACGTCGGATTCGGCCGGGCCGGCCCACGCCTTGTCCCAGTCCAACAGCGCAACCAGCCGCCATCCGTCGGGGCTCATGCCGAACAAGACGTTGTCGTGATGCAGGTCGTCGTGACACAACGTCGCCGCCTGTTGGGAGGAGAACAGCGCAACGTCGCGGTTGAGCAGCTCGTGGAAAGCCGCTCGAGCGCGCGGGTCATGGACTCGCAGTTCGGCGCGCTGATGAAGGGCGGACACGACGTCCTGCCCAACGGCAGGCTGACCGTGCCGGTCAAGTTCTCCGAACGCGGCAAAGCGAACCGACTGCACGCCCTGCAGCGTCTCGGCCAGCGCCCGGTGCGCAGCGGCGACCTGAGCCTGAGTCAATCTCGGGCGTAGCTCTCGCCATCGGACGCCGTCGATGTGCTCGGCGACGAGATAGCGCCATCGACCGCGGAACAACGAGTTAGCGGCCGCCAGGACCTTCGGCACTGGCGCCCCAGTCGAGCGGGCCAGCGCGGTGAGCACCGCCGTCCGCTCGAAGTTCACCGGGTCGTCGGTCCGGGCAGCGGCGACCTTCACGACCAACCGAACGCCAGCTGCGGTGGTGACCAGCAACACAGCCCCGTCATCGCGGACCTGCAGCGCCTCCAGACGGCGCACCGCATCGCTGCGGCCGATGACTTCGAACACCAGCGCGCGGACGTCGTCGAGCAAGGACGATCGCGGTGACATCACCGGAAACTACCGCTACACGACGCCGGTGCGCCCCAAGCGGACCGTCTTGCGGGACACCTACAGCTGGGACGCCAAGCCGGGGTCAGCCTGCTTCGACGGTGATGGCGAAGCTGCCGGTTTGGCGTTGGATGAGTTGCATGTCGGACGTTGAGAGGCGGCCGAGGCGGACGATGCCGTTGAAGTAGCCGACGTCGCCGTAGTAGAAGACGAGGCCGTTGGTGGGTCGGTAGTAGCCGATGTCGTTGGTTTCGGGGTCGGCACCGGCGGGGACGCCGTCCATGGTGAGGGGTCGGGGGAGTTCCCCGACTTTCTCGACGCCGTTGAAGTCGGCCAGGGTCACGTCGACGGGTAGCTGGTCGGCCAGGTCTTGGGCGGTGGGGCTGTCGTTGAGTTCGCCGGTGATGGTCTGGCCGCCTACGGTGATGCGGATGGTGGTCACGGTGTCGCTTTCCGGGCTGGTGGGGCTGGCGGTTGGGGTCGCTGACGCGGTCTCCGTCGGCCCGGGGGTCGACGGTGCGGACCTAGCGGATGGGCTGGTCGGTCCGCTGTCGGGTGCTCTGTCGGGTTTGGGTTGATTGCTGCTGCAGGCTGCGGTTGTCACCAGCAGGGTGACGAGGCTGAGCAGGGCGGTCCGACTGAGGTGATGCGTCCGTGTCACAGGCACGGTATCGACGCTAGGAGCAGCCCCAGGTCGTGAGGAACTCCCTGTGCTGGGACGTACCACCAGTACACCCCAAACGGCGGGGTGCGGTATTCACGGGGCGAGGGTCGGCGATGGGGTGATGGTGGGGCTGGTCCAGGAGGCGAGCAGGTCGAGAGCATGGGCCGTGGGGGAGCCGGGTTCGGCGGCGTACAGGGTGAGGGTGAGTCCGGGGTCGGCGACCATGTCCATGCTCTCGTAGGCGAGTTGGAGGTCACCGACGTCGTGGTGGTGGAACAGCTTGCTGCCGGCGCCGTGGCTGCGGACGTTGCGGCTGCTCCAGCGGCGGCGGAAGTCGTCGCTGCGGGTCGATAGTTCGCCGACCAGGTCGTGGAGGTCTTTGTCGTGAGGGTCGCGACCGGCTTCGGTGTGCAGGACGGCGACGCTGGTGTCGGCGGCGAGGTCCCAGTCGGGATAAAGGTCGTGGGCGGCGTCGAGGTGCAGGAAGGTGAACCGGACGAAGTTCGGCACGGCTTGACCGGTCGTCTCGTACGACGGTGGCGTGCATAGCCCGGCCGAGGCGGTTGGTGGCGAGCAGGTCCATGCGGCCGTTGCGGACGATGGCGGGGGCGGTGAACGCATCCAGCACCCATTGCAGCCCGGGGCGCGGTGTCCAGCGCTTCGAGGGGCGGCGGCGGGGTCGCATGCCGGCGGTGGTGCCGTCGGCGGCATGGGCCAGGTTGAACAGGTGCGCCCGTTCGGCGTCGTCGAGCTGCAAGGCGCGGGCGATCGCGTCGAGCACTGAGGCGGACGCGCCGGCGATCGCACCCCGTTCGAGCTTGGAGTAGTACTCGACACTGACCCCGGCCAAGGCAGCCACCTCGACCCGCCGCAGGCCCGGCACCCGCCGTTCGCCATGCACGGGGAGCCCGGCATCGGCGGGCGTGATCTTGGCACGCGGCGAGATCAGGAACTCGCGAACCTCGTCACGGTTGTCGTCACGGTTGCCGGATGGGGTATTCACGAGCAATGACGCTATGACCTGAGAACGGGTCACTGGGATGCCCTCTCGGTACACCTCACGATAGAGACTCCCACCTCACTGTTGGCCAGGGTTGACTGAGGACCAGTTCCGCAAGAATCCGATCTCAATCTGATCTGGTTCCGCCCTGAGTGATTGAGGAGTTGGCCCGCTGATGCGTGGTGTTGTGCTGCATGCCCCTGGTGATGTCCGGGTTGAGGACCTGCCTGAGCCGACCATCCAGGAACCGACGGATGCGATCATCCGGCTCGCCGCGGCCTGCGTGTGTGGGTCGGACCTGTGGCCCTACCGAGGGGCGGACGACGTGCCGGAGCCCAAGCCGATGGGGCATGAATACGTCGGGGTTGTCGAGCAGGTCGGGGACCAGGTTGAGCTGGTCAAGGTCGGCGACTTCGTGGTCGGGTCGTTCTTCACCTCCGACAACACCTGCGAGATATGCCGGGCCGGTATCAGACCAACTGCAGCCACCGCGAGTTCCCTGGCCCGTCGCAGGCCCAGTTGATGCGGGTCCCGTTGGCCGACGGAACCCTCGTCGCCACCCCCGGCCAGCCCGATACGGATTTGATCCCGTCCCTGCTGGCCGCGTCCGATGTGCTCGGCACCGGCTGGTTCGGCGCGGTCGCCGCCGAGGCCGGCCCTCGCAAGACCGTCGCGGTCGTCGGGGATGGGGCGGTCGGACTGCTCGCCGTCCTCGCCGCCAAGGAACTGGGCGCTGAGCGGATCATCGCCATGTCTCGACATGCTGATCGGCAGGCGCTGGCCCGCGAGTTCGGCGCGACCGACATCGTCGAGGAACGCGGCGACGCTGGCATCGCGACGGTCAAGGAATTCACCGACGGACTCGGGGCGCACTCCGTGGTCGAGGCCGTCGGCACCCAGGAGTCGATGCTGCAGACCATCGGCGCCACCCGTCCCGGCGGCCACGTCGGCTTCGTCGGCGTCCTGCACGACGTGGAGATCGGGGGACGACATCTTCATGACCCACGTCCACGTGCACGGCGGCCCCGCGCCAGTGCGCCGCTTCCTGCCCGACCTGATCGACCGGATCTGGAACCGCCAGATCAACCCGGGCCGAGTCTTCGACCTGACACTGTCGCTCGACCAGGCCGCCGACGCCTACACCGCCATGGACCAGCGCACCGCCATCAAGGTCCTCCTCCAACCCTGACCCGCTTCGCCTCGAACTGCGAAAGGCTCGACGATGAACCCGACCCCAAATCCCACCTACGACTTCTCCGGCCAGGTGGCACTGGTCACCGGCGCGAGCTCCGGCATGGGTCTGGCCACCGCCCAGGCCTATGTGGAGTCCGGTGCCGCCGTGGTGTTGACCGACGTCAACGAGACCGCACTCCGGGCGGCGACCGACGAGCTGGCCGGTCAGGGCCATCAGGTGCTAGCCGTCGTTTGTGACGTGGCCAACGAGGCCAGCGTCGCCGCCGCCGTCCAGGCGGGGGTGGACGCATTCGGCCGGCTCGATCACGCGTTCAACAACGCTGGCATCCAGGTCCCGCCCTGCGATGCCGCAGACGAGCCCGCCGAGGTCTTCGACCGCGTCAACGCCATCAACCTGCGCGGTGTGTGGGCGTGCATGAAGCATGAGCTGGCACAGATGCGCACCCAGGGCAGCGGCGCGATCGTCAACAACTCCTCCCTCGGCGGACTCGTCGGCCTCCCCGGCCGCGCCGCCTACCACGCCACCAAGCACGGCGTCATCGGCCTGACCAAGAGCGCCGCCCTCGAGTACGCCCCCCGGGGGGTACGGGTCAACGCCATCTGCCCCGGCACCATCGCCACCCCGATGGTCACCGACATGATCGCCAAGGGCGAACTCGACCTTGACGTCGCCAAAGCCAACCAGCCCATCAACCGGCTCGGAACCCCCGAAGAGATCGCCGCCTCCGTGCTGTGGCTCACCAGCCCCGGCGCCGGATTCGTCACCGGCGTCGCCCTCCCCGTCGACGGCGGCTACACCGCCCAATAGGCCAAGCGAACCAGCTCAACAGCTGACCAGCACAACGTGCACTCAGATCATCGAAACGAGGAACGCAGGTGAAGATCACGCCCAGTGGTGGGCAGACCGGGCAAGGACCGGCTGACTGGTTCACCGGCGACGTCTACGTCGACACCGTCCGCAACCCTGATGACCAGTCGGCGATCGGCTGCGCCCACGTCCGTTTCACCCCCGGCGCCCGGACCGCCTGGCACCACCACGCAAAGGTCAGACGCTGTACGTCACAGACGGCATCGGGCTCGTTTCCTACCGCGGCGGCGACACCGTGGAAATCCGGCCCGGCGATGTTGTCTACATCGAACCTGGCGAAGAGCACTGGCGCGGCGCCACCCCCGACCGGTTTATGGCCCACGTCGCCATGCAGGAGGCAGACGACCAAGGCCATGTCGTGACCTGGCTCGAGCACGTCACCGACCAGAAGTACACCAGCACCACCTGATAGCCAGGACGTCCCTCCGATGCTCCACAAGCCGTCCGTCCGGCGGACCTCGCTTCGCTTGTCATGTGCCACTAACCGTGCCGCGGTTAGGGGCGTTGCCGTATGACTGCCCCGACCTAAAGCCCGGTGAGGGGGTGGCTATACGGCGAAGCTCCGTGGACTGCTCGGCATTGCCGAGCGTGGCGCACTGTTCGATTCCGAAGGTGAGGTGATCCAACAAGAAGAAGCGAGCAGCGGGATGAGTTGGGCGGAGGTGACGAGGCGGCGGCGGCGGGCACCACCCCTCTCGGAGGCGTGAGGGAAATCAGGGAATAGCGGGGTAGAGCCCAGGGTTGAGCCTAGTGCGCTCAACATGTAAGTTGAGTGCCACAGACTCAAGGACATCCACTTCCAATCTGGAGGACGAACAACATGGCTCGTGCAGTCGGCATCGACCTCGGGACGACCAACTCAGTCGTCGCCGTGCTCGAGGGTGGGGAACCCACCGTCATCCCCAACGCCGAGGGTTCCCGCACCACTCCCTCGGTCGTCGCCTTCGCCAAGGGTGGCGAGGTGCTGGTCGGTGAGGTCGCCAAGCGGCAGGCCGTCACCAACGTCGATCGCACCATCCGCTCCGTCAAGCGACACATGGGGACGGACTGGAAGGTTTCCATCGACAACAAGGACTACAAGCCGCAGCAGATCAGCGCCTTCGTGCTGCAGAAGCTGAAGCGGGACGCCGAGGCCTACCTGGGCGAGACCGTGACCAACGCCGTGATCACCGTGCCGGCGTACTTCTCCGACGCCGAGCGGCAAGCCACCAAGGAGGCCGGCGAGATCGCCGGACTGACCGTGGACCGGATCATCAACGAGCCGACCGCCGCCGCGCTGGCGTACGGGCTGGACAAGGGCGAGAAGGAACAGACCATCCTCGTCTTCGACCTCGGTGGTGGCACCTTCGACGTGTCGCTGCTGGAGATCGGCGACGGCGTGTTCGAGGTCAAGGCCACCAAGGGCGACAACCGCCTGGGTGGCGACGACTGGGACGGCCGCGTCGTCGACTGGCTGGTCAAGCAGTTCAAGAACAAGAACGGCACTGACCTGAGCCAGGACAAGATCGCCCGTCAGCGGTTGATGGAAGCGGCCGAGAAGGCCAAGATCGAACTCTCCTCGGCGAGTGAGACCTCGATCAACCTGCCCTACATCACGCTGGGCGAGTCGGGTCCGCTGCACCTCGAGGAGAAGCTGACCCGCTCGGAGTTCCAGCGGCTCACCTCCGACCTGCTGGATCGCTGCCGCAGCCCGTTCAACGCGGTGATCGAGGACGCCAAGATCAGCGTCGGCGCGATCGACCACGTGATCTTGGTCGGTGGTTCGACCCGGATGCCGGCCGTGGTGGAGCTCGTCAAGGAGCTGACCGGTGGCAAGGAGCCCAACAAGGGTGTGAATCCCGACGAGGTCGTCGCTCTCGGCGCCAGCCTGCAGGCCGGTGTGCTGAAGGGTGAGGTCAAGGACGTGCTGTTGCTGGACGTCACCCCGCTGAGCCTCGGCATCGAGACCAAGGGCGGCGTGATGACCAAGATCATCGAGCGCAACACGACCATCCCGACCAAGCGGTCCGAGGTCTTCACGACGGCCGACGACAACCAGCCGTCGGTGATGATCCAGGTCTACCAGGGCGAGCGGGACTTCGCCCGGGACAACAAGTCGCTCGGCAACTTCGAGCTGACCGGCCTGCCGCCGGCCCCGCGCGGCGTGCCGCAGATCGAGGTCGCCTTCGACATCGACGCCAACGGCATCGTGCACGTGCACGCCAAGGACCTGGCCACGAACAAGGAACAGTCGATGCAGATCACGGGTGGCTCGGCGCTCGGCAAGGACGAGATCAACAACATGGTCAAGGAGGCCGAGGCGCATGCCGAAGAGGACCGGCAGCGGCGCGAGGGCGTCGAGCTCCGCAACGAGGCCGACAACCTGGTCTTCCGGACCGAGAAGCTGCTGAGCGAGAACGCCGACAAGATCACCGACGATGTCAAGACTCCGGTCGAAGAGGCGCTGGCCGAGCTCAAGACCGCTCTTGAGGGCACCGACAACGACGCGGTCAAGACCGCGCTGGAGAAGGTCAACACGACGAGCGCCGCTGTGGGTCAGGCGATGTACGCCGCGGCGCAGGCGCAGCAGAACCAGGCCCCGGCCGACGCGGGTGCCCCGAGCGACAACCCGTCGTCGAACGGCAGCAGCTCCGAGAGTGCCACCGACGACGACGTCGTCGACGCCGAGATCGTCGACGAGACCGACGAGTCCAAGTCGAGCGGGACCAAGTGAGCCAAGACCGCGAATCTGAGCGCAGTCGAGAGCAGGGCGAAGAGCAGGGGCCGATCATTCGGGACAACCGGCGGATCGATCCCAAGACGTACCAGGTTCGGGAGCCGCGGCGTGCTGCGGCTCCCGCCCCGGAGGAGGGGAACGACATTCCGACCGACAAGACGACCGAGCAGGTCGCGGCCGGTGAGGTGACAGAGATGAAGGCGGAGCTGGCCGAACGAACCGCTGATCTGCAGCGGCTCCAGGCCGAATACGTCAACTACAAGCGCCGGGTGGATCGCGACCGCGACCTCATCCGCAAGGCCACGATCGAGGGCATGCTCAAGGACCTGCTCAACGTGCTGGACGACATCCGTTCGGCCCGCGAGCACGACGAGCTGACCGGCGGGTTCAAGGCGGTCGCCGACGAGGTGGAGCGGATCACCGGCAAGCACGGCCTGGAGACGTACGGGACGAAGGGTGATCCGTTCGACCCGCACATCCACGAGGCGCTGCTGCACTCTCTCGTCGAGGGGATCGACGGACCCACCTGCGTGGAGATCTTGCAGCCCGGCTACCGGGTGGGAGATCGCATCCTGCGGCCCGCCCGGGTCGCCGTGGCCGATCCGGCCGAGCCGAGCCCTGAGCCAGACGTCGCGCACCTAGAGCCTGTCGAGGGGCCGGAAGACACCGAGCAAGACCAAGAAGACGCGCGCTGAGCCTGTCGAAGCGCCCAACGACGGCGCTCAGGGCAGCAAGAAATCCGAGGGGAGGCGTAGATGAGTACCAAGGACTGGATCGAGAAGGACTACTACAAGGTCCTCGGTGTCTCGAAGGACGCCAAGCCCGAGGAGATCAAGAAGGCCTACCGCAAACTGGCGCGGGAGAATCACCCCGACCAGAATCCCGGCAACCCGGAGGCGGAGCGCCGCTTCAAAGAGGTCTCCGAGGCCAACGACGTGCTGTCCAGCGACTCCAAGCGCAAGGAGTACGACGAGGCCCGGCGGCTGTTCGGCGCCGGCGGCTTCCGCTTCCCGGGTGGCGGCGGCGGCCAGGGTGGTCCGTCGATGGACGACCTGTTCCGCAACGCCGGGGACACCGGGCTGGGTGACCTCTTCGGCGGACTGTTCAACTCCGGGGCCAACCGGAGCTCCACCCGGTTCTCGACCTCGCGCGGACCCCGTCGGGGCAGCGACGTCGAGGGTGAGGTGACCGTCGACTTCAACGACGCCATCGCCGGGGTCACGGTCGGCATGCAGATGGTCTCCGACGCCGCGTGCGCCACCTGTCACGGGACCGGCGCCAAGGCCGGCACCGTGCCGCACGTCTGCCCGGTCTGTCAGGGCAGCGGCATGCAGACCTCGACGTCCGGCGGCGTGTTCGCCGTGACCGAGCCGTGCCGCGAGTGCCGCGGCCGCGGGATGGTCGTCGACGATCCGTGCCCGGTGTGCCACGGCTCCGGCCGCGGCCGCTCGACCAAGACCATGCAGGTCCGCATCCCGGCCGGCGTGACCGACGGGCAGCGGATCCGGCTCAAGGGCAAGGGCGGAGCCGGCGAGAACGGCGGTGCCGCCGGCGACCTCTACGTCGTCGTGCACGTCCGTTCGCACCCGATCTTCGGGCGCAAGGGCGACAACCTGACCCTGACCGCGCCCGTCACCTTCCACGAGGCGGCGCTCGGCGCGGAGATCGAGATCCCGACCCTGTCCGGCCCGTCGGTCCGGCTCAAGATCCCGGCCGGCACACCCAACGGCCGGACTTTCCGGGTCCGCGGCAAGGGTGTCTCCAAGCGGGACGGCAATACCGGTGATCTGCTGGTGTCCGTGGAGGTCGTCGTGCCGGAGGCCCTGAGCGACGAGGCGCGGCAGGCCCTCGACTCGTACGCCCAAGCGGTGGGCCGGGTGAATCCGCGGGCCAAGCTGTTCGCCGGAAGTTGAGGTCTGATGGCGGTGTCGGCATCTTCGCTTCCGGACCGGATCGACCACGACGCGCCGGTCTTCGTGATCTCGGTCGCCGCCCATCTGGCCGGCATGCATCCGCAGACCCTGCGTACGTACGACCGGATGGGACTTGTCTCGCCGCGGCGGACCGCCAAGCGCGGGCGGCGCTATTCCGCGCACGACATCGCCCGGCTCCGACTCATCCAGCGGCTCTCCCAGGACGAGGGCATCAACCTCGAGGGCATCCGGCGCATCTTGAGCATGCAGGACGAGATCGACGAGCTCCGCGTCCGGGTCACCGAGTTGGCCGAGATCATGGCGGCCGTGCGCGCCGCCCCACCGGGGTCGCGGTTCTTCACCGCCGACCCGGCCG
This sequence comes from uncultured Actinomycetota bacterium, assembly GCA_963791865.1. Taxonomy (GTDB): domain Bacteria; phylum Actinomycetota; class Actinomycetes; order Propionibacteriales; family Propionibacteriaceae; genus Microlunatus. Next base: position 21,465 of record CAWBUC010000013.1, read on the forward strand.
GCGGAGTCCGTCTCGGTGGCGGCTCGCGCCTCCGGCCGACCCGCGCCATCACGTCCCGGTGACTGACCGAGTGCTCGTCGTCGACGGCGCCAACGTCGTGGGCTCGCGGCCGGACGGTTGGTGGCGCGACCGCCCGGGGGCGGCGGCCAGACTCCACACTGAGCTGACCAAGGGGCTGACGTCGGCCGCCTCCGGCTTCGATCGCGTGCTGCTCGTCCTCGAGGGCCAGGCGCGAGCCGGGGTGCCCAGCGGAGACGAGAGCGTTCGCACCGTACACGCGGTGGCCGACGGCGATTCGGCCATTGTGGGTGTGGTCAGGGATCTGATTGCAGCCGGGGACGAGGTGGTCGTCGTGACTGCCGACCGCGAGCTCATTGGCTTGGTCACCCGTGCCGGGGCGGCCGCCATCGGCCCGGGCCGGCTGCGCGAGCTGTTGCCCTAGGGCTGTCTGGCGGTTCGAGGTCCGGGTGTCGAGAGTGAGTCTTTGCGGTCATCAGCTGTCGGCGCAGAGCCAGACCGTCAGACCCTCACTCTTGGGCGCTCGCGTCGCGGTCGACGAACGTCGAGTCTGCGTCGGAGCCACCGGCGGTCGAGGTCGTGGTCGTCGCATTGTCGAGCGTGGTGTCGTCGTAATCCGGGTTGACCACGACACTCTCTTCGGCGCCGGCCGCGGCCTCGCTGCCTTCTGCGAAACCCGCGTCGCGGTCTGCGGCGTGGGAGTCGTCGCTCCGTTCCTCGCCTTCGACGGTCGCTCCTTCGGTCAAGTCGCTTGACTCATAGCTCGACTCGCTCATGACAGCCTCCTCGGTGCTCGTGTTGGTGGTGCTCTTGGTTTCCGACGGTCTCACGGACGCCGGCTGGGGGGTGCGATCGGGTTACTGGTTCTCGGAGTCGCGGCGGGCCCGGGCTCGGCGCTTGCCTTCGTGCATGGCCTGGACGCGGGCGATGGGAATCTCGTGTCCTTCGGCGATCAGATCGTCGGGCAGCTCTGCGGCTCCGGCAGCGATCGCGCCACGGGTCGGTGTCGCCGAGCGAGGGCCAGGGCCGTGTGGACGGTGAAGTCGGCCGGGCTCACGCGATCGAGGTCATCCCAGGCGACCGGGAATGACACCGGCACCCCGGGCCGGACGCGGGGGCTGTAGGCGGCCACTACGGTGGCGCCGCCGGCGCGGGTGGAATCGAGGAACACCTTTCCGTGCCGGTCCTCCTTGACGAAAGCGGTGGTGGCGAGGTCGGGATCGATGCGCTCGGCGCGCGCGGCGAGGGCGCGGGTGCCGGCCGCCACATCCTCCGGTGACGACCCGACCGCCAGCGGCACGAACACGTGCAGGCCTTTGGCCCCGCTGGTCTTGACACTCCCGTTCAGACCTGACTCCGTCAGCGCCGCCCGCACAAGGGCAGCAGTAGCCGCCACGACGTCGAATCCGGCTCCCTCCGGCGGATCGAGATCCATCACGAGATAGTCGGGCTCGTTCCAGTGACCCATCCGGAAGAGCGTCACGTGGTACTCAACCGCCCGCTGGTTGGCAAACCACAAGCAGCGTCCGTCGATCGGTGGCCAGCGGATAGGACACCTCCCGCTTCGACGCCTCGGCCCAGATCGGGACGCGCTCGACCCACTCCGGGGTGTACTTCGGCAGGTTCTTCTGCATGAACGGTGGCTGCCCCGGGCGCACGCGCACGACCGACAAGGGCCGGTCCGCCAGACCGGGCAGCATCCGCTCAGCCATGGCGTCCAGGTAGTCGGCCAGGTCGCGTTTGGTCGGCGCCGGCGCCGTCGAACAGCTCCTGGTCGAGATGGCTGAAGGTGATGCCCTCCCGCTCCTCGTCGCTCACCCTCTGATTATGGGGCCGCCTGTGGCTGTAGCGCGGTCTGTCGTACAGCGTCGTTGATGGTCGGGGTAGGGGAAACAACGGTGGAATACCGGACTGGCCAACAAAGTTGAGTGGAGTAGACTCAACCCTGATCTGGACCAAAGAAGGACCACTCGATGAACACCGAAAAGCTGACCACCAAGAGCCGTGACGCCGTCTCGGCGGCGTTGCGCAACGCGCTGACCAACGGCAACCCGCACGCCGAACCGTCGCACCTGCTGCACGCGCTTCTCATGGTGCCGGGAAACACCGCCGCGCCGCTGCTCACCGCCGTGGGCGCGGATCCGGCCGTGGTCGACGCCGCCGCTCAGGGCGCCATCGCCAAGCTGCCGTCGGCCAGCGGCAACTCCGTCAGCCAGCCCGCCCTGTCGGCGTCCTTCGCCCGGGTGCTGGCCGATGCGGAGAACCGCGCCGAGCAGCTCGGCGATGCCTACGTGGCGACCGAACACCTCCTGATCGCGTTGGCCGCCGTGCACTCGGATGCGCGGAAGATCCTGGTCGATCTGAAGGTCAGCCACAGCGACCTGACCCGCAAGTTCAACGAGTCGCGCGGCTCCAAACGGGTCACCAGCCCGGAGGCCGAGGGCACCTCCTCGGCACTCGACCAGTACGGCGTCGACCTGACCGCCATGGCCCGGGACGGCAAGCTCGACCCGGTGATCGGTCGCGACACCGAGATCCGCCGGGTGGTGCAGGTGCTGGCCCGCCGTACGAAGAACAATCCGGTGCTGATCGGCGAGCCCGGCGTCGGCAAGACCGCCGTCGTCGAGGGTCTGGCTCAGCGGCTCGTGGCCGGCGACGTGCCGGACTCTCTCAAGGACCGCCGCCTCATCTCCCTCGATCTGGCGAGCATGGTCGCCGGCGCGAAGTACCGCGGCGAGTTCGAGGAGCGGCTCAAGGCCGTCCTCGCCGAGATCCGCGACGCCGAGGGCCAAGTCATCACCTTCATCGACGAACTGCACACCGTCGTCGGCGCCGGCGCGTCCGGCGATTCCTCGATGGACGCCGGCAACATGCTCAAGCCGATGCTGGCCCGCGGCGAGCTGCGGATGATCGGCGCGACGACCCTCGACGAGTACCGCGAGCGGATCGAGAAGGACCCCGCGCTGGAGCGTCGCTTCCAGCAGGTCTTCGTCGGCGAGCCGAGCGTCGAGGACACCATCGCCATCCTGCGCGGGCTGCGCGAGCGTTACGAGGCGCACCACAAGGTCGCCATCACCGACGCCGCCCTGGTCGCCGCGGCGAGCCTCTCGCAGCCGCTACATCACGTCCCGGCAGCTGCCGGACAAGGCCATTGACCTGATCGACGAGGCCGCCTCGCGGCTGCGGATGGAGATCGACTCCTCGCCGGAGGAGATCGACCAGCTCCGCCGCACCGTCGACCGGATGACCATGCAGCAGCTGGCCCTGGAGAAGGAGCACGACACGGCCAGCCAGGAGCGGTTGGCCCGTCTCCGGGGCGAGCTCGCCGACACCCAGGAGGAGCTGCGTGCGCTGGAGTCCCGCTGGGAGGCCGAGAAGCAGGGCCTGAACCGGGTGGGCGACCTGAAGAGCCAGATCGACGAGCTCCGGATCGCCGCCGACAAGGCGCTGCGCGAGGGGGACCTGGTCCGGGCCAGTGAGATCAGCTACGGGCAGATCCCGGCCCTGGAGAAGGAGCTGGAAAACGCCGACGAGGCCGAGACCCAGCTGCCCTCGATGGTGTCGGAGGAGGTCGGCCCGAACGACATCGCCGAGGTGGTGTCCAACTGGACCGGCATCCCGGTCGGCCGGCTGCTGCAGGGGGAGAGCGAGAAGCTGCTGGCCATGGAGTCCCGGATCGGCGAGCGGCTCATCGGGCAGACCAAGGCCGTGCGAGCTGTCTCCGACGCCGTCCGGCGCTCCCGCGCCGGCATCTCCGACCCCAACCGGCCCACCGGCTCGTTCTTGTTCCTCGGCCCGACCGGCGTCGGCAAGACCGAGCTGGCCAAGGCGCTGGCGGAGTTCCTCTTCGACGACGAGCACGCCATGGTGCGGATCGACATGAGCGAGTACTCCGAGAAGCACTCGGTGGCCCGCCTCGTCGGCGCCCCGCCCGGCTACATCGGGTACGAGGAAGGCGGTCAGCTCACCGAGGCGGTCCGGCGTCGCCCGTACGCGGTCGTGCTGCTCGACGAGGTCGAGAAGGCGCACAGCGAGGTCTTCGACATCTTGCTGCAGGTGCTCGACGACGGCCGGCTGACCGACGGCCAGGGCCGTACGGTCGACTTCCGCAACGTGTTGTTGATCTTGACTTCGAACCTCGGATCGCAGTTCCTGGCCGACCAGACGCTGGACGCGGAGACCAAGCGGAACGCCGTGATGGGCGTCGTCCGGGGCGCCTTCAAGCCGGAGTTCTTGAACCGGCTGGACGAGATCGTCCTGTTCGAGCCGCTGGGCACCGAGGAACTGGCCCGGATCGTCGAGATCGGTCTGCGTCGGCTGAACGCCCGGATGGCCGAGCGGCGGATCGTCGTCGAGGCCACTCCGGCCGCCAAGGAGTGGCTGGCCCTGACTGGCTTCGACCCGGTTTACGGTGCCCGGCCGCTGCGGCGACTCATCCAGACCAGCATCGAGGATCAGCTGGCCCGCAAGGTCTTGTCCGGTGAGATCGCCGAGGGTGCGGTCGTCACCTTCGACGTCGACGAGAGCAGCGACGGCTTGGTGATCGCTACGCCGCAGCCGGCGATCGCCTGATCGTGCTGCCCTGACCCGGACCCTTCGACAGGCTTGGGGGTCCGGAGTTACGGTGGCTGAGCCGTCCGACCTCCTCAGGAGTTCTCATGCGCTCGAGCCGTCGTCTTCGCCGCCGTCACCGCCGCCGTCGCCCTGTGCCTGACCTCGCTCGGTCTGAGCGGCACCGCGGAGGCCAAGCCCTGGTGGCCGCCGAGGGACATCGAGCTGCAGGTGCTGTCGTTTAACGACTTCCACGGCCATCTGCAGCCGCCCGGTGGCAGTGACGCGACTCTCGAGCTCGACACTGGATCCGAGCGCCACGCCGGTCGGCGGTGCGGAGTACCTCGCCACCAAGCTCAAGGAACTTCGGGCCGATGCGCGCTACTCCCACACGGTGGCGGCCGGTGATCTGATCGGCGGCTCCCCGTTCCTGTCCGGGCTGTTCCACGACGAGCCGGCGGTCGAGTCACTGAACGCGATGGGCCTTGATCGTCTCCAGCGTCGGCAACCACGAGTTCGACGAGGGCGTTGCGGAGTTGCTGCGCATGCAGCGCGGCGGCTGTCGCGTCGACGACGGCTGCTACGCGCCATGGGGTGGACGGCGGCTACCCCGGCGCCGACTTCCGCTGGCTCGCCGCCAACGTGGTCCGGGAGAGCACCGGCCGGACGATCCTGCCCGGCACCGCGGTGAAGAAGGTTCGCGGAGTCAAGGTGGGCTACATCGGGATGACCCTGGAGGCGACGCCCACCCTGGTCGCCCAGTCCGGCATCCAGGGCATCGAGTTCCGCGACGAGGTCGAGACCGCCAACCGGGCCGCCCGCGAGCTGCGCCGGCGCGGCGTGCAGACGATCATCGTGCTGCTGCACGAGGGTGGCTTCCAGTCCGGCACTTACCAGCAGTGCGACGGCATCTCCGGGCCGATCGTCAGACATCGCCGAGAACCTGCATCCCGAGATCGACCTGGTCGTCACCGGGCATACCCACCAGCCGTACATCTGCAACATCCCCGACCCGAACGGTCGGCCGCGCATGGTCACCTCGGCGTCGTCGTTCGGCCGGGTGGTCACGGAGACCTCCTTGACCATCAACGCGCGGAACGGCGACGTGCGACGCAGACTCGACCGAGAGCACCAACCACCTGGTGGCCAGGACCACCCCCGATCCCGTGCAAACCGAGATCATCAACCGCTGGAACGCAGCGTCGGCACCGATCGCCAACGAAGTGGTCGGCTCGGTGGCGGCCGACATCACGCGGTCGCCCAACCGCGACACGGAGAGCACCTTGGCCAACGTCATCGCCGACGCCCAGCTCGCCGCCACCGACGGAGAAACCGAGGGCGGGGCCCAGATCGCCTTTATGAATCCCGGCGGCGTCCGCGCCGACTTGGACTTCGAACAGATCTCCGGCGGTGAGCAGCCTGGGGAGGTGACCTACGCCGAAGCCTTCCAGGTCCAGCCGTTCGGCAACCTCCTGGTGACAATGGACCTCACCGGTGCACAGATCGAGCGGCTGCTCGAGCAACAGGCCATCGACGATCGGCCCGGCGGTCGTGAGGTCCTCATCTTCGGCGTCTCGGAGGGCTTCTCCTTCGCCTACAACCCGACAAAGTCCTTCGGCGACCGCATCGACCCAGCGAGCATCACGCTCAACGGCACGGTGCTCGACCCGGCCGCGACATACCGGATCGTCACCAACAGCTTCCTGGCCGACGGCGGGGACTCCTTCACCGTCTTCACCGAGGGCACCAACCGGATCGGCGGCGGCGACGATTTGGTGGCCCTCACCAACTACCTCGGCGTGAACGACCCGGTGTCTCCGCCGCCGGACCGGATCGACGGTATTTGAGCCCAATCCGTTGCCGGGAGGTGGAGACGACGAGCTCCGGCCGGGCACGCGCCTGATCCGCGACCTCGCGCATCCAGCCGCCTTCACGGTGCGGATCGACGGGACAGATCAGTCCTACGTCGACCTCGACGATCCGTTGCGGCTGGAATTCGACTACGTGCAGCGGATCGCGGATCTGATCGACGTACTCACCGAGCCCGGGAGGCCCGTAAGGGTCGTCCACGTCGGCGGGGGAGCACTGACGCTGCCCCGCTACGTGGCGGCATCGCGACCGCGCTCCGCACAGATCGTCTTCGAACCCGATGCCGAACTGACGACCTTTGTCCGGCAGCACCTCCCGCTGCCCAAGCGCAGCGGCATTCGGGTCCGCCACTGCGACGGTCGAACCGGGATGGCCACACTGCCCGACGGCCGAGCGGATCTCATCATCATCGACGCCTTCGTTGGCGCCCAGGTGCCGGCCGAACTCACCACTCTCGAGTTCATGACGGACGCGCAGCGCGCCCTCGCTCCGCACGGTGCGCTCGTCATCAACATCACCGATCGGGGTCCGTCAACCTACGGCCGGCGCGTCCTGGCCGGTGTGCGTGCGGTCTTCGAGCACGCGTTGCTGGCTGCCGAGCCGTCCACCCTCAAAGGACGCCGGTTCGGAAACATCCTGGTGATCGGCAGCATCGCAGCGCTGCCGGTGACCGAGTTCGCGCAGCGGGCCGGCGGCGCGCCGTATCCGTACCGGGTGATCTCCGGACCGCGGCTCGCGCAGGTGACCGGCCACGTCACCGGTTTCACCGACGCTGACGGCGAGACCTCTCCGCCGCCGGAACAGCGGATTCGCCTCGGTGGGCCGAGCTAAGTCGCGAGCAAGACTGAGTCACGAGCAAGACTGAGTCACGAGCAAGACTGGGTCACGAGCAAGACTGAGTCACGAGGCGCGTAGCGGGCGCGAGCAAGACTAAATTGTGTGTATGTCGCAGCCGTACGCGTTCCCGGCGCCGCCGGGTCCGAACGGCGCGCCGCCGTCCGGACCACAGTTTCAGCCCCCGAGCTATCCCGTCCCGCCCGCCGGGGTTGGCGGCCCTCCTCGGTACCCGGTGCCGACGTCGATGCCGCCGGTGCCTCCGGCTCTCGCCCCCGGCTGGCTGATTCTGCAGCGCCCCGCGGTGGTAGCGATGTCGGCCACCATGACGGTCACCGCATCGCTGCAGTGGATCTGCGGTCTGAGCTTCGCCTGGCTGGTGGCCACCGCGGGCGCTGCCAACCTCGCCTTGGAGGGCAGTGAGGGCAGCCTTTTCCACCTGTTGAACCGCTTCCACTACAGCATGATCGACGGCCTGGCGTGGCCGCTCTACGGCATCCCGCTGCTCTCGTTCTTCCTGGGCTTCGTGGTGTTGGCGCCGCGGCCCTGGGCCCGCTGGAGTTTGACGATCACCGGGCTGGTCGCCCTCGGGTGGTCGGCCTGGTGGCTGCAGGACTACTTGATCTGGTGGCTGGCGCCGGCCCTCTACATCGTCGTGGCGTGCCTGGTCCTGTGGACCCCGGGTGCCAGCCAGTGGTACCGCGCGCGTGGTCGCGCCCGCTCAGCGCCCCCCTCAGCGCAGCCGTTCCAGGCGGCGTAGCCCCTCATCCAGCACCTCGTCGGTCTTGCAGAAGGCCCAACGGACGTACGGCGCCCCCTGCTCTTTTCGGTCGTAGAAGACTTGATGCGGGATGGCCACCACCCCGCAACGACGCGGGAGCTCCCGGCAGAACGTGATGCCGTCGGCGTAGCCCAGCGGGGTGACGTCGGTGGTCATGAAGTAGGTGCCCTGCGGAACCACCGGATCGAGCCCGACCCGCCGCAGACCGGCCGCAAGCCGATCGCGTTTGCCCTGGAGCTCGCGGCGGGCGGCGGCGATCCAGGCATCACCCTCGTCCAGTGCTCGCGCCACCGCGGGCTGGAACGGCGCCCCGGACACGTAAGTGAGGAACTGCTTCACCGCCGTCAGCTCGGTGATCAACTGCGCCGGACCCAGCGCCCAGCCGATCTTCCAGCCGGTGGCCGAGAAGGTCTTGCCCGACGACGAGATGCGGATCGTGCGCTCGCGCAGTCCCGGGAACGTGGCGAGCGGGCGATGCTCGACCTCGTCGAAGACCAGGTGCTCGTACACCTCATCGCAGACGACCAACAGATCGTGCTGGACGGCCAGCTCGGCGATCCGGGCCAGTTGGTCGACGCCGAGCACGGTGCCGGTGGGGTTGTGCGGAGAGTTGATCAGCAGCAGTTTGGTGCGGTCGGTGATCGCCTGCTCCAGTTCGGCCACGTCGAGGCGGAAGTTGGGCCCGAAGAGTCCGACGCCGACCCGGGTGCCCCCGGCGAGATCGATCGAGGCCGCGTAGGAGTCGTAGAAGGGTTCGAGCGCGATGACCTCATCGCCCGCTTCGACAAAGGCCAGGATCGCGGCGGCCAAGGCTTCGGTGGCGCCCGTGGTCACGACGACCTCGGTGTCGGCGTCGTAGACCAAGCCGTAATGGCGGGCGCTGTGTGCGACGATCGCCTGCCGCAAGGGTGCGATGCCCCGGGCCGGTGGGTATTGGTTCACCCCCTCAGCGATGGCTGATCGGGCTGCGGCCAGCATGAAGTCCGGCCCGTCGTAGTCGGGGAAGCCTTGGCCCAGATTGACCGACTGGGTCGCGACCGCCAACGCCGACATCTCCGCGAAGATGGTCGTGGTCGCCGACTTGACCCGTTCGGCCTTCCACCTCGAGGCCGCTGCTCTGTCCGTAGTCATCATCGGCCACCCTAGGACCATGACCATTGAGGGGACCATGACCACCGAGACCGAACTCCTGGAGTCTGTCGCCGATGGACTATTCGTCAACGGAACGTGGAAGGCCGCGGAGAGCGGCAAGACCTTCGCGGTGCTCGATCCGGCGACCGGGAAGACGATCAAGGAGATCGCCGACGCGGGACCCGAGGACGGCCGGGCCGCGCTGGACGCGGCGGTGGCGGCCGCTCCGGTTTGGGCCCGGACGCCGCCGCGCGAGCGCGCCGAGGTGCTCCGGCGGACCTTCGATCTGATCCGGGAGCGCAAGGACAAGATCGCCCTTTTGATGACGCTGGAGATGGGCAAGCCGCTGGCGGAGTCGTCGGCCGAGGTGACCTACGGCGGTGAGTTTTTCCGCTGGTTCAGTGAGGAGGCCGTCCGGATCACCGGCCGCTACGGCGTGAATCCGGAGGGAACGGGCCGGATGATCGTCTCCCGGCACCCGGTCGGCCCGTGCTACCTGATCACGCCGTGGAACTTTCCACTGGCCATGGCCACCCGCAAGCTCGGCCCGGCACTGGCCGCCGGCTGCACCGCCGTGGTCAAGCCGGCCGCGCTGACCCCGTTGACCACGCTGTACGTCGTGCAGCTCCTGGCCGAGGCCGGCCTGCCGGACGGAGTGGTCAACGTCGTGACGACGACCTCGTCGGGTGAGGTGTCGAAGCCGATCATCGCGGATCCGCGGCTGCGGAAGCTCAGCTTCACCGGGTCCACCGAGGTCGGCCGGAAGCTGATCGAGCAATCGGCGGTCAACGTGCTGCGGACCTCGATGGAGCTCGGTGGCAACGCACCCTTCCTGATCTTCGACGACGCGGACGTCGACGCCGCGGTCGCCGGTGCGATGCTGGCCAAGTTCCGCAACATCGGGCAGGCGTGTACGGCGGCCAACCGGTTCATCGTGCACGCCTCGGTGGCCGAGCGGTTCGCCGAGCAGATCACCGCCAAGGTGTCGGCGATGAAGATCGGCCGCGGTACCGAGGAGGGGGTGCAGATCGGCCCGCTGATCGACGCGAACGCCGTGGAGAAGGCGGTGACGCTGGTCGGCGACGCGGTCGAGCGGGGAGCGAAGCTGCGGATCGGCGGCGCGGCCCTCGACGGCGACGGCACGTTCTTCGCGCCAACGGTCGTCACCGACGTCCAGCCAGATAGCCGCATCCTGCGCGAGGAGATCTTCGGCCCCGTGGTCAGCATGGTCACGTTCGAGACCGAGGAGGAGGCGGTGGCCATCGCCAACAACACCGAGTTCGGGCTGGTCAGCTACGCCTACACCGGCGACCTGGCCCGCGGCCAGCGGCTGATCGAGGCGCTCGACACCGGGATGATGGGGCTCAACGTCGGCGTCATCTCCAACGCCGCCGCCCCGTTCGGCGGCGTCAAGCAGTCCGGCATCGGCCGGGAGGGCGGCTTCGAGGGCATCGGCGAGTACCTGGAGACCAAGTACACGATGACCCCCAGCCCCTGGGCATGAACCTGAGACCGGCGCCTCTTCCTCCAGGCGCACCACCTTCTCGCATCCGCACCCCGAGCACGTGGTGCGTCTGCGAGAAGGTGGTGCATCTGCGGGGTGAGGGACGGATGGCCCTTCGACCGGCTCAGGGTGCGAGCATCAGTCCACGCGCAGGTTGGCCAGGGCCTGCCGGGCCGGCGCCACCAGCTCGGGAGCGTTCTCGGGGACGGAGGCGAAGAAGAGTCCGGCTGCGCCGTCGCGGGTGTCGACGATGACCACGATCAGCAGTTCGTGCTTGGCCTGCAGGTTCGGTACGTCGAAGCCGAGGTTCGACTCAATGATCCAGGCGTCGTGCCCGTCGACCTTGGTGGCGGCGTTCACCTGGTCGTCCCGGGTGACCTCGGTGTCGCCGTAGAAGGTGCCCGTCACGCACTTGACAACGATGGCGGCGCCGTCCTTTGGGGTGAAGAAGCCGTCGCCCGCCACCAGTTCGCCCACCAGGACGGCCGCTCCCCAGCTTTGGAAGCGCCCGAAGTCGCCCTTTTCGACCTCCACGTACTGCTGCAGGACACCGCGGCCGAACGCAACCCGATCGTCGGCCACCGGCGCGCGCCAAGGAGGGGCGAGCGTCGGGTAGGAGAGTCGGCCGCCGTGCACCCGCCCGTCCGCCGGCTGCGGCGAGGGGGACGCCGGGTCGGCGGCGGGGCACACGTCGCTGGTGGGATCACTGCCCGGCAGGAACGGACCGACGCCGAGGGCGCCGCCGACCAGCCGTACGGCCAGCACACCGAGCACGACCACAGCCACGAGCAGGGCGATCCCGCCGATCAGCCAGCCGGTCCGCCGGCGTGCAGAGGCGGCGGCGGCCGGATGTGGCGGACCGGGCGGCAACCCCGGAGACTGCGGCAGGCCCTGGGTCGTCGCGACGGACCAGGCGCGTCCGTCCCAATAGCGGAAGGCGCCGCGCTGCCCGCCGGGATCGGGATACCAGCCCGGCGGGGAAGTCACACCGAAGGAGTTTAGGCGGAGACCGGTTCGGGAGAGGCAAACCAGATTGCTGCAACCAGGCAGAATATCGGCGTGAGCGGATCGGTCACCAGCTCAGCGGCGCCGTCGGCCGACACTTCGCCGCGTCCGCCCACGGAGCGGGGGCGCGGGGGCCGCTCGGCGCTCACCGTGCTGGGGCTTGTGCTGTTGCTCGCCGGGGTGGGTCTGCTCGGCTGGGTCGGGTTCGAGTACTTCGGCACCAACGTCATCTCCGAGCGCGCGTTCGTCGAGGAGAAGAACAAGCTCCTGGCCGATTGGGAGGCGGAGGGCACCGCCAGCGAGCGCGGGAAACCGCCGGCGAGCCAGGACCAGCCGGGGTCGTCGCAGCCGCAGCAGATCCCCGGAGAGGCGATCGCGTTGCTGCGCATCCCGGCGTTCGGCGACGACTTCGAGGTGCCGATCCTCGAGGGCACCGATCTGCGCGACCTCAACCGGGGCGTAGGGCACTACAGTTCATCGGTCGTGCCGGGTCAGATCGGGAATTTCGCTCTTGCGGGCCACCGGATCACCCACGGTCAACCCTTCGCCCAGCTGCTCGAGCTCGACCGGGGTGACGCGGTGATCGTCGAGACCCAGGACGCCGTCTATACCTACGTGATCGACGATCCACCCCGTGATCTGACGGTGCCCAACTCCGCTACCTGGGTCCTGGATCCGGTTCCTGGCCAGCCGGAGGCCAAGCCCACGCAGGCGCTGCTCACCCTGACGACGTGTCAGGATCTGTTCCGCTCCCCGGACCGCTCGGTCGGGTTCGGCCACCTCGTGAGCACCAAGACCAAGGGCTGAGGCGTGGACGACACGGCACCCGGGACACGATCAAGCGCTGCCGACCTCGGGTTGGCCGAGCCGAGCCCCTGGTCCTGCCCGATGGGCAATACGCTTGACCGGCCGGGGTCGGCCGCCGGCGTAGTCAGAAACTGAGGAGTCTCGATGGGCACAGCCATCACGGTGATCATCATCCTGCTGGTGATCGTGGGCATCATCGCGCTGGTCGCGGTGAGCGGATACAACGGTTTCGTCAAGTCGCGCAACCAGATCCAGGAGTCCTGGCGGCAGATCGACGTCGAGCTCAACCGCCGATACGAACTGATTCCCAACCTGGTGGAGACCGTCCGGGCGTACGCCGCCCATGAGCGCAACACCCTCGAGGACATCACGCGGCTGCGCAGCCAGGCCCAGCAGCTGGCGCACGCGGAGGGGTCGATGCCGAGCCAGCAGCGGGCCGACGTCGAAGCCGCCCTGTCCGGCGCCGTGCGCAACCTGATCGTAAGCGTCGAGGCGTATCCCGATCTGAAGAGCAATCAGAACTTTCTCGAGTTGCAGCGCCAGCTGACCGAGACCGAGGACCGCATCGCCGCCGGTCGCCGGTTCTACAACGCCAATGTCCGGGTGTACAACACCAAGATCGAATCGGTGCCGACCAACGTCATCGCGAACATCTTCAAGTTCGAGAAGGCCACCTACTTCGAGGTCAACGAGCCCGCCGTACGCTCCGCACCGGACGTCAGCTTCGGCGAGATCGCCTACCGCGGGGACCCGCAGCAGCCCGCGCAGTTGCCGCCGCAGCAGCCGGCGGCCGCTCCTGACGCGCTGCCCAATCCGCAGGCGTACAACCAGCCCGGCCCACCGCAGCAGTACGGCCAGCCCCAGGGGTACTCCGCGCCCAACACCGGCGGTGGAGGCGGCTATTCGGCCCCGCAGACTCCTCCGGTGTGGCCACCGCAGCCGCCGCCCTCACAACAGCCGCCCGATCAGCGATAGCCCACCGTGCCGGAGGACATGACCTACGCCCAACTGGGCACGTCCGGTCTCACCGTGTCGCTGGTGGGGCTGGGCTGCAACAACTTCGGCGCCCGGATGGCCGACGAGGACGTGGCGCCGGTGGTGAACGCCGCGATCGACAGCGGGATCACCTTGTTCGACACCGCCGACGTCTACGGCAACCGCGGCCGCTCGGAGATCCTGCTCGGCCGAGCCCTCGGCGGCCGTCGCTCCGAGGTGGTGCTGGCCACCAAGTTCGGGGCCGACATGGGCGGGGCCAACGGACCGGACTGGGGTGCCCGCGGGTCTCGCCGCTACATCCGGATCGCGGTCGAGTCCAGCCTGCGTCGGCTCGGCACCGACTGGATCGACCTCTACCAACTGCACGGTCCGGACCCCAACACTCCGATCGAAGAAACGCTCGCCGTGCTCAGTGACCTGGTCACCGAGGGAAAGGTGCGCTACATCGGGTCATCGAACCTGACCGGCTGGCAGGTCGTGGACGCGGACTGGACGGCCCGTACGGCCGGCTATGAGGGCTTCATCTCCGGTCAGAACGAGTACTCCTGGCTGAACCGCAGCGCCGAGGCCGAGCTCATCCCGGCCCTGGAGCACACCGGTCAGAGTCTGCTGCCGTACTTTCCGCTGGCCCGTGGACTGCTCACCGGCAAGTACCGCCGCGGCGAACCGGCCCCGACCGGCACCCGCCTGGCTGGTCAACCTGACCCCCTGGAGCGGGCAGACTTCGACACCGTGGAGGCATTGGCGAAGTTTGCCGCCGAGCGTGATCTCGATCTGCTGGCCGTCGCCATCGGTGGGCTGGCGTCCATGCCGACCGTCGGATCGGTTATCGCCGGTGCGACGTCGGTCGAGCAGGTGCGCACCAACGTCGCTGCCGGCCGATGGGCGCCGACTGCCGAGGATCTCGCCGAGCTGCTGGACCTCACCGATCCCGGATGAGCCCGGCGCCCGGCTGGTAGCCCGATCCGGGAGGCCAGCGCGGACTTCTCCGCTACTGGGTCGGCCAGACCTGGACCGCGGCGACCCGGCCCGCCGCCGCCGCAGTATCACAGGCCGGCCTCCGCGTCTCTTGAGGGCCTGCGTCTTCCGACCGTGGGCGGGTTCTCCCGCCGATCTGGCCTGGACGGCCTGCGTTTTCCGACCGTGGGCGGGTTCTCGTGCCGTCAGAGACCGGCGGACCGAGATCTGACGGAGGGCGCGTCAGGCGTGAGCGCCTCAGCGGCAGCGAGCTTCAGCCGCCGGCGGTGCAGCACGAACTCGACGACCATCGGGATCACCGAGACCAGCACGATCAAGACCAGCACGACCTCGATGTTGTCGTGGATGAACGGGACACGCCCGAGGTAGAAGCCGAGGATGGTGACCCCACAGGCCCACAGGATGCCGCCGATGGCGGTGTAGGTGATGAACTTGCGGAAGTCCATCTTCCCAACTCCGGCGACCAGAGTGACGAACGTCCGCACGATCGGCACGAACCGGGCCAGGATGAGGGCCCGGTTGCCGTACTTCTCGAAGAAGGCGTGGGTCTTGGTCACGTACGACTGCTTGAAGATCTTCCCCATGATGCCGCGGCGCTCGCGGAACAGGGGCGGCCCGATGATCCGGCCCAGCAGGTATCCGCAGGCGTTGCCGAGCACGGCGGCGATGGTGAGTACGACGCAGACGAACCACAACGAGTGGTCGATCGCGCCCAGGGCCACGAAGAGCCCGACGGTGAAGAGCAGCGAGTCGCCCGGAAGGATGGCGAACAGCCCGCACTCGGCGAAGATGATGAACGCCACGCCCCACAGGGCGAAGGGGCCGAAGAAGTGGATGAGAAACTCCGGATCCAGCCACTCCGGCAGGAGCAGCGGCATCAACAGAGCGGGCGTCACGGGAGCCAAGGGTAGCGTCGAAGGTTGTGGAAATCCTGAACGACGACGAGCTGGCCGGGCCGGCCGTAGGAGTCGGACCGCATCCCGGGCCCTGGCCCGACGATCCGCGTCTCGATCCGGAGCTGCTGGCTGACGGTGATCGACGCAACGTCGTCGACCGGTATCGCTACTGGAAGCTGGTGGCAATCGTCGCCGACCTCGACACCCGTCGACACCCGCTGCGGATCGCGATCCAGAACTGGGAACACGACTTCAACATCGGCTCGATCGTCCGCACCGCGAACGCGTTCAACGTGGCCGGCGTCCACATCCTCGGTCGGCGGCGTTGGAACCGGCGCGGCGCCATGGTCACCGACCGGTACCTGCACCTCACCCATCACGCCGAGGTGGCCGACTTCGCCGACTGGCTGGCCGGGCATGACTACGTCGCGGTCGGTGTGGACAACCTCCCGGGTGCCGAGCCCTTGGAGCAGGCTGAGCTACCCGAACGGTGCTGCCTCGTCTTCGGGTCCGAAGGCCCCGGACTGACCCCGGAGCTGGTCGCGGCCTGCGACCGGCTGGTCGCCATCAGCCAGCACGGATCCACCCGCTCGCTGAACGCCGGCGCGGCCGCCGCCATCGCCATCTACCACTGGGCGCTGCGCTGGACTCGCTGAGCTGGTGTCCGCTCCCGAACTCCTCCATACTGGCGCGGGTGGAACATCGATTCACCGACGCCGCGGTCAGCGAGTTCCGGGTGAATCGCGGTATGGGCACCGCCACGACCAAGCGTGCTCAAGTACGCGGAATTCTCCAACAGCTCATCGACGACGAGCTGAGTCCGGGCGACGCCATCCCGTCCGAGCGGGCCCTCGTCGAGCGGCTCGGGGTCAGCCGTGTCACGGTCCGCCAGGCGATCGCGGATCTCGTCGACGGTGGCGTGCTCGAGCGGGTGCACGGCAAGGGCACCTACGTGACCGGGCCGCAGGTCGACTCCTGGTTGCACCTGACGTCCTTCTCCCGCGAGATGCGCGACCGTGGCCTTCAACCGGCGACCGTGGTCTTGTCGGCGCGGGAGGAGATGGCCGACGACGAGGTCTCGTACGCGCTGCGCATCCGACCGGGACGGGAAGTCATCCGGGTCGAGCGGCTGCGCACGGCCGACGGCACGCCGATGGCGCACGAAGTCGGGTACTACCCCTCGGCGCTGTTTCCCGGTCTGTTGCAGCGCGAGCTCGGCTCGCTCTACGACGTCTTCGCCGCCGAGTACGGCGTGGTCGTCACCAGCGGGGAGCAGACCGTACGGGCCGAATCCGCCGACTCACACCACGCGCGCATCCTCAGCATCGCGAAGCGGGCTCCGCTGCTCGTGCAGGAGCGCGTCACCTGCGCCGGCGAACGCGTGATCGAAGTGTCCACCTCGTGGTACCGCGCCGACCGCTACCGGATTCACATGGCCATCACGCCCCGCGGCGCCCGCGAGAGCTGAGCAGGCCGCCGCTCCGGCGTCTGGGCATGATGGATGGGTGAGCTACGGCCCCATCGAGGAACTCCTCGTGCCCTACGACGTCACCCGACCGCAACAGAAGGTGGCGCGGCGCCGGCGACGGATGGTCGGACGGATCATCAGTCTGATCATCACCGTGGTGATCTTGGTGGCCCTCTACTTCTGGCAGCGGGAGGCGTTCGGGCCTGGTCTGTGGGTCGTCTACGGCGTGCTGTTCGGGGTCTCGGCGGCGTGGCTCGCGGTGTACGTCATCGGCTACGTGCAGGCGAAGCGTGAGCTGGCCTCGGTCCGCGAAGGCGTGGCCTTGCGGATCGGCCGGGCCGGCGTGCAGCTCGCCGACACGTTCGCCTATTGGCCGCAGGTCACCAGCCTCCACATCGTCAAGGGCCGCATCGGTCGGAGCCCGAACTTGCGCCTCGACCACGCCGGCGGAATCGCCGAAGTGCCGCTGGACCAGCTCGACGTCCTCCCGGCGACGCTCGACACCACCGCCCGGGCCTACTCGGCCGGCCGGCACGGCGTGGATCTCGCGGCCCTCGAGGCGTGAGGCATCTTCTCGCGTCCACGGCCACAGGGGTGACGACCACGCGGACTCGGTCTTTGACAGACTGATCGGTGTCCGGGAGCACGTTTGAGCAGAAAGAGCCGTCACATGCCCATCGCCACGCCTGAGGTCTACGCCGCGATGCTCGACAAGGCCAAGGAGAACGCGTTCGCATACCCCGCGATCAACGTCAGCTCGTCCCAGACCTTGAACGCCGCTCTGCAGGGCTTCGCCGAGGCGGGTTCGGACGGCATCGTCCAGGTCTCCACCGGCGGCGGTGAGTACGCGAGCGGCCCGTCGATCAAGAACATGGTGACCGGTGCGGTGGCCCTGGCGGCCTACGCCCACGAGGTAGCCAAGAACTACCCCATCAACCTTGCCCTGCACACCGACCACTGCCCGAAGGACAAGCTCGACGGCTACGTGCGGCCGCTGCTCGAGATTTCCGCCGAGCGGGTGGCTCGCGGCGAGGAGCCGTTGTTCCAGTCCCACATGTGGGACGGTTCGGCGGTCCCGGTGGAGGAGAACCTGTCCATCGCCGACGAGCTGCTGGCCAAGACGAGCGCGGCCAAGATCATCCTCGAGATCGAAGTGGGGGTGGTCGGCGGCGAGGAGGACGGCGTCAGCCACGAGATCAACGAGAAGCTCTACACCACGGTCGATGACGGCCTGCGTACCGTCGAGGTCCTCGGTATCGGCGAAAAGGGCCGCTACATCACTGCACTCACCTTTGGCAACGTGCACGGGGTCTACAAGCCGGGCTCGGTCAAGCTGCGGCCCGACGTGCTCAAGGACATCCAGGAGCAGGTCGGCGCCAAGATCGGCACGGACCGGCCCTTCGACCTGGTGTTCCACGGCGGATCCGGCTCGACCCTGGAGGAGATCCGCGCCGCGGTGGACTATGGGGTGGTGAAGATGAACATCGACACCGACTGCCAGTACGCCTTCACCCGGCCCGCCGCGGCGCACATGTTCACCAACTACGACGGCGTCTTGAAGGTCGACGGTGAAGTGGGCAACAAGAAGGCCTACGATCCGCGCGCCTGGGGCAAGCTGGCCGAGGCTGGCATGGCAGCCCGCGTCGTCACCGCCTGCGAGGATCTCCGCAGCACGGGGACATCGCTCAACGCGTAAGAGGCTCTGACCACGAGCAGAGGAGGCGTCTCATGAAGGCCCTCAAGATTGTCGCCGTCGTCCTCGGTGCGCTCCTCGTGCTGACCGGGCTCGGGTTGCTCGTCGGCTCGGCCTTCACGGGTGTCGGCCAACAGGCGTTCGACTCCGAGCTCGCGCGGCAGGGGTTCGGTGGGCCCGTCAGGGGAACGGTGACCGAAGCAGACACCGGAGGGTCGGAGCAGTACTTCGCCGTCGAGTTCACCGACAAGGACGGCGACTTCCGGACCGGCCGCGGTCCGGTCGCCGACGGCACGTCCGCGCCGTTGGTCGGTGACGAGGTGAGCCTGCTCTACTTCCTCGAGGATCCGGACCGGATCGTCATCGTCGACCTCGGACCGGTGACCGACATTTCCGGGATCGGCAACGCGCTCCGGATCGGTGGCATCAGCTGCCTCGTGGTCGGCGCCCTGCTCCTCGCGGCGGGGATCATCGGGCTGGTCATCGGGCGTAAGCGCTCAGCTCCCGCCGGCATGCCGCCTGGGGGCCCACCGGGCGGCTACCCGCCGGCCTCCCAGTCCGGACCCCCGCCGGGATATCAACCGGGACCGCCGCCGCCGAACTATCCACCGGGACAGCCCGCACCTAACTATCCGCCCGGATATTCGCCGGGACCGCCCGAACCCGCCCACCGGGCCGCCCGAAACCGGCCCACCGGGGCCGCCTGAAACCGGCCCACCGGGGCCGCGACCCGACTATCTGTCGGGACCGCCAGGGCCCACGAATCCGGGTGGTCCGCCGGGGCAACCGCCTCGCTGAGGCAGTGTTGTCCGGCTCGCGCACGCTCCGCGCCTGCGCTACACGACGCTCACCGGGGCGGGTCGCCGAGGAGGACGACGGGCGATGTCTAGGGCGGATCCGGAACAAGCGGACGATACTGGGCGGGTGACGGCTTCCCTCACCGGACCCCTCCCGCTCAGCCGGGTCTGGAGTGGCTCCAAGGTGCTGGCCGAGGACCTCGTCGGCGAGGACCTCGCCGACGTGCTCGACCTGCACTCCGGGGCGATGGCGTGGTGGGTCCTGGACCGCTCCACGGTTTACGGCCAGGAGGAACTGCTCCGACTGGCCAAGGCGCTCGATCTCGATGATCTTGCGGTGGCCGACCTGACCGCTACCGACCAGCGCGCGAAGTTCGAGCAGATCGGCCAATCCCGCCTGGTGGTGACCAACGCCGTCGCACTGGACGCCACCACGGGTGACTTCACCGTCCACCCGGTGTCGGTGCTGATCACCGATCGGGCCCTGATCTGCCTGGCCGACGTCGGCCCAGCCATCGACCCGGCCCGACTGCTGTCGATCCACGCCGATCGGCTCGCCGACGACGGTGTCGAAGCAGCGATGCAGGTCCTGCTGAGCGCCATCATCGCCGGCTACGGCCAGGTGGTGGACTGGTTGACAACCGCCACCGACGGCTTGGCGTCGAGCCTGTTCGAGGAGCGCCCGCTCACCAAGACGGAGCAGTTGGAGGCCTTCCGGCTCCGCAAGCACCTGGCCGATCTGCGGCGACTGACGGATCCGATGCGGAGCGTCACCGCCGAGCTGCGACTCAGCAACGAGGCGGACGATCTCTCGGTGACTCGGCAATGGACCTTGATCGAGGAGGCACACGCGCGTACGGCCGATGCAGCGGACCGGTTGCGTGAGGAGCTCAGCACGGTCTTCGAGACCAGTCTGGCCCTGGCCGACATGCAGCTGAACGTGATCGTCAAGAAGTTGTCCGGCTGGGCCGCCATCATCGCGGTTCCCACTCTGGTCACCAGTTTCGTCGGCATGAACGTGGCCTACCCGCTGTCGGGAACCATCGCCGGCTTCTGGTTGTACCTGGTGATCATGGTCGCCGCCTCACTCATCCTCTTCCTGCTGTTCCGCCGCAAGGACTGGATCTGAGCCCTCGGATCCACGTGTCGGGCAGCAAGTGTTGGGTTGGTACACCTGTTGTGCGGTGGAGCATGCCCCGGCCCAACACTCAGCTGTTCGCTGGGCGGATTAGATTGGCCAGGGTGACCCATCCCAATCTCATGGCCGGCTCGGGACCGACCCTGTTGCCCGCCGACAGTGCGGCGGCCGAACTGGAGGAGGCCCGATCCGCCGTGGTCGCGGTGGTAGCCGCCCACCCGGAATCCTCCCTCGGCTGGGCGCTGCTGGCCGAGGAGGCGCTCGAGCGGAGACACTGGAGGCGGACGTTGCCGCGTACGCCTACGCCCGGACCGGTTATCACCGCGGGCTGGACGCCCTGCGCCGGTCCGGCTGGAAGGGCGCCGGGCCGGTCCCGTGGGAGCACGAACCGAACCGCGGCTTCCTGAGGGCGCTGTGGGCACTCAGCGTCGCCGCCGGGCGGATCGGCGACGAGGTGGAGCACGAGCGCTGCGCCCAGTTCCTGCGCGACTCCTCCGAGACCGCGTACGCCACCCTCGCCGCTGGGTGAGCCCGTCCTGCCGAACGAACCGGCTCGCTGCGGGCTGGCTGGCCACATCGTGTAAAGGTCGGCACGGTAGAACCTGCATACCCTTACACACTGGTCCAGATTGCTGCCCCGATCTGGCCATCGAGAGGCGTCGCATTCGCGCTGAAGTGACTAGAGTGGCCTCGCAAGAGTCCCTGCGGCCACCAGTTCGGGGTGGGCCAGGGACTTCACTCTTGAGTAGAGGGCTGGCGATCATATGCCGGGCATTGTGGTGGTAGGCGCCCAGTGGGGCGACGAGGGGAAGGGCAAGGCAACCGACCAGCTCGGGGATCGGGTCGACTTCTGCGTCCGCTACTCCGGCGGCAACAACGCCGGCCACACGGTGGTCGTCGGCGGCGAGCGCTACGCCCTGCACCTGCTTCCCTCGGGCATCCTCAACCCGGGCTGCACCCCCGTCATCGGCAACGGGGTGGTCGTCGACCTCGACGTGTTGTTCTCCGAGATCGACGGTCTTGCCGCCCGCGGGGTGGACGCCTCGAGTCTGCTGATCTCCGCGAACGCGCACCTGATCACCAGCTACCACCAGGTGATCGACAAGGTCACGGAGCGCTTCCTCGGCAAGGCGAAGATCGGCACCACCGGTCGCGGGGTCGGGCCCGCGTACTCCGACAAGGTGAACCGGATCGGGATCCGCGTGCAGGACCTCTTCGACGCCTACGATCCTGCGGCAGAAGGTCGAGGCATCCTGGAGCAGAAGAACCACCTGCTGGTCAAGGTCTACAACCGCCGAGCGCTGGATCCGGTGCAGATCACCGAGCATCTGCTGTCGCACGCGGAGCGCATCGCGCCGCACGTCGCCGACGTCAGCCGGGTCGTCAACGATGCGCTGGACGCCGACAAGGTCGTGCTCTTCGAGGGCGCCCAGGCCCACCATCTCGACGTCGATCACGGCACCTACCCCTACGTGACCTCCTCGAACCCAATCGCCGCCGGGGCCTGCGTCGGTGCCGGGGTCGGCCCGACCCGGATCGATCGGGTCGTCGGAATCGTCAAGGCCTACACCACGCGGGTGGGCGAGGGCCCGATGCCCACCGAGTTGCTCGACGAAGACGGGGAACGGCTGCGCACGGTCGGGGCCGAGTTCGGCACCACCACCGGTCGGAAGCGACGCTGTGGCTGGTTCGACGCCCTCGTGGTCGAAGCGGCCGCGCGGGCCAACGCCTTCACCGACATCTTCTTGACCAAGCTGGACATCCTGGCCGGGTGGGAGCAGATCCCGATCTGCGTTGGCTACGACGTGCGCGGCGTTCGCCACGACAGCCTGCCGGTTTCCCAAACCGACTTCCACCACGCAAGGCCGATCTACGAAACGATGGACGGCTGGGAGGACGACATCTCCGAGTGCCGCGACTTCGCCGATCTGCCGAAGGCGACCCAGCTGTACGTGGAGCGGCTGGAGGAGCTGTGCCGGACCCGGATCTCCGGCATCGGCGTAGGCCCGGAGCGCGATCAGTCGATCGTGATCAACGACCTGATCTGATCGAGCTGGTCTGAGTCCGGCGATGGCCCGCAAGGCGACCTCGCAGGACGTGGCGGACCTGGCCGGCGTGTCCCGGACCGCTGTTTCCCTGGTGCTGAACGGACGCGCCGAGGGCATCGTCGCCGCCCACAAACAGGCGCTGATCATCGAGGCGGCTCGCCAACTGCGCTACCGTCCCGACACCGTGGCGCTGAGCCTCCGGACCCGTCGCACCACCATGCTCGCGTTGGTGGCCGACCTGGCGGACCCGCAGGTGACGCCGGTCCTGGCGGGTGCCGTCGCGCGCGGCCGATTATCACGGTTACGTGATCATGGTCGTGGACGCCGGCGGCGCGGATCCGTTCGAGACAAGCGAGAACCGTCGGGTCGACGGCGTGATCATGGTCGGGCCGACCGTCGCCGCTCCGGACCGGCCGACCGTCGTCATCGACACGGCCGCTGCCCGGGAAGGTCCAGCTTCGTGCCGGATCTCAGCGGCGGAGCGCGGGCCGGACTGGAGCATCTGCTCGAGCTGGGTCACCGGCAGATCGGGATCATCGGCGACGAACGAACACGGATAGGCCAACCCTGGCGTCACGGCATCGACGAGGCACTCCGCGACGCTTCGGTCGAGCCGGTCTGGTGGGGGGCCGACGACAGCGTTGCCGGTGGCCGCGTCGCGACCGAGGAACTGCTGACGAGACACCCCGGCGTGACGGCGCTCGCCTGCCTCAGCGACCGGATCGCCCTCGGCGCCTATCTGGCCGCCGCCGAACTGGGGCGAGGAGTTCCCGAACGGTTGTCAGTCTTGGGCTTCGACGAGGACTCGAGCCTCGCCCCCGGGCTGACTCCGCCACTGAGCACGATCCGCCTGCCGCGCCGCGAACTGGGCGAACGGGCCACCGACGAGATCATCCGGGCCTTGGCCAGCGGCGCTGCGGTTCCCGTTGGGACGACAACGCTGAGCGCCCACCTGGTGGTTCGTGCCTCGACCGAACCCGTGTAGACAGCTGCCGTAAGCTGGGGTGCAGAAAGCCGCATCAGTGTAGAAAGAACTGTGGACTACCGAACCCTAGGGCGCAGCGGCTGCGCCGTCTCGACATCACTGTCTGGGCACCATGACCTTCGGTGCGGAGACCGACGAGGCCGACTCCCATGCCCAGCTGGACCACTTCGTCGAGGTCGGCGGCACGCTGATCGACACGGCCGACGTCTACTCCGCCGGCCGATCCGAGGAGATCATCGGCAGCTGGTTGGCGGACCGACCCGCCGACCTCACCGAGGCGGTGGTGCTGGCCACCAAGGGCGCGCTTCCCACCGACGACCGCCCGAACGGATCCGGCCTCTCGGCCCGTCACCTCACCCGGGCGCTCGACGCCTCGCTGCGTCGACTCGGCACGGAGTCCGTCGATCTCTACCAGGTGCACGCGTTCGATCCGTGGACGCCGCTGGAGGAGACTCTCCGTACGCTCGACGGCTTCATCCGGGCCGGCAAGATCCGCTACTACGGGCTGTCCAACTTCACCGGCTGGCAGCTGACCAAGCTGGTCGATCTCGCCCGGGCCCTGAACGTCTCGGCGCCGGTGACCCTGCAGCCGCAGTACAGCCTCATCGTCCGGGAGATCGAGTGGGAGATCGTCCCCGCCGCCCAGGACGCCGGACTCGGTCTGTTGCCGTGGAGTCCGCTGGGCGGGGGCTGGCTCTCGGGCAAGTACCGGCGGGACGCGAAGCCGACGGGTGCCACGCGACTCGGCGAGGACCCGGGCCGCGGGATGGAAGCCTACGACCGGCGCGGCACCGAGCGGACGTGGGCCGTCATCGAGGCGGTGGAGAAGGTCGCCGACGCGCGCGGCGTCTCGATGGCCGAGGTGGCGTTGGCCTGGGTCACCGACCGTCCCGGGGTGACCTCGACCATCCTCGGGGCCCGCACCCTCGACCAGCTCAGGACCAACCTGCAGGCGGCGGATCTGCACCTGTCCGCCGAGGAGACGGCTGCGCTGGACGCGGCCAGCGATCTGCACGCCACCGACTATCCGTACGGCGAGATGGGTGTCGATCAACGCTCACGCAACCTCGCCGGCCGCTGAGGGGAGGCGACGGACATGCGGTTCGGACTCGACATCGCGCAACACCGGGTGAGTTTCGACGAGGTGGTGAGACGTGCCCGGCTCGCCGAGGAGCTCGGCTTCACCGGCGTCTGGGGCTTCGACCACTTCCAGCCCATGTACGGGGAAGGGCCGGGGGAGTGCTTCGAGGGCATGACCACCCTGGCCGCGCTGGCGGGCGTCACCACCGACGTCCGGCTCGGCCTGCTCGTCACCGGGGTCACCTATCGTCACCCGTCGGTCTTCGCGGCCGAGGCGCTCACGGTCGACCACGCCAGTCACGGCCGGTTCGACCTGGGGCTGGGCGCCGCCTGGGCGCAGCGTGAGCACGACGAGCTGGGCATCGAGTTTCCGCCGCTCGGTCGAGCGCTTCGATCTGCTCGAGGACACCCTCGAGATCGTCACCCGGCTCTTCACCGGCGAGCGGGTCTCCTACACCGGCCATCAGGTGTCCCTGGACAACGCCCAGCTCCGGCCGCTGCCGGTGCAGACGCCGCGACCGCCGATCTGGATCGGCGGCAAGGGACCCGAAGCGGACACTGCCGCTGATCGCCCGCTACGCCGACTACTGGCACGTCGCCGGCGCCGGCGGCGACACCGGCGCTCGTCGGACCGGCTGGCCTGCCCTGTGCCGCCGAGACCGGACGCGACCCGGGCGACATCCGGCGCGCCGATTCACTGTCGCTGTCGGAGCCCTGGCCGGAGGTCGAGGCCGGACATCGAGGAAGCCGTCGACCGCGGCTTCGACTACCTGATCTGCGGCTGGCCGGGCGAGGGGTCGGATCGGGTGGCCGAGTTCGCCGAGATCGATCATGAAGGACCATGCGAGTAGGCTGCCCTCCGCCGAAGCCCGTCGCCATCCGGCGCCCCGAGTCGCCAGACCGTCGTCGCCGCCTCGCCGGCCTCGAGCAGCCACTGGCTGGACGGAGACGGATAGACCCGCGTGGTGGTGGCCATCGTCTCGCCGAACGCCTCGACCATGCTGCCGTCGACGAAGATCCGCGCCGGGCCGTCGGTGGCGACGACCACGACCTCGACCTCACCTTGGGCGATCCGGAGTTGCACGGGCCCACTTGGCGTCGACCTCGAACGCGTGGGCGGTGAACTCGACACCGGGCGAGACCGGGATCGGCTCACCGCGCAGCCCGACCAACTCCGCCGCGGGCCGGCTGACCAGACGCCGTCGTGCAGCACCAGCTCGCGGGGAAAGGTCAGGACGCCCGCCCAGCCGGCGGCCATGATCTCGTCCAGGCCGCGCTCAGCACCCTCCCAGGCCCAGGCCCACAGCAGCGCCCGTTCCGGTTCGACCAGCACCTGCGGGGCGTAGAAGGTCGGTCCGTCGTCGACCAGTCCGCCGGACGTGGGCCGGAACCGCGGACCCTCCGGACCGCCGACCAGCTCGCCGACGAGATGCCGGACCCCGGCGAGCACGTAACGCGTCGTTCTCGAAGCGCCACAGCGACAAGATCAACACCCAGCGATCCCCGAGGCGGAACAGGTTCGGGCACTCCCAGATGTGCGCCGGGGCCAGCTCGGCGGCCACCGGATCGGCGGTCGTCAGCAGAGCGCCGAGGGGCTGCCAGGCGGTGAGGTCGTCGCAGGCGTAGATCAAGATCTGCGGCTCGCCGCCAACGCTGCCCGCGCCCTGGATCGCGTACCGGTGGCCCTCGAAGGTGAACACGATACGGATCGCGGACCTCGGTGATCATCGGATCGTCGGGCGGCCCGACCAGGTGCGCGTCGCCCTGCTCCCAGTGGCGTAGCGTCCGGTCGCTGCGGGCCGACGTCGACGCCCGCGTCGAACGCGGTGGTCGGGACGCCGGTGTAGAGCGCCGTCGGGACGCCGTCGTCGTCGACCACACAGCCCGACCAGCAACCGGCGGCGTCGACCGTGCCCGGGCGGGGCCGGAGCGCGATCGGCTCCTCGGTCCAGGTCAGCAGGTCGGTCGAGCTGACGTGTCCCCAGTGCACATCGGTGTGCACCGGCGCGGCCGGGTTGAACTGGAAGAAGACGTGGTAGCGACCGTCGATCCGGCAGACGCCGTTGGGGTCGTTCAGCCAGCCGCGGGCGGGGCGGATGTGCAGGCCCGGGAACACGGGGTCAGCGGTCACCGGTGTGCTCCTGAGCGCTCGGACGAATGGTCGCGGAGAGGTGCAGGCCACGGCTCGACCACCAGTTCGCTCACGGCTCATCATCATCCCGGGATGTCGCGGTCTCGCTAGGCTCGTCGCTGTGCCTGAGACCCCGACGCCTCGGAGCTGAGCGTGCTGGTGGTCGGCTCCGGCGGCCGCGAGCACGCGCTGGCGCGGGCCCTCGCCGCCGACCCGGCGGTGACGGCAGTGCACGCGGCGCCCGGAAATCCGGGTACGGCGACGTGCGCGACCAACCATGGCGTCGACCTGCTCGACGGAGCCGAGGTGGCCGACCTGGCCCAGCGGATCGGGGCCGACCTGGTCGTGATCGGGCCGGAGGCGCCGCTGGTCGCGGGTGTCGCCGACGCCGTCCGGGAGGCCGGCATCGCCTGTTTCGGCCCGTCGGCGGCCGCCGCGCAGATCGAGGGCAGCAAGGCCTTCGCGAAGGACGTGATGGCCGCCGCCGGCGTCCCGACTGCCGCCGCGCGGCTGTGCCAGACCCGCGGCGAGGCGGCGCAGGCGCTGGACGACTTCGGCCCGCCGTACGTCGTGAAGGACGACGGTCTCGCCTCGGGCAAGGGGGTGGTGGTCACCGAGGATCGGCAGCTGGCCCTCAGCCACGCCGAGCGGTGCGGGCGGGTCGTCATCGAGGAGTACCTGGACGGCCCGGAGGTCAGTCTCTTCGCGATCACCGACGGGATCACGGTGCTGCCGCTCCAGCCGGCCCAGGACTTCAAGCGGGCCGGCGACGGCGACACCGGTCCCAACACCGGCGGGATGGGCGCCTACACCCCGCTGCCCTGGGCGCCCGCCGATCTGGTCGCCGAGGTGCAGCGCGACGTGCTCCAGCCGACCGTCGACGAGCTGGCCCGGCGGGGCACGCCCTTCGTCGGGCTTGCTGTACGCCGGGCTGGCGCTGACCGATCAGGGGCCGCGGGTGGTCGAGTTCAACGCCCGCTTCGGCGATCCGGAGACCCAGGCGCTGCTGCCGCGGCTGCGTACGCCGCTCGGCTCCCTCCTGCGTGCGGCGGCGAGCGGCAACCTCGCCGACCACCCGCCGCTGCAGTGGGACGACCAGGCGTCGGTGGCCGTGGTGCTCGCGGCGCCGGGCTATCCGGAGTCGCCCGAGCTCGGCGGTCGGATCACCGGGCTGGAGGTCGAGCCGGCGAACGAAGCGGTCGTCGTCCACGCCGGCACGGGCCTCGACGGCGCCGGTGAGTTGATCAGCTCCGGCGGGCGGGTGCTGGCCGTGGTCGGCAGCGGCCCCGACCTGGCTGCGGCGCGCAACCCAGGCGTACGAGGCCATCGCCGCGATCGAACTCGACGGCTCGTTCTACCGCACCGACATCGCCGAGGCGGCCGCCTCGTGAGTGTGCCGAACGTCCTCGCCGAGCGTTACGCCTCGGCCCAGATGCGTCAGCTCTGGTCGCCGCAGAGCAAGATCATCGCCGAGCGGCGGCTCTGGCTCGCGGTGCTGGCGGCCCAACGAGACCTCGGCGTCGACTTCGGCGGCGACGATCCGGACGCGGTGCTGTCGGCGTACGGGACATGTGTCGATGCGGTCGATCTGGACAGCATCGCCGAACGGGAGTTGATCACCCGGCACGACGTGAAGGCCCGGATCGAGGAGTTCAACGCCCTGGCGGGCTTCGAGCACGTCCACAAGGGCATGACCAGCCGGGACCTGACCGAGAACGTCGAGCAGCTGCAGATCGTCTCCGCGCTGAAGATCATCCGGGACCGGATGGTCGCCGGCCTGGTCCGCCTGGCCCGGCTCGCCGCCGAGTACGCCGAGCAGCCCATCGCCGGCCGGACCCACAACGTCGCCGCCCAGGTGACCACGCTGGGCAAGCGGTTCGCCACCGCCGCGGACGAGCAGCTGATCGCCCTCGCCCGGGTCGAGGAGCTGATCCGCCGCTATCCCTTGCGCGGTCTCAAGGGACCCGTCGGGACCAGCCAGGACATGCTGGACCTCCTCGGCGGAGACCCTGATCGGCTGGCCGAGCTGGAACGGCAGGTGGCCGCGCATCTCGGCTTCGAGCAGGTGTTGACCAGCACCGGACAGGTCTACCCGCGGTCGCTGGACTTCGACGTCGTCACCGCCTTGGCTCAGGTGGCCGCGGCACCGTCGAACGTGGCCACGAGCATCCGGCTGATGGCCGGCCACGAACTGGTCACCGAGGGCTTCCGGCCCGGCCAGGTCGGCTCGAGCGCCATGCCGCACAAGATGAACACCCGCTCCTGCGAACGGGTCAACGGGCTCGCGGTGGTCGCTCCGCGGGCTACGTGTCCATGATCGGCGAGCTGGCCGGCGACCAGTGGAACGAGGGCGACGTCTCCGACTCGGTGGTGCGCCGGGTCGCCCTGCCCGACGCGTTCTTCGCGCGTGGACGGGCTGTTCGAGACGTTCCTGAGCGTGCTGGACGACTTCGGCGTCTTCCCGGCCGTGATCGAGGCCGAGCTGGACCGCTACCTGCCGTTCCTCACCACGACGAAGATCTTGATGGCCGCCGTACGGAAGGGCCGCGGCCGGGAGGCCGCCCACGAGGCGATCAAGGAGAACGCGGTGGCCGTCGCCCTGGAGCTGAGGGAGTCCGGCCGGTCCGACAACGACCTCTTCGAGCGGCTCGCGGACGACCCGCGGCTGGGGCTGAGCGCCGGACGAGCTCCGGGCCAGCGTCGCCCGACCGCTCGAGCTGACCGGCACCGCCGCCGCTCAGGTGGCCGCCGTCGTGGCTGCCGTGGAGAAGGTGGCCGCCGCCCATCCGGAGGCCGCCGCCTACCAGCCGGGACGAGTCCTCTAGCCAGCCCACCCCAACGTCGCTCGATCTTCTCCTGTCTGCTCGAGATGCATCCCGAGCAGACAGGAGGATCTCGAGCGAGGTTGGGATGGATAGGGTCAGTCGATTGTGCGCGCCTACCTCGAACTCGGCCTGGCGGGCTTTCGTCGGTACAGCACCTACCGGCTGGCGATCTTCGCCGGCGTGTTCACCCAGTCGGTCTTCGGCTTCATCCGGGTCAGCGTTCTCTTCGCGGCCATCGCCGCGGCGGGCGGCACCTTGGCCGGCTACGACGTCCAGGAGGTCTCCACCTACGTCTGGCTCGGGCAGGCGCTGCTCGCCCCGGTCGCGCTCTTCCCCTGGAGCGAGGTCGCGGACCGGATCACGTCCGGGGAGATCGCGGTGGACCTGGCCCGGCCGGTGGACCCTCTGCTGGGCTGGTGGGCCGTCGATCTGGGTCGGGCGTCGTTCCAGCTCCTGACCCGCGGGCTGCCGCCGTTGATCATCGGGGCGCTGACCGTCGGACTGGCGCTGCCGGAGTCGTGGACGGCGTATCCGCTGGGTTTGGTCAGCCTGGTTCTCGGCATCTCGGTCAGCTTCTTCGCGCGGGTGACGACGAACCTGGTCGCCTCCTGGACGCTCGACGCCCGCGGCTTCGTCGCGCTCTACTTCGTCGTGATCGGACCGTTCAGCGGTCTGTTCGTGCCCGTCGACCTGTTCCCGGAACCGCTGCGGACCATCGCGTACGCGACGCCGTTCCCGGCCATGTTCCAGCTGCCGATCGACGTGCTGTCCGGCCGGGTCCTGGGACTACAGGCCGTCGCCGTGTTGGCCGTGCAGTGCGCCTGGCTCGCCGTGCTCTTCCTGCTGAGCCGGCTTGTCTGGTGGCGGGCCACCCAGCGGCTGGTGGTGCAAGGTGGCTGAGCTCCCCGTGCGGATGTCGGCGCCACGCTCGTACGCGATCGTGATCGGCTCCCGGATCCGCAGTCAGTATGCGTACCGGACCAGCTTCTGGCTGACCGTCGCCACCTCGGTCGGTATCGGCCTGATCGAGTTCGTCGAGCTCTACGCGATCTTGGCCAACGTGCCGGTCTTCGGCGGGATGACGTTCGCCCAGGCCGCGTTGGTGTTCGCCCTGGCCAACATGGGGTTCTCGCTGGCCGACATGATCTTCGGGCAGTTCGACGCCATGCCGACCAACCTCCGGATGGGGCGGCTCGAGGTGCTGCTGGTGCGGCCCATGCCCCTGATGGCCCAGCTGGTGACCGCCGACTTCCAGCTGCGGCGCCTCGGCCGGGTCGGAGTCGGCTTGGTGATCATGATCATCGCGCTGGCGACGCTCGAGCTGCCGCTCACGCCGACGGTGCTGTACCTGCTGATCATCACCCCGTTCGTCGGTGGGGCGATCTACGGAGCGCTGTTCGTCCTGGCGGGCGGGATCCAGTTCTTCCTGATCGACGGGGCCGAGTTCACCTCGAGCTTCGTCTACGGCGGTTCCTACGCGGGCCAGCTGCCGGGCAGCGTGCTGCTGGACGCCGCTCCGGGTGCTGTTCACGTTCGTCATTCCGGCGACGGTCACGGCGTACCTGCCCACGCTGTTGATCTTGGGTCTGCCGGGTCCGCCGTTCCTGCCGGCCTGGCTCGGCTGGTTCGCGCCGCTGTTCGCGATCTGGGCCTGGGTGCTTGGCCCTGCTCGGCTGGCGCGCGGGCATCTCCCGCTTCACCGGGGCAGGAGGCTGACGGATGACTGAGGCGATCGTCGACATTCGACGACCTACGCCGCACCTTCGTCGTGCGGCAGAAGGCCGGCCGCTTCCGCCGGGTCAAGCGAGTGGTGGCGGCCGTGGACGGCATCACCGCCCGCATCGAGCTCGGGCGAAGCTTGCGGCTACATCGGCGCAAACGGTGCCGGCAAGTCCACCACGATCAAGATGCTCACCGGGATCCTCGTGCCGACCGGTGGGAGCGTGCGCACCTGCGGACTGGATCCGGCGCCGAACCGCCGCCGCCTGGCCCGCGACCTCGGGGTGGTGTTCGGCCAGCGGAGTCAGCTGTGGTGGGACCTGCCGCTGCGGGAGTCCTTCCAGATCCTGGCCGCCATCCACCGGCTCGACCCGCAGCAGGCCAGAGCGCGTACTTCTCAGCTGGTGGACGGGCTGGATCTCCACGCCCTCCTCGACACGCCCGTCCGGCAGCTGTCCCTCGGCGAGCGGATGCGCGGCGAGGTCGCGGCCGCTCTGGTGCACCGGCCGCGGCTGCTCGTCCTCGACGAGCCGACGATCGGACTGGACATGATCAGCAAGGAGCGGCTGCGGCAGTTTCTGATCGCCGAGCGGAACACGGGCGACGTCACCCTGCTGCTCACCACCCACGACATGAGTGACATCGAACGGCTCTGCGAGCGGGTGCTGGTGGTCGACCGCGGGACGGTCTGGTCTACGACGGCACGCTGCCGCAGCTGGCGGCGCGCGTCGCGCTGCAACGGGTCCTCGTCGTCGACCTTTGGGAGCCGCACCCACCGCTCGAGGTGTGCCGACGCGGAACACGTCGGCAGTGAGCTCGACGGGCTGCGGCAGCGATTGGCGTTCTCGCCCGAGCAGACCACCGCGGCCAAGGTGTTGGCGCAGGTCTCGGCGCGGACCGAGATCCGCGACCTGACGCTGGAGGAGCCGGCGATCGAGGACATCGTCCGGACCCTCTACTCGCAGAACGACTAGCGGCTTCGCCGCAGCCGACGAGTGCATGCGATCGCACTTCCAAGGCGACGAGCGCTCGGCGGTACGGCAGTGCTCGAGCGGGATCTGACGCGGTTACTGCACGCAACTGCACGCAACATCCGGAGAGCGCCGAGATTCCGGTCGTTCCAACCGTCTGCGTGCAGCTATTGCGTCACGGGCCGGCAGTGACGCGGCCGACGAGACCTCACTTCGAGCTCACTGACGACACGAGGGAACGGCCGCTCGACTTCACCTAGCAGAATAGCCGCCGTCACCCACACTCCTCGCGGAACCGACCACCGTCACACGCATGATCCCGCGGCAAGCCGGCACAACGGAGGAGGGTTTGCTGTAAACGACGGCTGGCTTCCGGATCTAGCGGCGCTCGTCCGGAATCAGGATCCAGCCGATCACGTAGATCAGGATCTGCGGGCCGGGCAGCAGCATGCTGAGCACGAAGATCAGCCGGACGACGTTGGAGGACACTCCGAACCGTCGGCCGATGCCGGAGCAGACGCCGGCGATGACCCGATCGTTGGCGGGACGTACGAGGGTGGACATGTGAGTCAGGGTCCTCTCTTGGAGTCCTCGGAGGCAAGACTCTCCACTGTGCTCCGCGCCGCGTCACGATCGGACCGATCTGCTGGCCCGCTCGGGGCAGGCATCGGGGAAGCGGCGGGGGCAGACCCGGACCGCGTTCGTGCCTGGTGGACAATTCCCGGAGTGATGGTGCTTCGACAGGCTCAGGACGCACAAGGACAGGTTCAGGACGCATGGGCATGGTGACGACGGCGACCTACCAGACTGCCCTCGGCCTTCGGCTGCTGCACAAGGGCAAGGTGCGGGAGCTGTACGCGGTCGACGACAATCGGCTGCTAATGGTGGCAACAGACCAGATCTCGGCCTTCGATTTCGTCCTCGAGACGCCGATCCCCGACAAGGGCCGGATCCTCACCCAGCTCTCGTTGTGGTGGTTCGCGCGGCTAGCCGACGTCGTGGAGAACCACGTGCTGTCCACCCAGGTCCCCGCGGAGGTCAAAGGTCGGGCGGTGGTCTGCGAGCGCCTGGAGATGGTACCCATCGAGTGCGTGGCACGGGGCTACCTGACGGGGTCGGGGTGGGCGGAATACCAAAAGTCCGGCACGGTCTGCGGGATCGTGCTGCCCGCCGGACTGCTGGACGGGTCACGGCTGCCCGAGCCGATCTTCACCCCGGCCACCAAAGCCGAACTCGGCGAGCACGACGAGAACATCGACTTCGCCGGGGTGGTCGAGCGGGTCGGAACCGAACTGGCCGAGCAACTCCGATCCCTGACCCTGTCGGTCTACCGCCGCGCCGACGAGGTGGCGGGTCAGCAGGGGCTGATCGTCGCCGACACGAAGGTGGAGTTCGGGCGTCGTCGCGATGGAACGGTGGTCTTGGCCGACGAGGTGCTGACCCCGGACTCGTCCCGTTTCTGGGACGCCGCGCTCTGGCGGCCGGGCGCCCCACTCACCCCGTTCGACAAGCAGTTGGTTCGGGACTGGTTGCTGAAGGAGTCTGGCTGGGATCGCAGTGCGGACACGCCGCCGCCGCGGCTACCCCCGGAGATCGTGGCGGCGACGCGCGAACGCTACGTCGAGGCGTACGAGCGGCTGACCGGGCAGCCGCTCGCCGAGCCGGCGGCGCTCAGCGGCCGCAAGTGATGGTGACGCCACCCTCTTGATGGACGCCCGGGCCGAGCTCGGCGCACCGCTGACCCAGGGCCACCGCCGCGCTGACGGCCACGATGATCAGGATCACCGCAAACACAGTGCCGATGGCGCCGATGATCACGCCGACCAGAGCCGGCGTGTTCTTGAACCCGGCCTTCTTGGACTTGTTGAGCGCAATGGCGCTCACGATGAGTCCGATCACGGCGGTGAAGAAGGACAGGATGAGGCCGACGATGCCGAGCGTCTTGCCCGGATCCTCGGCGGCCGGCTGCTGGTAGTAGGTCCCGGACGGCTCTGGCCCCGGGCCCTGACCCGGCGCTGGCTCGTACGGAGGCGGGGTCTGGGTCATGATCACTCCAGTCGTGACAGGGAAGAAGACAGCGATATCGTCCCACAGCTCTTCAGCCAATTCTCATATTCCGGCCGGCAGGATTCATCGTGACGTGATTGTGACGTTTCCCGGGCCGGGCCGGGGCCGGGTCGAGCGGGTGAGGGAACGACGGCTCGCGATCGCTACTGGCAACACGGCACTAAGATCTCGCGCATGCCGCGCGTGGTGATCGACGTGATGCCGAAGCCCGAGATCCTCGATCCCCAGGGCAAGGCCATCACGGGCGCGCTGGCACGGCTCGGGTTCGACGGAATGGCCGTCCGCCAAGGCAAACGGTTCGAACTCGAGGTCGACGGCGAGCTCTCCGACTGAGCGGCTGGCCGACGTGCACCGAGCCGCGGAGACGTTGCTGGCCAACACCGTGATCGAGACATTCGCGTTGCGGGTCGAGGGCGAGCAGGCTGGCGCCGGGGGCACCGCCTGATGGCCCCACGCATCGGCGTGGTCACCTTTCCGGGTTCGCTCGATGACCACGATGCGCTGCGAGCCGTGCGGCTCTGTGGCGCCGAACCGGTGCCGCTCTGGCACGGGAGCGATTCACTCTCTGGTGTCGATGCGGTCATCCTGCCCGGGGGCTTCTCCTACGGGGACTACCTCCGCTGCGGGGCCATCGCCCGCTTCGCCCCGGTGATGGGCGAGGTCGTGAGCGCCGCCGACGCGGGCACGCCGGTGCTCGGCATCTGCAACGGCTTCCAGGTTCTCTGCGAGGCGCACCTCCTGCCAGGGGCACTGATCCGCAACGACGTCCAGACCTTCGTCTGCCGGGATCAGCGGCTGCGGGTCGAAACCGTCGACACGGTGTGGACCTCGGCGTTCAGCCTAGGTCAAGAGATCACGATCGTGCTCAAGAACGGCGAGGGGCGCTACGTGGCCGATCAGGCGACGGTGGACCGGCTCGAGGGCGAGGGACAGGTCGTCTTTCGGTACCTAGACGGTAACCCCAACGGCTCCCTGCACGACATCGCCGGCGTGACCAATGAGCCGCGGAAACGTCGTCGGGCTGATGCCCCATCCCGAACACAACGTCGAGGACCTCACGGGTCCGTCGCAGGACGGCCGGCTGTTCTTCGCCAGCGTGCTCTCGTTCCTGAGCGCCCGGGTCTAGTGTCCTGCTAGGCAGGTAACGCAACGTCTTTCGTCACCTGGGCACGCACCTCGCGGCGAACTCCAGAGGTCGAGATACAACCCGGTATCCCTCCCTCGTCGGCCTGGCGATGCACGCACCCAGGCGACGCCTTCCGTCACGCTACCTGCCTAGCACGACACTAGCTGACGCCGCCGCCCCCGTGGCCGATGAACCCCATCGTCACCGATGCCTGGGTCGCGACCTGCTCGCCGGTGGGCTTGTAATGGTCTGGATAGGTTCCCTGGATGTCGCTTTCGCCCTCGCGGACGAGGCGGATGGGCCACATGACGCCGCGGCCGATCATCCGCAGCACCTTCAGCAGGCCTTTCATCGACTCTCCTGCCTCTGACCACTCAGTCTACCCGCCGTACGGGTCGGCCCTGATCGTCAAGAGGCCGGACCGCACACGGAAATACCCGCGCCGGTAACGTTCGACCGTGGCCGACACCGTCGAGAACGCGACCGCAACCCCCGACGTGACTCAGCCGTGGTCGGAACTCGGGCTGAAGCCGGACGAGTACCAGCGCATCCGCGTCATCCTGGGTCGCCGCCCGAGCTCTTCTGAACTGGCCATGTACTCGGTGATGTGGTCCGAGCACTGCTCGTACAAGTCCTCGAAGGTCCATCTCGCCCGCTTCGGTGAGCTGCCGGCCGAAACCCCGATCGGCAAGACGCTGGCCGGGATCGGCGAGAACGCCGGCGTGATCGACATCGGCCAGGGTTACGCGGTGACGTTCAAGATCGAATCGCACAACCACCCCAGCTACGTCGAGCCCTATCAGGGGGCCGCCACCGGGGTCGGGGGCATCGTCCGCGACATCTTGGCCATGGGTGCTCGTCCCATCGCAGTGATGGATCCACTGCGGTTCGGACCCCTCGACGCCCCCGACACCGCGCGGGTGCTGCCCGGTGTCGTGGCGGGCGTCGGAGGCTACGGCAACTGCCTCGGCCTGCCGAACATCGGTGGTGAGGTGGTCTTCGACCGCACGCTACGCCGGCAACCCGCTCGTCAACGCCTTGTGTGTGGGCGTTCTTCGGCACGAGGATCTTCATCTCGCCAAGGCGACCGGGGCGGGCAACCTGGTGATCTTGTACGGCGCCGCCACCGGTGGCGACGGCATCGGCGGCGTCAGCGTGCTGGCCAGCGAAACCTTCGACACTTCGACAGGCACCGGCCCTTCGACAGGCTCAGGTCCTTCGACAGGCTCAGGTCCTTCGACAGGCTCAGGTCCTTCGACAGGCTCAGGGAGCGGACGGGCGAAGCGGCCGAGCGTGCAGGTCGGCGACCCGTTCATGGAGAAGCTGCTGATCGAGTGCACGCTGGAGTTGTTCGCCGCCGGCTTGGTGGCGGGCATCCAGGACCTCGGCGGTGCGGGTCTGTCCTGCGCGACCTCGGAGTTGGCCAGCGCCGGCGACGGCGGGATGCACGTACACCTCGACCGGGTGCCGCTGCGCGACCCTACGCTGGCGCCGGAAGAGATCTTGATGAGCGAGTCGCAGGAACGGATGATGGCCGTCGTCGAGCCGCACCACGTCGAGGAGTTCCTCGCTATCTGCGCCAAGTGGGACGTCTCGGCGGTCGCGATCGGCGAGGTCACCGAGGGCGACCGGTTGATCATCGAGTGGCACGGCGAGACCGTGGTTGACGTCCCGCCGCGGACCGTGGCTCATGAGGGACCGGTGTATGAACGGCCGCTGGCCCGGCCGGACTGGCTCGACGCGGCGCAGCAGGCGACGTCGGCCTCCCTGACCAGGCCGCGCACCGGCGCCGAACTGGCCGAGACGCTGCTCCGACCTGGTCTCCTCGCCCAACCTGTGCGACAAGTCCTGGGTCACCGATCAGTACGACCGGTACGTCCGCGGCAACTCGGTGCTCGCCCAGCCCGAGGACGCGGGCATGCTGCGGATCGACGAGGAGACCGGACTCGGCGTCGCACTGGCAACGGACGGCAACGGCCGCTTCGTCTACCTCGATCCGTACGCGGGTGCCCAATTGGCCCTGGCCGAGGCCTACCGCAACGTCGCCGCGGCCGGCGCACGTCCCGTCGCCATCACCGACTGTCTCAACTTCGGATCGCCCGAGGACCCGGGGGTGATGTGGCAGTTCCGGCAGACGGTCGAAGGACTCGTCGACGGCTGCCGCACGCTCGGCCTTCCGGTGACGGGGGGCAACGTCAGCTTCTACAACCAGACCGGAGAGACGGCGATTCTGCCGACGCCGGTTGTCGGCATGCTCGGGGTGATCGAGGATGTCACGCGTCGCGTGCCGATCGGCTTTGCCGCAACCGATGAGGAGATCCATTTGCTCGGCGAGACCGCCGACGAGCTCGACGGCTCGGCCTGGGCGGACCTCCACTCGCATCTGGGTGGTCGTCCGCCGCTGCCCGATCTCGATCATGAGCAGCGGCTGGCCGAGGTCATGATCACGGCTGCCCGGCGACAGCTGCTCAGCAGTGCCCACGATCTGGCCGACGGCGGTCTGGCCCAGGCGCTGGTCGAGTCGGCGCTCCGGACGTCGGTCGGCTGCCGGATCCAACTCCCGAAGGATCTCGACCCGTTCGTGGCTCTGTTCTCCGAATCGACTGGGCGGATCCTCGTCTCGACGCCGTCGGCGAGCAGCCAGGCGTTCACCGAGCTGTGCGCCGAGCACGACGTTCCGGTCCGGCGTCTGGGGTCCACCACCACGGAGACCACGCTGGACGTGATCGGCCAGTTCGCGCTGTCACTGAAGACCATTCGCGCAGCCTGGTGCGCACCCATCCGCGAGGCGCTCGGAGTGGCCTGAGCTGTGGTCTGCCGCTGCCGGTGACGAGGCGCGCCCTTGACCCGGCGAGAGCTTCCGCAGGAAGATCCATTTTTATGGCGGGCGAACTGCAGGTCACGGTGGAACCCTGGGGTCCGGGCCCGGAGGCCTTCGAGGCGGCAGCGCGCGGTGTCGTGAAGCAGTCCGCGGTGAGTGCCGAGCTGGCGGGCGCGGACGCCCGGCTCGTCGCCGTGCAGCCCGTTGACACCGGCGGCGAGCCCGAACCGCCGAGTCGGGTGCGGGCCACGCTGTACGACTACAGCGCCGAGCGCGCCTTGGTCGTCGACGTTCCGCTCGAAGAGGGGACAGCGACACCGGTGGTCCGGTCGACCACCCGTCAGCCGCAGCCGAGCGCCGACGAGCGCGAGGCCGCTCTCGCCGTGCTGCGCGAGGATCCCGACCTGGGTCCGGAGCTGACGGCCGATCGGGTGCTGCCCTACCGTCCGATGCCCCCGCTCGCCGACGCCGAGCGGCCGGACGGGACGGTCGAGCGGATCGTCACCGTCGGCCTGCGGTCACCCGATCCCGACGGGTTCCACGAGATCGTCGGGGTGCATCTCGGCCGCGGCGAGATCATCCGCTTCGAGGGAGGCGCGCCGCCGACCGCACTGGCGGGACCGGGCAACTGCGGCGCCCCGAACGCGAACCAGCCGACGACGACGAGCGTCGCCGGTGCGGCCCGGATCACGGTCAAGCGCGACGGCGTGACGCTGTGGCGCCTGGTCGCGGTGCGCCCCGCCGCCTCCTCGGGCGAGGTGGGCTCCGGCGTCGAGCTGCGGGGCGTTTCCTACCGTGGCAAGCGGGTGCTGCGCCGCGCCCACGTCCCGATCCTGAACGTCCGCTACGACGGCAACGTCTGTGGTCCGTATCGGGACTGGCAGAACGAGGAGTCACGGTTCAAGGCGCAGGGCGCGGCGGTCGCCCCGGGCTTCCGGCTGTGCCCTCAGCCGGCCACCACGGTGCTGGAGACCGGCAGCGACCAGGGCAATTTCGCCGGCGTCGCGGTGTACGTCGACGGTGACGAGGTGGTGCTGGTCAGCGAGCTCGAGGCCGGCTGGTACCGCTACGTGAGCCGCTGGCGGCTCCACGCGGACGGCACGATCAAGCCCCGCTTCGGCTTCGGGGCAGTCCAGGACTCCTGCACGTGCGAGAACCATCACCACCACGCGTACTGGCGGTTCGACTTCGACATCGACGGCTCGGCCGATGACGTGGTAGCCGAGCACAACGACCCGCCGCTGGCCGGCCAGGACTCCAATTGGCACCGGCTCACCCACGAGATCCGGCGCACACGCAATTCGGGCCGCAAGCGGAAATGGCGGGTCCGCAACCGGGCGACCGGAGCGGCCTACGTGCTGACTCCGGGGGCGAACGACGGCGAGGCCGACGCGTACGGGGTCGGGGATTTCTGGGCCCTGCGCTACCGCAGCAACCAGATCGACGACCATGCGGTCGCGACCGGCACCAAGGCCAAGATCGACAGCTTCGTCAACGGCGAGTCGCTCGTGGGCACCAACGTGGTCGCCTGGTACGCAGGGCACTTCAGCCACGAACCGGAGCCGGACCACGCGCGGTAGCCACATTGTCGGCCCAACCCTGCGTCCCGACCGCTGGTAGCACCCGACTCGGGCCTGTCCCGACCCACCAGTTAGTCAGTCCCTGGCCAGCCCGGGACCCCGACCCAAGCGCCGTCGGAGCGCATGGACGTGATCACCGCCTGGGCGACGGCGCTGGCCTGCCAGCCGTCGTGCAGGGTGGCCAGCTCGCCCCGGTTTCGGTCTCCTGCTATGGAGTCGATCCACGCCTGCAGCTCCAGGCGGTAGGCGCTCGCGAAGCGGGGTCGCCAGTCGGCGGCGTACGGTTCCAAGCGACGCAGTTCGGTGTCGACGGTCATGGTGAGCGGCTGCGCGAGCTGCAGGGCCGCCTGTTCGCAGACGACCTCACAGCGGATGTCGTAGCCGTAGCGGGCGTCGAGCAGCCAGGCACGATGTCGAGGTCGTGGACGGCTGAGTTGGTGACACTGCTCTCCGACGTGCTGCCCGGTGCGGAGCTCACCCCACGCCCCGTGCTGTGGAGCAGGAGCGGACGACCGTACGCTCCGGCGGTGATCGCTTGCTTGAGGTCGACGAAGCCGGGGTCGAAGCGGCGCATGAAGCCGAGGCTGACCAGCTCGGCCGGTCGGCCAGATCGGCCGCCACGGTGGTGGCCTCACCGAAGCTCGGGGCCAGGGGCTTCTCGCACAGGACCGGCTTGTCCGCGGCCACGCACCGGTGGAGCAGGTCGGGATGGGTCGCGTCGGGGGACGCGATGACGACGGCGTCGACGTCGGCGTCGCTTGATCAGCCGGCCGGATCGGCGCCGCCGTGGCACCGAGCTGATCGGCGCAGGTGGAGGCGCGGGCGAGGTCGACATCGGCGATCAGCGACACCTCCGCACCACGTACCCAACGACTCAGCGTCAGCGCGTGGTCGGCGCCCATGATGCCGGCGCCGATCACTCCTACCCGCACCACCATGGTCGACCCCTTCAGGACTCGTCGATGAGCTGTCGGCGATGGTAGTCCGGCAGCTTGGCCTGGAACCGCTCCCACATCTCGGCGCGGGCGGCCTCGGAGATCTCGCCGAAGCAGCGGAGCCGGGTCAGGCCGCCGTCAGGGTAGACGTCGAGACGCAGATGGGTGGCCCGCCGGTCGTCGGCGACCAGGAAGCGGTGGCGGGTGTCCACCAGCACGGGAGTCTGCGGCACCAGGTCCCACCACGCGTCACCTTCATCGAGCGGGCCGTCGATCGGTCCGGCGTCGGCGTCGGCGGCGGAGACGCGTACGGAGTCGGGTGCGTTGCCGATGAAGTACGACGTGTCGACCTCCACCTGGGTCGGCGATCCGGGCACCCCGAGCTGGAACACCGCCCAGTCGTGGCCGGGGCCGCGCCGGCGCGCGTTCTCCCAGCCTTCGCCCATCAGTCGCGCGCGACTGGGCAGGATCAGGTTCACCGGCGAGGAGTAGAACGCATCCGAGGTGCCCAGCAGGCGGCCGCCGTTCTCCAGCGCGACGAGGTCGGTGGAGGCCATCAGGTACCGGGGGTCGAGGACCACCTCGCCGTGCACCCGCAGCCGAGCCACCCCGCCGTCGGGATAGATGGTCAGGCGGACGTGCGTCCAGCGGCCGGGGTGCTCGACCGGATAGTAGTTCTCGGTGTCGCCCCGGGCGTCGGTCTTGGGGACCAGCGTCTCCCACGTCGAGGTCCGGGAAGGGTGTCGTCCGTGGGATAGCCCTCGACCGAGGTCGCCTCGATCGAGATGTGCGGCGGATAGTTGCCCTTGAAGAAGGCGGTGTCGACCACCACGCCGTGGATGACACCGGGAACGCCCAGGCGGACGATCGCCCAGTCGCAGCCCGGCTCGCCGCCGGCGGCGGGTTTCCCAACCGTCGTAGACCTTTCCGGTGTGTCCGAACGAGTCGACCGCGTGTACGGCCTGGGTCGGCATGATCAAGTTCTGCCGGGGGGCGAACAGCTCGTCGTTGGCACTGATCACGCTGCCGGCCAGATCTCGGGAGGCAAGATCGGGATAGCTGGTGAACGAATGCATGCGGCATCATTCTGCCCGTCAGGTGTGGACCTGCCTTGAAGGGCGAGACACACGGGTGGGAGCATCGGAAAATGCCCGAGAAGAACGCGCAGACGATCGCTTATCCATCCCCGGCGTCTCGGCCTCGGCGGGACGGCAACCAGCCCATACCGCCGCACGTGATCGTGCTGTTCGGCGCCACCGGAGATCTCTCCCGGCGCAAGCTCATTCCGGGTATGGCGCACCTGGTCGTCTCGGCCCTGACCCCCGACATCCAGGTGGTCGGTACGTCCCTGGAGCAGATGGACGACGAGAGCTTTCCGGAGCTTTGCCCTGCAGGCCCTCGACGAGTTCAGCCACTATGCGCTCGAACGACGAGCAGAAGGACCTGTTCGTCGCGCGGCTCTCCTACATCCCGCAGGGCGAAGGCGCCGACGGTCTGGCCAAGGCCGTGCACGATGCGGAGGAGCGCAACGGCGGGCCCTGCGCGAAGCTGCACTACCTCAGCGTGCCGCCGTCCGCCGCCCCGGCGGTGATCAAGACCATCCGGGACGCCGGTCTGGTGCCGACGCCCGGGTCGTGATGGAGAAGCCGTTCGGTACCGACCTGCAGAGCGCCGTGGACCTCAACGACTACCTGCACGAGACGTTCCGGGAACGGCAGATCTTCCGGATCGACCATTTCCTCGGCAAGGAGGCGGCGCAGAACATCCTGGCCTTCCGCTTCGGCAACGGCTTGTTCGAGCCGATCTGGAACCGCCAGTTCATCGACCACGTGCAGATCGACATCCCGGAGACGCTCGGCCTGGACCGGCGGGCCAACTTCTACGAGTCGACCGGCGCCTACAAGGACATGGTGGTCACGCACCTGTTCCAGGTGCTCGCCTTCTTGGCGATGGAGCCGCCGACCGCCCTCGAGCCGCGGGCCATCAGTGAGGAGAAGAACAAGGTCTTCCGCTCCATGCTGCCCATCGATGTCCGCAACGTGGTGCGCGGGCAGTACAGCGGTTATCGCGAGGAAGAGGGCGTGGCCCCGGATTCCGACACCGAGACCTTCATCGCGTTGCGGGCCGAGATCGACAACT
Organism: uncultured Actinomycetota bacterium; assembly: GCA_963791865.1. Taxonomy (GTDB): domain Bacteria; phylum Actinomycetota; class Actinomycetes; order Propionibacteriales; family Propionibacteriaceae; genus Microlunatus. The sequence continues at coordinate 64,358 of CAWBUC010000013.1, forward strand.
GGCGCTGGGCCGGCGTGCCGTTCTACTGCCGTACGGGCAAGAAGATGGCGGAGGGCCAGCGGATCATCTCGATCGCCTTCAAGGAGGCGCCGCGCAGCATGTTCCCGCCCGGCTCCGGCGTCGGTTCGCACGGTCCGGACCACCTGACGTTCGACCTCGCCGACGAGTCCAAGGTTTCGCTGTCCTTCTACGGGAAGCGTCCGGGTCCGGGCATGAAGCTGGACAAGCTGAGCATGCAGTTCTCCACCCGGGAGACCGATCGGGCCGGCGACATCCTGGAGGCGTACGAGCGGTTGATCATCGACGCGATGCGTGACGATCACACGCTGTTCACCACCGCCGACGGCATCGAGAGCCTCTGGGAACGCTCGCAGGAGCTGCTGGACGACCCGCCGCCGGTGAAGACCTACCCGCCCGGACACCTGGGGACCCAACGCCATCCACCAGCTCATCGCCCCGCACGCCTGGCGGCTGCCCTTCGAACGCGTGTGGCGCGAAAAGAAGTAGCTGGCCACGGGCCGCCCTGAGCCTGTCGAAGGGCCCGGAGCGCGCTCTGAATCACGGTTGCGGGTCGGCGATGCGAACGTTTCGCCGCCCAAGGCTGGATAACAGCGCCGGCCACGCTGCAAACCGGGCGTGTCTCTCGCCACGGGCGGGAAACGACGCGTCGGCCACGTCGAACTGGCTGGCCTTCGACAGGCTCAGGGCACGTGGATACGACAGGCTCAGGGCGCGAGCTGGATGGGCCCTTCGACAGGCTCAGGGCGCGAGGTGATTTGTCCCTTCGCCAGGCTCAGGGCGCGGTTGCGCGCTCGCGGAGCGAGCGCTGGCGCCAGCGACCTCGGCGGCCAGTTGATCTTCGTCGACGCCGACCAGTTGATCATGGTCGACCACCGGCGTCCCCGTTGACCAGAAGGAGCTCCAGCGGCGGCCGGGTGCCGAGCACCAGGGCGGCCACCGGGTCGGCGATGCCGGCGTGGGCCAGCGTGTCCATCCGCCAGACGGCCAGGTCGGCCAGCTTGCCGACCTCGAGCGAGCCGATCTCGTCGGCGCGACCCAGCACCCGGGCTCCGCCCATGGTGCCCATGTCCAGGGCGTCGCGTACGCCGATCTCCTGCGGACCACCGCGGGCGCGGGCGAAGAGGGCGGCGTGCCGCAACTCCCCGCGGAGGTCGCAGCCCTCGTTGGAGGCGGCCCCGTCGACACCCAGTCCGACGGCCACGCCGGCTGCCCGCAGGTCCCGTGCCCGCGCGATCCCCGAGCCGAGCCGGGCGTTGGAGGCCGGGCAGTGTGCCGCACTGGTGCCGGTGCGGGCCATGGCGGCGATCGAGGCGTCGTCCAGGTGCACCGCGTGCGCGTACCAGACGTCGGGACCCAGCCACCCGAGAGATTCCATGTACTCCACGGGGGTGGCGTTGAAGTGCTCCCGGCAGTAGTTCTCCTCGTCGATCGTCTCGCACAGGTGCGTGTGCAGGCGGACGCCGGACTCGCGCGCCAACTCCGCCGACGCCCGGAGTAGATCGGCGGTGACCGAGAACGGCGAGCAGGGCGCGAGTCCGATCCGCAGCATCGAGTCGAACGACGGATCGTGGTGGTCCGCGATGGCCCGCTGGGAGGCGGTCAGGATCGCGTCGATGTCCTCGACGACCTCGTCCGGCGGCAGGCCGCCCCGGCTCTGACCGAGATCCATCGAGCCGCGGGTGGGGGAGAACCGCAGCCCCACCGTCCGCGCCGCCTCGATCTCGGCGCCGAGCAGGTCACCGCCGTGCCGGGGGAACACGTAGTGGTGATCGGTGGTGGTCGTGCAGCCCTCGAGGGCGAGCCACGCCAGCGCTCCGGTCGCCGCCGTCCGGGTGAGGTCCTCGTCGAGCCCGGCCCAGACCGGGATACAGCGCGGTCAACCACTCGAACAGGGTGCCGTCGACGGCGTACCCCCGGGTCACCCACTGGTAGAGGTGGTGATGAGTGTTGATCAGTCCCGGGGTGATCAGACACCCCGAGGCGTCGACGCGCTGGACGTCGTCGCACCCAGGTCCGGAGCCGGTCCCGCCCCGACGGCCGCAATCCGGTTGCCGTCGACGACCACGTGGCCCTCGGCGTACTCCGCCCGGCCGCCGTCGTCCGTCACCACGTAGCCGTGCTCGATGATCATGCTCGGTGCAGACTCACGGGGTCACTCAACTAGACCTCGGCTACCTCGACACAAGGTCACCGGCCACGCGGAGGAACTCCTTCGGGGCGTCGCGGCCCGAGCCAGTCACCGAGACAGTACGTGCGGTACGCCCGCCGCTGCGGCGCCAGCGAATCGGCGCCCGACGCCCAGCAGCGCGTCCAGGGTCTCATCCAGGGTGCTGAGGTCCGGTTCGATGACGTAGGCCACCCGGGCCATCGGGAACTCGGTCGTGAACGCCTCACCGCTCGCCGTGACCGCCACCATCGCGAACGGCTTACCCGAGGCGAGGTAGTCCGAGGCCAGCGAGGACACGTCGGTGATCAAGGCGTCGGAGGCGTTGAAACAGGCCGGAACGTCCCAGTCCCGCTCCGCCTGCTGGCCCCAGACGTGCTGGCGTCCGGTGGCCCGACGATCCGCCTCGAGGAGGGTGTGGATCGCCTGGATGCGCCGTCGCGTCGGCCTTGTCGGTGTAGCTCAGCGGATGGGGCCGGAAGATCACCGTCGCCCCGCGGTCCAGCAACCGCCGCACGATCTGCTCGCCGACCGGGAGGGAGGAGTAGTTGGTGCTGGGCCGGCCGCCCTTCCAGGTCGGCCCGTAGAGGACGGTCCGCGGCGCTTCCGGCGGGAGCGGGGTGTCGCGGACCTGGATCTCCTCGATCTGCGGCCGGCCCACGACGACGAACCGGTCGGGCGGCACCTCGATCCCGTGGGCGGCGTACCGGTCGATGCCCTGCTGGCCGGAGACGAACAGCTTGCTGTACGTGGCGTGCCGCGGGTGGTAGTTCGCCTGCTTGTCCGAGTCGCCGTGGTTGAGCCAGACGTGGGTCAGGGGATAGCGCTGGAAGGTGGTGTTCGCCGGGCTGCCCTGGACGTAGAAGGCGGCGCGCAGCGAGTCGACCACCATGGAGTCCAGGTGGGTCGGACATGCCGCGGTCCGTGCGGGGCACCAGGATCGGGGCGGACGTGAGTTCGGTGATCTCCGGCACCGTCGAGGGGTTCCGGGTGATCACGATGAAGGGCTGGCCGAGTCGCTCCAGGTACGGGCAGCCACATGCCCAGCTGGTACCGGGCTCCCGAGACGGCGGCGTAGTAGACCGCGAACTTCGGCTGCAGCCGCTCCAGCGCCGGCCGGGTCTCCTGCTCCGCCCGCCGGCTGGCCACGGTCGACCGAACGGCGAAGCGGATGATCAGCCAGACTCAGCGGAACGGCGGCCACGGCGAAGACCACCAGCAGCCAGCCCGGCAGCGCCAGCGCGGCAAACGCAGCCCCGAGCACGATCGTGATCGAGGTTGGCGATCAGGATCCAGCCCGGGTGAGAACGGCGCCGCGGGGAGGGACGGGACGCCCGGCAGGTTGACGACCACGATCTTGGTCGTGCCGAGCAGGCTCTTGATCAGCGGCTCGGCCAGCACCAGCATCAGGATCAGACCGACGCCGAGGAACGCCCAACCGGCGGTGCCGGGGCTGCGGATGAGGTAGCCGGCACCGACGCTGATCACCAGCAGGGCCCGGACGGTGACGAAGTAGCCGAGCAGACCGTCGTCCGGGCGGCCGAAGATGTGCCGGGACCGCCGGGCGACGATGGCGATCAGGCTGGCCAGGGCCGCAGCGACCCCGAGCAGCTGCAGCGCCGGCGATCTCGCCGCCAGCAGCAGGACCAGCCCGGCGACGGCGCCGAGATTGATGAGGTTGCGGACCGCGAAATCGCCGAGCTCCCGCTGGAACCGGCGCAACCGACTGCGCCAGGCCGACGGGCTGTTCATCTGCAGAAACCTAGCGAGCAAAGGATGCCGGCGAGCAGCCGCGCCGCGAAGGGAAGCACGCCGCGAGCCGATACGATGAGGCAGTGGCACGAGCAGATGGTCGGCTGAACCACGACCTCGACCCCCACGAACGCGGCCCCCAGGACGCCTGCGGCGTCTTCGGTGTCTGGGCCCCGGGCGAGGAGGTGGCCAAGCTCACCTACTTCGGCCTCTACGCCCTCCAGCACCGCGGCCAGGAATCCGCCGGCATCGCGGTCAGCAACGGCTCCCAGATCATGGTCTTCAAGGACATGGGCCTGGTGTCGCAGGTGTTCGACGAATCGACCCTCAACTCGCTGCGCGGCCACCTGGCCGTCGGCCACACCCGGTACTCGACCACCGGCTCCAGCGTCTGGAAGAACGCCCAGCCGACGTTCCGGCCGACCGCCACCGGCGGCATCGCCCTCGGTCACAACGGGAACCTCACCAACACCTTCGAGCTGCAGACCTGGCTGGCCGAGCGTGATCAGCCCGGTGACTCCCTGGTGCCCGGCGCACTCGCGAACGAGGCGACCAACGACACGTCGTTGATCACCGCTCTGCTGGCCACCTACCCCGGCATGACGATCGAGGAGGCCGCGCGGGAGGTGCTGCCGCATCTGCGGGGCGCCTTCAGCCTGGTCTTCATGGACGAGGAGACGCTGTACGCGGCCCGCGACCCACAGGGGGTCCGGCCGTTGGTGCTGGGCCGGCTCGAGCGGGGCTGGGTGGTGGCGAGCGAGACGGCCGCCCTCGACATCGTCGGCGCCACCTTCATCCGGGAGATCGCGCCGGGCGAGCTCATCGCCATCGACTCCGCCGGCCTGCGCTCGGTGACCTTCGCCGAGGCCGATCCCAAGGGCTGCCTGTTCGAGTACGTCTACCTCGCCCGTCCCGACACCACCATCGCCGGCCGGCGGCTGCATTCCGTGCGGGTGGAGGTCGGTCGCACCCTGGCGCAGTGAGTTCCCCGCCGAGGCCGATCTCGTCATCCCGGTGCCCGAGTCCGGCACGCCGGCCGCGATCGGCTACGCGGAGGCCTCCGGCATTCCGTACGGGCAGGGGCTGGTCAAGAACTCCTACGTCGGCCGGACCTTCATCCAGCCGAGCCAGACCATCCGCCAGCTCGGCATCCGGCTCAAGCTGAACCCGCTGCGGGACGTCATCGCCGGGAAGCGGCTCGTCGTGGTCGACGACACCATCGTGCGTGGCAACACCCAGCGCGCCCTGGTCCGGATGCTGCGAGAGGCCGGCGCCACCGAGGTGCACGTCCGCATCTCGGCCCCGCCGGTGCAGTGGCCCTGCTTCTACGGGATCGATTTCGCGAGCCGTGCAGAGCTGATCGCCACCGGACTCAACAACGACGAGATCTGCCGCTCCATCGGGGCCGACTCGCTGGGCTACGTCAGCCTCGACGGGCTGGTGGCGGCGACCGATCTGGCGAAGAGCCAGCTCTGCCGCGCCTGCTTCGACGGCATCTACCCCATCGAGCTCCCGTTGGCCGAGCGGCTGGGCAAGCACGTCCTCGAGGAAGCCGTAGGCCAACGGACCGACGTCGACGGGTTGACGGCCTCGGTGGCCGGCGTGGGAGCCGCCGATGCCCTCGCCCGGCCGTAACTCTGTGCTGTCCAGCTCGCGCACGCTCCGCGCCTCAAGACTCGGTCTTCCTCTCTCACTCGCAGACGAAAAGCGTGTCTGCTCCTTCGCTCGTCGAGACCGAGCCGGCGCTGCGCTAACGACGCTCGCCGGGATCGCTCTCAATTCTTCGAGAAACTCCCCTCGTGACCGGGTTCAACGAGCGGCGGCAGATCCGCCTACGCCGCCGCCGGTGTCGACATCGAGGCGGGTGATCGCGCCGTCGAGTTGATGAAGGCGTGGGTGCGCAAGACCCGGCGTCCGGAGGTGCTCGGCGGCCTCGGCGGTTTCGCCGGCCTGTTCGACGCCTCGGTCCTGGCCCGGATGAAGCACCCGGTGCTGGCCACCTCGACGGACGGCGTCGGCACCAAGGTGGCCATCGCCCAGGCCCTGGACCGGCCACGAGACGATCGGCTTCGACCTGGTCGCATGGTGGTCGACGACCTGGTGGTCTGCGGCGCCGAGCCGCTGTTCATGACCGACTACATCGCGTGCGGCCGCGTCGTTCCGGAGCGGATCGCCGCCATCGTGCAGGGCATCGCCGAGGCCTGCGTGGAGGCCGGGTGCGCGCTGGTCGGCGGGGAGACGGCCGAGCACCCTGGTCTGCTGGGTGCCGGACGAATACGACCTGGCGGGGGCCGCTACCGGCGTGGTCGAGCACGACCTGATCCTCGGCCCGGAGCGCGTTCGGCCCGGGGACGCGCTCGTCGCCCTGGCTTCGTCGGGACTGCATTCCAACGGCTATTCGCTCGTCCGGCACGTCCTGCTCGAAGGTGCCGGCTGGTCGCTGGACCGGCACGTCGCCGAGTTCGGGCGCTCACTCGGCGAGGAGTTGTTGGAGCCGACCCGGATCTACGCGCCGTAGCTGCCTCGCGCTGATCGACGCCGTCGAGGTGCACGCCATGGCGCACGTGACCGGGGGTGGGCTGGCGGGCAATCTGGCCCGGGTGCTGCCCGATTCCGTACAGGCGGTCATCGATCGAGGGACCTGGCGACCCGGGGCCGTCTTCGAGGTGATCCAGACGGTGGGGGAGATATCGACGCCGGATCTGGAGGCGACCCTCAATCTGGGGGTCGGCATGGTTGCGCGTCGTGCGCCCCGATGATGCCGACGAGGCCGTGCGACTGCTGCGCCAGTATGGCGTCGAGAGCTGGGTCTGCGGCACGGTGGAGGCGGCCGACCAGAGTGTCGTCAACAGGGTGCGGTTGTCCGGGGAACACGCCCGGACCTAGTGCGCCCCTCGACTTGCAGCCTTGTCGTCATTGGGTAGCCTTTCTCCCACGACATCATTCAACTCCAGCCGCGGCTGAGCCGCCGGCAGCGACAAGTGCGAGGGGGTCGACCCGACATGGGGCGCGGCCGTGCAAAGGCAAAGCAGACCAAGGTTGCCCGCGAATTGAAGTACCGCTCGGTGGACACCGACTTCTCGTCTCTCGAGCGTGAGCTCCGCGGCGACGAAGACGGTCACGAGATCCCCTCGGCCTACGCTGATCTGGCCGAAGACGACGGCGAGGCTGACCACGAGCCCGGCGACGCCGAAAATTATCAGGACCTCCGCAAGTCGGGTTGATGCTGGCTCGTTGGGGTCTTGCGGCCATAGCCTTGACCGCATGAGCGAGAACCCTCCCCAGTCCGCCGGGCAGCCCTCCGACAAGCGCGACGACGAGACGACCCCCGGACCTGTCGGAAGCGGTTCTACCGCTATGCCCGACAACGGCCCGACCGAGTCGTCGGCCGACTCGTCGGCGACGAGCCAGGGAAGCGCACCGTCCTCCGCGGACGAGCCGCCGTCCTACCAGCCGCCGAGCACGCCCGGTTCCGGCTCATCGGCGTCTGAGTCCTACTCGGCGCCGTACGCTGCTCCCTCCAGCCAGCCAACCCCCGGCCAGCCGTACGGGCAGCCGGGCTACGGGCAGCAGCCGGGCTACGGGCAGCAGCCGGGCTACGGGCAACCGGGCTACGGGGATCCGGGGTACGGGCAGCAGCAGCAGCCGTACGGTGCGCCGGGTCCTCCGCCCGGCGGGCAGCCAGGCTACGACCCGAACTACGGGCAGCAGCCGGCGTACGGTCAAGACCCGGGCTCCGGTGGCGGCGCCTACCCGCCCCAAGGTGGCTACGACCCCAATCAGCCGTACGGGGCAACGCCGGCCGCCTACTCGCAGCAGCAGTATCCGGGTCAACCGGGTCCCGGTGGGGTATCGCAGAGCGACGAGCGGCTCTGGGCGACCCTGGCCCACATCTCGATTCCGTTCATCGGCTTCATCGGACCGTTGATTGTGTACTTGATCTTCAAGGACAAGAGCGCCTGGCTGAAGGAGAGCTCGACGGAGGCGCTGAACTTCTCGATCCTCTACACAATCGCCCAGATCGTCGCCGGCATCTTGACCCTGGTGATCATCGGCGCCATCCTGCTGCCGCTGATCGCCATCGGCGGTTTGGTGCTCTGCATCCTGGCCGCGATCGCCAGCAACAAGGGCGAGCAGTACAAGTACCCGATCAACTGGCGGATGATCAAATAGGGGTGAGCCGTACGCTTGTGTTCGAGGGTGTGCGACCGCCGGTTCTGGAGGGGTCCGCGAGACAACACGCTTTTCGTTGGCTCGCGGGCACCGAAGAAACGGTGGGGAGGAGCACGCCCGAGCGCGAGCGGAGCGAGCAATTAGACACTGGCACTCTGACTTTCTCGACGGCTATGAGTCCATGGACCTGTCGCTGGATGTGCCGCGGGCGCCCGGTGAGCCGGACGCCGTCGAGATGGTCGCGACGCTGGTCCGGAAGGCGCCTGCGGACACCTCCCGGACGGCTGTGCTGTATCTGCACGGCTGGAACGACTACTTCTTCCAGACCCACGTCGCTGACGCCTTCACCGACGCCGGCATCGACTTCTACGCCCTCGACCTCCGGCGATACGGCCGCAGTCTCCGCCGGGGCCACCTGCCCACGTTCATCACCGACCTGGACGACTACGGGGTGGAGATCGGGCAGGCGGCCGATCTCATCGCCGCCGAACACGACAGGCTGATCATTTCCGCGCATTCCACCGGCGGGCTGATCGGTGCCCTCTGGGCGGCCAAGAACCCCGACCGCGTCGCCGCCCTGGTGCTGAACTCGCCGTGGCTGGATCTGCAGGGCTCGGCCATGGTGCGCGCCCTCGGCGCTCCGGTGATCGACGCCGTCGGCCACAGCCGGCCCACGAGCGTGCTCAAGCTGCCCGATCTCGGTTTCTATCACCGGGTGCTCCACTCCTCGCTGGAGGGCGAGTGGGACTACGACCGCACTCTGAAAACCACGCCCTCGCCGCCGATCCGGGTGGGCTGGCTGCGCGCCATCCTCCTGGGCCATCAGCGGGTCGCGGCCGGGCTGGATCTGTCCTGCCCCGTGCTGGTGATGTGCTCGACCACGAGCGACTTCTCCCGGAAGTGGCACGAGGGGCTTCGGATCGCCGACACCGTCCTCGACGTGGAGCAGATCGTCAGCCGCGCGACGAAGCTCGGCCGGCTGGTGACCATCCTGCGCGTCGATCAGGGTCTGCACGACGTGACGCTCTCCGCGCCGGCCGTGCGGAAACTTGCCCTTGACGACATGATCCGCTGGGTCGACGCGTACGTGCTGCGAGTCTGAGCCCTCGCGCTCGGGGCACGGTCGCTGACAACGTCAACCAGGGCACTGCTTGAATGTCACCGTGACCGAAATGCCACATGTCGTCGTCGTCGGCGCGGGCTTTGCCGGCGTCTCCGCAACGCAGGAACTGGCGAAGGAAGGGTTCCGGGTGACCTTGCTCGACCGGCACCCGTACAACACCTTCCAGCCCTTGCTCTATCAGGTAGCCACCGGTGGGCTGAACGCCGGCGACGTCACCTACTCGCTGCGCTTCTTCAGCGCCCGGCACGACAGGCGTACGGTTTCGCCGCGCGATGGTCGTCGGCATCGATCACGAGGCCCGTGAGGTCGTCTGCGAGGACGGGGTCCGGATCGGCTACGACTACCTGATCATCGGCAACGGGATCACCACGAACCACTTCGGCATCCCGGGTGCGGCCGAGTACTCGATGTCGATGTACACCCGGGCCGAGGCGCTGCGCGTCCGCGACACGATCTTCGGCGGTCTGGAGACCATCGCCGGCACCTCCGACCCCAACAGCGGCGGTTTCACCGTGGTGATCGTCGGCGGCGGCGCGACCGGGGTCGAGATGGCCGGGCAGCTCGCCGAGCTCAAGACCAAAGCGATTCCGGTGGTCTACCCCGAGCTGAACCCCGCGCGCGTACACGTCGTCCTGGTCGAGATGGGTCCGCACCTGCTGGCCCCGTTCGATGACCAGCTCCGCCGGTACACGCTCCGGGAGCTGGTCAAGCGCGGCGTGGACGTCCGGCTGAAGACCGCCATCTCGGAGGTCCACGCCGATCGGGTCGACTTCAAGGACGGCACGTCGATGCCGGTCGACCTGGTCATCTGGGCGGCTGGGGTGGCGGGGAACCCGCACGTGAAGGAATGGGATCTGCCGCTGGGGCGCGGCGGGCGGATCGAGGTCAACCAAGACCTCACCGTCGTCGGCCACGACGAGATCTACGCCATCGGCGACTCCAGCCTGATCGTCGACGAGCCGCTGCCGCAGCTGGCTCAGCCGGCGATCCAGACCGGCAAGCACGCCGCGAAGCAGATCGCCCGACGGTATCGCGGCCTGGAGACCGAGAAGTTCTCCTACTTCGACAAGGGCACGATGGCCACCATCGGCCGGGGCGACGCGGTCCTGCAGATGCCCAACGGCATCAAGATCACCGGTGTGGTCGCGTGGCTGGGCTGGATCGCCCTGCACCTGCTGTACATCCTCGGTGGCCGCAACCGGATCCAGACCATGATCAACCTGACTGTGCGCTACATCGGCGTCAAGCGGTCGGGCGCCATCGTCGGTGACGTGATGGAGCCGCCGCGGCTCCGCGCACTCCGCGACCGCTGACGGCGGCTACACGTTCGTGCCCTGAGCCCGTCGAAGGGTCAATGGCCGGTAACGACTTCGCGGTGGCGGCAACCAGTTCGTGTCCTGCGCTTGTCGAAGGGCCAATGGCGGGTAGCTGTGGCCGGAGGTTCGACAAGCTCAGCCCACGTTCACGGGCTCAGACGTAGCGCTGGGCGATCCGGCCGGCCTCGTCGCCGTAGCGAGGTCCGTGGGTGACGGCGTGGACGAGCAGCGGATGGAGCTGGTGCAGGCCGATCAGGTCGCGCCAGCCGTCGGGGAGACCGGCGGCCTCGGCGTAGGCGCCGAGAATGCCGACCAGTCCCGGTGCACCGAAGAGGGCCAGCATGGCCAGGTCGGTGAGCCGGTGCCCACCGTGGGCCGCAGGATCGATCAGGACGGCGCCGGCGTCGGTCCAGATCAGGTTCCCCGCCCAGAGATCGCCGTGTATTCGGGCCGGCTTCGCCCCGTCGTCGAACTCCCCGGCCCGTAGCCGCTCGCAGACCCGATCGACGAGGCCGCGAACATCGTGGGTCAACGTCCCGAGCCGGTATGCCTGCTCGGCGTAGGGCAGCAGCCGCTGCTCGGCGTAGAAGTCGCCCCACGTTGGCTGCGGTTGCAGGCTGAGCGGCTGGGTGCCGATGAAGCCGTCCTCGTGCCACCCGTCCGGAGGCTGCCCGAACGTCTCGGCACCAGCGGCGTGGGTGGCGGCGAGTGCCCAACCGAACGCTTCCATCGCCGCTCCGCTGGGCCGAACCGGATTAAGTCGGCGCACCGTGATGTGGTCTTCGGAGACCTCGACGACCTCGACGACGGCGGCGGCTTCAGGCCCGGCGGCACCGAGCCACGCCAGGCCGGCGGCTTCGGCGGGATAACTTCGGGGGGCGGTGGGGGAGCGTTTGGTGAAGGTGTCCCGCATCAGACGTTCAAGGTACCGCGCACGATACTGACGCCGGAGTGAGTCGGGACCCCGTCGAACGGTTCCTCGGAGACGTCAATGATCGGGAACCTTGGTCTCGGCGTCCACCGGCACCGTCCACTCGCCTGTGTTACCGGTGATGATGCCGACCGGCACCATGGCTTTTCCGCCTCGGCCGATCATCCAGACCTGACGGAAGCCCGGCACCGGCCGAGGTGTGCTCATGCGGACCCTCAGGATCTCCTGCCCGGACTGGTTGCGCTCCAGCACGGCTTCGCCGCTGGATCCGGCCCAGGACGGCGCTTCGGCGTCGAGCTGGGCCTCACCGATGACGGTCGGAGTCGGCCGGGACAACGAACTCCATCCCAGTCCGACGCCCACGCCGAGGATGAGCGCGATGGCCGCGGCGATGGCCAGGGTGAGGATGCGGCGGCCGCGGGAAGCGCGTCGGGTCGGATCGCCGATGGCGTCCCGCTCCCGCTTGGAACGAGCCTGGTGGGCACTGGTCGGCCGCGAGCGGTCGCCCAGGTGGGCCACAGTCGACCGCGTGGTCGCCGAAGGCGCCGCGACTCCGTTGACAGTGTCGAAGCCGATCTCGGCGCGAATGCGTTCCCAGACCTCGGCGCGCGGGCTCTCCAGCGGAGCGGCGCCCTGCACGGCGCGGCCGACCCCGGCCAGGTGGGCGAGCTCGGCGACCTCGCGGCTGCAGACCTCACACGAGGCGACGTGGTCCCGCTCGGCGGGGGTGGCGCTGTCTTCGCCGAGGGCGAGCAGGGCGAGGACCTCAGGATTCGTATGCATCCGGCAGGACCTCCAATCTGCTCTTGATCTTCAGCAGGCTGCGGCGAATGTGGCTCTTCACCGTGCCCGGGGGCAACTTCAGTCTCTCCGCGATCTGGGCGTGCGTCAGGTCCTCGTAGAACGCAAGCTTGAGAACCTTCTGCGGCGTCTCGTCCAGCCGGGCGATCTCGTCGGCAACGATCAAGCGTTCGGCGACATCGATCGGTTCCAACTTCGTCGGCGGAGCGTTCGCCGCCACCTCGTTCTGGATCCGCTTGTCGCGGGCCCGTCGTTCGTGGGTGTCGACGATCTTGTTCCGGGTGATCCCCATCAGCCATGCCGGCAGGCCGGCCCGCTCGGGCCGGTAGGTGTGCCGACCAGTCCACGCGGCGACGAAGACCTTCTGCGTCACGTCCTCGGCCTCGGCGACGTCGCCGAGGGAACGCAGGGCGACGCTGTAGACCAGCGACGAATAGCGGTGATAGACATCGGCCAGAGCCAGTTCGTCGCCGGCGACAAACTTTTCGATCAAGACGCTTCGATCATCCGGTGAGATGGTCACGCGTGCTGTGGCCCTCCCTGTGATCGGCGCCCTAACGATACGGAAAAGCGGTAACGAGAACGTTGTCACGGTACCCGCTTCCCTGATCGTACGCGCCGCCGCAGGTGATCATGACCAGCCGGGGGTGGCCGCGCTCGTCGAAGACCTGCGGCCACGGCACCTTCGACTTGTCCATCCACGTGACCTTGGCGACCCGGTACCGGAACCGGTCCCCGCTGCGGTCGGTGACGGTCACCTCCGCGCCCTGCTTCACGTCGCTGAGCCGTGCGAAGGGACCCAGCCCTTCGGCCCGGGTATCCACATGGGAGGCCAGGACGGTGGTGCCGGTTCTCCAGGAGGGGTTGGCGCCGAACCGGTACCAGCCGACCTCCGTGACGGTTCCGGGCAACTTCCATCTGGCCCTTCTTGGTGACGCCCACCGGTTTGATCGGCAACGAGATGTCGACGTCGGCGATCTTCACCTCAACGGGATCGTTGTCGGTGCTGGAGCTTGGGAGGTGGCCGCAGGGCCGCACTGACCACCGGCACGCGCGGCGTGGGCGGCTTCGCGGCCGGCTTCGCCGGTGGCTTCGCGGCCGGTCTAGCCGGTGGTGATGGCGTGGCAGCGCGGACTGGCCGCGGGGTAGGGACCGCGGCCAGTCCACTGATGGGGGAGGGGGCCGACGGAGTCTGGGGGAGGGCATCCGTCGGCACCCGGCTTGCGGAGCCGGTGAGGCCGAGCAGGACCAGCGCGAGGATCGAGAGCGTGAACTCCCGACTCGTCGCCAGCCTGCTCAGCTTCATCTCGGCCGACTCTCGCGGTTAGCCTCGCGCCCTGGCGCGGAGCGGGCGCGCCAGCCTGACCAGTGCGAGGGCGATCGTCAGCACGACGGCCGCGCCGAGAGCCAGGGTGACGGGCGATGCCGTTGCGGCCAGCCCGGCCTCACCGGACGGGACACCGTTCGGCATGCCGCCATCCGCGGCGACCTCCTGGGTGGCCAGTGCGAGGTTGTCGTCATCGAGGCTGCCCCAGGCGTACACGATGGTGGTCGTCGACTCCTTGAGCGTGACCGGAGCCGGGCCGATCACCGGGTCGGTGGTGCCGGCAGCGGCCACCGAGGCCTCGACGGTGCCCGTGTCGACCTCGAGCGACTCCTCGTTCGGGTTGGTCAGACCCTCGATGATCGCCTTGCCTCCGGCGAGGACGTCGACCGCCGGTGCCGCGGCCACGTGGCGTACGGTCAGCCGGCCCAGAGCGGCGTCGACCGTGCTGGTGTCGTTCTCGAACGCAGTGGCGGTCGGATCGCCGCCCTCTTCGAGGTGGGCGACGATGGTGTAGTTGCCGCCGTCAGCGACGGTGACGTCGAGCGGGCCGATGGCCGGGTCGGAGTCGTCCTTGGCGTCAGCCGCGGTGATGGCCACGGAGTAGGTGCCGCCGGGGAGTTCCAGCGGACCGGCCAGGGTGCCGGGCTTGAAGTCGTTGATAGTCCGCTCGCCATCGACGTAGACGTCGACGGTAAGACCCGGTACGGCGTGCAACACCGAGACCTTGGCGTCGCCCTCGGCGGCTTGGGCAGGAGCGGCGACAATACTGGACAAGGCAAGAACCCCGGCTCCAGCTAGCGCCAATGTACGGAACCTCATGAATTTGCCTCCTAGGCAGCGTGAGGGATAGTTGCCCACTGATTCCTCAGCGCTGTCGGAATTGGATGCACTCTGGCGGAGACCGCCGGGTAGAGCGCCGGGTAACGCGCCGGTTAGAGCATTGTGGCCAGGGCCGGGATCGAACCGGCGACCTTTCGCTTTTCAGGCGAACGCTGCTACCAACTGAGCTACCTGGCCGGGGCGAGGACGGAACGCAGACATCTGCTCCGCTTTCGCGACCCCGACGGGACTCGAACCCGCGACCTCCGCCGTGACAGGGCGGCGCGCTAACCAACTGCGCCACGGGGCCAGTGCTGGCCCTGATGCACCACATCTGAGTGCCCGCGAAACTATAGCGTAGCCACGCTCGCCCCCCGAATCATCTGCTCGTGCCCTGAGCTCGTCGGAGGGGTCGAGCGGCTTGGTGTTGGACGCGAGCAGTGCGGCCAGACCGAGCAGCGCCGCAGTCACGGTCAGCGCCCGCAGGACGCCGAAGCGGTCGCCCAGGAGGCCGATCAACGGCGGTCCGGCGAGGAAGGCGGTGTAGCCGATCGAGGCCACCACGCTGACCCGGGCTGCGGACCGAAGCGGGTCGTCCGCCGCGGCGCTCATGCCGACGGGGAAGCCGAGTGCCGTGCCGAACCCGAGCAACACGGCACCGAGGAACGCGATCGGCAGCAGGGTGCCGAAGACGATCAGCAGGAGTCCGATCAAGGCGACCAGCGCCGACGACCGGACGATCACCACCCGGCCGTAGCGGTCGATCAGCCCGGGCCCGAACCAGCGCCCCGTCGTCATGGCGGCCAAGAAGACCGCGAGGGCCAAGGGTCCGAGCACCGGGGCAGCCTGGTAGCCGTCGATGATCGCCACCGCCAGCCAGTCGTTCCCGGTGCCCTCGGTGAAGGCCATGCAGAGCACGAAGACGCCGATCAGCAAGGTGCGAGGCTCGGTCCAGGCCTTCAGCGGATGACGTTCCTTCGGGTGCTCACCATCCGTTGCCAAAGCTTCACCACCTTCGGTTCCCTGAGTCCCACTCCTTTCGGTTCCCTGAGCCTGTCGAAGGGCAGGAAGGAAACGACGCGTCGCCAGGGGTACGACAACTGCCACCATTACCGCGATCCCGATCAGGTGGGCGGTCACCGGGACACCCAGAGCCACCATGGCGGTTCCACCGAGTGCTCCGGCAACCGTGCCGACGCTGAAGCCGGCGTGGAACTTCGGCATGATCGCCTTCTGCAGCCGCTGTTCGACCGCTGCGCCCTCGACGTTCATGGCGACGTCCCAGGTCCCGTTGCCGAAGCCGATCAGGAAGAGCCCGGCCACGATCGGCGGAATCCCGTACCAGTAAGCCGACGCCGACCACCACCAGCCCGACCGACAAGATGAGCGACATGATGGCCACGCTCCGGGCCGCTCCGATCCGGGTGACCACGATGCCGGCCAACGGCATCGCGATCAACGAGCCGGCTGCTCCGGAGAGGAGGACCAAGCCGAGCGTGGAGGGCGCGGCCTGCAATTGATCACGGATGTCGGGGATACGGGACGCCCAGCTGGCGAACGCGAACCCGCTGCCGATGAAGACCGCGAAGACGGCGCGCCCGCGCCGCTCGAACCTCGGGGGCGAGCGTCCCTGGGTCGGCGGCGAGTCCGGTGTCGGGTGGCGGGGGAGAAGTCATGGTGGTGTCGACGCTATCTGTCCGTGTGCTTGTGGCTGTCCCTGCCGGGCCCAATGTCGTTTGCCGCCACGTGGGGGCTAGCGCAGCAGAAATCGGGCTTCGTCGCTGCGCCGTCCGTCATGTGGCGCGAAACGCCCACCGCCACGAGGAAAGCAGGGCCTCGCAGGAGCGGCTGGAGTACGAAGTCGGAAAGCCTCAGGTGCAGGGCAGCGCGACCTCCGGCCGGGGTACGGCGGCGAAGCGGGACGGCGGGAACCAGACCGGCACGGCTCGGCGGAAGTGCTCGGGTCCCTCCAGGGTGACGACGCCGGTGCGCAGGGCGCCGGACCAGGGCAGGTCTCCGCGCCAGATCTCGACCAGCTTCCGCAGGCTTCCGGTGATCGACACGGCGATGTCGTGCCCCGGGTCGAAGTCGCAGACATCGACCCCCTCGCCACTCAGGATCAGCCACCAGGAACGCAGCTTCGCGGAGACGTCGGTGAATCGGAACATGACAACGGTTCGTCCCGCCGGCAACAGCTCGAGATCGACGTTGCGGTGGAGGTCCCACAACAACAGCTTCGGGTCGAGATCCATGTCGCCGAGCTCGCCGGTCCAGCGCATCCCCCAGGCGCCGAGCGCCTCGACGACCGGGCGCAGCTCCTCGCCCGCCTGGGTGAGTTCGTAGGTGACCTCCCGGCCGTCGTCGTGACGCGCCACCACTCCCGCGCGGACGAGTTGGGTCAGCCGTTTGGAGAGCAGGGTGGGTGACATCGTCGGGACGCCCCGGCGCAGATCGTTGAAACGATTGCTGCCCGACAGCATTTCCCTGATCACCAGCAGCGTCCAGCGTTCGTCGAGCAACTCCATCGCCTTGGCGACGGGGCAGAACTGGTGGTACGAGGAGCCCATGCGGTTCACGCTAGACCTGGTTGGTGTGCAGCTAGTACAGATCCAGTACTAGAGGCAGAGCCGGCTCGATTTCTACGCTGCTGTCATTCGATCAACCAACGAGGGGGAGCCTCAGCATGACCACGACAAACCTACCAACCCGCCGACCTGGGCGAGGAGGACCGCGCGCTGAAGAAGCGGCACGCCACCATGTGGGCGTTCGGCGACTATCCGGCCGTGGTGACCGACGTGATCGCCGAACTGGGTCCGACCCTGGTGACGGCGGCTGGGATCAGCCCCGGCGACCGGGTGCTCGACGTCGCGGCCGGATCGGGGAACGTCGCCATCCCAGCGGCGCAGGCCGGCGCCGAGGTCACAGCCTCCGACCTGACGCCCGAACTGCTGGCGACCGGGGAGCGATTGGCCGCCGAAGCCGGGGTGAAGCTGACCTGGGAGACCGGGGACGCCGAAGCGCTTGCCCTATCCGGACGCGAAGTTCGACGCCGTGCTGTCCTGCGTCGGGGTGATGTTCGCACCCCACCATCAGACGGCGGCCGACGAACTCGTCCGGGTCTGCCGGCCCGGCGGCACCATCGGCCTGATCTCCTGGACGCCGGCCGGCTTCATCGGTCAGATGTTCGCGGCCATGAAGCCGTACGCGCCGCCGCCGCCTCCCGGCGCCCAGCCGCCGCCGCTGTGGGGGAGCGAGGAGCACGTACGGACCCTGCTCGGTGACCGCGTCGAGTCGCTGACGGCCGAGACGCGGAAGCTGACGGTGACGCACTTCGGGTCACCGGAAGATTTCCGCGACTACTTCAAGGCCGTCTACGGCCCGACGATCGCGGTCTACAAGGCGATCGCGGACGACCAGGACAAGGTGGCTGCCCTCGACGAGGCGCTGGCCGACCTCGGGCGCCGGTTCGACACCGGCTCCGGGCAGACCGTCCTGGAGTGGGAGTACCTGTTGGTGACCGCCCGCCGCATCGCTCCCTGAGCAGGTCGTTGAGTCAGCGCCAGGCGTGCACCCGTACGGTGGTGCCGCTCGGCGTCGACCGCATCTGGACCAGATCGCAGAGCTGATTGGCCTGCCAGAGTCCGTCGTGGTCGTCGCCGAGCGGGAGCCGCCGGCCGTGCAGCAGGTCCTCGACCACGGTCTCGTCGGAGACTTCGCAAATGTAGGCGTCGGGAGCGTTCCAGATCCGGATCGTGCCCTCGCTCGCCCCGCGATGGAGGCTGCTGAGGGCCAGCCGGTGGGTCGCCTCGGCCAGCTGGGAGGCCTTGACCGCCGGTAGTCCCGCGACGTACAGCTCGAGGCGGAGGTAGGACACCAGCCGCGCGGCGTTGTCGGCGGTGAAGGTGGTCGGTGATCGGTACGCCGACCGGGCTCGGAGAGGTCGGCGTTGAACATCGAGTCGATGTGCGCGCGACCGCCGTAGCGCGAGACTGCCCGAGTAGGACTCGGCCTCCACGATCACCGGGTGACTGCGATGGGCCTCCTCGACGACGTCGGAGGAGAGCCGCTCGGCGTCGTACGGACAGATCAACCAGAAGGGGATCTCCGGGTCGACGGCCACGTTGAGCAGGGCCTCGTGCAACTGGCACTCGAGAAGTTCTTCCGGGCGCCGGCCTGGCCAGATCGGTTCGCCGATGCCGCGGACGGGCCGTCCGGCGTGGGCGTCGAGGAACTTCTGCCACGCCGGGATGATGCGGGCGGGGTTGCGGCCCAGCTCACCCATGTCGACGAACGCGACCTCGGCCGCCTGACCGTCGAGCGATTTCTCCAGCCACTCGCGGTGTTCATCGATCACCGCGACCATGACCGGCTCGCCGGCCTCCAAGCCCTCCGTGATGAACGGGGTCAGGCTAGCCGAGAAATCGGCGGGGTCATGCCACAGGAACGCCTCGTGCCGATAGCTCTGCGACGATCGGGCCGGCGACAGCTGAGCGATGACTCGACCTCCTGCCTAGGACGACAACGCGAGCGTGGAGGTCTCCGTCGACCTCTCGATGACCGTAACGACGCCCGGCGAACGGGACCTCGGTCACGCGCGATAATACGCTTCAAAAGGGAATCCCGACGAACTTTGCCGATCCTTGGACCAGGTCCAGACTGAGCGCGTAGGACTGGACTCAGCAGCTCCGAACGTCCGTTCGGCACGCGTCGGCTGATTCTTGATCTGTAGGCATCGCCGTTCAGGCGACGAGCTCCACAGCGACGCCGACGAGCTCGTACGTGGCCCTGGCTCGCTGGTCTCGGGTGGCCAGCGTGTACTCGTGCTCAGCTGCCGCGAGAGCGATCATGCCGTCGTAGACCGCGCCACCCGCGACTCCCAGTCCTGCCAGGACTTCGGAAAGCGCCGCCCAGGTCGTGGTGTGCAGGACCAAAGGTGGCGCGAATCGCTCGCTGATGATCCGGACAGCGTCGTCAGGTGAAAGTCGGACGTCACCAGGAAGGCGAGTCAGTACGGAGTAGGTCTCAACCAACGCGTGTCCACTGAGGCTGACGCTCCGACCACCCCACCACTCGACCACGAGTTGGTGAGCGACATGAGTCTGGACCACAAGCGGAACGGCGACGCTGGTGTCAACGGCGAGCAGTGCGCTCACCGACGGCCGGAGTCGATCAGGCTCCACACCACATCGTCATCGATCACGGTCGAGCCGGTGGCCACCACGACGCCCGCTTCGTCGACAAGACGAGCGGTCCGCCCTCCGGCGACGATCTGCAATCCGCTTCCGTACCGCGAGATGTCGACCTTGGTCCCCGCCCGGAGTCCGAGGGCGTCACGAAGGGCCTTGGGCACCAAGATGCGCCCTACCGAGTCGATCGTCGCCTCCACAGGGATCAGCCTACCAACCAAATCCCAACAGGTAGCCCGCCTCCGGAGCGCTGACCTGCGCGGGCTGCCCTTCGACAGCGGGTCTGTCGCAAAAAGACCGCGCACGGTGACCAAAACGATTCAGTTAGCGCATTCCCGACCGCGTGCGGTGCTTTTGCGACATGAGAGCGGACAGCCTTTCGCTTGCGTCGCCACTATTCAGTGTTACTATCTACTAGTAGTCAGTAGCGCTGAGTAGCTGAAGGAGTGTTCGTGGGTAAGCAGATGACGGAGCTGCTCAAGGGCACGCTGGAGGGCATCGTCCTCGCGATCTTGTCCGGGCGGTCCGCGTACGGCTACGAGATCACGGCCTGGCTGCGAGAGCAGGGCTTCTCTGACATCGCCGAAGGCACCGTCTACGCCCTGCTGGTCAGGATCGAACAGCGCGGCCTCGTCGACGTGGAGAAGATCCCGTCCGAGAAGGGGCCCCCGCGCAAGGTGTACTCCCTCAACGCGCAGGGGCAGGAATACCTCGACGAGTTCTGGAGGACGTGGGGCTTCCTCACAGAACGACTGGAACAGCTCCACGAAAGAGAGAAGTGATCATGGCCGAAAAGTGGGCTACGAAGTGGATCGAGACCGTCACCGGATCGCTCGAGCAGAAGAAGCAGTACCGGCAGTACAAGGCCCGCATCGAGGCCCTTCCCGAACCGTATGGCACCGCTGCGAAGGCGTTCCAGCGGTACTTCACGTACTACGGCGGCTTCACCGCGGGCGACATCATCGTCGCGATGATGGGTGACTTCGCCGACCTGTGGGAGCGCGCCGCCGCCGACGGAACGCCGGTGCGCGCAATCGTCGGAAGCGACCCGGTCGAGTTCGCGGAGAACTTCGCTCAGGCCTACTCCGGCAAGCAGTGGATCGACAAGGAGCGCGAGCGCCTGACGAAGGCCATCGACCGCCTCGCCGGCAATGACAACGGAGAGGGAGTCGACTCGTGACCGCCGTGACACCGACGATCCGCGTGCAAGGTCTGGAGAAGTCGTACCGGGAGCTGCACGTGCTGCGCGGTGTGGACTTCGACGTGCAGCGCGGCAGCATCTTCGCCCTGCTCGGCTCGAACGGGGCGGGCAAGACCACGGTGGTGAGAATCCTGTCCACGCTGCTCAAGGCCGACGCGGGGACCGCCAACGTCAATGGGTTCGCTGTCGCAACGCAGGCTGCGGACGTGCGTGAATCCATCAGCCTCACCGGACAGTTTGCGGCCGTCGACGAGATCCTCACTGGGCGGGAGAACCTCGTGCTGGTCGCGCGGTTGCGGCACCTCGAGAGCCCAGGTGGGGTGGCGGATGACCTGCTCGAGCGATTCGCGCTGACCGACGCGGCCGGCCGGAGGGTGTCGACGTACTCGGGTGGCATGCGCCGCCGCCTCGACATCGCCATGAGCCTCATCGGCAATCCACCGGTGATCTTCCTCGACGAACCGACGACCGGGCTCGACCCCCAGGCGCGCATCGAGGTGTGGCAGGCCGTCAGGGAACTTGCCGAGCACGGCACGACGGTGCTGCTCACGACGCAATATTTGGACGAAGCCGAACACCTTGCCGACCGGATCGCCATCCTGCATGAGGGTCGGATCATCGTGAACGGCACCCTCGCCGAACTCAAGCAACTGCTTCCGCCCGCCAAGATCGAGTACGTCGAGAAGCAGCCGACCCTCGAAGACGTCTTCCTCACCCTCGTCGGCAAGGAGTAACGATGACCACGCACTTCTTCGGCGACACCGCCGTCTTGCAGGGGCGATCCCTGCGCCACATCACGCGTAGTCCGGACACCATCATCACGACCACGATCATGCCGATCGCCTTTCTGCTGCTTTTCGTGTTCGTCTTCGGCGGCGCGATCAACTCGGGGTCGGACTCCTACGTGAGCTACCTGCTGCCGGGCATTCTGCTGATCACGATTGCTTCGGGCGTCTCCTACACCGCGTTCCGGCTGTTCAACGACATGAGTAGCGGCATCCTCGAGCGATTCCAGTCGATGCCGATAGCCCGGTCGGCGATCCTGTGGGCGCACGTCGGGACCTCGCTGGTCGCCAATCTGATCTCGGTCGTCGTCGTCGTGCTCGTTGCTCTCCTCATGGGCTTCCGTTCAGGGGCGGGAGTGCTGGCGTGGCTTGCGGTCGCCGGCATCCTGATCTTGTTCACCCTGGCGTTGACGTGGCTCGCGGTCATCCCCGGTCTCTCCGCGAAGTCCGCGGACGGCGCCGTCGCGTTCTCCTACCCGCTCATCTTCCTGCCGTTCATCAGCTCGGCCTTCGTGCCCACCGCGACGATGCCCGGCCCCGTGCGCGCCTTCGCCGAACACCAGCCGGTCACTTCCATCGTCAACGCGATCCGCGACTTGCTCACCCAGCAGCCGGTCGGCACCGATATCTGGATCGCACTGGCTTGGTGTGTCGGCATCCTCGTTGTCGCGTACGTCTTCGCGATGGTCATCTATCGCCGCCGGGTCTCCTAGCGCACACGTTTTCGTTGCGGCCCCGGGGACGGGAGTGAACCTTCGTCAGCTCGAGCCGCCTATGGCCGTCCGAAGCTTCCAAGAGGGGGCCGGGAGGTTTGTCGTGGCCGGGGTCTAGCGTCGCCGAGCTGGACACTCGCAGTGTGGACGATCCGGCGCACACCTGGTGGCCACCCGACCAGACCGCCGGCTTCTGGCTGAGGCGGATCGCACACGAGACCGCCATCCACCGGCGCGACATGGAGAGCGCAGCCAGGGAGCCGACGCCGGTCGACGACGAGCTGGCCGTCGACGGCATCGACGAGGCGCTGGACCCGTTCCTGCGCTGGGATTAGGAGGACACGCCGGCACCCGGCGCCACCGGCGTCGCGGTGCGGATCGAGAGCGCCGGACACGCCTGGGTGGTCACCCTGGATCCCCGGCAGGCGGTGCTCGACCGGTCCGGGCGGACACCCCGCCGCCACGGTAAATGGCGACCCGAACGCGGTCCTGCTGTGGTTGTGGGGGCGCGGACCGCGACCAGCCACAGCGGTGACGAGACCGCGGTGCGCGAGCTGCGGGAGCGGCTGTTGTTCTCCATGACCTGAGGATGTGGGTGAACTAGGCCACTAGGACCGGCTCTGAACCCGTGGCCCGTCCAGCGCGTCCTGGCCGGGCGATCGTTTCGGGCACGTGATCACCGTGAGCGGAACGCTCGTGCTGCGCCGGACACGATGGGGCAGGTCCCAGGCGAGCCACCGGGAAATGCCCGGCGGCAGCGTCGACAGAAGGATCTCGTCGACCTGCCGTTCCGCCAGGGTGGTTTCGATGGCCCTCATCGGGTCGGCGTCGCCCACCGCGCCGTCAGCTGTCGCACCGATCTCGCGGAGTCGTTGCACCTCGGTGTCGAGTTTGGCCTGCGCCGCGGCAACGCCAAGATCCCGGGTGCGGTCGTCGTCCGCGCCGGGCAGCACGTCAGCGTCGACGGGAAAGGCGCAGCTGAGTGCGTTGAAGTCGTTCACCAAATAGGTGGTTGGCGTGGCTGGCACGAGAACCCAGAACTCGGCCGGGCCGCGCGACATCCGACTACGGATCGTGTCGAGCAGCTCACTTCCGCCGAGCGTGTGGTTCGCAACCACGAGGTACTGACGGGCGACGCGCCGCCGCAGTCGGTCGGCGAAGGATCGCCGCTGCGGTCCGGCCGCTGGCCGGGCCACAACGATGAAGGCGAAGAGCGAACCGACCGCCCCGACGATCATGACCCAGATCATGGGGACGGCGGTGGTCCCGCCGCCGGAGCTGGCGAGCGGGGCGGCGACGGCCATCGCCACGGCCCCGGCGACGCCGAGCACGGCGGAGGCGGCGCCGGCGACGTGCCGGGCCTGGTCAGCGGCCAGTGCGCTCGCGTTACCGAAGACGAACGCCTGGACCGCCATCAGGACCAAGAACCCGACGCAGGTGAGCAGTAACGGGGTGCCGAGTGCGAAGACGCCCACGGCCAGAGCCGCGACGGCGGCGGTGGCGAGCGCCAGCCCGAACCCGATCAGTCTGCGCGGACGGAAGCGGCCGACGATCTTGGCGTTGACGATCGACAGCAGGACCTGGGCGAGAGCGGTGGAGGCGAAGAACAGCGCGAACGGCATGGGCGGCAGGCCCTTCTGCTCCTGCAGCACGTAGGAGGAGTTCGCGATGTAGGCCATCATGGTGAAGCCGGACAGCGCCGCGGTCAGCGCGTAGCCGACGTACGACCGGATCCGGACCACCTGGGTCAGCCCCGACGCGAACTGACGCAGACCGCCGCCGTGACGGCGTTCTCGTGGCAGCGACTCGGGCACGAACACGATCGCGGTGATCATCATCGCCAACCCGAACCCCACCAGGATCCAGAAGACGGTTCGCCAGGTCCCGCCGAGGGTGAGCACCGCACCGCCGACGACGGGCGCGACCATCGGCGCCAGCCCGCCGAGAGCCATCATGATCGACATCACCTTGGCCAGCAGGTCGCCCTTGGCCACGTCGACCACGACCGCCCGGGCGACGACCGCCGCGAAGCCGCCGCCGAAGCCGGCCACCACGCGGAACACGATCAGGAAGCCGATCGACGGTGCCACCGCGCAGCC
The DNA here is from genome assembly GCA_963791865.1 of uncultured Actinomycetota bacterium. GTDB lineage: Bacteria > Actinomycetota > Actinomycetes > Propionibacteriales > Propionibacteriaceae > Microlunatus. Next base: position 88,769 of record CAWBUC010000013.1, read on the forward strand.
GACGGCGCCGAGGGTGCAGATCAGCCCACCGACGATGAGCGGGATCCGCCGGCCGCGCTGGTCCGACAGCGGCCCGCCGAGCAGTTGGCCCAGTGCCATGCCGAGGAAGAACGTGGTCAACGTCAGACCGACCAGCGACGCCGACGTGGCCAGGTCGGTCGTCACCTGCGGAAAGGCCGGGGTATACATGTCGGTCGCGAACGGCGGCACGGCGCTCTGCAAAGCCAGCGTCAACACCAAGGAGGTCGACACCACCGCACCTGCGACACCGGGCGGGCGATCGGGCGCGTCCCGCCTGGTCTCAGTCATGCCGCTGTCCCCACACTCTGGGTGTCCACTCTGCTCTGCAGCCGCCGAAGTGCGGCAGCCAGCGCCTCGACGTCTTCGTCCCCGATCAGTCGGTCCACGGCCGAGCTGCACACCTGCCCAGCTGCCGCCAGAGCCTGCTGTCCGGCCGCGGTAAGCGCCACCAGCGACGAGCGTCGGTTGTCGGGATTGGGACTTCGTACCGTCAGTCCGGCGCGCTCCAGGCGATCGACGAGCTTGCTCGCCGCCCCGACGGTGATCCCGACGTCCTCGCTCACTTCCTGCACCCGTGCCCGGCCCTGGTAGCGGTCCACAACCCTGAGAGCGTGCAGGTGGGCCAGACTGATCTGCTGCTGGCGGGCCAGCTCCTGATCGACCGCGTTCCACAGCGCGATTTCGTATCGGACCAAAACGTCAAAGAAGTCCATGGACATCGCAACCTCACTACCAGGAATGTTATTCCAAGGAATATACCCTGGGACCTGGCGACACTTCAGCGAGCGCTCAGCGCAGTTGCTGCAGTCGCATCAGCCACGGCGGTGCCTACCAGCGGCTGCGGGACTCTTCCGCGAACCCCTGCAGACCCTCGAAGGTCAGGACCTCGCCTTCGTCGGTGGTGAAGGAGCCCGACCAGCTGCCGAAGATCTGATGGGTCTCGGTGGACAGCACCAGGGCATCGACCAACGTGTGCTTGTCGTAGCGTGGGGTGAGCTCAAGCCTCAGGCGGCCGCCGGGGTCTTCGACCCGCCACGGCCGCAGAAGCTCGTCGCGGTCGTAGGTCCAGCGCAGCTCCCGGCCGAGCTTGGTGAGCCGGCCATCGACGAGCACGCCGTTCTCGGTGCCGCCGGTGCCCTCGGTCCAACGTCCGCCGACCTGGATGCCGACGACCCGGCCGTCGGCGATCCGTCCGGCGCCGCCGCCCCAGTTCCAGGTTGTGCGGTAGGGCCACCGCCCCCGGCCGACGTCGAGCACCCCCCAGGCGTCGCCGTTTCCGCCGCCGAAGGTCCAGGTCCTTCCGTGCACGGCCAGGGTGCCGCGGGCCGGTCGGGCCTGGTGCTTCGACGTGAACTGGAAGCGTCGAGGCGACCAAGGGATCACGACGTTCAGCGACTCGTGCCCCGCAGGCAACGCGATGGTGGCGTCGAGCTTTCCCTCGGCGCCATCCTTCTCCCGCCACGTCGCCGTAATGCGCGTGGCGCCGTCGCCGTCGCCGTCACCGGTTTCGTCATCGTTGGTGATGTCGAGGCGGAACCGCCGTCGCTCCACCCGCAGCGGTGCCGACCCCGGCACGTCGGGTAGGTCAAGGCCCAGCCCGAACGGGGCGGCGATCCCCCGGCCGCCGGCCCGGCCCGACGCCAGGTCGACCCACCACACGTCGGCCAGGCCGAGATAGTCGACATCGGCGTAGACGCCGGACACGATCAGGTCGCCGGCCATGATCGCCCAGTAGTCCCACCGTTTGTTCCGGCCCCACCCGCCGCGCAGGTTGGCCCGGTGCAGGGGCACTCTGGACCACCCGACCGCCTCGGGGTCCAGCCGCCGCCCGTCGGGTGTGGCCAGGTCGACGGGCGCCGTCAGCTCCCGCTCGTGGCTGCCCGTCGTTGTTGTCACGACATCCATCATGACCGGCCACGGGAAGTCACTCGCCGGCGCCAAACTCCTGGCGGGATGAGAACGGGGCGAGGGACGAGGGAGAGGGTCGCTGTCGCGGTCCCCGAGCTGGGGCCGCTAACGAGCAGCACCGATCCGACGAGCAATGCGTCCGTCGATCGGGGGACAGCAAGACCAGCCGGCCAATGGCCCGGTTGACCGACCGTGCGAGCGCACATTGTGGCGCACTCTTCAGTTATCGGGGATGCGCTCCGAGAGCACGAGAAGGGAAGATCCGATCAACACTGCCGCCACCTTCGCCGCCACTTTCGCCGCCGACAGCGCCACGACTAGCCACGATGCCGAGTCGGGGGACGCCACGGCTACGAGCCTCGTGTGGATCCGCGAGCTTGGGCCTAGCGACGGCGACGTCGTCGACATGGTTTTCGCCGGGCTGTCCCCGCGCAGCCGCTACCTGCGCTTCCAGGCCCCGGTCGTCGAGCTCTCGGCTGCCACCCGCCGCAGCCTGACCGCGCTGGACGGCCGCACGCATGTTGCGCTTGCGGCCTTCGCCCAGGGCCGTCCGATCGGCATTGTGCGGATCATTGACCTCGGCGAGGGGCGCGGGGAGCTCGCCGTCGAAGTCGTCGACCGCTGGCAGCGCTGTGGTGTCGGCACCCGACTGCTGCAGGCCGCCAGGGACCGGGCCGCCGACCTGGGCTACCGCGAGCTCGTCGCCGAGCTGCTCGTGGTGAATGCGGGCGTTCACGCGGCCCTGCGCCGCGTCTTTCCTGTCACGCGGGTCCGTCGCGATGGCTCGGAGCTGACGATAACGATGCCCGTCGACGGCGAGCCGGCGCCGGCGAGCCTTGTCGAGGAGCTCGTCGCGTAGATCCAGATCCGGGTAGGCCTTGGCGCGACCTCAGCGCCGCCGCCAAGATCGCTTCGGTGTTGCGCACCAGGTCCTCACCGGCCGGGGTGAGGCGCACCGTGCGACCGACCTTCTCGAGCAGCGTCGTGTCCGCCTCCTTCTCCAGCAGGGCGAGTTGCGGTCACGCCCCATATCGTCGAGACCATCGCCAGGAGAGGACCAATGACGTGAACACCCCCACCACAATCCGATCGATCGAGGACGCGCTCGCGACCCGGGCCGAGGATCTGGTCGGATCGGTCATCGACTCCTCCACCACCCTGCTCGCCCGCCAAACCCACGACATCGTGCGCTTCGCGATGGGTGCTCCCAGCGACGACCTGATTCCGGTGGACCTGCTCGACCAGTACGCCTCGATGGCCCTGCCCGGCAAGTACGGCTATGGCGCCAGTGAGGGCGAGACGTCGCTCGCCGAGCAGATCCTCGCGCGGTTCGCCCGGCACGCCGACGGCGATACCGAACGAATCACCATCACCAGCGGCGGCATGCAGGGGCTTGATCTGGCCTGCAAGTTGTTCGTCGATCCCGGCGACCTGGTCATCGTCGAAGGACCGACCTACACCAACGGCAGCGCCACCGCGCTCTCCTATGGCGCTCACGTCGTCGAGGTCGCCATGGACGCCGACGGCATGCGCGTCGACCTGCTCGAGGAGCTCGTCGCGCGGCTCGGACGCATCGCCCAAGATCATCTACACCATCCCGAACTTCCAGAACCCCTCCGGTGTCACCCTCAGCCTCGAGCGACGACTCCGGCTGCTCGAGCTCGCTGCCCGTGGGGCAGCATCATCCTCGACGATGACCCGTACGGTGAGCTCCGGTTCGCCGGCCAGCCGCTGCCGTCCTTTCACGAGCTGTCACCCGGCAACCCGCTGGTGTTCTCGGTCCGTACCTTCTCCAAGATCATCGCGCCCGGCTTGCGGCTCGGCTGGGTCGACGCCGACCCGGCGCTACGCCAGATGCTGATCAACGCCAAGCAGGCCATGGACACCTGCACCAGCGTTCCCACCCAGACCACGGTCGCCGCCTTCCTCCGCGACGGTCACTTCGAGCAACACCGCGACCGCGTGCTCCGGCTCTACCAGGACCGCAAGAACGCGATGCGCCGCGCCATCGCCGACCACTTCGGCGATACCGTCCACACCACCGACCCCGAAGGCGGGCTTCTTCCTCTGGGGCACCTTCACCGACAACCAGGTGAACACCCAGCAGCTCTTCGAGCCCGCCCTCGCCGCCGGCGTCGTCTACATCCCCGGCCCGGCGTTCTCCGTCAACGGCCACTTCGCTGACTCGCTGCGGCTGTGCTTCGCCACCTCCACCCCCGAGCGCATCGACGAAGGCGTCCGCCGCCTCCGCGCCACCATCGACCACCTCACCGGAACACAGCGATGACCACGCCCGTCAAGGATCCCAACCGCGTCGCCATCGTCACCGGATCAACCTCGGGGATCGGCACCGAGATCGCCCGCCGCCTCCATCAGGACGGCTTCGCTGTCGTCATCACCGGTCGCGACCAGCAGCGTGGAAATCGAGCGGCGGCCGAGCTGGGCGCCCCGAGCAGCTTCATCCGCACTGATCTCACTGCTGCCGACGCCCCACACCAGCTCGTGACCGAGGTGATCAACCGCTACGGGCGCGTCGACGTCGTGGTGAACAACGCCGCGATCGATCACACCGACGACCTGCTGACCGCATCCCTCGACGACATCCGCCGAGTGTTCGAGACCAACACCATCGCCACGATCGCCATGCTCCAAGCCGGTGCCCGAGCTATGACCGCCGGCGGCGCCATCATCAACATCACGTCCCGGCTGGCGTCGATCGGCGTGCCCACCATGGCGATCTACAGCGCCTCCAAGGGCGCCATCAGATCCCTGACCACTGCTGCCGCCGTCGAGCTCGCGCCCCGCAACATCCGAGTGAACGCCGTTGCCCCCGGCATGACCCGAACCCGGCTGTACGACACCTGGCTCACAGAGCAATCCGACCCCGCCGCCACCGAAGCAGAGGTCACCTCCGAGCATCCCCCTCGGCCGCATTGCCGAACCCCGAGACGTCGCAGCCGCCGTCAGCTACCTGGCCTCCGACGGAGCCGCCTACATCACCGGCATCACTATCCCTGTCGACGGTGGCTACACCGCTCGCTGATCGGCAACGAATGGATCTCCAAGTATCCGCGTGCGCACAGCGACGGCTAGCGAGGAGACGCTCGGGTAACCGACAGCTTCAGTGCGACTTGAATCTGGTGATCCAGTCTGCGTTGAGTTGATCGGCCTGTCGACGGTGCCCGACCACCAGTTGCCGATCCGGCGGAACGTGAAGGCCAAGATAGTCGAGCACCTTGTGTGCAGTGCGTAGCGGGTCTGTCGCCAACTCCTCGTACGTCACCTCGCAAGGCACGATGCTGTGGGCGGGGAACCAGGCTGTCCAGTCCGCCTCGAATCTCTCAATCGTGGCGACCAGCCTTCCGATCAGTTCTTCGTCATAGTGAGGATCTTGACCTCCCGGTTCGACGGCCTCGCCGGGGTGCCAGAAATGGGTCTGCCAGTGACCTTGCCCACGACACCGCCTGGGCCACGACATCGCGTCGCCGCAGGTGAACAAATCTGAGCCGACCGAACTGGGCCGTCAACAGCTCCACATCGGTCACCGCCGGTCCAGGATCGGCGGCGGCAAGGTCACCGATCAGTTCCGGCAGCGTCTCCGCCATGATCCTTCCGCCGAAGACACCATTCGATGTCTTGCCGGCGGCCAGCGCCGCTCGAACGTACGCTTCGTCGATCCGTCCATCACGCGGGCGGGCTATCCGCCAGTCGTCGGCGTAGTCATGCAGACCCTTCCGATTGAAGTAGGAGGCTGGGTGGCCGGCAACCCCAGACGACTCCAACAGACCGCACAGCAGGGTACTTCCCGAGCGAGGCGTCGCGCAGATCAGGTACGAGTCGAAATCTGGGCGCGTCACAGTGGAAGACCGTAACCACCCGTTGACCTGGGACCAACCAAATTCCCGCTCAGGCGTCGTTGCCTTCGCTTACGCTTCGCGTCCACTGGTAGGGGGGTCGGCCGCCTTCTCGAGGCCCCATCGGAGCGCCGTGCTCGTCGGTTCGCAGCAGTGAATGGGTCGGCAGCTGCGGCCATCCGTCGGGCGAGTTCTCCCACTCCTCGCGCCGTCCATAGGCGGTCCTGTCGAGGATCCCGAAGAGGGGACTCAGGACTTCGTCGCCCCTGGCGGTCGTCCAGTAGGTCAGGTAGATCCTTCCCTCCCGCCTGAGGTAGCAGGCAAGACGGCCCGAGTGGGCCACGGTGGGGTGGTCGAGGTGGGCGTTCGAATACCACGGGGTCGTGTAGCCCATGAACTCGCGGTACGCCGCGATCTCCGCGTACGGCCCGGGCGCGAGGATGGCGAAGGTGATGCCGTAGGCATTGATGCCGGCCGCATCGGCGCGGTGCTGCATCGGCCAGGAGTTCCTGGTGCAGCCCTCGCACTGCCATTCCATCGGCTCTCCGACGTAGAACATGTGGCTGTAGACGACGAGTTCGTCGCGTCCCTCGAAGGCGTGGCCGAAGGGGATCTCACCGTCGGCCCCGATCAAGGTGGCGGAGGTCGGAACCTCGGTCATCGGCAGCCGACGCCGGGCTGCCGCGATCGCGTCACCTTCGCGGGTGTGCGCCTTCTCGCGTGTCCGTAGCTGGTCGAGCTGCCGCTCGAAGTCGTCGTAGGCCGCGACGGGCGGGGCGGCTGCGGTCACAAGGCCTCCTTCAGGTCGGGATGCAGGTCTTCGCTCACTCGCTCCAGGCCCGCGTCGTGTCGGTCGTCGGCCCGTAGTGCGGGCGACCGTTCGGGCGGTAGGCCTGAACGATCACCCCGTTGGACATGACGTTCGATTCCGTCAGCTCGAGAGCCGTGTCGGGGCCCGCCTCGGGGAAGAGCCGCGTGCCCTGGCCGATGATCACCGGGGCGAGGAACAGGTTGATCTCGTCGACCAGGTCGTTGGCGAACAGCCACCGGATCAGGGTGCCGCCGCCGGGGACCAGCAGCCCGCCTCCCGGCTGCTCCGCAACTCGCCGACGGCCGCTGAGAGGTCACCGGAGATGACCGTGGTATCCGCCCACTGAGGATCGGTGAGCGTGCTCGAAGCGACGTACTTGGGCTTGGAGTTCAACGCCCGCCCGATCGTCGGAATCTCTGCATCTCGGGGATCGTTCCCCACGACCCGGCGAAGACCTCGAAGGTCCAGCGGCCGAACAGGAATGCGTCGGCGCGGGCGTAGACCTCGTTCAGGGCTGCTTCGACCTCCGGATCGGCAAGGGGCATCGCCCACCCGCCGCGCTCGAAACCGCCTCTCCGGTCCTCGTCGGCGTCACCGAGTCCTTGCATGACTCCGTCGACGGAGACCCATGTGGTGGTAGTCAGCTTCATGTCCCGTGGCTCCTTTGTCCCATGGTCGGGTGGTCCGATAACATACAACCATATGGTTATAGTTGAGCCGACCGAGGAGCAAGTCGACAAACTGTTCCACGCCCTCGCTGATCCGACCCGTCGCGACATACTGCGCCGCTGCACGACCGGCGAGTCCTCGGTCACGCGCCTCGCAAAGACCTACCCGATGAGCTTCGCCGCTGTGCAGAAGCACGTCATCGGTCCTGGAACGCGCCGGCCTGATCACCAAGGAGCGCCGCGGGCGGGAGCAGCTCGTGCGCACCGACGCCGAGGCGGTCGGCCGCGCACGGCATGTCCTGGACGAACTCGAAGCGACCTGGCGCGGGCGGGTCGAGCGGATGTCGGACGTCCTGGCGGAGGAGAGTGAACCACGGATGACCGTCATTCAGCGTTGACACAGACCACGACACCTTGACCGTCACGGTGATCTCCGACTTCGACGCCCCGCGTCGAGCGGGTGTGGGAGCTCTGGACAGATCCACGCAAGCTCGAACGCTGGTGGGGGCCGCCCTCCTACCCGGCGACGTTCGAGACCCACGACCTGGTTCCAGGCGGCGAGGTCAGGTACTTCATGACCAGCCCAGAAGGCGAACAGCACGCCGGCATGTGGCGAGTCACCGCCGTCGATCCGCCGGTTTGGCTCCAGTTCGACGACGTCTTTTCCGCCGCAGACGGGGAGCCGATCACCGACCTACCGGTCACGCGGGTCAGCATCCGGCTCTATCGAGCGCGACGGCGGCACGCGGATGGTGATGCGCTCGAAGTTCGACTCTCGTGAGGACCTGGAGAGGTGGCTGAGCACGGGCACGCGCGAGGGTCAAGAACAGGCCATCGCCCAGATGGACGAGCTCCTTCGCCCCTGAGCCCTGCTTCAGGCGTTGCCGGTCCGCTCCGCCAGCGAGATCGGAGCGGAGCTCTACCTGTCCGCGAGTCGGTTGAACGCAGCGAGGCCCACAAGGCGGGTTCCTGCTCACCCCTGGCGGGTGGTGTCCACCTGTGCCGACCTTCCTAGGGTCGAGCCAATGGCGCCTCGATGCCCCGGCGGTGTCGTGCGCTCGGCACCTGGACAGGAGACTCACCATCCGAACAGCCACGCACCCCCACTCCCGGTCACGCCCCCAGCGCCGCCCGCGACACCTCGCCGTGGCGGTGATCGGTGTCGTGCTGCTGGCCCTGACCGGCTGCACCGGCGAGAGCGGCGACGCCTCCCTCAAGGCGGCTCAACTCGCCGTGACGTCAAAGGAGAAGGCGCTGACGGAGGCGCAGGACGCGGCCACGAAGGCCTCGGCCGAGTTCTGCGCGACCAGCGCGGCTTATGTGAAGGCCGTCGACCGCTACGGCGACGTCCTCAACGAGACGGCGGCCACAGTGGGAGACGTCCGGACGGCCGGAAGCGACCTCGCGAAGCCGGCCGAGGAAGCCGCGAGTGCGGCGCAAGCAGTGGCCGACAGCAGGGCCGCTGTCGCGACGGCCGAGCAGCAGCTCGCAGAGGCGAAGGCCCTCCTCGCGACGGCGGAGGCCTCGGCCGCCGGGACCACGCCGCCCAGCCCGTCGCCGAGCAAGACTCCCAGCCCGACCCCCACGCCGGCGAGTGTGACGAGGGTGCAGGAGGCCGAGGCCGAGTTCGCGGCCGCCCAGGCGGGCATCACTGACCAGACGCCGCTGGCGCAGGCGGCCGAACAGTTCAACGCGGCCGCCGTGGCGCTCGAGATGGCGTGGCTGCAGCTTCTCGGGGATAGCGGGTGCCTCAGCGACGACCAGCAGGAGAAGGCAGTCAAGGCCGTGGAGACGTACACGACGACCCTCCAGAAGGCGCTCGCCGATGCCGGCTACTACGAGGCCGAGGTCGACGGCGTCTACGGGCCGAAAACGGTCGCCGCCGTCGAGGACCTGCAGAAGGCCAACGGGCTGCCGCAGACGGGGACGGTCGACAAGGCGACCGAGAAGGCGCTGCGGACCGAGCTCGCGGCCAAGGGAGGAGCAGCCGCTCAGCAGGAGACGGCGTCGACAGCAGCCGTACAGCAGACCCTTAAGCTGGCCGGCTACTGGGACGGACCCGTCGACGGCGTGTGGAACGACGCCTTGACCTCCGCCCTGGAGGACCTTCAGAAGGACTTGGGTGTCAAGGTCACGGGGACGGTCGACGCGGCCACCGTCGCAGCCCTCGAGAAGGCCATCGCGGATGCCGGTCAGTCGGCGAGTCCCAGCCCGTCGCCGTCGCCGTCGGCGAGTCGCAGCCCGTCGCCGTCGCCGTCGGCGAGTCGCACCCGGTCGCCGTCGCCGACTGCCGGCACTCCGTCGCCCACTCGGTCGAGTTGACGCCCGAATGCCGATCAAGCCGAACGGTCGCGCCTCGGCCGAGGCGGATCATTCTGGCGAGAATTGAAAGACGGCTGGACCGGAGTCTAAATCTGTAGGGCGTCGACAAAGGGTTCCTTGGACATCAGCTCGGCGCCGGCTGCGGTTAGGACAATCTGCTGCTCGAGCTTGACGTCCTCCTTTCCGCCCACCTCGCCGATGTAGCCCTCAACGCTCAGCACCATGTTCTCCTCGAACATGCCGTCCCAGCCGTTCTCTTCCCAGTCGACGAGATGAGCCACATTCGGGTACTCGTCGACCATCCCCGAGCCGTGCAGCGTCATGGCGTAGCGGTTGGGCACGAACTCATCGGGAATGTGCCAGCACCGCTCGGAGAACTCCTGGAACGAGAGACCGGGCTTGAGGAGGTCCAGGTTGAACAGGACCTGTTCCTGCGCGATCTCGTAGAGCCGGCGCTGCTCCGCCGTGGGCTTGCGATCAGTGCAAACCTCCGCACCTGAAAGTCATTCTCGTGCATCGATAGCAAACCCAGTTGTCACGGATCTTTGAACCGCCCCGGACTTCGGCCGGTTTGAGATCGTCGACGGATTCGTGGCTTCCGTGGTTGAACCAGTGGACCCAGTGCAAAGTCTCGATCAATCTCGACGTGCTCGACGTCTCGCCACAGGACCGTCGGGCCGGATCAGTTCGATCTTGTAGGCCCCAATCTGGGACTCGGCCAGGCGTTGTCATCGTCACCCACCGAACCCGGGGTAAGAGCCACGTGATCCGGGCCCGTAAGCCGCGGCCGCGTCCAGAACGGCAGCCCGTCGACAGCAGATTCAGACTCATGCTGACGGCTTCATGCGACCGGTTCGCGGACCGCCCTAAGGCGAGGGTCGTCCTACCGGGATCTGCACAATCCACACTATGTTGAGGTCGTGACCCTCGCCTGGCGGCGGCTGGTTCTGGTTCTCATGGCCATGCTCGTGGCCCTGGTCGCGTGCTCGTCCGGTGAAACCACGGAGCCCCCGCCCGCTCCGTCCAGGTCGGCGGTCAACTATCAGGTGTTGCAGTCAGAGATTGAGAACAGACTTTCAACCGGCACTGTGGCCCTGGACAACGTACGTGGATTGCTGGTCAGTGTCGACGGCCAGACGAAGGTCAGCCACTACCGTCGTGGCTTCAAGCCGACAGATCGGACCCATGTTTGGTCGGTCACGAAAAGTGTGCTGTCTACCTTGATCGGCATCGCTATAGCCGACGGTCTCCTCAACGACCTTGACCAACCCCTCGCTGAACTGCTGCCCCGGCAGCGGGAAGTGATGTCGTCAGCGGTGGCTGCAGTCACGCTCCGACAACTCATGACCATGTCGGCGGGATTTCCGGCCGACGCCGATGGAGAAGCCATCCTGGACCTCTTCGCCTCGCATGGGGATCTGGTGCGCTACCTGTTGAAGCTGGGCCAGACCAGCGAGGCCGGGACGGAATTTCTTTACTCCAACGTCAGCGCTCACCTTGTCGCCGCCGTACTGACTTCGGCCCTGCAACGCGTCGACGGAGACCACCCTCGATCCGTTCTGGGCTACGCCCGCGAGAAGTTGCTTGATCCGCTCGGCATCGACACGCGGCGCGCGTTCACCAAGCCGGTGCTTCCTGAGGACGACGAGTTTGGGCGCGCAGGATTCGCCTGGATAACTGATCCTCGCGGAATTCCCTTCGGTCCCTTCGGCCTTCGACTAACCACAGCCGACCTCCTCAAGCTGGGGGAACTGTATCTTCACGACGGGGCTTGGCAGGGGAAGCAGATAGTGCCCCGCGACTGGATTCAACAGGCCAAGACGCCGAGTCCTCTGGAACCGGAGTACGGGCTCCTCTGGTGGCTCTACAGGTGGGGTGAGGACGACCTTCTTGTCGCACGGGGCTCCGAAGGCCACCTCATCGTCGTCGTGCCCCGCCATGGTGTCGTCATTGCCATCTCGTCGGCCAACATGCCGGAAGTCCCGATGGACGAGAACGTCCTCTTCCCGCTGCTAGCCGACCTCATCATCCCGACGCTGCGCAGATGACCCACCCGACGCCGTGGGGGCCCGCAAACTACTGACAGGTCTGCGTTGTGCAAGGACAGCCGCAGCACTGACTGCCGGATAGGCGAAAAGTACACGTCGCCGAGGTACGCGACCGCCCCGCCAAGCAGGAATGACTGCGGGGTTGAAGAACTGGACCACGCCAGTGGCCGCGTCGCCTACAAGTTGAGCGGCGTCGAAGCGCCCCGGCCGACGACTGAACCGCTACCTAAGAATCCCGTTGCCGGCCAGGCCGCGTCTCAGCTGGATCACCGCCTCGTCCATCGACGCTGTGTCCAGATTCCCGTAGCCGAGAACGAGTCGTGCCGCCGCGCTGGGCGGTCCCGCCCGGAAGTCGTCGGTGCACCCTGTTTCGACCTGCCTCTCCCGCAGAGCGGACCGAAGGGCCGGTCGGTCGGTGCCGTCCGGCAGTCCGAGTGTGACGTGCAACCCGGCGGCAGCGCCGCCGACCGGCAGCGAGGGGAGGTGTCGCTCGAGCGTCGCGAGCAGGGCGTCTCGGCGGCGACGGTAGCGGTGCCGCATGCTCCGCAGATGGCGGTCGTAGTCGCCGCGGGAGAGGAACTCCGCGAACGTCGCTTGCAGCGGGGTGGAAGTGCCGCCGTCTGTCTGCAGCTTCGCCCGCGCGACGGGCTCGACCAGTCGTTCCGGCAACGCCAGCCAGCCGAGCCGGAGCCCGGGCGCCAGGGACTTGCTCGTCGTGCCGACGTAGGCCACCTGGTTCGGCACCAAGCCCTGCAGGGCACCGACTGGCGCCCGGTCGTAGCGGAACTCGGCGTCGTAGTCGTCCTCGATCACCAGGCCACCAGAAGCAGCCCAACGAGCGAGCTCGGCGCGCCGGTCGAGGGACAGCGTCGCCCCGGTGGGGAACTGGTGAGCGGGCGAGACCAGCACCGCGTCCAGGTCGGAGGACAGCAGCCGGTCGATGCGGAGTCCGTCGTCGTCGACGTCCAGCGGCCGCCAACGGCCGCCAGCCCGGCTGATGACTCGCTCGCGACCGACCATGCCCGGCTCCTCGATCCCCACGGTGGCGCCTCCCTGCTCGACCAGGGCACTGACCAGCAGCGACAGCCCGTTGGCGGCGCTCGAGCAGACCACCACCCGATCGGCGGCGGTGTCCACACCGCGCACGCGGCGCAGGTAACCGGCCAGTTCGACCCGCAGCGGCCACCATCCGCACGGGTCGGGATAGGCCAGAAGGGCATGCATCGGCGTGGTCAGCGCGCGGTTCGTTGCCCGACGCCAGGACGCCATCGGGAAGGCGGCCAAGTCGGGGATCCCGGGTCGCAGGTCGTACCGGATTCGCGGTGGCTCGGTCCGAGGTGGGTTGGAGGCGCTGGTGGTGAGGGTTTCACCCACCACGGTGCCGGAGCGCGGACTCGACCGGAGGTAGCCCTCGGCAACCAGCTGCTCGTATGCCTCCACGACGAGCCGTCGCGACACAGACAGGTCGGTGGCCAGGGCACGGCTGGACGGGATCACCCGACCGGCCGGCAGCGTCCCGGAGCGGATGGCAGCCCGGAGGCCGGCGATGAGCTGGGTCCGCAAGCTCTCCGATCCGAGTCGGCTGAGGGGCAGCAACATCTCAAGACCCGGTGATCTGGTACCCGAAGTCGACATCAATCTGGACCTTAGCAGGGATCCAAGGGCCACTTACGGTGGAGTTCGGACACGTTCAAGGAGGTCGGAGATGGAACGGGACACAAACGGAGCCACCCCCTCGGCTGTTCTCGACGGTGCAGCTGACGGTGCCATGCGGCCGTTCCGGATTGCCGTCCCGTCGGCCGAGCTGGACGACCTACACGACCGGATCCGCCGCACCCGATGGCCGACGTCGTGGTCGGACGACGGCTGGACCCGAGGCGTCCCGGTCGACTACCTGCGCCACCTGAGCAGCTACTGGCTGCACGACTACGACTGGCGTCGTGCCGAGTCAGCGCTCAACGAGATCCCGCAGGTGCTCGTCACCATCGACGACCAGCCCATCCACGTCCTGCACGTCCGGTCGCCGGAACCAAACGCGATTCCCTTGGTCCTGACGCACGGTTGGCCGAGCTCGGGGGTGGAGTTCCTCCGGTTGATCGGGCCGTTGACCGACCCCCGTGCGCATGGCGACGACCCGGAAACGGCCTTCCACGTCGTCATTCCGACGCTGCCCGGGTACGGCTTCTCCAGTCCGCTTCGCCGGCCGGGCTGGGGCGACTTGTTCCGCGTCGCCCAAGCCTGGGACGAGGTGATGAAGCGCCTCGGCTACCACCGCTACGCCGTCCACGGCACCGACGTCGGCTCCGGAGTCGCCGGTCTGCTCGCAATGGTGGCCGGTGACCGGGTGATCGGCGTCCACCTCACCGGCACGAGCGCATCGATGCCCTTCGGTCCTGCGCTTGTCCTCGACGGGCTCTCCGATTCCGACCGCGTCCGGGCGGAACGCTTCAATGCCTGGCAACAGGACGGGCTGGGGTATCTCCACGTGCAGGCCACCCGGCCGCAGACCCTCGGCTACGCGCTGAACGACTCACCCGTCGGGCAGTTGGCCTGGGTGGTGGAGAAGTTCTCGGAGTGGACCGACCCGGCCCGAGAGCTGCCGCAGGAGGCTGTCGATCTCGACCACCTGCTGACGTTGGTGTCCATCACCTGGTTCAACCACGCCGGCGCGGCATCGGCCCAGGCGGTCTACGAGGGCATGCAGGCATATCGGAAGATGGCAGCATCCTGGGGCGCGTCGTCGGCGCACGACCAACCGGCCGGACCAGCGACCGCGTACGCGGTGTTCGCCGCCGACACCTCGATCCGGTCACTGGCCGAGGCAGCGGGACGGGTCGACCGGTGGACCACCTTCGACGTCGGCGGCCACTTCCCCGCCATGGAGGTGCCGGAGCTGCTGGTGACGGACCTGCGGCAGTTCTTCACCGATATCGGGTCGTGACGAATGCCGAGCATCTCGGACAGGTCGACGATCGTGAGCAAGCGCTCCACTTCGGCAGGCACAACCACCCCTCTGATCCGACGCACGTTCTGACGTCTCGCTGTTGGACCGCCGCCTCTCGCTGAGCGCCGGCGGCTGTCAACGTCCATAAGTGCCTCGAGACGGTGCGGCGCTCACTGACCCGGCGGATACATACGGCCTGCGCCAGCGGAAGTGGCCGGAACGGTGCCCAAGGCCTCGGCCGTCGGCGCGCGAACTGGCGTACAGCTGTGCCCAAATTGTGCCCAAGTCGCTGACGAATAAGGGCCCTCAAGATGCGTTCTTTTAGGCGTTTGTCCTAGTGAGAGGGCAATTCGAGTAGTATCCCCAACGGGATTCGAACCCGCGCTGCCGCCTTGAAAGGGCGGTGTCCTAGGCCGCTAGACGATGGGGACTTCCGAGCTAGGATCCCACACCCCGAAGTGGTCCGAGACCGCAGACGGGGGGAGTCTGCAGTCTCGGACCACCTTCGGGGGAAGGTCCCGAGCGCTCGGGAGAGCTCTCAGGCGCGAACCGAGATATGCACGTGGTTGATGTGGTTGGCGGAGTCGCTGCCACGATCGGCCATGAAACGCCAGCCTTCCCCGGCCCGCCTAGGGTTCCAGATCTGCTGCCGCCAGATCACGTACTCGAGGTCCAGCGAACCGGCGTTGGTCCTGACCCACTCGGCGATATCGGTACCCAACGCTTGACCCTAGGACGACTGGTAGTTCGGAATCATGACGTCAAGGGCCCGGCCGAGTGGATGCTCGCCGGAGCTAGCTTGCCGCCAGCCGTACACCGTCCTGATCTGGGGGAACTCCGCTCGCAGCCTTCGGTGCACGCTGATCGTCTTGGCCGTCAACCGGTCCTCGGTCGAGCCCCACGACGATGGCGGGGACGTCGGGGTCGACGACGATGGCCGCGTGGTGGACAAATACCTCGCCGTGAGCCAGCGAACGGCGTTGTCGTAGACCACCTGCGCTCGGCCACTGCGTTGTACCCCGGTGATGCGCACGGCCTCGCCGCGCGACACCTCCGCGATCCGGCTCGAGCCGGTGGCGGCGACCCAGACGTTGAGGTCGGTCGTGGCGTAGCGGGTGCCGACAGTCCTCGGCAATGACGGTGCGGTGGGCTGGTTGACCGACGTGTTGCTGAGGTAGCGCGCGGTGACCCAGCGGATCGCCTGCCGATAGATGATCTGCGCCCGGCCGTTCTGGGTGGTCCCGGTGACGGAGAGCCTGGTGCCCGTTTGACCTCTCCGACCACCCGGGCGTTGGCGCCCGAGCTGGTGCGAATCAACAGATTCGCCGTAGCGACCCGGGTCCCGATGATCGTCGGCAGACCGCTTACGGACCTGGCGAGGTACTGGGTGCTGATCCAGCCGGTTCTCTTGCCGATGGTCACCGCCACAAATCCGCGCGCCGAACCTCCGGTCAGCCTGACTCGGGTGCCTTCGGGCACTGACCCACAGCACACGGCTGGCCAGACTTGGACGACTGCGCAGATTGACGTCGGTGGTCGTGATGCGGCTGCCGGTGACGCTGGCCGGTGCACTGAGCTTCCTCGTCGTCAGGTAGCGACTGGCGATGTAGGCGAAGCGACCGGCAAACCTGATCTTGGTCCAGCCACCGGAGTCGCTAATCGCGGTCACCGTCTGACCGCGATAGAGCCCGCCGACGATCGAGGATGACGTGGACGGGCCCGACCGGATGTTGACGCCGGCCGTTGCCGTTACCTGTGTGGGGGCCGCGGTCGCCGGTAGAGCGCTCAGGGTGACGGTCAGCAAGCCGGCGAGGATCAGTGCCGCGATGAGAGCGCGCACCTTGGCCGCAGCAGTGCTCATGTCGTTCCTCCTCCGGGCCAAGAGACCGGGATGGACATCTCGAGCCGGTGTCGACGTTTGCCCCCGCGCCTCGTCCGTAACACCAACCCCACCTAGCGCAGGACAGTAATCGTGTCTCAGTCGTTATCGCAAGACGTGAGTATGGTTTTGGTCACATTTTCAAGTCGACGCGCCGTACTTCAGTGAAGTAATTACAACAATGTGACTTGGTGCTGAGCGAAGTAAAGCCTTGATGTACGGTGCTCGGGTGCTCGTTGGCCGCTCTTCCCGGCTCTGGCACCCGATGAAGCTGGGCTGGCTGCTGTTCGGCCCTCGACCGCGGATCGACCTGCGCGCGATCGGCTGGTCGTTGCTCTGGCCGGCCGGCTGGCTCGTCTACACCTTGGTGGTCGGTGCCGTCCGCGGCTGGTATCCGTACCCCTTCCTGAATCCCCGAAGTCAAGGAGTGGGCGCGGTCGTCGTCGCCAGTCTGTCCATTACCACCTTGTTCGTGGTCCTATCGGGGCTCTTTGCCTGGCTGGATCGACGTCTCCCACCTCGACCGGAGGCCGCATGAGCATCGAGATGTCGGCACAGGACTTCGAGACCTTGGTCGCGGACGCCTTGGACGAGATCCCGCCCGAGCTGGCGCAGCTGATCGACAACTGCGTGATCATGGTCGAGGAGTTTCCACCGCCGGATGAGCCGGACCTGCTGGGCCTGTACGACGGTATTCCGCTGACCGAGCGGGGCGAGACGTACGTCGGCGCCTTGCCGGATCGCATCTTGATCTTCCGAGCCCCGATCCTGGCCATCTGTGAGACCGAGGACGACGTCATCGAGGAGGTTCACATCACCGTCGTCCACGAGGTGGCACACCATTTCGGCATCGACGACGATCGCTTGCATGAGCTGGGCTATGGCTGAGCTGAGTCAGGCCACGAGCACGTAGCCGATCGCGGCCACACAGGCCAGTCCCATTAAGGTCGCCAACAGGAGCGTGGCGCGGCCGTCGCGGCTTGTTTCGTCAGCGGCTCGGCGGGTGAGCTGCCACCGGACCGCCGACCACACCGGAACAATGAGTACGAGCACGGCGAGCACGGCGACCAGCACGCCGACGGTCGGCGAGACCGCGATGAGCAGTCGAACCACGACGAGCAGGGCGGCGAGTCCGGTCAGGGCGGTGCGCTGCCAGGCCAGCCGCGTACGCTCCGGCTGGAGGCCTCCGTCCGTTGTGCTCACCCCAGGCCGATCAAGATCAAACCGGCCAGCGCCACCAGCACCAGAATGGCCGTGATGAAGGGAATGGCCGGGGTCGACGGCAGTGGCTCACCCAGGCGGATCGCGCGCTCCAGCCGCATCCAGCGCCGGAAGCCCCCCGCCGCGCAGACAAACCCGCAGATGATCAAGAAAAACGCGATCAACCTGACCTCGAGGCTCAGGGTGGCGCCGAAGCGAGCGAGGGTCGCCACGGCGACTCCGGCCGCCAGGAAACCCAGCGACGTACGGATCCAGGCCAAGAACGTACGCTCGTTCGCCATGGTGAAGCGCGGATCGGGTTCGTCGCCGACGCCGTAGACCTGGCGCGGCCACCGGGCTCGGGCGGGAGGTTCGGCGTCGCTCATCGAGTCGATGCTAGAGCGGTGCGGCGGCGGAGGTGCAGGTCCTGGCCGAGTACCACCGACACAAGCACGATGACGGCGCCGATGATCTGCCACCCGTTGAGGGTCTGGGAGAGCACGACCCACCCGAGTCCCGCGGCCACCACCGGGTTGAGTAGCCCGAGGAAGGTCACGGCGCTGGCCGGCAGCTGTTGCAGACCCCAGAACCACAGCCCGTACGCGACGATGCCGCTGATGACGACCAGATAGACCAGACCGGCGACATTCCGGGTGCTGAGCTCGGTCGGGAGCCCCTCGAAGATCAGTGTGAACGGCAACAGCGTGAGCCCGCCGAGGAGAAACGTCCAGCCGGTGAACCGGGCCGCGTTCATGCCGGGCGGTACCCCCCAGCGCTTGGTCAGCACCGTGGCGAACGCCATCATGATCACGCAGGACGTCATGGCCAGCAGCCCCCAGACGTCCAGGCGTGCGGTCGAACGCAGGACGAGCAGTGCAACGCCGAGCACACCCAGACCGCCCGCCACCAGCTGGATGGCTTTGATCTTGGTGTGCAGCCAGGGCACGGACAAGATCACCACGATGATCGGGATCAGCGAGTTGATCACCGCGGCCACGCCACCCGGGAGCCGGTAGGCGGCCACGAAGAGCAGCGGGAAGAACGCCGAGCAGTAGAGCAGGGACAGCAGAGCCGAACCGGCCCCACCAGTCCCGTGCTGGCAATCGGGTACCCAGGACGAGCACCAGACCCGTCGGCAGCGATCGCATCAAGGCGGCGAGCAGCGGCCGCCCGGGAGGGAGGAACTCGGTCGTCAGCAAGTAGGTCGTGCCGAAGATGATCGGGGTGCCCACGGCCAGGTACGCCCACCGGGAGCGAGAACCGCTCACCCCTCGTGCCCTGAGCCTGTCGAATCGTGCCCTGAGCTTGTCGGCTCGTGCCCTGAGCCTGTCGAAGGGCCAAGTGGCTCGTCCCCTGAGCCTGTCGCATCGTTCCCTGAGCCTGTCGAAGGGCCCGTGAAGAGCCAGCTCTGTCGTTGATCACTGACCCAGCGGGCGCAGCGGCCCAGCTGCTCCGACGGCACGTATCCGGCCTGCAGGTCGCCACGCTGGAGGATTGTTGCCCCGGTCAGCTCGGCGATCCGATTGAGGGTGTTCTCGTCTCGGGTGGTGACGGCCAGCAGGCGCAGCTTTTGCTGAATGGCGTTCACTTCGAGGGTGGCGAGCACCTCGGCCGCCAGCGAGGGGGCCACGACGACGAGCGCTCGCTGCGACAGGAGCCGCGCGCTCCATCAGCGGCAGCAGTTCCCGGATGGAGGTCACCGGTCGGGCGCAGACCACGACGGCCGGGTCGTCCACCACGGCCCAGCCCGAGCCCGCGTCGGTCGCGAAGGACTTCGACGCGTACCCGACCCCGACGTTGGCGGCATCGCGGCGTGCGTACGGCCGCCATCAGGTTCGCCCGTTCGACGCTCGTGAGGTCGGTCGAGGGCGCGTCGGTCGGGGCCCGGCGGGCCTGCAGCTCCGACAGGTACTGCGGCGCTGCCGTCTCGGGACTGAACTGTGGGATGTGGCCGGTCGGGAGGGGCCAGCATCGCGGCCGTGGCTCTGCGGTTCCGGGCTCGGTCGTGCAGCGCTCCGTACAGGATGGCGCCGAGCCCGAGGGCGAGGAGGACGATCAAGCCGAGCGTCCACGGATCCACATTGTCAGCCTGCCACAACCGACCGGCCACCAAGGCGTTGCGCCGATCCGGCGAAGTCCGCCAAGATGAATCTCGGATTCCTGGCGTGCTCAACGATCCAGGAGGGGGTAGGTCCGCGTGTCGACGCCGAGTGCGGAAGACCATCGCCGGCTCTTGCGTGACTACGCCGACGCCACGGACCAGTTCCGGGCCACCAACGAGGTCCTCACCGCGCTGGGTCGGTCGACCTCTGATCCCGACGCCGTGCTCGACACCGTCGTCGAGACCGCCCGGCGCCTCGGCCGGGCCCAGATTGCGATCATCTACCTCGTCGAGGGAACAAGGCTGAGGCTGGCGTCGTCCGTGGGACTGACAGCGGAGTTCGTCCGCAACGTGACGGAGTTCCCTCTCGAGGTGACCCGCGGCACCATTGTCGGTCGGGCGGCGCTGGAGCGACGGGTCCACAAGGTGGCCGACGTGCTCACCGACACCGAGTTCGATCGTCCCGACGTGCAGCAGACGGGCAGCATCCGGTCCTCGATGTCTGCTCCGATGCTGCTCGCCGGTGAAGTCGTTGGTGCCCTGTCGATGATCCGCACCGAGGTCGACCCGTTCGATGACCGCGAGGTGGCGCTGATCGAGGCCTTCGCCGCGCAGGCGGCGGTGGTCGTGCAGAACGTGCACCTCGTGCGGGAGTTGGAGGACCGGGGGGCGCAGCTGGCTCGGCGGCTCGAGCAGATGGAGGCCTTGAGCGACGTCGGGCAGATGGTCGGCTCCAGCCTCGTGCTCGACGAAGTGCTCTCCAACATCATCAAGAACGCCGTTCGGTTCGCCGGCTGCGACGGCGGCTCGGTGATGGAGTATCTGGAGGACGAGCGCTCCTTCTCGGTGCGCGCCGCGTACGCGAGCAGCCCCGAGTTGCTGGCCCGGCTGCGCCGGACCCGGATCGAGTTGGAGTCCACCCTGGTGGGCCGGGCCGCCCTGGAAGGTCACCCCGTGGCCGTGCCCGATCTGGCCGAGGTCGACCTCGACCCGCATCTCGAACTGCTGTACGCCGACGGCTGGCGCTCCGTACTGGCCGTCCCGGTCCTCCGCGAGACGCGCATCATCGGTGCACTGGTGGTGCGTCGCCGCACACCCGGCGGCTTCTCCGAGGAGACGATGGAGTTCCTGGAGACCTTCGCCAGCCAGTCCGCAGTGGCGGTCGACAACGCCCAACTGTTCCGTGAGCTGGAGCAGAAGAGTGCCGAGTTGCAGGTGATGAGCCAGCACAAGTCGGACTTCCTGGCCAACATGTCGCACGAGCTCCGGACGCCGCTGAACGCCGTGATCGGCTTCTCCGAGGTGCTCCTGGAGCGGTACTTCGGTGACCTGAACGACCGGCAGGACGAGTACCTGCGCGACATCCTGCGCTCGGGTAAGCACCTGCTGGCTTTGCTGAATGATCTGCTCGACCTCTCCAAGGTCGAGGCCGGCATGATGGAGGCCGAGATCAGCACGATCTCCGTGCCGGCCGCCGTGGAGCACGCGGTCTCGATGGTCCGCGAGCGCGCGGCCAGCCACCAGATCACTCTCGCCCAGACTCTCGATCCGGCGGTCGAACTGCTCGAGTCCGACGAGTTGCGCCTCCGGCAGGTCCTGGTCAACCTGCTGGGCAATGCGGTCAAGTTCACCCCGGACGGTGGTCGCGTCGACGTGGTCTCCGAGCAGGTCGGGCACGAACTGGTGATCACTGTTCGCGACAACGGGCCGGGTATCGCTCCCGAAGATCAGGAATGGATCTTCGAGTCCTTCCAGCAGGGCCGGCGCGCCGCCTCGCGGGAGGAGGGCACCGGGCTCGGATTGACGCTTGTGCCGCCGGATCGTTGCGCTGCTCGGTGGGCGATTGTGGCTCGACTCCGAAGTGGGCCGTGGCAGCGCCTTCCACGTCGCGCTGCCGCTGGACGCCGCCCCGGCCGAGGTCGTGACCGACGAGCCGGTCGACCGGTCCGGCGGGCAACAGACGGTGATCGTCATGATCGACGACGACCGTTCGTCCCTGGAGCTCCTGTCGGCCTATCTCGCCGGCACCGGCCTGAAGGTCGTCCGGGCCCGGGACGGACTCGAGGGTCTGGAGGAGATCC
The DNA here is from genome assembly GCA_963791865.1 of uncultured Actinomycetota bacterium. Lineage (GTDB taxonomy): Bacteria > Actinomycetota > Actinomycetes > Propionibacteriales > Propionibacteriaceae > Microlunatus. Next base: position 110,606 of record CAWBUC010000013.1, read on the forward strand.
GTCGCGAGCAGCCGGCGGCGGTGATCTTGGACATTCGGTTGCCCGGGATGGACGGGTGGGCGGTGCTCGACACGCTGCGCAGCCAGGACGCCACCCGCGACATCCCGGTGATCATCGTCTCGATCCTCGACGAGAAGTCGCGCGGGTTGGCGCTCGGCGCGATCGGCTACCTGACCAAGCCGGTGAGCCGGGACGATCTGCTCACAGCACTGCGTGGGGCCAAGGTGTTGGCCTGATGAGTCGTGCTCGCGTCCTCGTGGTCGAGGACAACCCGCTCAATCTCAAGCTGGTACGTGATGTCCTCGGGCACGCCGGCTTCGACGTGCTCGAGGCTCGGACCGGGGAGGACGGCGTGGCGCGGGCCCGCGCCGACCAGCCGGCGGTGATCTTGATGGACCTGCAGCTGCCGGGCCTCGACGGCATCCAGGCGCTGCGACTGATCAAGGCCGATCCGGCGACGGCGGCCATCCCGGTGGTCGCCCTGACGGCGTTCGCCATGGCCGAGGATCGTGAACGGGCGCTGTCGAACGGTTTCGACGGCTACCTGAGCAAGCCCATCAGTGTCCGCGACCTTCCCGGCCAGGTGGCCGGCTACCTTCGGACGCAGCGTGACGACGGCTGAGGGCGCGACCGTCCTGGCCGTCGACGACCAGCCGGCGAATCTCCGGCTGCTGGAGGCGGTGCTCTCTCCGCGCGGCTACCGCGTGGTGCAGGCCACGTCCGGCGAGGAGGCGCTGGAGCGCCTGGCGTCCGGTGACATCGACCTCGTGCTGCTGGACATCGTGATGCCGGGCCTCGACGGGTACGAGGTCTGTCGCCGGATCCGCGCCGACGACAGGACCGCGTTCCTGCCGGTGGTGATGATCACGGCGAGCGGTGAGCAGGAGAAGCGGCGCGCCCTCGAGGTCGGGGCGGACGACTTCGTCAACAAGCCGTTCAAGCAACCCGAACTGCTGGCCCGGGTTGCTTCCCTGACCCGGATCAAGCGATACCACGACACGATCACCCGGCAGGCGGCCGAGCTGGCGGCGTGGAACTCCGAACTCGAGAGCCGGGTCTCCCGACAGCTCGACGAGCTCGAGCGCGTCAATCGACTGCGCCGGTTCCTCTCACCGCAGGTTTCCGAGTTGGTGATCAACTCCGGTGACGACTCGGTCCTGGACAGCCATCGGCGCGAGATCGTGGTGGTCTTCTGCGATCTGCGTGGCTTCACCCCGTTCGCCGAGTCCAACGAGCCCGAGGAGGTCATGGCCGTGCTCGCGGAGTATCACGCCGCCCTGGGCCAATTGATCTTCCACTTCGGCGGGACGCTGGAGCGCTTCACCGGCGACGGCCTGATGGTCTTCTTCAACGACCCGATCCCGATCGAGCAACCGGCCCGGCGGGCGGTCGAGATGTCCCTGGCGATGCGGGACGCCGTACGGAAGCTGGCCGACGGCTGGCGCCGGGTCGGGCACGACCTCGGCTTCGGGGTCGGGATCGCCCAGGGATTCGCCACGTTGGGCCGCATCGGCTACGAAGGCCGTTTCGACTACGCGGCGATCGGCAGCGTCACCAACCTGGCCGCGCGGCTGTGCGGGGAGGCCGCTTCCGGGCAGGTGCTGGTTTCGCCGCGGGTGCTGCGGGGGATCGAGGAGATCGTGACCAGCCGGGAAGTCGGCGATCTCGAGCTCCGTGGCTTCCGCCGGCCCGTTCCGGTTTTCGACGTGTCGGCCCTGACCACGACGGAGAACACGCTCAACAGCTCAACGGAGGCAGCCTCATGACTCAGCTAGATCTCGAATCGCCCACGGCCGCGCCGCGCCTGGCCGACCTGGCGGACGACGCCCGCGAGCGGCGGTTCGCCGAGCTGCAGGAGCGGATGCCGAAGGCCTGGGACGCGTGGGGCCGTGATCTGGAAGGCGAATCGGTGGTCGTGGTGCCGTCGGTGAGTCTCGATCGCGCAGGTGCCCGGGTCGGGCAGCATCGGATCAGGCGTTCGAGGAGCGCTTGTTGTTCCTGCTGCTGCTGCTTCGGCAGCCGAGGTTGAAGATGATCTACGTCACCTCGATGCCGATCAACCCGAGCATCATCGAGTACTACCTTGCGCTACTGCCCGGGGTGATCCCCAGCCACGCCCGGGCCCGGCTGAGTCTGATCGCCGTCGGCGACTCCTCGGCGCGCCCGCTGAGCGAGAAGCTGCTGGAACGCCCACGGATCCTGACCAAGATCGCCCGGGAGATCCCCGACCGCGAGCGTTCGCACCTGATTCCGTACAACACCACGAGCCTCGAGCGCGACGTCGCTCATCAGCCTGGGCATCCCGATGTACGGGGCCGACCCGCGGCTGGCCGATCTCGGCAGCAAGACCGGGTGTCGCCGCTTGTTCGCCGAGGAAGGCGTCCCACATCCCCTCGGGGAGGAGGACCTGCACAGTTTCGACGAGGTGATCGACGCCGTCGTCGGGATGATCGCAAAGCGGCCGACCATGGGCGAGGTGATCGTCAAGCTCAACGAAGGGGTGTCCGGATCCGGCAACGCGCTGGTCGACCTGCACGGCGTGGCCGACGTCGACGAGTCGGCCCGGCGGGCGTTGGTGGCCGATCGCGTGCACGCGCATGCAGCTCGAGTCGGCCACAGTGCCGCTGCGCGGGGTACGAGGCCAAGTTCGAGCAGAACGGCGGGATCGTGGAGGAGCGGATCGTCGGGGAGGAGCTGCTCAGCCCGAGCGTTCAGCTCCGCGTCCTCCCCGACCGCAGCCTCGAGTTGTTGTCGACCCATGATCAACTGCTGGGCGGGGCCAGCGGCCAGACCTATCTGGGCTGCGTCTTCCCGGCCGACCCCGCGTACTCGCGACTGATCAGCGAGCCGGCGGTGGTCATCGGCGAACGGCTGGCGAAGGAAGGCGCTCTCGGCCGCTTCGCGCTGGACTTCGTCGTGAATCGCGATGCCGCCGGGAACTGGTCGGCGTACGCGATCGAGCTGAATCTGCGCAAGGGCGGGACCACCCATCCGTTCCTCACGCTGCAGTTCCTGACCGACGGCCACTACGACGGAGACTCCGGGCTGTTCGTGTTGCCCGGCGGGCGAGCAGCGCCATCTCGTCGCCACTGATCATCTCGAGGACGAGGCGCTCAAGGCGCTTGCCGTCGAGGACCTGTTCGACATCGTGGCGCGACACCACCTGCACTTCGATCAGTCACGGCAGGTCGGGATCGTCTTTCACATGATCAGCTCGCTCAGCGAGCACGGCCGGATCGGCATGACGGCGGTCGGGGAGTCGGCCGCCGAGGCGATGCAGACCTACGAGACAGGCGCAGCAGATCCTGCTCGACGAGGCGAGCGTCGCCCGGGAGGAAGGTAAACTGCCGGGGTAGGAGGTTCGGTGCAGCAGATCTGGTACGTGGCGTACGGGTCCAACCTGAGCTTCGAGCGTTTCTGCCGCTACCTTCGGGGCGGTCCGCTCAGCGGGAGCGACCGGGTGTACGCCGGATGCCGGGACACCAGCGATCCGCTCGAGAGCGTCGGGCTCATGATGTCGGGCGGCGTCTACTTCGCGGGGCGGTCGTCGGTGTGGCGCTCAGGCATGGCCTTCTACGATCCCGACGCGACCGGCGAGGTCGCGGCACGCGCGTATCGCATCACCGCCGAGCAGTTCGTCGACGTCCTGGCGCAGGAGACCCGGCGGAAGCCCGGCGTCACGCTCGATCTGGCCCCCGCGTTCCGCGGCGATCGCTTCAGTGTCGGGCTCGGTGGGTATTCGGTCCTCGTGCGGATCGGCGATCGCGACGGCCTTCCCCTGATGACCTTCACGGCGGATCCGCGCGCGAATCCGCCATTGAAGCCGCCCAGTGCGGCCTATCTGTCGGCGATGGCGACGGGCCTCCGGGAGGCCCACGGTTGGTCGACCGAGCGCATCGACCGCTACCTGACGTTCGCTTCCCGGGATCATCGGCCCCGTACGGGCGCCGGTCACCGCCGCGACCGGCTGACCCATGGTGGTGTTCGAGTCCTGGATCGATCGACAGATCCGGGAGGCGATCGAGCGGGGCGAGTTCGACAACCTGCCCGGTGCCGGCAAACCGCTCGAAGGTCTCAGCGATCGGCCCGACGACGACTGGTGGATCAAGCAGAAACTCGAACGCGAGCAGCTTGCTCCGCCGTTGCCGACTTCGTTGTCCCTGCGCAAGGAAGCGGCTCAGATCCACGAAACGGTGGCCGACCTGCGGACCGAGGATGCGGTTCGCGAGGTGGTGGACGACCTGAACGCCCGGATCGTCGACGCGCTCCGCCGTGGGCTCGACGGGCCACGGATCGTCGTCGGCAAGGTCGACGCCGACGAGGTCGTCCGGCAGTGGCGCGCCGCGCCGGCTGATCTCTGTCCATGGGTCATCCCGGTACGGTCGCCTGATCGCCAGCAACTGGTGGGTTGGTACATGATTTCGGCCGGAGATTTGTCCCACCTCCTCAGTTAGTCAAGTTCGACGGAGAAATTCGGCGCATCGGCATCTGAGACACTGTGCTGCGGACCGGCGGCTCGACCACCGCCGACCGGGGCCTCTAGCTCAACTGGCAGAGCAGCGGACTTTTAATCCGCGGGTTGTGGGTTCGAGTCCCACGGGGCCCACAAACAGGCTAGTCGGAGCCCGTTTCTACAAGTCGACCTGGTCCGTCCGCAGCCTCAGGGGACGAATCAGGGGACGAATCGCCAGGCTCGGGAGCCAGCTCGGCATCCGGATTGGAGGCCTCCAGAGCGGCCGCATTGCCGTCGTTCTTGGCCCGCCGGCCCATGTAGACGTCCTGCGTCATCGAGATCCGCGAGTGGCCGAGCTGGTCGGCAACCATTCGGGCGCTGGCGCCATTCTCGTCCAGCAGCGTCGCCACCGTCTTGCGGAACGTGTGGGTCTTCACCCATTCGAAATCTGAGCCGTCGCGCACCTTGCGGAACGCCTTGCCGACATTGCTCCGGTCGCGCCAGCCGCCCTTCGAGTCCGAGAAGACCGGACCGTCGAAAGCGCCGAGCCGAACTCGGCGAGCCCTGAGCAGTTGTACACACCAGGCCGGCAGGACGAGTGCCCGCTCTGAGGCGCGGGATTTCACCCGCTTCGCGATCAGACCTCTTCCCTGAGCCCGGATGATCGTTCGTTGTACGTCGACGGTGCCGGCGGCTAGGTCGACGTCGGCCCAAGTCAGCCCCAGCGCCTCGCCGAGCCGCAATCCGGTCGCCAGCATCAGGCGGGCCAGCTCGGAAAGATCGTGGCGCTGGGCGAACTTGTCGCCGTCGAGCAGCGTCCTCCACCGTCTCGCATCCGGAAGGCGCTGATTACCTACCTGCCGAACCGGGACTCGACCCGGCGAACTAGAACGATGGAGGTCCCACGATCTCGATGCCGCCGTTCTCCTGGGCGCTCTGCGCGATCCGGGCGAAGTCGACGATGCAGGCCGATCCTTCGAAGGGCTCGCTGGCACCGCGGTAGAAGGGTTCGCATTCGCAGGTCGGCTGGATGCCGAGCACCTTGGCCATGGGACTCTTGACGATGAAGGCGTGGGGTACGCCTGCGGGCACCATGACGAAGTCGCCGGCACCGAGTTCGTGTTCATCGTCGTTGACGCGGTACTGGATTTGCCCATCGAGCACCCACATGGACTCCGAGACCGGGTGGGTGTGGATCGGGGTCCACTTGCCTTCGACCATGTCGACCTCCCACAGGCCGATGTCCTCGTTAGCACTGCTGAGCTTCCACGTGAAGACGCCACCGCCGAAGAACCATCGCTTCTCGCCCTCGCCGGCCTTTCGGATCACCGGCGCGAGCGTCGTCCGTTCCGTCATCTGACACTCCGATCATTCATGAGACTTAAGTCTTATAATGAGATTCCCATATCATGAAGGTCATGTCAACGGAATACCTCGATTCGGGTCGCACGCGGCAGAAGCAACGCACCCGCGACCAGCTGATCGCTGCGGCGCGCGAGCTGATCACCGCGGGCGACACGCCCCGTGTCGAGGAGGTCGCCGAGGCTGCCGGGATCTCTCGCCCCACCGCCTACCGCTACTTCGCGTCGCAGGCCGAGCTTCTCGCCGCGGCCTATCCGGAGACAGGAGCCGCGTCGGTCCTTCCCGACCCGCCGCCGGAAGCGGTGAACGAACGCGTGGCCGCCGTTGCCGGGTTCGTCATCGGCCGCGTGCAGGAGAATGAGCCGCAGCAGCGTGCGATGCTGCGCCTCTCGCTGGGCGAGGTGCCGCACGAGCTGCCGCTGCGCCAGGGCCGCGTCATTCCGTGGTTCGTCGAGGCGCTCGCGCCCATGACCGAGTCGATCGGCGAGAAAGGCGTGCGCCGGCTCGCGCTGGCGCTCCGCGCCGCATGTGGCATCGAGACCCGCGTCTGGCTGAGCGACGTCGCCGGACTCGCGCCCACAGAAGTCAGTGCCCTCCAGCAATGGATGGTCGACGCCCTCTTCAAGCAGGCCCTCGAGACACCGCCACCGTGACGGACCGGTGCACTGATCTCGGCAAGGGCGTGCGCTTCCTCGACTCGTCGGCCGTCAACGAACTCGTGGGATGCAACAAACAAGATCCCGTAGATCTCTGGCGCCTCCTCACACCACCAGCGTTGCAGTTGAGCATCTAGCCAATGTTGGGCTGTCGCCCCGCCCGTTCCGGGCTGAAAATGGTGCTGCGGGCGTCCGGTAACGCCGTGTCTCTATGGTCCCGCGAGGCCGTCCTCTAGCAAGTTAACTCTTCAACGCGGTGGTTGAGGACAAACCCAATAAACCCAGCGCTGGAACTAATGGGCTGCCGCAGATAGGCGCACCATCTGCGGCAGTATCGGGAGGACCTGGCGCGATGATCTGCTCCGGCCGGGGTCGACGCCGGAACTATCTGCGGTAGTGCGGGAGCCGGGTCGAGATGGGCACGGAGCGTGCCTTCTCGTCGTCGGCGGCGAGCGTGCGGCTGGCGGACGTGGTGGCGGCGTTCCTGGACACGATCACGGTGGCCAACACGCGCCCCTACGCGATCCCGCTGAACCGGATGGTCCGCGACATCGGCCCGGACGCCAGCGCTGGTCCTGAACAACGGGTCGATCGCTACTGCCTTGCGATGGCCACTCGCAGTCGCTCCTCGGGGTCGATGAAGTGGTCGTTGTCATCGGTTCCGACGTCGAGCTGGACCCATTTGATCTTGCCGGCGAAGCGACTGTCCCGGGCGGTGTAATCGGTGGCAACGGTGGTCCCGGACTCGTAGCCGATGTCGGTGGTCTCGTCGGCGGAGAAAGATCATCGGTTGAGTTGCGTCGACGCGGCCGGAGCCGACCGGTGACCCGTCGTGATAGAGGGTGACGTTGCCGCCCTTGGCCAGCCCGCCGCCGTCGTAGGCGAACTCCATCCGCAGTTGATGGGTGCCGGCCGGTACGGGTAGATCTGCTCGGGTCGCGAATTCGTGAATGCCCAGCACGTTGTAGACGAACGTGAGCCTGCCGTTCTTCACGTAGACACTCCAGCCGCCGAATCGGCCGCCCTGGGCGATGATGACGCCTTCCGGGCCGCCGTCTGGTGCAACGATCTCGGCGGTGACCGAAAAGGACCTGTTCTTGATATTGACCACACAGTTCTCCGAGAGTCGACCCATGCCCGGGAAGAACAGCTGAGAGTTGCCACGGATCAGGGTGGGGCGTCCGGCCAGCTCGGGCACGGCGCGCTCCAGGAGCCGGTCGTCCATCGGGAGCACGTTGTACTTGGTTGCCTCTATGAGCCAGAGACGCTTGAGCGTGGTCAACAGCTCAGGGCGTTCTCCGGCGCGGTCGTGGGCCTGGCTGTAATCCGCAGTCGCGTTGTACAGCTCCCAGACGTCGTCGTCGAACGCCGGGACCTCTCCGCCCATCATCACCCAGGGTGTCCGGTGTTTGGTGACCGCGCTCCATCCCTTGTGGTAGATCCCGCGGTTGCCGAACATCTCGAAGTACTGCAGGTCGTGACGTTCGGGCTCGTCGGCAGTGTTGAAGGAGTACAGCATGCTCGTGCCCTCCATCGGCGACTGCTGCACCCCGTTGACCATGGTCGGCTCCGGCAGACCGGCCGCCTCCAGGATGGTCGGGGCCACGTCGATCACGTGGGCGAACTGGGAGCGCAGTCCGCCCGTCTCCTCGATCCCGTTCGGCCAGTGGACGACGGTCCCGTTACGGGTGCCTCCCCAGTGGGACGCAACCTGCTTGGTCCACTGGAACGGGGTGCACATCGCATGCGCCCAGCCGACCGAGTAGTGGTTATAGGAGTCCGGTGAGCCGAACTCGTCGACCTTGGACGAGCAGGAACTCGGTCGTCTCGATGGCGGCCATGCCGTTGAAATTCGCCATCTCGTTGTAGGCACCGTTCAAAGTGCCCTCCGCCGATGCGCCGTTGTCGCCGATGATGTAGTAGACGATCGTCTCGTCGAGAACGCCCAAGTCGTCGATGGCGTCGATGAGCCTGCCGACATGATGGTCTGTGTGCTCGAGGAAACCGGCGTAGACCTCCATCTCCCGGGCCAGGACCGGTTTCAGCTCGTCCGGCATGTCGTTCCAGGCTGGGATCACGTCGGGTCGCACGGTCAGCGTCGCATCCTCCGGAATGACCCCGAGTTCCTGCTGCTGAGCGAATGTCTCGCTCCCGTTGGGCATCCCAGCCGTCATCGAACTGTCCCACGTACTGGTCGGCCCATTCCTTCGGCACGTGATGAGGCGCATGCGTCGCGCCTGCGGCGAAATAGACGAAGAACGGCTTGTCCGGCATCAGCGCCTTCTGCTGCGACACCCAGCTGATCGCCCGATCCGCCAGATCCGCGGTCAGGTGGTAGCTCGCCTCCGCGGTCGCAGGCGGCTCCACGGCCGTCGTTCCGTCATACAGCGCCGGATCCCACTGATTGTTTTCCCCGCCGATGAACCCGTAGAACGTCTCGAACCCGCCCCCACCAGACGGCCACGCCTCGAATGGCCCCATCGGCGAGGACTGCCACACCGGCACCTCATGACACTTGCCGAACTGGGCCGTCGAATACCCGTTCAACTTCAACGTCATCGCCAACGGTGCCTTCGTATTCGGTCGCACCGAGCTGTAACCCGGCGCCGACGTCGCCGTCTCCGTGACGCTACCCATCCCTACTGAATGATGGTTACGACCGGTCAGCAGAGCCTGCCGGGTCGGTGCACACAGCGCCGTGGTGTGAAACCGGTTGTATCGAAGGCCCCCCGCAGCCAAGCGCTCGGCGGTCGGCGTACGACACGGCCCCCCGAACGCACTCGAAGCGCCGAAACCGACATCGTCGAGCAGGATAACCACGACGTTGGGTGCTCCAGTCGGAGGCAGCAACGGCTCGATCGGCGGATAGGTGGTGTCCGGATCCTTCGCGTCATACGTCGTAAGTCCAGATCTAGGCCGATCCGGAATCGGCACAGGGATCGCACGTGGCGGTCATCAGTACTCATCGGTTCTCCCAGACGTCAAACGACGGCGACCTACTCGGACGCAAAGGTCGGACATCCGTCATCGTCACCCTGCAACGGTCGGCGCAAATCACCCGTCGCAGGTGACACCCCTGCCCGGCGGCAGCGGCGGGTCAGCACCGAGGTCACGACCTGAAGCGGTTGGCAGCCAACGTGGCAGCCAACCAGTCGGCCACCTGGGCCGGTGGCCGACTCTCTAGGACGGCAGCTCAATCAGATAGTCGTCGCCGGACGCCCCGGATGCGACTCGTAATGCGCAGGTCGACCAGGCGCCTCCCCTACCCCAGGATCTTGCCGGGGACGAGTACGGGGACGAATGCTGGCCAACGTGCCAGCACACGGCCGAGCGCGAGCCGGTCAGCCGGAGGCTCACGAGGCCGCTTAGCTCGGTGCCGAGCGACGCTGGATAGGTCTCCGCGGGTTGTGGGTTCGAGTCCCACGGGGCCCACCAGCATTGCCCCTGGTCAGGGGCTACTTGGGGAACATCCATAAGGTCACTGACGAGCGCGATTCTCATTTGCGGTCTGGGCGGAACACGGCTAAGGCCGCACGGGCCATGACCGCCGACGCTACGGTGAGGCCATGTTGCGCACCGTGGCGATCGGCGTTGGCACCGTCTTCGTCGCGGCCTGTGCCTCGCCGGCTCAGCCCGCGACGCCCTCCCAGGTTGCGTCCGACGCCACCGCGCCATCAGCTGCGTCGAGCGGCGGGCCGGGCCGCCTCGTCGACATCGGCCAGGGGCGGACGATGTACCTGGAGTGCAGCGGCACCGGGAGCCCGACGATCGTCCTCGTCAGCGGGCTGGGAGAGCGGGCCGACAACTGGCAGATCACCTCGAGGCCGGAGGACACCGACCGGGCCGTCTACCAGCAGTCCGCCCGCATCAGCCGGGTCTGTGCCTACGACCGGCCGGGCACCGAGACGATGACCGCCTCGGGTCGTGCAGGCAGCCGGTCGACGCCCGTGCCGCAGCCCACGTCCGGCAAGGCGGCCGCGAACGACCTCGCCGCGATGCTCGCCGCCTCAGGCGAGCCGGGTCCGTACGTCCTCGTCGGGCACTCCTACGGAGGCATTGTGATCCGGCTCTACGCCGCGGCTCACCCCAGAAGCGTTGCTGGGCTCGTCTTTGACGACGCGCTCAGCGAGTACCTGCCGACCCGGCTCACGTCAGAGCAGGCGGCCGACCTGGAGAAACTGAACAGTCCCGCAGTGCAGGGTCGGCCGGCCGACGCGGAGTCTGTCTCGTTCGGTGTCATCTTCCCCGAGGTGCGCGCCATTCCGTCCATGCCGACGGTGCCCACCGTCGTGCTGTCCGCCGACCGCAAGGTCATCTCCGCGGAGGACATCGCGTCTGGGAAGCTTCCGCCGTTCGTGACCCAATCGTTCGCCGATGCGCTGTGGTCGGCGCAGCTCGCGGCGCAGGACGCGCTCGCGGCGAAGTTCCCCGGCGCCCGCCACGTCACCGCGACGCACGCCGGCCACTACATCCACGTTGAGCAGCCCAAGCTCGTCGACGACGCCATCGCCGACGTCGTCAGCCAGGTGCGCGCACAGCCCCAGCCGAGTGGCTGACCGGCGGGGCTTACGCCGCCCGGTCGACCGCGAAGTGGCTCTGCGCAGACAGCAGTTCGATTCGTCGGGACACCACCCGCCAAACTGTTGAATCCGCCGCTTGCTGAGATCAAGACGGCTGCGGTCCGTGTCCTCGCTCGCTGCGGACCGGTCCTCGCCCGAGCTCTCAACGCGTGATGCCAGAGGGAATCAGTGTGGAGCGGGTTCGATGTCGCCGGGCACCCATGTCTTCTCGAACCAAGGCTCCAGCGGCCCGTAGAGCCGGAACAGGGTGAACCAGTTCTTACCGACGGTGGTCTGGATCCAGTTGCCAGGGTCGTCCTCGGGTGCGGTCGGGCCGAACGTGAGAGTAATCGAGCCGTCCGGATTCGTGGCCATGGCGTCGCGGGTGCTGTTGCGGCTCGGAAATGGCTGGCCGGTTTGGAGCTCGGATCGTGTCTGGGGGTCGTAGACGACAACAGACCAGAAGTCTTTGGCGGGGACATCGGGCGGGAGCGTGAGCTGATAGTGCTTGGCTCCGTCGAGGTACTCGCCGTGGCTGTCGTGCTCGGTGAGCGCGTACTGGGATCCGACGCCGGGCATCCGTAGTGCCATGGCCGGGGTGTTGACGGTCGCGATGTAGAAGAACATCGTCCGGGCATCGAGGTTGCGTCCGCCCACCCCGTTGTCGCGGAGCCACCGGTAGTCGTTTCCGATGAATCCAGTCTTCCACCGACTGTTCGGGTAGAGATACGCCTCGGTGTCGCGGGTCTTGAATGCGATGGCCCGGGCGGTGCCGTTCGCGACCGAAGCAGCCTCGGTCAGCAGTGCTTGCATGCGGTCGTCCGGCGCGAACGGGGTCCCCTTGGTGATTCCAATCGAGGCGAGCAGCCCTCGGGTTTCTGGGTCGATCACATCCAGCGGCTCGCGCTGGACCACGGCGTTCAGCTCCTGGAAGAAGGTGACGTCATTGGCATGGATGGTGTTGAACTCCCTCTCCGATAAGGAAATGAACTCCATCGCCGGGGGAGCATCCGCCTGGGCCAGCGGGTAGACGCGCAGACCCTCACGGAAGTTCCGTGTCGGCGCTTCGGGTTTGCCGTCGACAAGCAGACCGCGCATGATCAACCAGTTCATTCGCGACGGCGATTGCGACACGAAGTACCCGTCCGGAACGAGGCCGTCGTAGCCGGAAGGCAGGATCAGGTACTTACCCCCGGCTCCGCGGTCCGGACCAGGGCGGCCCATGTCGGTGATGAACCGGAACCACGCATCGTTGACGGTGGTCGGGCCGCATCCGGGTGGGACCTCGACCACGGTGGGGCCGTCCCGCTCGAGATCTAGGATGCCCGAGACGTACACGGTGTCCGTGTTGCCGGTCAGGAACAGGGAGGTCGAATCCAGCAGTCGGTCCAGGATGCCGACCTGGTGGCAGGCTGCTATGCCAACCTCCTCCATCCCGATCCGCATCGCCTCAAGCGAAGCGGCCGGCACCCCGCTGAGGAACACCTCGACGGCGCGCAGGAAGTCCAGGTGATCAAAGAGGAGCTGCGCAGTCGTCTCGGTTGGGAAACCGTCGGTGAACTCAAGTGTGCCGATCCGGGTGTCGACTCGATCCGCTGTCAGGATCTTGGCCGGGACAGGCGTGTTGTAGCCCTCGGGTGTCAAGCTGTCGCTCATCAGTCTGCGCCCCTTGCGATTCCTGGAGACTTAGTCGATCTCCTGCCCGGCGAGCTTAGGTTTTCTATCAGGCGCCACCTCATCTGATCTGGGTGATTAACGCAGCATCTCGGAGGCGACGTCACGGTATCGGGTACCTCACTCTCCGGCGGAAAGGGCCCCGAGCAGCCACCGGAGCAGCCGAGCGCGTCAACTGCGCAGCACAGAGGACATGAACAGGCCGACCACGAGCGCTCGATAGCGCTCGACGGTTCCTTCCCCGAGGCGGACGTACCGATCGTAGAGCTCCACTGCTCCGATCATTGTCGCCCGGTCGACGAGTTCATTGAATGGGGCGTCGTCGCGTAGCCATCCGAGTTGTCGCCATGCGCCAAGCACCTGCTCGTTTTGCGCTCGGATGGACGAGACCAACGCACGCAGTTCGTCGGCGATCACATCGTCGTGACGAGCCGCCTCCATGAACGCCAGCCACACGCCGTGAGCAGATCGGTTGGCGGTCGCGAGGATCTCAGCCGCCGCCACCGCCGCCTCGAGCGGCGTGCGCGCCGCTAAGAGTTGCTGCCCCATCTCCGTCTCGATGACGGGCTGGTCGCGACCGCCGCCGAAGGATACGAGGTCGACTGCGGCGCGCAGCAGGTGTGCTTTGGGACCATACGCCTGCACCGTCTCCGTCGAGACTCCCGCGAGTCGAGCAATCATCGGCATCGTCGCGGCCGCGTAGCCCCGCCGTGCGAACAGGTCGGCGGCGGCCCCCACGATCCGCGTGCGCGTCAGCTCCGCCTGCCGGAGCCTGAGCTCGGAGGTGTATCGCCGTTTCTGCTTCGACATCATATTGCGCTTAGCACTCCTGTAGTGAATACTTTACTACTGTATTCGAATGTGTCGCTCGTCAAGGGGGATCGATCATGGCGCACGCGGGCGAAGTTCTCGAGCACCCCGTCACGGGCGAACGGCTCAGATGGCGGCAAGTGGCCGCCGACACCGACGGCCGGCTGCTGCAGGCCGACGTGTGGATGCGTCCCGGCGGCTTCGTGGCGGCACCTCACGTCCATCCCCTCCAGGAGGAGAAGTTCGAGGTCGTCGCAGGGACAGCGACTTTCGTGATCGATGGTACGGAAAGCACGGCGGGTGCCGGGGGGACCACCACGGTCCCCGCGGGCCATCCGCACGTGTGGTGGAACTCGGGCGACGACGAGGTTCACGTCCTCGTTGAGTTGCGCCCAGCGCTTCGAACCGAGGTGTTCTTCGAGACGTTCTTCGGCCTCGCGCGCGATGGGAAGGTGAACTCCAAGGGTCTGCCCGATCTGCTGCAGCTCGCCGTCATCATGAGGGCGTTCAGACCCGAGATCCGGCTCGCGAAGCCGTCGGCCGCCGTGCAGACCGCGCTGTTCGCACCGCTGGCGTTCATCGGCCGGCTCTTCGGTCGCCGCGCTTCCTACAAGACATACAGCCCAAGGCCTCTCGACAGGTGGGTCGATGCGTGACACCCGTCCGACTTCGGATAAAGGCCGTCGCGGGGCGTGACGTCGCGGCGTGCGGCGCCATCATGGCCTCGTCACGGATCGCCCTCGGTTGGCAACCGACTTGCCGCATTGCACACCGCGGCGTAGCTGGCATCGACGACATGCAGCCCTAGGTCCGCTGCTATATCCGTGAGACGGCGTTGGCGGCTACCGAACCACCGTTGGACCGCGCGCATCTTCGGCGCAGCCTGGCCGCGTTGCTGGCCGAGCTCGACCCGTCCGTGGTTGTCGAGGACACCTGACGAGACGCCACTGGGCCCTACACCGCGACGACATCGGCGAAGACACAGGCGATGTTGTCCGGCGCGCCCTGGGCGTACGCGAGATCGATCAGCCGCCCGACAACCTGCTTCGGCTCGGCGGACACGCTGAGTGCCGTGTGCAGCGCACCGCGGTCGACGACGGCGGACAGTCCGTCGGAGCAGAGCAGGTAGCGATCGCCGACGAGCGCGGTGCGGAGCGCCAGGTATGCCTCGACCTGTCCGGCGCCCGCGCCGAGGGCCCGGACCAGCAGCGCCCGCTCCGCATGGGCGGCGGCCGCGTCGGGGTGGCGCCCCGATCCACCAGCGACTGCACGTAGGTGTGGTCCTGGGTCAGCTGGCTCAGTTCGCCGCCGCGCAGCAGGTAGGCCCGGCTGTCGCCGATGTGCACCAGCGCGGCCTGGGAGCTGGACCACAGCATCGCCGTCAGCGTCGTGATGGGTTGGTGATCGTCCTCGGCGAGCTTGCGGACCGTAGGTCAGCCTGAGCGACCGCCGCGGCCAGCATGGTGAGCAGGTCGGCCGCCGACGCGGCGGACGGCTCCAACGGCTTGAGGGCATCGATGGCGGCGGCGCTGGCCTCGGCGCCGCCTGGTCCCTGCCCGCCGTCGGCGACGGCCAACAGCCGCTCACTCGCGTAGGCCGCGTCCTCGTTGTCGCCGCGCGCTGCGCCGATGTCGCAGCGAGCGGCGAACCGCATGGTGACAGGGGGGTTCGTTTCTGGCATGGTGGCGCCCTTTCCGGAGAGATGGCCGACGAGGAGGGCGGCGGCGCGTCCGCGCGCCGCGGTGTCGGCGGTGACCTGCTGCCAGAACCGTGCTGACCGCCTCGAGCCCCCCGCGGCGGGCTCGAGGCCACAGACAGTGCGGATATCGGCCAGCGGCATACCGATACGACGCAGCTGCACGATCAGCTGGGCACGTTCGAGCTGGGCCGGATCGTAGAGCCGGTACCCCGACTCGGGATCCACCGCGGCTGGAGGCAGCACGCCCAGCTCGTCGTACAGGCGCAGCGACTTCGGGCTCAGTCCTGACGCCCTCGCGAACGCTCCGATGGTGACCAGCCCCACGCCGACATCCTCCTCGTGCCGGTCACACGACCGGCACGGACGAGACTGCAGCTTCCCCAAGGGTGAAGGTCAAACACGAGGGCAGGGCACACCCGCAGATGGCCGACTCATCCGTCGGACGGCGTCTCGATGGCGTCGAGGTCGCGTACGGCGTAGCGGTGGTGCTCCCACTCCTCCTCCAGGATCACGTGCAGGCACGAGCGGGTGGTCTCCCGCTCTTCGGCGGCATACGGATTCGTGCGCGTGGCGGCCAGCTCGTCTGACGTGACGGTGGCGAGGAAGTTGCGGACCATCTCGACGCGACCCGCCCGGACCTCGAGCACGTCGGCGTACGAGGGTGTGCCCGTCGTGAAGATCGACATGTCCAGGCCGTCCTCCTCGGCACCAGGCCCCGCGAGCCCGATGGGGTGGAAGGGCTGTTCGATCTGCAGGATTGCTCGGCGCAGCCACATGTCCGTGGCCAGGACCAGATGCCGCAGAGTCTGGGCGAACGACCACTCGCCGCCCACCGAAACGTCGACCGAGCCGGCGGGCATCGCCGCGACGCGCTCGAGCGTGGCCGCCCAGGTGCGCTCGAGCGCGGCCCAGGCCGCACGCAGCCCGTCGGGATCAACGGCGCGCCGGTCGGCACGGCCGGGAAAGCGGCGGTTGAGTTCGGCCTCGACGACGGCGATCACGTCGACGCCGTTGACACGAAAGCTGTCGCCGTGGACGAGCCACGGTGCGTCAATGTCTGCGCCCGATACCTCGACGCCTCGCATCACGACTCCCGAGAGGTCAGCCTCGACGAACCGAGCGCCTCGCAGGTCCGCGTTGACAAACTTCGCTCCCTGCAAGTCGTCGGACCGGGTGAAGGTGGTCACTTGCTTCTCCTTGTCGAGGGGCTCGGGGGCCTGCCAGCGGCTGGATCCTTCCATGGCGTTGCTCATCTCGATCCAGCACCGGGCTGTCCAAGCTCGGCCAATAGGACTCACCCACCGCAATCGGCTATGTGCTGGCTCCGCTGGAACCTTCGCAGACCTCAAGCCGTGGTGGGCCTTGCCACTGTAGGCTGTCGCCGACTTGGGCGAGGCCGGTTTCGGCTGCCTGGGCCGTTACGTCGAATTCTCAGGAGATAGCCGTATGAATTCCCGGCTTTGGCGCACAGCGATATCCGCCGGCGTGGTCGGCCTGCTGGCGACCGCGCTCGTCGGCGTGGATTTCGCCGCTTCGCATCCGAACGATCCGCTCGAGGGCGACAAGTCCCACGCCGCCCAGGACTTGGCCAGCGTGCCCGTGGACGTGATCGAACAGACCACCCGCGCCAACGCGCTCAAGATCCAGCAGGCCACGGGAGCGGCGCCCGGCGGTCGCACCAGCAAGCAGCGGGTCGCCAACAATCGTGCGTCGATAGAGGTGGCCGCGGACCCGGGCCAGGGGGGCGCGTGGAGCGCGGTCCGGGGAACTCCGGTGGTGCCGGTCTTCCAGGCCGTCCTGCCCAACGGCAAGGTCTTGTTGTGGGACTCGGTGGGCGACAATTCGGTACCGTCTTATCCGAACCATACGTTCACTCGCGCCGTGGTCTGGAATCCGACCACCAACACCTACAAGCAGGTCAACGTATCGGGTTACAACATCTTTTGTGCCGGCTTTGTCCAACTAGCCGACGGGCGCCTGTTCGTCGCCGGTGGCAACAAGAATCCGGCGTACGACGGGATCGTCCAGACCCACATCTTCGACTGGCGCACGGAGAGGTGGTCGCGCGGCCCGAACATGAGTGCCGCACGGTGGTACCCGTCGGTGGCCGCCCTCGGCAACGGGGAGGCGATGATCGTGGGCGGTGGCACCGGGACCGCGGAGGTGTACCAGACAAACCGTCAGCTGCGCCGGCTGACCGGATTCACCAGCTTCACCAAGAAGGACTACTACCCGTTCCTCGCGCCCCGCCCGAACGGTCAGGTCGAGCTGGTCGGTCCGGACAACAAGATGGACACGATGCGGACGACCGGCGCCGGCGCGTTGACGGCGACCCGCTCTCGGGACGGCATCAACCGCACATACAGCAGCTTCGCCACCTACGACATCGGCAAAGTGCTCGTCGCGGGCGGCGGGAGCGTGTCCGAGGGCGGCCAGACGGCGGTCCCCACCAGGACAGCCAAGGTGGTCAACGTCAACAGCTCCGGAACCAGCGTGAGTTCGACGGGTCACATGTCGGTTGGTCGCCGCCTGTTCGACCTCACTGCCTTGGCTGACGGCAGCGTGTTGGCCACCGGTGGTCAAAGCAGGTCCGACGGCGGGTTCGTCGATCTCGCCAATCCGGTCTTCGCCGCCGAACGTTGGGATCCTGCCACCGGAGCCTGGACGGTGCTGTCCAGTGCGAGCCGCGTCCGGCAATACCACTCCGCGGCGGCCCTGCTGCCCGACGGCCGGGTGCTGACGGGTGGTGGCGGGATTTGTGCCGATTGCATGCGAACGGGCTATCTCGAGAAGAACATCCAGTACTTCAGCCCGCCGTACCTGTATAGGAAGGACGGCAGCGGTGCTCTCGCCGCCCGGCCCGTGATCGCCAACGCACCGACGGCCAGTGGGTACGCCCAGCCGCTCAGGATCTCCTCCTCGCACGCTGGCACGATCAAGAAGGTGGGTCTGGTCCGGCTGGGTGCTCCGACGCACGGCGACGATCAAGGTCAGCGTTACGTCCCCCTGAGGTTCAGCGTGGCGGGATCGACCCTGACCGCCACCGCACCGGCGAACGCCTACGTCGCGCCACCCGGCTACTACATGCTCTTCATCACCAATGACGCGGGTGTTCCCTCCGTGGCCAAGATCGTCAAGCTCGATGCGGCGCTCAAGCGGAAAGCGTCGACCCGCAACGACTACAACGGCGACTGGAAGTCTGATCTGGCCGTGTGGCGACCGCACACCGGGCAGTGGTTCGTTCGGGGCATGAGCACCGTCATCTGGGGCGGGCCGGCCGATAAGCCGGTCCAGGCCGACTACACCGGCGACGCGAGGACCGATGTCGCCGTGTGGCGACCGCATACCGGGCAGTGGTTCGTTCGGGGGATGAGCACCATCACCTGGGGCGTGCCGACCGACAAGCCGGTTCCTGGCGACTACAACGGCGATGGCAAAGCCGACATCGCCGTCTGGCGGCCGTCCACCGGGCAGTGGCACATCCGCGGACAGGCCCCGGTGACGTACGGGGTCTCGGGCGACATCCCCGTCCCCGCCGACTACAACGGCGACGGGAAGACGGAGTTGGCCGTGTTTCGGCCATCAACCGGACAGTGGTGGATCCGCGGGATCAGCACGACCATCTACGGCGTGCCGAATGACCAGCCGGTCCAGGCTGACTACACCGGCGACGGCAAGAGCGATCTGGCGATCTGGCGGCCCTCCACCAAAGAGTGGTGGGTCCGGGGGATGAGCACGGTTAGCTGGGGAGAGTCCACCGACAAGCCGATCCCGGGCGACTACGACGGCGAGGGCAGAACCGATATCGCCGTGTGGGGGCCCGCCACCGGCCAGTGGCATGTCCGCGGGATGGCCAGCATCGTCTACGGACAGAACGGGGACATCCCCGTCTAGATTCGCCGTGAACGATGCACAGCCGGTTCATAGGAATCGTCCATAGTCTGTCCACATGGACCCCAGTGGGGCTGGACGACTGCGCGGATTCCGTGCGCCCAGCGCCGAAGAGGTCGAACCCAGCGCAACGTCGGTGACTCCAGATCAGTCCCACCCTTCCGGATCGGCGCCGCCGACCGGGAAGGTTGGGCTCGGCACCGGCTGGCGCGGGCTGGTCGTCGCGGCGAGTGTTCTTGTCGTTGCCATGGTGATCATCGCCGCGCTGGCGTTCAGGCTCGGGTCCGGTTCGGCCGGTTCGGTCGACCGGGCGTCGGAGACCCCATCCCCGACACCGGCCGCGACGGCGACCCCGCTGCCGGTCCCCGATGTGTACCGCCAGGTCGTACCGTCGGTGGTGCTGATCACCACGTCGAAGGGCTCGCTCGGGTCCGGGACAGTCCTCACCGACACCGGCACGGTGCTCACCGCCCACCACGTCGTCTCCGGCGGCGGTGACATCTCGGTCGTGTTCGCCGACGGCACGAAGGCCGCCGCGACGGTCGCCTCGGCAAATCCGAAGATGGACATCGCCACGCTGACTCCGAAGAAACTCCCCGAGGTCGTGGTCCCGGCGATCCTCGGCGGAGGTGTTGCTGTCGGCTCCGATGTGGTGGCCATCGGCAACCCTCTGGGGCTGCGGGCCAGCACGACCACCGGCATCGTTTCCGGTCTGAACCGCACGTCGAAGACCAAGACAGGCACCGTGTCCGGGCTGATCCAGTTCGACGCCGCCGTGAACCCAGGCAGCTCCGGCGGTCCACTCCTGAACGCCCAGGGGACCGTCGTCGGCGTCGTCGTGTCGATCGCCGACCCCGGCGACGACGAAGCGTTCGCAGGGATCGGGTTCGCCGTCCCGATCGGCACGGCGCTCGGGGGATCCGGGCCGGGGCCGGGCGGGGGGCCGCGGCTGTGAACCGGAGCTGTCTTGCGACGAAAACGATCGAGAAGAGGTGATGCCGTGACGCCGAACCCGCTCGAGCCCGTGTTGTTCGAGGTCAAGCGCACGATCGTCGGGCAGGACGTGCTGCTGGAACGGATGGCGATCGCCATGCTCTCGGGAGGGCATCTTCTGGTCGAGGGAGTGCCCGGGCTGGCCAAGACCCTCGCGGTCAAGTCGCTGGCGGGCGCGATCGGGGGTGAGTTCCAGCGCATCCAGTTCACCCCCGACCTGGTGCCGGCCGACCTCGTCGGGACGCGGGTCTACCACCAGCGATCCGGTGAGTTCGAGGTGTCGCTGGGGCCGGTGTTCACCAACCTGCTGCTGGCGGACGAGATCAACCGGGCCCCGGCGAAGGTGCAGAGCGCGCTGCTGGAGGTGATGCAGGAGCGACAGGTAACCATCGGGCGGCAGACGTTCAGGGTGCCGGAGCCGTTCTTGGTGATGGCAACGCAGAACCCGATCGAGTCCGACGGCACCTACCCGCTGCCCGAGGCGCAGGTCGACCGGTTCATGATGAAGGTCCTCGTGGGTTACCCGAGCTCGCCGGAGGAGCACGCGATCGTCGAACGGGCGCTGCTGCCGGCCGGTCCGCCCCAGGTGATGCTGACGCCGGCGGACCTGATCCGGATGCGGGCGAGCGTCGAGCAGATCTACGTCGACCCCGCCATCGTCGACTACGCCGTACGGCTCGTCACGGCCACCCGCTCACCGGGCGGGGTCGGCCAAGGCGACCTGGAGCGGTACGTGACCTACGGGGCGAGCCCGCGGGCCACGATCGCACTCGTGCTGGGCGGCCGGGCGCTCGCGTTCCTGCGCGGTCGGGACTACGTGCTGCCCACCGACGTTGACGAAGTGGCGCTCGACGTGCTGCGCCACCGCATCGTGCTGTCGTACGAGGCGCTGGCCGACGACCTCGACGCCGACACCATCCTCACCCGCGTCCTGCGCGCCGTTCCGACGCCGGACGTGGTACTGCAGCCATGATCGCTGGCTCATGATCACCGCGCCCGACCGCCTGCTGCACCGGCTGGAATGGCGAGTCCTGCGCCGACTCGACGGGCGCATCCAGGGCGGGATTCGCACCCCGCGACGGGGAAGTGGTCTTGACTTCGCCGGGGTGCGGCCGTACGAGGAAGGTGACGATGCCCGGCACATCGACTGGAACGTCACCGCCCGTCTCGACGAGCCGCAGGTACGCGAGTTCAACGAGGACCGCGAGCTGACAACCTGGCTGGTCCTCGACCGATCGGCGTCCATGGTGGTCGGCGGCCCGGGCCGCGGAAAGGATGACGTGCTGGGCGAGCTCGCTCTCATCCTGGCCCGACTGCTCGGCCGCAACGGCAACCGGGTCGGCGCCGTCCTCTACGACACCGGTTCGGCCCGAATCGTCCCGACCGGCAGCGGACGCCGTCATGCGCTGCGGATCGGACGCGAGCTCGACCGGGTGGTCGACACCCGGGCCGCGGCCACCACGGACCTTGCGGCGATGCTGGACACTGTCGCGACGCTGGCCCGGCGCTGCCTCGTCGTGGTGATCTCGGACTTCATCGGTACGGGGGAGTGGCAGCGCCCGCTCATTCGGCTCGCCCACCGCAACGACGTCGTCGCCTTGCGTGTGGTCGATGCCGCCGACGATGCGCTCCCCGAGGTCGGCCTGATCGTGGTCGAGGATGCCGAGACCGGCGAGCAGCTTGTCGTCGACTCCGGCGACCCGTGGTTCCGCGCCAACTTCCGGGACGGGGTTGACGAGCGCGAGGCCGTGCTCCGGGCGGGGACGCGGCGGGCCGGGGTGCCGCTGCACCGGGTCGATACCCACAGCGATCTTGTGGAGACGCTTCTCGCGGTTATCGCCGAAACCCGTCGGCGGCGACAATGAGCTTCGCCTACCCGCCGCTGCTCGTCCTCGGCCTCCTGGTCGCGACCGCGCTGGGTGTCGGTGTCGTCGTCCTGGGCCGGCGCCGGTCCGCTGCGCTCGCAGCGGCGGGGGTCTCGGTCGAGGGCCGACGCCAGCGCGCGTACGGGCCGTGGTTCTTCCTGGGTGGGGTTTTGGTGCTGGCTTTTGCGTTCGCCGGGCCGGCCGCTGCACTGCCGGTCGGCCGCAGCGCCGGCACGGTCATCCTGGCGATGGACGCGTCCAACAGCATGACCGCCGACGACGTCGCCCCCAACCGGCTGGCGGTCGCGCAGCTGACCGCGTCGAAGTTCATCGACGCCCAGCCCGACACCGTCGACATCGGCGTGGTCGGGTTCGACCAGGGGGCGCTGACCACGTCCCTGCCCAGCGCGGATCGCGCCGCGTCCACGGCGGCGGTGCAGAGCCTGCGGACCGCCGGCGGGACGTCACTGGCCGCGGCCATACTCGGCTCGCTGAGCGCGATCACCGGTAGGTCGGTCGTCATCGGCGAGGACGGCGAACTGCCCGACCTGGGCCATTGGGGCTCGGCGACCATCGTGCTCATCTCCGACGGCGAGGACCAGGGCGGCAACAGCGACGCGGTGACGGCAGCAGCCACGATCGCCCAGAACTCCGGCGTGCACATCGAGACGGTCGGCGTGGGCACGGCCGACGGGGCCACCGTCGAGGTCGACGGATATCAGCTGCATACGGCTCTCGACGCCGAGCAGTTGACCGCAATCGCGCAGACCACCGGCGGCCACTTCCACGCCGCCTCCGACGCGGAGCAGCTCGATGACATCGCGTCCACCATCGATCTCCGGCTGACGGTGGCCAAGCAGGACGTACCGCTGGCCGGCGGGTTCATCGCCTTCGCGCTCGTGCTGCTAACCGTCGGCGCGCTGCTGACCGGCGTGCGCACCGGAAGGCTCGTCTGATGACCTTCAGCTGGCCGTGGGCGCTGTTGTCGCTGAGCATCATCCCGATCGTGGCGGGCGTCGTCTGGTTGCTGCGGCGGCGTCGGCGGCGCGCGGCGGTGCGAGTGACCTCGATCGCCCTGGTACGGGACGCGCTGCCCGCCCGTTCGAGATGGACCCGGCTCATCCCGACCCTGTTGCTTCTCCTCGGCTTAGCCACGCTCGGCGTCGGGGCGGCGCGGCCACAGGCGAGTGTGCCGGTGCCGTCCAACTCCACGACGATCATGCTGGCGATGGATGTGTCGGGCTCCATGTGCGCCACCGACGTCGAACCCAATCGGCTGACGGTCGCCCAGCAGGCGGCCGTCTCCTTCATCGAGTCCCAGGACGAGACGCAGATCGGTCTCGTCGCCTTTGCCGGCGTCGCCGGCCTGCAGGTGCCGCCGACCACCGACAAGAAGGCGCTGATCGAGGCGATCGACAATTTCACGACGGCCCGCGGCACGGCGATCGGTTCGGCGATCCTCACGTCGATCGACGGCATCGCCGCGATCAACCCGACCGTGGCCCCCAGCGGCGTCGACGCCGAATCGGCTCAGCGGTCGGGCTACGCGCCGGACGTCATCGTCGTGCTGACCGACGGCGCGAACACCCAAGGCGTCGAACCGGCGATCGCCGCCGAGGCGGCGGCCGTGCGCGGTGTGCGGGTGTTCACCATCGGGTTCGGCACCACCACCCCGTCGCGGATGGCCTGCACCGGCCGGCAGGCCGGCGGCTGGGCCGGCGGCGGTCAGGGCGGACCGGGCGGACCGGGCGGCGGTTTCGGTCGGGCCGGTGGTCGCAATCCACGGGTCATCGACGAGCCAAGCCTGCAGGCCGTCGCCGAGATCACCGGCGGCCAGTACTACAAGGCCGAGAGTGCCGACCAACTGCAGGATGCGCTGGGTGATCTGCCCAGCCAGGTGACCGTGGTGACAAAGCACGTCGACATCGCTTCATGGTTCGCCGGCGCCGGAGGATTGCTCGTGGCGGTCGCCGTCGGGCTCTCACTGTGGTGGAACCGGGTACGCACTCCGCGTGGAGCGCCCTGACACGTGGCGTGCCGCTATTCGTACGCAGCGATCTGGACGGCCTGGCGTTGACCTCCCTCGACGATCTCCACGGCGACGGACCGCGGACCAGTGGTCAGGATGGCGCCGTTGAACACGGCTGGCTCGTCGTCGCAGCCGACGAAACGGACTGACCGGTCACCGTCGGTGAGACGGAAGTCGTTGTCGGCGTGGAACCGCGCCCGGTCGTAGAGCAGGGCTGTCCCGGCGGTCACCGTTTCGAGGCTGGCGTCGGCGCCGGCGTGGAGCCGAACCATGAGCTTGAACGTGCGGACCGACGCATCTCCGCCGGTCTCCGGCGTGATCCGAAACGCGACGAGTGACACCCGCCCAGCCTGAACTACGCGATCATCGACGCCGGCGTCGAAGTCGTTTGCGTAGTGGCTGCCGCACCGCCGGACCGTTGGACCGCCCGAGGTAGGCCGGTCCGCCTCCACCGCCACCGTCGGCGTGACCTGCGGCGCAGGGACCTCGGCGGCCGAGCACGCCGACGCCCCCACGAGGGCAAGGAGGACCAGCAGCCAGGCTGCTTTCACATCTCTACGACACCACGTTTCTCGCGAAAGCGTTAGCAGGTGCGCGGTGCCGCCGATGTCGCGCAGGAACTGCGTCGCAGTGTCGTTGGGGTCCTCTTGTGTCCGTCAGTGGATTCCAGCGGTGATGGGCGAGGGCTTGAAGCCCTTGACGATCAGATAGACGCCCAGGGACAGTTCCCACGCGAATATCGGGGCGGCCGCGATCCCGTGCCACACGGACGACTGCGTCCAGACGCCGAACGTGATGGCGGTGGCGGAGACGAGGATCAGCGGGGCTCCGATGAGTCCGACCAGCGGAATGATCCGCGGGACCAGTCCGGACCGGTACATCAGGGAGCCCAGCAGCAGGGCATTCACGCCCGACATGACGATGGGCCCGAACACGAACGTCCAATCACGGACCGTGACCAGCGATTGGCCGACGGTGAGTAGCGCGGCCTCATCCGCTCCGGCGGCTCCAGCCAGTTCTTGGCGCAGGGTCACAACCGCCAGCAGGCTAACCACGCCCGTCATGATGATGGCAGCCTCCAGGACACGAGCGCCGACAAAGCCGAGCGCGACGGATTCGTGCTGCCGTTTGACCACCGGGAACAGCACGACCGCGGTGCCGATAGCCGCGAGCGCGTTGATCACATCGAGGAAGCAGGCCAGGAGCACGACCGCATCCGGGCCGGGGCCGACGATGTAGTCGGGATT
Source organism: uncultured Actinomycetota bacterium (assembly GCA_963791865.1). GTDB lineage: Bacteria > Actinomycetota > Actinomycetes > Propionibacteriales > Propionibacteriaceae > Microlunatus. The sequence goes on from CAWBUC010000013.1 coordinate 135,844, forward strand.
GTTCAACACCGAGGAGCCAAGCAGAAGGAAGGCAGGGATCGAGCTGGCGAAGGTGAGCACGTAGAGCGCGCCTCCGATGAGCGCGGTTTTCCTGAGTGAATCCATCGGGACTCGTCTCGTTGCTGGGGTTCGGGTGCCGGTTTGGGTGGTGGTCATGTCGTTCTCCTAACGTGGATTGGGACAGGGGATGGCGGTGAGGGTGATGACTTCGTAGCCGCGCACGGCCTCGAGGAAGGGTTGGAAGCTTCCCCACACGAGGCAGCGGACGATCTGACCGTCGACCTGAACGTCACTGACGCCCGACGCCTGCTCGATCTGCCGAGTCGGAGGGGTGCCGTCGAAGGTGACCTCGACTCGCTGGGTGGCTGCGTCTTCGTCCATGGGATTCGACGCTACGAGCGGCGCCGCGTACGCCACATCGGTCGAATTGCTGATTGGATGCGTAGTCGACCGCACGGAACACCTGGCCTGCTACCGTGCGGCTCATTGTGGCTAGGCCCAGGCGTCGGATCGGCAATGTTCCCGCCGAGGCGACCAGCTTCGTAGGGCGCCGCCGGGAGCTGTCGGAGACGCGGAAGGCGTTGGCCGGCGCTCGACTCGTCAGCCTCGTGGGCCCCGGAGGGGTCGGCAAGACGCGCCTGGCGGTGCGGGCGGCGACCGACCTCGGACGTGGCTTCGCGGACGGTTCCTGGTGGGTCGACCTGGCCGAGATCCGCGATCCCGCGCTGGTCACCAACGCGGTGGTGGCCGCTCTGGACCTTCGGGACCAAGCCGTCGCGAAGCCGTTGCAGATCCTCTTGTCACAGCTGCGCGACAGCGAGCTGTTGCTCGTCCTCGACAACTGTGAGCACGTGCTGGAGGCATCCGCCCACTTGGTCGCCGACGTCCTCCGTGCTGCGCCCAACGTCCGGGTGATGACCACGACTCGGGAGCCGCTGCAGGTGCAAGGTGAGCAGGTCGTGCCCGTGCCGCCGCTCGGGCTCCCGGCCGTCGGCGGAGACGAACCGCTCTCCCAGCTTCGGCAGAACGAGGCGGTTCTGCTCTTCACCGACCGTGCGGTCGCCGCGTCGGGGACGTTCGAGCTGACCGACGCCAATCGATCGGCCGTCGTCCAGCTGTGCCGTCGCCTCGACGGCCTGCCGCTGGCGATCGAGCTCGCCGCCGTCAGGACACGAGTCCTCACCGCCGAGCAGATCCTTGATCGGCTCGCCGACCGATTCGCCGTGCTGACCGGTGGGGGCCGGGCGGCGCTGCCTCGGCAGCAAACGCTCAAGACGACCATCGACTGGAGCCACGACCTGTTGACCGCCGCGGAGCAGGCACTGCTTCGACGCTTGTGCGTGTTCGCCGGTCGGTTCACCGTGGACGATGCCGAGACGGTTTGTGCGTACGGGGAGGCAATGGCCGGCCAGGCGCTGGACGTGTTGTCGGCGCTGGTGGACAAGTCGCTGGTGATGAAAGAGGACGTCTGGGATGTCGCCGCTTACCGGCTGCACGAGACCATGCGCGAGTACGCCAGCCTGAGGTTGCGGGACGCTGCCGAGGAGGAGGTCCTCGAGGAGAGGTACGTCGAGTACTACCGGATCCGGTGTCGCGATGCCGAGGGTGACGCGCGGCATCGAACGCTGGAGTGGCTCCAGTGGGTGGAGCTGGAGATCGACAACATCCGCTCGGTCCTGCAGAGGTGCCTGGCGACCTCGGACTGGAGACGCGGGCTCGAGCGTCGCCACCTCCATCGGCTACTACTGGGTCACCCGCGGCACCACCGAGAGCATGCGCTGGTTCGATGAATTCCTCGCCGTTGCGGGAGATCAAGCGGACATCCCCGCGCGGGCCTATCACTTCCGGGGATGGCTGGACATGCTCCAGATCGAGCCCGAGGCGGCCAGGCCATGGCTGGCCCGAGCCATCGTGGCGGCCCGAGCAACGGGCGAGGTCTCGCAGTTGTCCGAGTCATTGTCGACGGCCTCGACGGCGGAGCACATGGCGGGAGATGGCGCGGCGGCTCGACAGTTCTTGACCGAAGCCGAGGCCCTGGCGCCGAGCGTTGATTCCTACGCCGCGTCGATCGGGCTGATCCAAGCCCGAGCCATCCACGCGTTCTTCGAGGGAGACCTTGACACCGCGAAGGCGACGTCAGCAGACGGCGCTCGGCTGAGCCGGGATGCCGGTGATCTCCTACTGCCTGCAGTCCATGCTCATGTTCCTGGGCCAGGTGGCGATGCTCGCCGGTGACACGCGCGGCATCGAAGCCACGGTTCGTCGAGGCGCTCCGGATCGCGCGGCAGATCGACGACCGGATCACCCAGTACGTCCTGCTGAGCCTCCTGAGCTGGCATGCCGCCACCTCGAGCCAGCCGCGCCTCGCCGCCCAACTGCTCGGAGCCGCGGAAGTCCTCGGTGCCGGCGCGGGCGCCGGCATAGCGGGTCCCGCCCTGCCCCACCTGACCCGCGCCACACGAAGCGGCCGTCAGTGCCCTGGGGGCGTCGAAGTTCGAGGCCGAGTACTCGGCAGGCAAACGCATGGGCCGCGAAGCGGCACTGCGGCTTGCGCTCAGCGAATCCGACCAGGTCAGGGCCGACGCCGGCGATCAGGGTGCGACCGGACCACTCGCCAAGCGGGAGGTCGACGTCGCCAGACTCGTCGCGGAAGGGCTGACCAACAAGCAGATCGGGACCCGCCTCTTCATCTCCGAGCGGACCGTCGGGACCCACGTCCGCAACATCTTGAACAAGCTCGGGTTCGACTCCCGCGCGCAGATTGCGAGCTGGATGGCGCACGTCCGAACCGTTGACAGCGTCACCGAACTCCCTTCACCGGCAGGATGGCGAGCGGCCCCGAGGATGGCGGATACCCCGGCGGCCGCGTACAGCACGCCGTAGTTGCCGCCGCCGATCGCCAGGATGGCCGGCGCGAGGGCCGGCGCAATCGAGAAGGGGAGAGCGCTGGCGATGTTGAAGACGCCGAGATCCTTGGCGTTGTCCTTGTTGGGCAGCACGTCGGCGACGAGCGCAAGGTCGACGGCCACGTACATGCCGAAGCCGAGCCCACCGAAGGCCATGCCGACAAGGAAGCCGTTGAAACTGGTCGCACCGGCGATCACGAACATCGCCACGCCGTACACGATCGACGCCATGACGACGAAGATCTTGCGCCGCTCCGTCAGGTCGGACAGCCGACCACCGATCAGGGACGCCGCGACGACCAGGACGGACTGGACGACGGTGCCGAGGAAGATCTGCTGCGGGACGTCGGCTTCAGTACTGCCGATCTTCTCCAGCAGGTAGTAGGCCTGGAAGGTGACCAAGAAGGCGTACGCCAGCACCAGCAGAAAGCGGCTGGCGAAGGCCCACGCGAAGTCGGGATTGCTCCGTGGGTTGACGTAGAACGTGCTGGCGAACTCCCGCAGCGACCAGGCGGGCCTGGCCGACGGGTCGAGCCGGCGATCCTTCAGCGTCAGCACAAAGGGCAGGACCAGCAGGCCGCCGATCGCGCACGGCGCCAGGAACATGGCGAGTTGGTTGCCGGTGAACAGCTGGACCACAAATGTGCCCGTCACTGACGCGAGGGGCACACAGATGCCCAAGGCACCGGAGACCAGGCCGCGTTGCACCGCAGGCACCTGGTCGGGCAGCACCGCGATCAGGGCGGCCAGGAGCGCGTTGAAGAACAGCTGAGCGGTGCACCACCCCACCAGGACCACGCCGACGTTGGGGGCCAACGCGACCGTGAGGACGCCGAGCGAACCACCTACCAACCCGATGATCATCCACGGCCGCCGCATGCCCAGCCGCGAGGTCGTGCGGTCACTCAGCTTGCCGAAGAACGGATTGGCAACCATTGCCAGCAACGAGGCGATCCCAGTGACCAGGCCTAGACTCGTCGGCGCCTGTTCGATCCCCACCAGCGAGTTGACCTTCAACGCCAGCGTGACGAGCAAGGGAGCGAGGAACACCAGACTCGTCCCCAGCTGCGCCAGCGTGTACAGCGAGATGAAGCCCCACCCGACCCGGTGATCCGCAGCGAGCTCGTGAGGACCGCGAGGGGCGCTCTCACCGGGACCGTAAACGTCGGGCATTGCTCTCCCCAGAAACGTTTGATCAGGCGACGACGGGAGGCGTGAACGCGCTACCGATCGTGCCACTCCGTCGTACGACGGGAAAGGTGGGTCGCTCCTGGGACCCGCGGAACCCGGCCGCGGTCGGAAAACGTGGCCTCACTGGCTCCTGGGACCCGCGGAACCCGGCCGCGGTCGGAAAACGTGGCCTCACTGGCTCGTCGCACCGGCGAAAGTCGGCCGCGGTAGGAATCGCGAGGGACGGCGAGCCGCCTTACGCCGCCGTCTCACGCGAAGTGCCGAATGCGGGTTCTCAGCGTCGAGGCGCCACGGGCCGCCTTGCCAGTGGCTTGGATACGTGGCCGGCCGCTCATCCGACCTGCCGTCGATCTGGGGCGTCGATGGTCGTGACCGAGATCAACGTGGTGCCGAGGTTGCGCACCTTGGCGAGCAAGCCGTGCAGCTCCGCCTGATCGGTCACCCAGCCGCGCAGGGTGGTGGTGCCGTCGTCCTCGCGGGTGAGGGTCAGCCCGTCGAACCAGGCCGACCAGTGCTCGTCGAGGTGCCCCGCGATCCGGAGTTCGTAGTGGGTGGGCGTGAGGGGCCCGCGGGGGTGATTCATCGCTAGCTCGCCAACGCTGCGCGGGCGCGACGAGCCCGGCGTACGGATGGGCGTTGGATGACCCATTCGGCGACCGCCGCGTTGATGGCCCAGCCCAAGCCTAGGGAGAGAGCCTTGGTCAGGTCGGTGACGCCGAAGAGAGCCTGCCCGACCCCTTCGGTGAGGACCTGGGTACCGGGACCGAGGCCGAGGGCGTAGGCGCGGATCATCCAGGCGCGGTGGGCGGGTATGTCGCGGTCGCGGATCGCGGTGAAGCCGAGCACGAGGAAGGCGGCCATTGCGGAGCTGACCAGGATCCGGATGCCCCACAGCAGGTCCCCGCCCGGTGCGCCGGGAAAGAACAGGGTCATCCAGAGTCCCGAGAGGGCCACCGCCAATCCGGCCCCGACCAGGAATCGCCCGGACCTGCGGTGCCAGTTCAGATGCCGGCGGCGCAGCCGGGCGGAGAACTGGAAGGCGCCGAGGATGGCGTACAGGACCGCGCCGACCACGTGCACCATCAGGGGAACCGGGAAGGCGTCGAGACGGGGGTTGGCGGGCATGACCTGCGGCCCGCCGGCCACGTCGATGAGCCGCAGCAACCCGGTGACGATCGGGATGAGGGTGAGCAGCACCAGCGCAAGGGGGACGCGCCAGGTCGACTCCTTCCGGGCGCCCGGCCGGCGCCGTGCCGGTCGGGTGCCTGGGACGGTGCCCTGAGCGATCGACCGGGTCATTCGGCACCGGCGGTGGTGACTGTGCGCGGGCTGTCGACTGGCGTTGACCGCGTCGTGCTGTCGGTGCGTGCGACGCGCCACAGCGAGTAGCCGAGGGCGATCATGGCGATGGCGTTCGGGAAGGCCAGGTACCGGTAGAAGGCGTCGGGGATCACCGTGAGGACGATGGGGGCGACGCCACCGACGGCGAGCAACACGGCCGCCCAGCGGGCGAGGACGCGAGCGCGGAACAGTGCGATGCCGAAGACGAGGCCGCCGGCCAGGTAGGCGATGCCTTGGGCGCCGAAGACGGTCTGCAGCAGCCCGATGTCGCCCGTGGGGGTGCCGCCGGTCGCCGCGGCGAGGACGTCGTTCACGTAACCCGGGTCGGTGTCGGCCAGCGACGGAAGGACGTACGCCGAGACGAAGGCGGTGCTCATGACGAGCAAGTAGCCGACGCCGAACACGACGTATCCGAGCAGACCGAGCACGCCGCTCTGCTTCACCTGGCGCAGGTACATGCCGGTGATGCCGGCCAGCGCGAGCGCTGCCATCAGCACCTTCAGGGAGTTGCGGACGGCCCATTCGGTGGTGCCGACATTGCTCACGTCGGAGTGGGGATGGCCGATCTGGACGCCGATGAAGATCACTCCGGCGGCGACGGCGGCGACGGCCGCCGCTCGGACGAGGGTGGTGGGTGTGACGGTCATGTCCGCTCCTAGTCGGTCGGTCCGTGGCGGTCGCCGCGGGGATAGCAGCAACCTAGGAAGGGACCGGGTGACCGGGCATCACCACATGATGTGAATGACGATGTGACACCCGTGGCGCTCGGTTCGACCCCATCGATCCGGAGTTCTTCCACCGGGCCGCAGCAACTGTTGGGTTGGCGCATCCATATAGGCCTCGGGCACGTCCCGGCTCAACACTTAGTGAGCGGCTAAAGCAGCCCTCGATCGTGGGCCCGGCGCACCGCCGCGGCACGGGTGGTGACCTCGAGCTTGGTGAAGATGCGCTTGGTGTGTGTACGAAGCGTGTTGAGCGTGACGTAGAGCTCGCGGGCGATCTCTGGCCCGGTGAGCTCGCTGTCCAGCAGCCGGAGCACCTCCAGTTCGCGGTGGCTCAACGGGTCGGACAGGTCCTGCGCCACCTCGGCCGCCCCGACGGAGGCCGTCGTGTGCCCGAGGAGTCGTCGAGCGTGCGCCTGGACCACTGGGTCGGGGGCGCCGGCGGCCTGCTGCAGGAGAGCCAGCATCGCGGCGCCCTCGTCCAGGTACAGCCGCACATGGCTGTCCGGCTCCGGGGTGTCGACGATGCTTCGGCTGAGGGCGGCGAGCGCCTCGGAGAGGTCACGGCCGGCGTGATGGGCCAGCGCCTGCAGCATGCGGATCTCCCGTACGCTCCCGCCGCGCGCGGCCCCGACCGCCGCGGCAAGCAGCCGGTCGAGCAGACCGAGCGCCTCATCGACCCGGTGCTGGGCGAGCAGCAGCCGCACCAGAGTCAGGTGCTCGTACTCGTGCAGGTACTCCGGTTCGTCGTCCACGCTGACCGCGCGGTCCTCGGCCCATGCGCCCGCCGACGACAGGTCTCCTCCGACGATCTGGATGCGGGCCTTCAACGCGGCGATGGGGCGGACGTTGGGGTAGAAGCCGGGCCGGTAGAGAGCCTCGCCCTCCTCGAGCAGGCGCGTCGCGGTGTCATTGTCGCCGCCGGCGGCGCGGAGCTGCGCCATCACGACGTACCAGCGGTGCCGGTTCTCGGTGATGGAGGCCCGCTCGCCGAGAACCCGGGCCGTCTCCAGGTGTGCCTCCGCGCCCGTGAGATCGTCCAACTCGCGGTCGAGCTCGGCCAGACCGACGTGCAGGTCGGCCGTGGCCCGGTACGCCGCGCCGCCCGCGGTGGCGGTCTGCAATGCCTGCTCGTATAGCCGGCGTGCGCGGCTCGGCCGGCCCGAGGCGACCCACATGTCGGCGAGCACCACCGTGCTGTCCAACTCGTCGACAAGGTTGCCCGCGGCGTGCAGACTGCGGCGGGCGTCGGAGAACGTGGATAGCGCCTCGGCCACGTCCCCGGCCGCCCAGGCGGCCAAGCCGAGGAAACCGCCGCCCGCGCCACGGATGAAGTGGTCCTCGGGTCCGGCGAGGTCGAAGGCGTGTCGGGCGTGACGAACGGTGCCGGCGACATCGCCGCGGGCTTGCGCCAGCGACGCACGGTAGACCGAGATCGTCGCCGGTGCCGTCCGCAGATCCTCGGTGTCCGCCCACGTTGCCGCCAGCTTCGGGTCCCGGGCGCCGGCATCCAGCGCCGCGTCGGCAGCATCGAGCTGCGACTCCATCGCATCGAGGTCACCCGACATCAGGCGCGACCACGCGGAGACGTTGCTCAGGACCGGGCTTCGGCGCACGACCCGCTCCGGCAGGGACCGCATCCACGTCAGCAGCAGGCCGTCTTGCCGGGCGCGGCGGGTCTCCGCCAGCGCCTCCTCCATCAGATACCCCGCCCGCTCGAAATCCTGGGCCGCGAGCGCGTGCTGGACCGCATCCGCAGCCATCCCGTGAGCGGCAAACCAGGCGCTGGCGCGCCCGTGCAGCTCCGGCACCAGTTCGGGATGCTCGGCCAGCAGGCGCGCTTGGAGCACGTCGGCGAACAGGTGGTGATAGCGGTACCAGAGGCGCTCCGCGTCGAGCGGCACGACGAAGAGGTTTCCCCGCTCGAGATCCTCCAGCGTCCGCCGGCCGTCGGTGCCGCCGGTGACGGCATCGCACAGGGAGCCATCGAGCCGCTCGAGTACGGCGGTGCGGAGCAGAAAGTCGCGGACCCCCGGGTCTTGGCGGGCCAGCACCTCGTCGGCCAGGTAGTCGATGACGAACCGGTTGCTCCCGGTGAACGCATCGATGAAGCCGGCGACCTCGTCGCGGTCTGTGATGTCCCGCAAGGAAAGGGCGGCCAGCTGGAGGCCGGCGATCCAACCCTCCGTACGGTCCTCCAGCGCGTCCACGTCGCCGTCGGTCAGTTCGAGTCCCATGACCCGATTGAGAAACTCCCGCGCCTCGGACGGGGTGAAGCGGAGATCGGCGGCGCGCAGTTCGGTGAGTTGCCCGCGGCTGCGCATCCGGGCCAGCGGCAACGGCGGATCAGACCGGGTCGCCATGACCAGATGCAGATGATCCGGAAGGTGATCGAGCAGGAAGATCACCGCCTCATGGACCTCCGGCGCTTCGATCGCGTGGTAGTCGTCGAGAACCACGACCGATTGCTTCCCCGGCTGGTGTTGACCGGCGTGAGCGACGTCGTTGATGAGTGAAGTCAGGGCGCCGGTCGCCGAGGCGGTGGGCAACGAATCGAGCACGGCCGCGTCGACATCGAGCTCGGCTTCTCGCAGGGCGGCTACCAGGTGGGCCAGGAAACGTCGGAGGTCGTTGTCACCGTCATCGAGGGACAGCCACCCGACGCGTGCGGAGCTCTGTTGATCGAGATCCGCGACCCAGTCACCGAGCAAGGTGGTCTTGCCGAAGCCGGCCGGTGCCGATACGAGAGCCAGCTGATGGCCCGCATCGAGAGTGGCGTCGAGCCGGTCGGCAACTCTGGGTCGGGCGACAAGCTGCCGCCGCCGAGCCGGTGCGAACAGCTTGGTGGCGAGAACCGGTGTCGACGCCATCACCGGATGATAGAAGGCCTAGGGCGAAGCGGCGAGGTGCTGACGGATCCCTTCGACGACGAGGTCGTGGTCTTCCTGCGTCGAAAGGCCGGACGCGGTGGCGGCGAAACCGGTGATGCGGGCGCCGAATCGCCACGCGTCCGCATGATCGAAGGAGGTGAAGATCAACTCCGCTTCCTGCCGTTCCAACGTCGTGATGACATCGCTCCGGTCGTCGGTCATCGGTCTCCCTTGATCAATCGATGTCGGTAGTGGCGCTGAGGTGTTGCCAGGTCTCGATCTCGGCGCGGCGGTCGTCGAGGATCCCGCGAACGATCTTGAGCGCGTCATTGCCGAGCAGGAGGAACGACGGCGGGGTCGCCGACGCGACCGCGGTGATGATGGCCTGTGCGGCCTTGTCCGGGTCGCCGGGTTGGGTGCCGTGGACGGTGTCGTTTTCCTTTCGTCGCTTGCCGGCGGTGTCGGCGTAGTCGGCGATCGGGGTCTCAGCCTGCCGTAGGGATCGGCCGGCGAAGTCGGTACGGAAGGCGCCGGGCTCGACCACGATGACGCTGATGCCGAGGGGCCTGACCTCCTTGCGCAGCGACGCCGAGAGGGCTTCGAGGGCGGCCTTCGAGGAGGAGTAGTAGCCCGATCCGGGCGGACCGATCTGCGCGCTGATCGAGGAGATGTTCACGATCGTCCCGCTGCGAGCGGCACGCATGCCGGGAAGCACGGCCTTGATCAGATTCACGGGTCCGAAGAAGTTGGTGGCGAACTGCTCGGTGATCCCCTCCTCGTCGCCCTCCTCGACCGCTCCTCGGTAGCCGTAGCCGGCGTTGTTGACCAGCACGTCGACGGTGCCGAATCGTGTCCTCGCCATCTTGACGGCTGCGCTGATCTGGGTCGGGTCCGTGACGTCCAAGGCCAGGGCGAAGGCCTTGTCCGGATGTGCCTCGACCAGGTCGGCGAGCTTGGCCTCGTCGCGCGCGGTGACGACGGCGTGGTGGCCGGCGTCGAGGACGGCCAGGGCGAGGTGGCGTCCCAGGCCGGTGGAGCAGCCAGTGATGAACCAGGTGGACATGTCGGTGAAGCTCTCCGTTCAGCGAGTGGCTTGGTTTGTGATCTTGGTCGACGTTAAGCCAAGCCGCGACGAGGGCGGGAGGCCCTGTCGTTACCTGGATCATGACGACCTGGTCCGGCCATGGCCACCTTCATCAGGTCGGAGGAGGTAGCGCCTTCCCGGGGTTGAAGATCCCCAGCGGATCCAGCGTCTGCTTGATCGCCTGCTGCAGCAGGATGGACGATGGATCGACTTCGCGGCGCATCCCGTCCCGCTTCAAATAGCCGACGCCGTGCTCACCGGTGACCGTTCCCCCCAACGCGATGGCCGCGTCGAGCATCTCCTCGAAGGCCGCTTGCGCCGCTGCCCGGGCCGCTTCATCCCCGGGCGGAGTCAACAGCAGTGGATGCAGGTTTCCGTCCCCGGCGTGAGCGATCGTCGCCATCCGTACGCCATGCCGGCCGGCGATGGCCACCAGTTCGGCCAACATCTGCGGCACGTGGGATCGAGGCACACAGATGTCCTCGGTGAGGACGGGGCCCAGGCGCTCCAAGGCTGGATACGCCAACCGCCGCGCCGCGAACAACGCATCGGCTTCGACGGCATCCGACGAGAGGACAGCCCACATGGCGTTGCCGTCTTCGAACGCGTGCACCACGGCCTCGGCCTCGGCCAGTCCGGACTCACCCGGGGTGTCCACGCTGGCCAGCAGCAGTGCCGTCGCTTCCGCCTCGATGCCGAGGTGCTTCCAGTCCTCTACGGCCTGGAGACACTCCCGGTCGAGCAGCTCGAGCGCGGATGGGGTCAGCCCGCGGCGCGTGACGGCGGCCACCGCCCGCCCGGCGTCGACCAGGGTGCTGAAAGCGCCGACCACCGTGCGCGGCGTGCCCGACAGCGCTGGGCGCAGCCGCAACGTCACCTCGGTGAGGATGCCCAGCGTGCCTTCCGAGCCGACCATCAGGCCCGCCAGGTCGTACCCGGTCACGCCCTTGGTCGTCCGCCGACCTAGGCGAACAGCCGTGCCGTACCCCGCCGGACCGCCCATCACGGCGCGCATGCCCAGGACGTAGTCCCGAGTTACGCCGTACTTCAGGCAACACAGGCCGCCGGCGTTGGTTGCGACGTTGCCGCCGATGGTCGACCACGGCGCACTGGCCGGATCCGGTGGGTACCAGAGTCCCTGTTCCCGAACGGCCGCCTTGAGGTCATTGTTGATCACGCCCGGTTGCACGACGCAGACCAGGTTTTCCACGTCGATCTCGACGATCTTGTCCATCGTGGAAACGTCGAGCACGAGGCAGCCGTCGACGGCGTTCGCCCCGCCCGAGAGCCCGGTGCCGGCGCCGCGGGTGACGATCGGCACCCGAAGGTCAGCGCAGATGCGGACCGCCTCGGACACCTCCGCCTCGGATTGGACCCGCAGGGCTAGCGCTGCTCGACCGACCGGCGCCCACTCGGCGTCGTCGGCGGACAGGCTCGCGATGACGTCGGCGTCGGTGATCAGGTGCTGCTGGGGGATGCTGCGGCCGAGAGCCTCGGCCAGGGCGGCGGGAGTCCGCCCGCTCACAGCTCCGAGCTCAGGAACCGGTAGCTCTCGGCGATGCCCTCGAAGATGTCGCCTTCGTAGTGATCGAACTCGATCACCGCGTACTCGATGGCGTTGTCGGCAGCCAGGACGGCCGCCAGCGGCACGTCGCCCTGACCGGCCGGCCGCTGGTCGGTCGGCAATTCGCGCGCCGAGATGCCCGGCCGCATCGGACCGTCCTTGGCGTGCACGGCGATGACCCGGTCGCCGAGACGATCAAGCAGTTCGACCGGGTCGGCGCCGCCGGCGGTCGCCCAGTAGAGGTCTACCTCGAGGGCGACGGATGGATCGAGGAGCTCGGCGAACACCTCCAGGGCGGGACGTCCCTCGATCTGCGTGCTGAGTTCGTGGTCATGGTTGTGGTAGCCGACCCGGAGTCCATGCTCGGCAGCCTGTGCGGCTCGCGCATTGAGCCGCTCGGCGTTGCGTTGCACGTCCTCCAAGGTCGTCCAACGGTCCGGCGCGACGAACGGGTCGATGACGACCAACACGCCGAGCTCGGCGGCGGCCGCGAAGGTCTCCTCGGCGGGCGGGACCGTCAGCAGGCCGTCGGGGGTGGCCACCCCCTCGTCCTCGATGAGGATCGCGTGTCCGGTCGGCGAGTTCAGCCCGTGCTTGGCAAACGCAGCCTTCAGCGCATCCACCCGGCGGACGAAGTCGAAGGCCTCCACGGTGTTGAAACCGATCTGAGCGAGCCGGCCGAGCGAGCCGTCGAGGTCGGCGTCGAGAGCCTCGTGAATGCTGTAGAGCTGGATGGATATCTTCGGGGTTGGCATGGACTGCTCCTTCGTCGGTGCTGCTGGACTTCGCTGTACAAGTCGACCTTCCCACGGTCACAAGTCGACCAACTCGTCGGTGTCCGGCCTCACGTGGCTGCCTCACCGTCGGGCAGCGGGTTGGCCGCCGGCCCTTCGGTGTTGATCAACACCACGGTCGCCGACGGGTCGATGCCCAGGGCGGTGCGGCGTTCGGCATCGCCGAGGGCGGCCTCGGCACCCGCCAGGGCCGCCGCGCCGCACGGGCCGGCGTCGACTCCGTGACGTTGCAAGACGGCGGCGGCGGCCGTCGCGTCGGAGTCGCTGACCGCGACCCCGGCATCGAGACCTTCCCGGATCACCGGCCAGGCGATCTCGGACACCGAGCCACAGTTCAGTCCGGCCATGATCGTCGGAGACGAGGTGTCGATGTTCACCGGCTCTCCGGCCGCGAGCGAACGCATCACGCAGGCCGCGGTGAGCGGCTCGACCGCCAGCACGGCCGGCCTGTCCCGCCGTTCCGGGGCTCGGTAGTGCAGCAACGCCGCTTGCAGCAGCGATCCGACTCCGGTTGGCACCACCACCAGATTCAGCGACGCTGAGACCTGGTCATCGATTTCGGCGAACAATGTGGCGTAACCGTTCACGATCTGCCGCGGGATCTCCTGATAGCCCGGCCACGACGTGTCCTGCACCAGCACCTGATCCGGTCCAGCGCGGCATGAGTTCGCGGCCACCATCACCGCCGCGTCATAGGTCAGGCCGGTCGGCACGACCTCGGCATTCTCAGCGACGATCGCCTCCACCGCGGTCGCACTGATCACTGTCGGGATGTAGATCCGGGCCCGTAGGCCCAATAACTGCGCCATCCGCGCCACCGCGCGGCCGTGATTGCCGTCGGTCGCCGCCACCAAGGTCAGTGCGGCGCCGGCCACCGCGGCGGTGTCCTGCAGCTGGGACAACGATTCCGCCGGCGGCAATCCGGCGGTGCTTCGGACCGCCACATTGACGGCCCAAGACGCCCCTAACACCTTGAAGGCCAGCAGGCCCATCCGCTTCGACTCGTCCTTCACCCAACACTCGGCCACGCCGAGCCGCTCGGCCAGTGCCGGAACCCGAATCAGCGGCGTCGGGGGACAGTTCGGCAACGAGGCGTGGAAGGCCTTTGCCGCCGAGGTGACCCTCGGCGCGGTCCATGCCCGCGCACCCGGGCGGCAGGCCCAAGTTTCGGCATCCATCACGACCAGAACCTAGCGGCGGCTGATGGGAACCGTTTCGGAACTGCGAGTTCGACGGCGGTACCAGCCGTATGCGATGAGCGCGCAGGTGACGCCGACCAGGAGTCCGGCAGCGATGTCGGTCGTGTGGTGCATGCCGCGGTAGAGGCGAGCGAAGGCGACCAGCAACGGGGCAGTGAGGCAGATGACGATCACGGTCCGTCGGAGCGCGACCCGTTCGATGCGGAGGGCGAGCAAGGCAAAGACGAGATACAGAGCCGTCGAGGCGCCGACGTGCCCGCTCGGGTAACTCGTCATCGGTGGCAACTGATCCAGCTTGTCGACCGAGGGCCGCTCCCGAACGACCAGCGCGGTGATCGTCAGGTAGATGGCGAGCTGGAACAAGATCGCGATCATGGGCACAACGGCCAACCGCCAGTCGCGCGTTCGCCACAGCACCAGACCAGCAACGATGAGGCAGAGCCCGACGACGACCTCCGTGCTCCCCAAGTACGACCACACGAACGTGATGGTGTCCCAGGTGGGGGTCCGGTTGGCGGCCAAGCCCGCGTTGATGGCGTCCTCAGCATCCAGTGGCTGTGACAGCGGCCCGGCCAAGATCAAACCGACGCCGAGGATCACGCCGCAGAGCGCTAACGCTGGTCCGACGACCCGGAGGAGGAGGTCCCGCCCGTCCGCCCAACGAACCCGATCCATGACGAGAACGTAATGCAACACCCCAACACGTACCCGGCCAAGACGTCGGAGGGAAAGTGCACACCCAGAAAGATCCGGTCCAGTCCCACGGCCAATACGACGACGACGGCGACCAGGACGGCCACGACGCGGCCGGCTGCGGGCAGCAGCGGCCAGAGCAACAGGAGCATGACGGTGGCGGCCACGGTGATGTTGAGGGCATGCCCCGACGGGAACGAATACCCGGGTGCCAGCGCCAACGGCGGATCCAGGATCGGTCGCACTCGGAGGACGATCAACTTCATGACCTCACCCACCACCCAACCGACCATCATGGTGAGAAAGGCCCAGATCGCCCGGGCTCGCAACCCCTTGACGACCCAGGCCCAGACGACGACCAAGGTCGCCGCCACGTAGACGACCACAGGGTGACCAACCGCCTGCAGAAGGATCAATGCGGGCGCAAGGCCCCACCTGCGAGTGAGATCGGTCGCCGTGATGATGACCGTCTGGTCGATGGCGAGCACAGGTTCGAAATCCTGGCGCACTGCCACCGCGAGCAGGAACACCGGGAAACCGAACAACACGATCGAACCGATGGCCCGCAACACGCGGCGACTTCGCGACCGGGCTATTGCGCCGGCAGGTGTGCGCTCCATGGCGGCACGGTAACCAATGGACGAACGAGCTGAGACCTTCCCCAACACGGTCGGTCGGCGAGAGGGTGGTCTTGTGAACCTTCAGCAGGGGCTCGTCGACCTCGTCATCGTCAGCCTGATCGCCGCGCTGACCCCGATCGTGGCGGCGTTCCTCTCTCGGCTCCGCGTACCGCAGGTCGTGATCTTGATCTTGGGCGGGGTCGTGGTCGGGCCGCAGGTGCTCGGCTGGGCGGAGCCCGAAACCATTGAGCTCATCTCCAACCTGGGCCTCGGATTCCTGTTCCTGCTGGCGGGCTACGAACTCGAGCTGCGTCTCTTTCGGGAGCCCGCCGGACGTCTCGCCATCATGTCCTGGCTGGTGACCGCCGCCGTGGCCGTCGGCGTGACGGCGGCCCTGGCGGCAGCCGGACTCGTGAATGCGTTCGTGCCGATTGCGATCGGTCTGACGACGACGGCGCTCGGCACTCTCCTCCCGATCCTGCGTGAGAACCACCTGCTGGAGGGCCGGTTCGGCGGGTTGATCATGGCCGCCGGTGCCGTGGGAGAGTTCCTGCCCATCATCGCCATCGCGATCTTCCTCAGCGCCAACGGCGCGTTCATGGGACTGGCGTCTCTGGGGGCCGTCGCCGTGGTCGCTCTGGTCTTCACGTTCGCGCCTCGGCTCCTACGGCACGAGAAGATCACCAGCATCATCGTCGCAGGAGAGCACGCGACATCGCAGACCACGCTGCGCTGGACCATGTTCCTGCTCTTCGCCCTGCTCCTGATCGCCGCGGACTTCGGGTTGGACGTGGTGCTCGGGGCCTTTCTCGCCGGCGTCGTCTTGCGCCGGTGGGCCCCAGGCGACACCCATGCTCTGGAGGGCAAGCTCGACGCCGTCGGATACGGCTTCTTCATCCCGGTCTTCTTTGTGTCGTCGGGCATGAGCCTGGATCTTCGGTCGATCGTCGAATCACCGGTGCGCCTGATCGGCTTCCTTCTTTTGTTTCTCGTCGTCCGCGGCCTGCCCGCCCTGCTCTTCTATCGGCGCCAGCTGCCCCTACATGGGCGGGTGCAGATGATGTTGCTTACCGCGACCGCCTTGCCGTTGCTCGTCGCCCTCGCCGAGATCGGTCTGGAGTCGGGAATCATGCTGCCCGAGAACGCCGCGGCTCTGGTTGGTGCCGGGGTGCTCTCGGTCATCGTGTTTCCGGCGATCGCTGTCGGTCTCGGCCGGATGTCTCCCACTCCGCCGGCTTCACCACCCCGGGGGACGATCAAGGAGAGCACCTGACCGACTCGTCGAGACGCTCGCACGAACCCCAGTCGAGGCTTCCGACCGTCTACAAGGAGGCAGTGGGGAAGGCGGCCTGCGTGTCGTCCCGAGAGGCATCGTCCTGGCATACGTCGGACGCGGACGGAGGGGTGAACTCACAAGGGGCAGGACCCTGCCGAAAGAAGTAGGCGAGCGCCTCCACCGAGCGCCGGCCGGCCTCGCCGTCCCCGTACGGGTTGACGGCTCGGGCCATCGCGCGGTACGCGGCCTTGTTGCGCACCAGCGACTCGACCGCAGCCACAATGACGTCGGGGGAGGTCCCGACCAGCCGAGCGGTACCGGCCGTGAGGCCCTCCGGTCGCTCCGTGGACTCGCGCATCACCAGTACCGGCTTCCCGAGACTGGGCGCTTCCTCCTGCACCCCGCCGCTGTCGGTCAACACCAGTTTGCTCAGCCACATGAGCCGGGTGAAATCCGGATACGGCAGCGGTTCGAGGACGTCGATGTTGCGGCCGCGCTCCAAGGCGGGAAGCAACACCTCGCGGACGATCGGGTTGCGGTGCGCGGGAAGCACGATCTGCAGCTCGGGGAGTCGCCAGGAGATCTCGACCAGCGCCTGCGCCACCCTGCGCATCGGTTCGCCCCACGACTCCCGCCGGTGGGCGGTAACGAGCAGGACCGGCGCGCCGCTGCGTTCGATCTCTCGCAGCCGCGGATGGGCGAAGGGCCGGTTGCGCCGAACGGTCCACAGCAGGGAGTCGATCACCGTGTTGCCGGTCACCAGGATCGAATCGCGGTCGACGTTCTCCCGCAGCAGGTTGGCCGCGCTGGCGGGCGTGGGAACCAGATGCAGGGACGCCAGTCGGGTCGTGAGCCGCCGGTTCATTTCCTCGGGGTAGGGCGAATAGATGTCGTCGGTCCGTAGGCCGGCTTCGAGATGGGCGACCGGTACCTGCGCGTAGAACGCCGCCAGCGCCCCCGCGAAGGCGGACGTGGTGTCCCCCTGCACCATGACCAGATCCGGGCGTTCGGCAGCGATGATCTTGGACACCCCGTCCAGCGAACGGGACGTGATGTGCTGGAGAGACTGACCGACCGCCATGATCTCGAGATTGTGGTCAGCCGTGATGCCGAAGTCGGCGTTCAGTTGATCCAGCATCGAGGCGTGCTGACCGGTGAGCACGACGAGTGGTGCGAAGTGCGGCGAGTCATGGAGCTCGCGCACGACGGGCGCCATCTTGATGGCCTCGGGCCGGGTGCCGTAGATCAGCATGACGCTCGGAGCGCGACAGACCGACACGGTCATGGGCCCGCTTCTCCGCGACCCGGCTGCCCCGCGGATATTGGCTCCAGACTCGTCCGGCGGCGGACCCAGTCCCTCACCTCGGGCAGCTCCCAGTTCCAGTCGAGCTGCAACTGGTCGTCAACCGTGCCGTACGCTGCCTGGGGAGGTGGCGATCGGCTGCTCGACGAGCCGATCGGTCTTGAGCCAACTCCTACGGCCCACCAGCATCCGCCAGAGGGCCGCGAGGCCCGCTCCGGCCCAGATCAGGCCGTACAGCACGAAGGAGTGGGCCAGACCGAAGCTGCGCAGCCGGCTCACCTTGCCGATGGGCCGATAGGAGACGGCGAAGAGCAGCACCGGCAGGAACGTCAGCAGATACCATGCGGCCACCTGGGTGAGATTGATCAGGCCAACCTCGAGGCCTGGCCGCAGCGCGCGCTCCACCGGTCCGAGCACAAAGGACACGGTCATGAGGAAGGCGGCCAGGATCAGTACCGGCGTGAGCAGCATGTGCAGTAGGTCCAGGCGGACCCGTCCCCGACTCTGGCGGGCGACGGCGGGGATCAGCCGCCAGCACTGCAGCAGACCCTGGAACCACCTTGATCGTTGCCGGATCAAGGCGCGCACGCTTCGGAGTCCCTGCTGATCGACCTGGGCGTCGGGACGGTAGACCGTTCGCCAGCCCGCCAGGACCAGCCGGATGCCGAGGTCGAGGTCCTCGGTCAGCGTCGAGGGCGACCAGGGCTTGGCCCCCAAAGATCGCAGGGCACTGAGCCGAGTGAACTGGCCGTTGCCGCCCAGTCCGGCGAAGCCGGCTCGGCCGCGGCATCGTTGGAACAGTTCGGTGTAGCACACGAACTCCAGGTCCTGCAGCCGCGGTAGCCACCCGTCGTCGCGGTTGCCGATCCGGACGGCGACCTGCACGCCACCGACCGTGCGATCGGCGAAGGAGCTGGCCGCGACCTGCGGTGCGTGCGGATCCAGGCGACCGTCGGCGTCGAGCAGGCACACCAGGACCCGATTGCTGGGATACCACCGGAGGAGCGAGCTCCGACGAGGTACTCCACAGCGGCATTGAGAGCGGCGCCCTTGCCCTGGCGTGCCTCCGGCAGGCAACGCTGCAGGAGGACGATGTTCTCCTCGGGTCGGGACCGCACGATGGCCGCCGTCCGGTCGTCGGATCCGTCGTCGATGACCACAACGAGGGACTGGCTGTGCGGTATGGCCCGCAACCGGTCCAAGGTGGCGCCGATCACGCGCTCCTCGTTCAGGCAGGGAATCAGGTACACGAAGAGGAAGTCGGAGGTCCGGCCGGGCGCAGGGCTGCCCGGCGTTCGGCCCTCGAGGTACATCCCGAGCATGTAGGTGAAGGACAGGATGATCGCTCCGGTGGCGGCCAGCACCAAGACGGCGACGATGAAGATGGGAGTCATCGGCCGCGGACCTTCTGCCAGGCGACGATGCCCAGAATCGTCAGGACGTACAGCAGGAACAACCCTCCCGACAGGGCGAGCAAGAGGGTCGACACACCGCCACCCAACTGGGTCAGCAGGTCGGAGATGCCAGTCATATCAGAGCTCGCAGACGGGGAGACGAAGGTGTAACCCATGGCCTTCAGCTGGCGCACGAGGCCAACGAGTTCGGTGCTTCCCAGGAAGGGGTGGTAGAAGAAGCTCGCGACCGATTCTCGGACCGTGAGCAAGGCTTTCGCCCCGGCCAAGACGTCAGCCTTGGTGTTGAGGCCCTGGGCGGTGGGCGAGACGTCGGCGATGTACCCGAGATTCTCCGGAACTACCAGACTTCCGTAGCCGTCTCGGGTCATGAAGGGCGTTGCCTGCTCGTACAGGTAGGGGGCGGCGGGCGGAGTTCCGTCCCACGCCGGGGAAAAGTACTGCCCGCGGTCGTAGCGGGCCGCGAATCTCGTCTCAATGGCGGTGTAAGCGCTCGGTGATGCGGCGTAGTGGGGAACGGTGAACATCTTCGGTCTGGGGAGGCCGAGATCAGTCAAGGCCGCGAGCGCTTTGTCCAGGCGCTGTTGCGTCGCTTCCACGGAGTCGCCCGGGACGGGCCCGTCGTAGACGACTTCGCCGTCCTCGTCGAGGTGGGCCAGGAAGAATTCGTAGTCGGTGCCGCTTTCGCCGCTCCGTGGGTTCTTGCGATCGCCAAACTGGTGGGTGTAGCCGTGGGACACCATCGTCCCGCCGCTATCCAGCATCTCGATGATCGCGCGAACGACTTGGGGGCGTTCCGACAACGAGACGGTCTTCTGCCTCCCGTTGACGATTGGCCCCACGTAGACCGGATAGACCGTGAAGCTGAACGGAACGCTCTCCGCCCGCAGGGCGGTGACGATGGCGCGCAGTTCGGCCGGGTCCGACATCGGGCCGACGTCCTCGATGCGCACCAGGGCCCGGTGGGGCTTCACCGGCTCCGAGGTCGGTCGAGGCAGTACGTCGTGCAGAAGGTCGGCGAGCGCCAGGGATGCGTCGTGGGTGGATGTCGTGCCGAGTGGCATGTCCGCGACGTAGGTCAGGTGCTTCGAGGTCACGGCCCACGGCAACCGTGAGGAGTCAGGCGTCGAAGCGGTGGCGAGGACGCGCACCTTCTCGCGATCGACCCGCTTCGAGCGTGGTGAGCGGAACGCCGGCCCCCGAGGGACGCAGGCTCGTGCCCAAGTAGTTGACCGTGAAGTCGCGGGGCCCGTCGAAAGTGGACCACAGCCATCCGTAACGGCGCCGGAAGCTGGTCGCAGAGGTCGAGTCGATCGATGTTCTCCTTCAACCACAGCACGGGCCGCTGGCCAGAATTCACGTCCCGTCGGAAGGCCCGCGGCAGCGGTTCTTCGGAGTGACTGCCCAGATAGATCAAGGCGTCGTAAGCCAAGATGTCGCGGGATCGATAGTGGCGAACTTGGCCGATCTCGACCTTGCCGAAATGCGAGGCGAGGTTGCCCATCAACGTCGCTGACGTGCTCTCGGCGTTGTCACCCCGAGGATCGTGGTCGTGCAGGATGAGGATGCGGCCCCGCTCGATGTTGCTTGCGCTCGGGGCGCCTACGGCGCAACTCGGCCAGGTGTGGTGGCGCAGATCCGGCATCGTCAACTGCCCGACCGAGGTCGGCAGTGGGGAAACGAGGGCCTGGGCGGAAATGACGAGCGCAGCGCTCACCATCAGCGCCAGCAGCCATCTCGCCGCCAGCCCGATGGAATGCGACATCCTCGCGAATCCCCCAGAGATTCGTGCCCCCGATAGGCATCGTGTGATCGAGCCGCCCGGACGGTTGTCACCGTTCCTCCCCGGCCAGCCGGTCGACAGTGTAACTGTGTGACCTGTGCCGGCGAACCAGGTCCAGATCACCACCGGCCAGCATGGCGGCCCCGGGCGAGCAGGTCTGATCGGCGGGCCCGCCTGCGCCACCGGGTAGCATGTTAGTGATCATTTTGCCTCGGCTGCCCCCAACACCTTGGTCGATTTCGATTCGTCGAGAGCGTGCAGGAGCCTGACCAGTCGTCTGAGGGAGTGACGAGAGCCATGCCCTTCGTTGGCCGCGCGAAACTCTGGGCCGCGGTGGGCTGCTTCGTTCTTCCCGTGCTGGCGTTGGGGGCCTTCGCCGCCCGGCATCCCGAGGTTTCCGCAAATCCTGGAGGGCCCACGATGTCCACGTCTCCGGGTCAGCCGCTGTTCGTCGAGACCTTCGAGACGCAGAGCCCGGGCGAGCGCTGGCGGGACGGGGCGCGCTACGGACAGTGGCAGGCCCACTACGACGGCTACGGCACCACGGAGATCACCGGCCGGCGACGAACGCCGACTGGCGATGACCCCGAGATCCGCCGTTCATCCGGCCGCTACCCACGGTGGGCTGGTCACGACGACGACCGAATTCTCCGATCTCGACCTGACCGCCAAGCTCGGCACCGTCCGCCAGCTGCGGATCGGGCCGGGCAATCCTTGGGAGGTCGCCTGGCTGTTGTGGCACTACACCGACGACCACCACTTCTACTCGATCGTGCTGAAGCCGAACGGTTGGGAACTCGGCAAGGAGGATCCGGCCTATCCGGGCGCTCAACGCTTCCTGGCGACGGGCACCGTCCCCTCGTTTCCAATCGGCGTACAGCGTGTCGTCCGCGTTCGCCAGATCCAGAGCACGATCAGCGTGTGGGTCGACGGGCGGCGGCTGACAACCGTCACCGACCGGGAGCGGCCGTACACGGAAGGTCGCGTCGGCCTGTACACCGAGGACGCCTCGGTGATCTTCGACAACGTCGTGGTGCGCCGCCCGTGACGACCTGGGTCAGCCAGCCTCCAGGTCGGCACGTTCGAGCTCGTCAGCGTCGAGCGTGTGACCGATGACCTCGGTCAGCGCATTCCGGAGATGCTCCAAACTCTCCACCTCCATCCCGAGCCGCTGCACGATCGCCGGCGGAACGGCGAGGGCTCGCGTGCGCAGATGGCGACCCTCCGGGGTGAGCGAAACCTGAAGGCTGCGTTCGTCGTGCGGATCGCGACGACGAGTCAGGTACCCGATCGTCTCTAGTCGCTTCAGCAGTGGCGACAAGGTGGCCGGCTCCAGCGACAGCAGCTCCCCGAGCCGACGAACCGAGAGCGGCTCGTACTGCCACAGTGCGAGCATCACGAGGTACTGAGGGTGCGTGAGGCCCATGGGCTCCAACAGCGGCCGGTACAGCGCGATGACCCGGCGCGAGGCGACGGCGAGCGCAAAACACACCTGGCTTTCCAGAGCCAGCAGGTCAGGTCCACCATCCAACGATTTGCGGTCCGTCATGACCATATCGTACTATTGCACTAACAGTTAGTCCACTAACTATTAGTGTAAAGGTGATCTCGTGTCGGATCAGATCTCGTCCACCACCTCCTCGGCTCGCCATGCGGAGGAGCGCAGCCTCGATCTCGTCCAGCGAGCCGTCGTCTCCGCCTTGGTCGGAGTGGTCTTCGGCGCTCTCGCTGCCGTGCTGGCCGCCTACGTGGTCACGGTCGGTCCACGCGATCTCGGCCGGGACAGCATCTTGGGCCTTTGGGTGATGACCGGCGTGCTGGGGCTGATCACTATCGGCGCCATCTTGATCATCAACCGGCGGCGGCCGTATTCGCCGTTGGTGTTGCTCGGCCTCCTGCCGATGGCGATCACCGCCTTCTGGATCTTTGCTTAGGGGGAACTCGCTCGTTCGGGATCAAACCCGCTACCGCCGAGCGCCGTCTGAGCTACGCGACGACCGGGAGGTAGCGGACCATCAGCACGCCGTCCAGGGCGGCGATTGCCTTGATCACCGCGTCGGGCACGAAGCTGTCGACATCGACCAGCGTGTAGGCGAGGTCGCCCCGGGACTTGTTGGTCATGGTGGCGATGTTCAGACCGGCGGCGGCCATCTCGTGGGAGATCCCGCCGACCATGTTGGGCACGTTGGCGTTGGCGATGGCGACGCGGAAGAGCGACTCCCGCGGCAGGTCGACGTTGGGGAAGTTGACCGAGTTGCGGATCGTTCCGTTCACCAGGTAGTCGCGCAGCTGGTCGGCCACCATCACCGCACAGTTCTCCTCCGCTTCCCGCGTCGATGCGCCCAGATGGGGCAACAGGATCACCCCGGGATGCCCCGCGAGATGCGGTCCCGGGAAGTCGCAGACGTAGCGCGCCAGCTGACCGGCGGAGAGTGCCTCGATGACCGCGGCCTCGTCCACCACGCCGCCGCGGGAGAAGTTGAGCAGCACCGCCCCCTGCTTCAGTTGCGCCACCCCGCCCGCGTCGATCATGCCGCGGGTCGCTTCGATCAGGGGCACGTGGAGGGTGAGGAACTCGCTGTGCTTGAGGACCGCACCCAGGTTGTCGGCCTTCTTGACCGACGAGGGCAGACTCCAGGCCGACTCGACGGTGATTTCGGGGTCGTAACCGATCACGTGCATGCCGAGCTTGATCGCCGCGTCAGCGACCAGGCAACCCACCTTGCCGAGACCGACGACACCGAGCGTATGACCGGCCAGCTCGTAGCCGGCGAACGACTTCTTGCCCGCCTCGACCTTGGCTTCGAGCTCCGGGTCGTGCGGCGCGAGCGTGTCGACGAACTTCAACGCCGCATCGAGACGGCGGGCGGCCAGCAGCATGCCGGCCAACACCAGCTCCTTGACCGCGTTGGCGTTGGCTCCGGGCGCGTTGAAGACCGGGATCCCGCGGGCCGACATGGCCGTAACCGGGATGTTGTTGACCCCAGAACCCGCCCGCCCGATCGCCAGCACCGACGACGGGATCTCCCGCTCGTGCAGGTCGGCGGAGCGTACGAGCAGCGCGTGCGGTTCGCCGGCGTCCGCCGAGACGGCGAACTGATCCCAAGGCAGCCGCTTCAGGCCGCCGGCCGAGATGTGGTTGAGGACCTGGATCCGGAATTTCTCACTCATCGGCTAGCCCCTCGTGGCCGCGAACTCGGCCAGGTAGTCGATCAGCGCCTGTACGCCCTCGATCGGCATCGCGTTGTAGAGCGAGGCTCGCATTCCACCAACCGAGCGGTGGCCCTTCAACTGAATCAGGCCACGCTCCTTGGCGCCGGTCAAGAAGTCGGCGTCGTGGGCGGGGTCGGCCAGCGTGAAGGGAACGTTCATTCGCGACCGGTCCGGCCTGGCCACCGGGTTGGCGTAGAAGCCCGAGCGGTCGAGGTAGTCGTACAGCAGATCCGCCTTGGCCACGTTGCGTTCCTCCGCCGCCGCGACGCCGCCGGTGTCCCGCAGGTGGCGGAAGACCAGTCCGGCAATGTAGATCGCGTAGGTCGGGGGAGTGTTGTACATCGACTCCGCCTTCGCGTGGGTTGCGTAGTCGAGCATGGCGGGCACCGAAGCTCCCCCGAGGTTGCTGGCCAGGCCGATCAGGTCCTCGCGGATGAGCACGATCGTCAGGCCGGCCGGCCCGATGTTCTTCTGCGCTCCGGCGTAGATCAGGCCGTAGCGGGCCACGTCGACCGGGCGGGACAAGATGTTGGACGACATGTCGCAGATGAGCGGCACATCAGCGGTGTCCGGGACCCAGGAGAACTCGACCCCACCGATCGTCTCGTTGGCGGTGTAGTGCACGTACGCGGCATTCTCGCTCAGCCGCCACGTGTCCTGGGCCGGAACGTAGGTGAACGAGCGGTCCTCGGCACTGGCGGCGACATTGACGCGGGTGAATCCGCTGGCCGCCTTGATGGCCTTCTTCGACCACTCGCCGGTGTTGACGTAGTCCGCCTCGCTCTTGCCGCGCAGCAGGTTCATGCCGATCATGTCGAACTGCAGCGTCGCGCCGCCCTGGAGGAAGAGCACCCGGTAGTCGTCGGGGACACTCAACAGGGCGCGGAGATCGGCCTGGGCCGACTCGGCGATCGAGATGAACTCCGAACCCCGGTGACTCATCTCCATCACCGATTGACCCGAGCCCTGCCAGTCGAGCATCTCGGCGGCGGCCTGCCGCAGAACCGGCTCGGGAAGAATGGCCGGACCGGCGCTGAAGTTGAAAACACGTGCCATGAGCGAGCTGATCCTGACGAAATCGTGGACGGCGACCAGCGAGGAGACTACCTCGTCGTGGCTAATCTCGCGGGCGGCGAGCTAAGTCTCACCCCTCCAGGCACCAGACCTCGACCCGCTGAGAGGCGTTGTTGCTGAAGCCGCCGCGGCTCCAGATCTGGTCGTCCGGCTGGCGATCGCCGTCCTCGGTCGTCGCCCGGGCGGCGAGGATGTGGCGGCCCGGAGTGGGCGACCACTCGTACGTCCAGCGCCGCCAGGCCCACGGGTGAGCGCCCATCGGCGCGAGGCTCGTGGCCGGAGACCAGCTGCCCCCGTCGTCCACGCTTACCTCGACCAACGCGACCGGGGAACTTCCCGACCAGGCCCGCCCCTCGAGCAGCACCGGTCCCGGCCGGACGACCCGGCGCCGGGACATGAAGTCAGGAAATCCCGGCGGAACCACCAGCGCCCGCGGGCGGATCCGGGTGACGGGAGCGCCGGCTTCGCCGGGGCTGCGGCGGAGCCGGTACGCGACCGACTGCTGAAAACCTTCGAACGCTTCGTCCACCACCTCGATCCGGGTGAGCCACTTGACGTGGGCCATGCCGTACCAGCCGGGGACGATGAGCCGGAGCGGGTAACCGTGCTGGGGCGGAAGCTCCGCACCGTTCATGGCGAACGCGAGCAGCACCTCCGGTGACTGTGCCACCGACAGCGGCAGGCTGCGCTGGTAGTCCTGTTCCACGCCGCGCTCGACGCCGTGATCGGCACCGGTGAACACGACCTCGAGGGCCTCCTCGCCGACCCCGGCCGCCCTGAGGACCGCCTGCAGCGCCACGCCTGTCCACTCCGCGGTGCCGACGGCCTCGACCAGCCACGGTTGACTGATCGGCCGCGGCTCCAGTCGCGCCCGCCCGTTCCCGGCGCATTCCATCGTCACGCGCACGGTCTGGTGACCGAACGCGCGGAGCTCGGCCAGGGCGAGCTCGAGCGGCTGCTCCACCCGGCCCGCCACCCGCAGCCGCCAGCCGGCCGGATCGACGACGGGGATGTCGTAGTGGGTCAGCAGGTAGTGCAGTCCAGGAGGCGTGAGGTCGTAACGCAACGCTTCGAGCGGCATGCCGTGATTGCGCGCGGCCAGGGCCAGCTCGTCCAGCCCGATGCCCTCGCCGACCTCCGCGATCCTGGCGGCCTCGCTGACGTGGTCCGGCATGGTGTTTGTCTATCACCGCTCGACGTGCGGCAGATAGACCAACCGGTCGGTGACGCCCGAGAAGTAGAGCAGCCGTTCCGTCAGTTGGCCGAGATCGAGAAACCGCCCCATGAAAGCCTCTTCTTGACGTCGGTGGACCGACCGGGCCGACGAGAATGAGGACCTGACCGTCAACCGATTGCTGCGCTAGCGCTGCTGGGAGCCCCATGACCCCCTTGTTCCTCCCCCGGCTGCGTCTTTGGTGGTGGCGGGCGTCGTGGGTCCTGCCGGTGGCGGCCGTATTCGCGGGCCTGGCTCTGCAGAACCTCACCGATCAGGCAGACGAATGGCTCTACGCCGAGGGTACGCAACCCTTCGTCTCGGCCAGCGCGGCGACCGCAATGTTGGCGGCGGTCGGCGGCGGCATGGTGACGTTCACCGGACTGGTGTTCTCCTTCTTCGTCTTGGTGCTCCAGTTCGGCTCCAGTCAGTACTCACCGCGAACCGTGTCTCTCTTGGTCAAGAACCGGCTGACCCAGTGGGTGCTCGCGCTGTTCATCCTGACGATCACCTTCTGCTTCGTCGGCCTGATCGAGGTCGGATCACAGGGCCGGGATGACTTCGAGCCGCAGACCACCGTGCTGGTCGCCATCGTCTTGCTGATGGCCAGTCTGATCGGCTTCGTCGCCATGCTGCACACCGTCGGCGGACGCATCCGCGTCGACCGAGTGCTCAGCGACATCGGTCGCCTGGCCCGGCAGCGTCTGCACTCGGGCCTGCTGCCGGTCAGCGAGCAGTCCACCGCCTCGACCATGGCGGCGCGGTCGGCCGGCGCCGAGAAGGCCACCGAGGTGCTCCGCTTTCTCGCGCCGCCCGGACAACTCATCGCGGTCAACACGCGAGCCCTTCTCCGGCTGGCCGCTCGGCACCAGGCGCGCATCACGCTGACGGTCTTCGTTGGTGACGCCGTTTCGTTCGGTTCGGTCATCGGCCGTGTGAGCTCCCCGTCGCCGATCCCGACGTCGGCGGTGAGCTCCTGCTTGCTGGTCGATCTGGAGCGGTCCCTGCGTCACGACCCCCTCTACGCCCTGCGACTCCTGGCGGACGTCGCCATCCGCGCCTTGTCCCCGGCCGTCAACGACCCCACGACCGCCGTCCGTTCCCTCGACGAGATCGAGGGCGTCCTGCGGGTTGCGGCTTACCGTCGGCTGGGTCCGGTCGAGTTGCGGCGGGGCGCCGGCACGCTCGTTCTGACCGCACCATCGTGGGACGACGTGTGTGACCTTGCCCTGCTCGAGATCATCGACAGTGGCGGAGCCCAGCCCCAGATCAGTCGGCGGCTGACGGCTCTCCTCGACGATCTCGAGGCCGATCTGCCCGAGCAGCGCCACTCGACTCTGCACCGCTACCGGCGGCTGCTCGTGTCGTACGTGACCGGCCACGTCGAGGCCGAGCAGCAGCTGATGGCGCTCACGGCGGACCGCCAAGGTCTCGGCGGCACGCGGTGAGAACCTTCGGTGCCTGTTCTTTGGCCATAACCCGGCCAGCACGCTCCCGAACAGGTAGCTTTACATCGTAAAGTGGCATCAACAAGGGAGGTTAGTCATGAACAGAGGTCTGATCGGCGTCATCATCGGCGTCTTGGTCATCATCATCTTGGTGATTGTGATCATGCGCCTCGTCTGAGCTGAAGCACGCCGCAATCCAGCGGTGGCCGGGGCCGGAACGCCGAGCGGGGCAGGTTGAGTCCCCGCCGGGCCGACAGTCTTCGGCTGCGGCGCAGATCGTCGGCGTAGCGGGCCACCACGCGTCGAGGGAGCACCAAGTCCGCGGCCGTCAGCAACCGGTGGCCGAGCAGAGCGCGCAGCAGTCTGCTCGTCTGCCCGAAGGGCGGATTGGCGACCACCCGAATCGGTCGCAGCGGCCAACGGAAGGCGGCGAGGTCCATGGTCAGGACCACGACGTCCTGGTCGGCCAGCCGTGTCCGGAGAGCGGCCGCACGCCGCTCGTGCAGCTCGATGGCGATCACCCGAGCCCCGGCTCGCAGGAGAGGCTCGGTCAGGGCGCCACTCCCGGCACCGACGTCGATGACGAGTTCGCCTGGGCGCACCCGTGCCGCATCGACGATCGTCTGCGCCCAGTCAGGCTCGAGACGATGCCAGCCCCACGTCGCCGCTTGTTGACCTCGCGCGCCGCCGGACACGACGCACCATCACCCAGCAGGTCATGTCACTCACCGTAGAAGGTGGACTGAGGAGGAGCAACCGGATTGGACGCCCTGTTCCGCCCCGACGGCCACGCAAGTTGCCTTGAAAAATCCCAGCAAACCCTTGACCTGATTCCGTACGGGGCGCAACGCTGTCGGAGCGAAACACCTCGCAGGCCGAACGCCCGAGGGGAACCCGCATGGCTGTGAGAGAGCAACCCAGCCGGTCGGTCGGTTGCGGTCTCGACGCGGCTGCACGGGGAAGGCAGGCGTTAGGTCAGGCTACCTAACGCGATTTTGGTGTGTCCTCTTTATGACATGTCATCTTCCGGACACGCGTCTGGCGTGACTCGGGTGGCCGACGCTGAGTAAGTTTCGTTCATAACGTCAGGGTTCATCGGCGCGCCTGGGAACGTGCCGAGAACAGGAGAAGGGAAATCCATGCATCGAACGTCATCGCGGCGTCGGTGGGCACAGCGGTTGGGGACTGCTGTACTCGCGGGCGTCGTATCTGCCGGAGTGCTGGCGAGCGTGCCAGCTCACGCCTCCGGAAAATCGAACAACCGATCCGGCGGCTACGGCGTCGAGAGCATCACCTCGGCGGCGGACAAGGTCGCAGCAACAGCCTCAGCAACAGCCGGTGAGCAACAGCCTCAGCAACAGCCTGAGCAAGAAGCTGAGCAACAGCATCTGAGGATGCAGCAACCACCTGGTCAGGCGGGTGATTACGAAACTTCCGCAAGGAAGCCGGGATGACCTGACGGTCCCGGGGTGTGCCGGCGATGTGAGCGCCGGTCGACACCATCATCTGTACTGTGCTTTCCCCGAGGCCAGTGCAGAATCCTCCCCCTGGGCGACGCCCGCGGTTCTTCCCCTGGACCGCGGGCGTGGCTCCTTTTCCGGGTCTACTGGGGTATGACTGGGGTTCTACGCCGGGGTCGTGCGCAGGGAGTCTGCCCGAACCAGCGCCGCACCCAACTGCAGTCGCGTCGTCACGCCGAGCTCGTCCATCAGCTCCGAGATCCAGCGCCGGACCGAGCGTACGTTGATGCCCAGTTGGGTGGCGATCGCGGTGTCGGTGGATCCGGTCATCAGTAGCGCGATGAGCATCTGGCGGCGCGGGTCGCTGTCGGAAAAGCCTGACGTGATGATCGGCACCGATGAGTCCCAGACGGCCTCGAACAGGAACTGGAGCGCCTCGACGAGCTGCGGGTGTCGAACCACCGACGCACGGAGCTCGTGCCCGGGCGCATAGGAACGCATCGACGGAATCAGCGCCATCTGGCGATCGATGAGAAGAAGCTTCATCGGCACGGGTGCTGTTTTCGACTGTTCACCTCGGGCAGCGAAGAGGGCAAGTTCGGACAACCGGTCGGCGTCGAAGCCGGGGTGGTAGACGGCACGCACACTCACTCCGCGCTCGAGTGCCTGCCACTCGGGCGCGTCCTCGTGCAGGGACTCGGGTGTCGCGTTAGGACGCGCCTGGACGTACGGCGGCTTGTCGAAGTTGCAGATCTCCCGCTTGGCGCCGTTGCAGAGCTCGTCGCGGGCGGCGATGATCGCTTCGCGGCCGACCAGGACCGTGACGTTGTCCTGCTGCTTGGTCTGGGTCGAGGCCAGCAACCGATTCTGCAGGGACTCCGCGGCCACGCTGGCCGATTCCAGCTCCGAGAGTCGCTGAGATCGAAGAGAGTGGACGACGTCCATGAGGGGCAGCGCCTGCCAGCGTCCACCGCCGGTGTCGGTGGCCAGACCCAATTCGCGCAGCGACTCCAACAGGCTGCGCAGCCGCACGACGTCGTGGCCGTTCGAGGCTCGGGCGAGCTCACCGACGCTGGCGTTTTCGGTTCGGGCGAGCACGACGTACACCGCCTCCGCCTCGGCACTGATGCCCAGGGGCTGCAGCATGGCTTACCCTCCGTAATCCGGTCCCCGCGCACCGGTGCGGCAGTCCGCTCAGCGTCCCGGCCTCACCCGATACGCTGAGGCGACCGACGCAGCGTCTCCGCTCGCGAGAAGATCGTCTCACACGGATCAGAGGAGTACCCAGATGGCTGAACAGGCGCAGATCGGCGTGACCGGGTTGGCAGTCATGGGTCGCAACCTGGCTCGGAACTTTGCGCGGCACGGCCATCGCGTGGCGATCCACAACCGCACGTACGCCAAGACGGAATCGCTGCTGGCCGATGCCGGTCACGAAGGGGAATTTGTGCCCTCGAAGTCGATGGCCGATTTCGTGGCCTCGCTCGAGCGGCCGCGGCGGGTGTTGATCATGGTGAAGGCGGGCCCGGGGACGGATGCCGTCATCGAGGAACTGGTGCCGCTGCTGGAGGACGGCGACATCATCATCGACGCGGGCAACGCCCACTTCCCGGATACGATCCGGCGCGAGAACGATCTCCGCGAGAAGGGCCTGCACTTCGTCGGCAGCGGAGTATCCGGCGGCGAGGAGGGCGCGCTCAACGGGCCGTCGATCATGCCCGGCGGTTCCCGGGAGTCCTACGAATCCCTCGGCCCCCTGCTCGAATCCATCTCGGCCAAGGTGGACGGGACGCCGTGTTGCACCTACGTCGGTCCCGACGGCGCCGGGCACTTCGTGAAGATGGTGCACAACGGCATCGAGTACGCCGATATGCAGTTGATCGCCGAGGCGTACGACCTGATCCGGCAGGGCACCGGAGCCAGCGCTGCCGAGATCAGTCAGATCTTCACAGAATGGAACTCCGGCGACCTGGAGTCCTTTCTGATCGAGATCACTGCTGAGGTCCTCGCGCAGACCGACGCCGGATCCGGCCAGGCCCTCGTCGACGTGATCTTGGATCAGGCCGAGCAGAAGGGTACCGGCCGCTGGACGGTGCAGAACGCCCTCGACCTCGGCGTGCCGATCACCGGCATCGCCGAAGCCACCTTCGCCCGCGCACTCTCGGGCTCGGTCCCCCAGCGCGAGGCGGCCCGCGCGAAGCTGCCGGCGAACGCGGAGGAGTGGGAGGTCGGTGATAAAGGTCAATTCGTGGACGACGTCCGGCAGGCGTTGTACGCCTCCAAGGTGGTCGCCTACTCCCAAGGCTTCGATCAGATCGCCGCCGCCAGCGCGGAGTACGGCTGGAACATCGACCGCGGTGCCATGGCGCGAATCTGGCGGGGCGGCTGCATCATCCGGGCGCGGTTCCTGAACCGGATCACCGAGGCGTACGAACGCAACGAGCAGTTGCCGCTGCTGATCGCCGACGACTATTTCGCCGATGCGGTCGCTTCTTGTTTGGCCAGCTGGCGGCGGATCGTCGCCGGTGCTGCCCGTAACGGGATCCCCACGCCGGCTTTCTCCTCCTCATTGGCCTACTACGACGGCATCCGCGCCGAGCGGCTGCCGGCGGCCCTCATCCAGGGCCAGCGGGACTTCTTCGGCGCCCACACCTACCGCCGCGTCGACTCCGACGGCATATTCCATACCGAGTGGAGCGGTGACCGGAGCGAAACCGAGATCGAGGCGGCGGCCCCGGCTGAGGTGCTGCCGCCCGAGCCGGCAGAGAAGGCCGACCAGTCACCGGCCTGACGGTGGGGTGACGGGTGAGTTCGACGACGAACGCAGCCGAGCCGGACGTACACACGGCGATCGTGGTGATGGGCGTCGCGGCCTGCGGCAAGACGACGGTGGCGGAGAAGTTGGCCGCCCGGCTGGGCTGGCCCGTGGCGGACGCCGACGACTTCCATTCGGCGGACAACGTGGCGAAGATGCGCGCCGGCACGCCGCTCACCGACGTCGACCGGATGCCCTGGCTGCGGACCATCCGCGACTGGATTTCCGCCCAGGACCGCGATGTGGTGGTGACCTGCTCGGCGTTACGCCGGATCTACCGAAACGTGTTGAGTGAGTCCGACGCCCGTGTGCGGTTCGTGCACTTGGACGGGAGTCGGGAGCTGCTCAAACAGCGGATGGAGGAGCGGCAGGGTCACTTCATGCCGTTGGCCCTGCTCGACTCTCAACTCGCGACGCTCGAGCCTCTGCAGTCCGACGAGGACGGTGTCCAGGTCTCCATCGACGGAAACCCGGCCGAGATCGTGGATTCCGCCCTGGCCGCGCTGGATCTGCCTCGTTGAGGACGTCTCGCCCGCTCGTCCCGCGCGCCCGCGAGCTGATGGCGCGGATCCGGAACTCTCTGGTGGCTCCGCGTTACGCCCGCTCGAGCTCACCGTCGGAGGCCTTGCCCACGGCCGGGGTCGCCGTCTTCTTCGCGACCGATCCGGCCAACCTGTACCAGTTCGAGCAGTGGCGACGACCGTTGGAGGACCTGGCCGACCGGATCGGGGTCTTCGTGATCGTCGATCGGCCCGACACCGGAGCCGCCCTGCAGGTGGCGAGCCGCCTGCCGGTGACCTTCACCCGCGGGAGCGCGGCGCTCGAGCGGCTGGTGTTCGACTGCGACGTCAGGGTGGTGCTGTACCTGAACCAGGTCGAGCCGAACTTCCGGATGCTGCGTTTCGCCGCTCCCGTCCACGTGCAGATCGGACACGGGGAGTCCGACAAGGGGGGCAGCGTGTCCAACCAGCACAAGGCGTACGACGTCACCCTGGTCGGCGGGGAGGCCGGTCGGGCTCGGCTGGCGACCTTGCGGGGTTTCGACACCGAGACGCGGACCCGGCTGGTCGGTCGTCCGCAGCTGGACTACGACTACCCCGGCGCCCCGGCGTGGCCCCGCGACTCCGGGACGCGGATCCTTTATGCACCGACGTGGGAGGGGGACCGGCCGAGCATCGCGTACGGATCGCTGGCGAGCCACGGTCTGGCGATGATCGACGCGCTGCTGGTGGATCCGGCGCTGCGGATCATCTATCGGCCGCATCCGCGGACCGGGAACGCCTCGGCGGCCCACGCGGCGGCCGATCGGGCCATTCGGCAGCGGCTGCGGGCCGCGGGAGATCGGAACCTAGTAGACACCGGAGAGTACGGCTGGCAGTGGAGATTCGTCGACGCCTGCCTCACCGACGTCTCGGCCGTCGCCTACGACTGGCTGGCCACCGGCAAGCCCTTGGTCGTCACCGCCCCGGCTCCCGGTGCGTACCGACCGGCGTCGCCGCTGCTCGACCAGTTAACGCTCCTGGACGCGCAGGACGCGGGGCGGGTCGTGGAAAAGCTGCGGGATGCCGGCCTCGGGACCGGGTCGGGATCAGCGGGTTTGGCCGAGTTGCGGCGCCTTTACTTCGGCGACGTGGCCGACCGGGCCAGTACCCGGCGCTTTCAGGCGGCGGTGCTGGAGTTGGCGCGGCGCTAGTGGGCCACTAGAGGCCGCGGAGGAAATCGACGTCGTCGTCGGGGGCTTTGGGCTGTTTGGGCTTCTTCTTCGTCCCTAAGGATTCGGCGTTGGGACGACCGAACAAGAGCCAGCAGACGGCGCCGATCAGTGGCAAGCAAATGATCGCGGTGGCCCAGAGCCAGCGCGGCATCCGGCGCACAGCATAGGGCGGCGCCTGGGCGACCTCCACTACGCAATAGATCATCGCAAGTGCCACGATGATGATCGGCAGGTACCGCATCATGAGCCAAGATTATGCGCGCCGTGAAGCGATGACCATAGACCGCGGCTACGCTGTTGCAGGTGATCGCCCCGCAAACGCAACATGACCAGCGGACGACACGTTGACGGCAGTGGAGGAAACGCGCGCCCCGCGACCCAAGCAGCCCTCGATCGGCATGTTGCGGGCGGTCACGCAGCCCGAGAGCGTCCGAACCCGGGCGGGCGCGGAGCACTGGGTGGCCTCGACCTACCTGCGGAACATCTCTCCATATGTGACCCGCATCTTGCTTCGGGCCGGATTTTCGGCCAACGGTGTGACCTGGCTGATGATCGGCGCCGCGGCCGCCGCCGCCGTGGTCACGGCTTCGCCCGGGTTGGTCGCTGCGGGAGTGGTTGTACTCCTAGTCCAACTGCAGATGCTGCTGGACTGCTGTGACGGTGAGGTGGCCCGGTGGCGGGGCACGTCGTCGCCGCGCGGCGTCTACCTGGACCGGGTCGGGCATTACGTGGCCGAATGCGGCATCGCGGTGGCCCTCGGCGTGCGGGCGGCCGGCGGTCTCGACCCGTACAGCTTCTGGCTGGCCCTCGGTGTGCTGCTCAGCCTGCTCATCGCCCTCAACAAGGTCGAGAACGACCTGGTGCACGTGGCCCGGCACTACGCCGGCCTGCCCAGGATGCCCGACGCCGAGGACGTGCGCGCGCCGGCCGGCGGTCTGCTCCGCCGGCTCCGGCGCGTGGCTCGCTTCGTGCCTTTCCACCGCGTCTTCCACTCGGTCGAGTTGTCGATACTGATCCTGGCGGCCGCATTGCTCGACCTGTGGCTCGGCGGATCAGCCACCCAGGGTCTGCTGATCGGGTTGATCGTGGCGGCCGTTGTGACGGTCATCGGTCACCTCGTCGCGGTGCTCGCCTCGTCGAGGCTGAGCTGATGGCTGAGGTGACGGCTGACGTGACGGCTGATATGACGGCAGATATGACGGCTGAGGTGGCCGGCGGCGCAAGCGTCGTGACTCCGGCGTATGGGGTGATCGTCCTGACCCAGGGACGGCGGCCGGCCGACCTCGCGCGCGGGCTGGCGTCACTGCAGGCCCAACGCGGAATCACCACGGACATCGTCGTCGTGGGCAACGGTTGGCAGCCGGCGGATCTGCCCGAGGGCGTCCGCGGGGTGGGCCTGCCGGAGAACCGTGGCATTCCGGCCGGCCGGAACGCGGGAGTCCAGTTGGTCTCAGGAGATCTGTTGTTCTTCCTGGACGACGACGCGTATCTGCCCGACAACGACTTGCTGTCGGCGATGGCGAGGCAGTTTCGGGCTGATCCGCATCTAGGGCTGATCCAGCCGCGGGTGGTCGATCCCTCGGGCCGACCGGCGCCACGGCGCTGGACGCCACGCGTCCGGGTCGCCGATCCCGCGCGCAGTAGCCCGGCCATGTCCGTCTGGGAGGGCGCGGTGGCGGTGCGGCGGGA
The DNA here is from genome assembly GCA_963791865.1 of uncultured Actinomycetota bacterium. Classification (GTDB taxonomy): domain Bacteria; phylum Actinomycetota; class Actinomycetes; order Propionibacteriales; family Propionibacteriaceae; genus Microlunatus. The sequence continues at coordinate 171,228 of CAWBUC010000013.1, forward strand.
GGCCCTCGACTACGCCAAGGGGTGGCCGGGCCGCTTCTGGTACGCCCACGAGGGGATAGAACTGGCCTGGAGGGTGTGGGACGGCGGCTGGCACGTCCGCTACGACGGCGAACTCGAGGTGCACCATCCGGCGGTTGAGCCGACCCGGCACGCGGAGTTCTACCTGTTCCAGGCCCGAAATCGGGTCTGGCTGGCCCGGCGGAACCTGCCGGTGTTGGTCGGCGTCGCGTACGTGCTCAGCTGGGTGGTGATTGGCGGACTGCGGCTCCGTGGCCGGCGGGCTTGGGTCGAGACCCTGCGGGGTTATCGGTTGGGACTGACCTCCGACGCCGGAGCCCGGCGTCCCATCAGCTGGCGAACGGTGCGGCGGATGGCCCGCGCCGGCCATCCCCCGATCGTCTAGCTGGTCGCGGAAGGCCTCCTGAGCTCAGCTGCGGCACTACTTCCGAAACGCGACTAGCGCACCCCTCTGATGAAGCTCACTAGAACCGCACTCAGCAAGGTCACGACGGCGGCGGTACCGAACAAGGGCGAGTAGCCACCGAGTTGGGTGACAAATAACGCGGACACGGCGGGCGCAAACGTCTGTGGCAAGGTGAGCGCGATGTTGACGATGCCCAGGTCGCGTCCGGAGTCCTCCGCACTGGGCAGCACCTCGGTGATCAAGGCCAGATCGACGGCGAGGTAGACACCGAATCCGCCACCGAGCAGCCCGGCGGCCAGCAGGGTGCCCGGCCAGGTCGGCACCAACGCCAGTGTCGCGAGCCCGGCGGCGATCACGACGGTGCTGACGATCACGAAGATCTTGCGCCGACCGGTGCGGTCGCTCAAGAGGCCGCCCACGAACACGGTCACCAGCAGGGCGCCGGCTGCGACGAGGTTGGCGGTGAACACGCCGCCGGCGGGGTCGGCGATCCCGACTCGGTCGCGGAGGAAGAAGAGCAGATACGTCGTGCCGAGGGCATACCCGAGCGTGACCAGGCCGCGGGTTAGCCAGGCCAGGGCGAAGTCACGGTGGCGGAGCGAGCCGAAGAACTCGGCCAAGGTGGGCCACGCCGGTCGTTCGCCAAGGCGCGGCCGATCTCGGTAGCTCAGGTACAGACCCAGCATGGCGAGGGCGAGCACCGCGCCCAGCAACGCGTACTTCGCCATTGTCGTCGGCATGGCGTTGGTGAGGCCGATGCCGACCACCGTCCCGAGGACCTGGGACAATCCGGCGAGCCCGCTGATGGTGGCGCGCTGCGAGGCCGGCACGCGGTCGGGGATGATCGCGGTGATTGCGGCCAGGTAGCAGTTGAGCGAGGCCTGGACCAGGCACCACCCAGCCAGGAGGACCACGAGGCTCGGCGCGACGGCGAGCAGGGCCAGGCCGAGGCAGGTCCCGATCGCCCCGCCCAGCAGGAAGGGCCGGCGCCGACCACGCGTGCTTCGGGAGCGGTCACTCAGCATGCCGAAGAGCGGGTTGGCGACCAGGCTGATCACCGCGCCGACGCCGAGGACGATCGCCAGGTTGCGCTCCTTGTTGGCCTCGTCGAGCACGATCAACTGCTGACCGATCAGCACCTGCCCGGGAGCGTTGAACGACATCCACATGGCGACCGTCGCCGCGACGTAGGGCAGCATGAACCGCCAGCCGACACGCGGCTGCGAAACAGCGTCCACGGCAGGGACCGGTGCCGCCATGGAAACAATCTGCATGGCCTTTGTGCATTTGCATGGTGCACACACCATGCAGACGCACGGAAACCATGCAGATGCTCGAAGGCTCCTTGCGCGATGATGGGCAGGTGACCGCTGGTACGGATCGGGTGCGGCGGCAGGACTGGCAGGCCTGGGCCGTCGATCAGGTCGAGGCGGACGCGAACCGGAGTGCCGACACCCATCTGCACGTCTTCCCGCTGCCGCCGTCGTGGGGTATCCGGCTGTACCTCAAGGACGAGTCGGTGCATCCAACGGGCAGCTTGAAGCATCGGTTGGCGCGGTCACTGGTGCTCTACGGGCTCTGCAACAACTGGATCGACGAGGGCACGACGCTGGTCGAGGCGTCCTCGGGCTCGACGGCGGTCAGCGAGGCGTACTTCGCCCGCCTCCTCGGCCTGCCCTTCGTCGCCGTCATGCCGGCCAGCACGGTCAAGGAGAAGTGCGCGCTCATCGAATTTTACGGCGGCCGTTGTCACCTGGTTGAAGACCCGACGACCATCTACTCGGTGGCCGCCGACCTGGCCGCGGAGAGCGGCGGGCACTACCTCGATCAGTTCACCTACGCCGAACGAGCCACCGATTGGCGCGGCAACAACAACATCGCCGAGTCGATCTTCACGCAGCTGACCCGCGAACCGCATCCGGTGCCGGACTGGATCGTGGTCGGGGCCGGAACCGGTGGAACCAGTGCAACGATCGGCCGGTACATCCGGCTGCACGCCTATCGCACCCGGTTGTGCGTGGTCGATCCGGAGAACTCGGCGTTCCACCGAGGCTGGGCGGAGGCCGACCCCTACGCCACCGCCAGCGGATCCGCGATCGAGGGAATCGGGCGGCCCCGGGTCGAGCCGAGCTTCGTGCCGTCCGTGGTCGACCGCATGATCGCCGTGCCGGACGCGGCGTCGGTGGCCGCGATGCGCTGGTGCGCGGAGAAGCTGGATCGCCTGGTCGGCGGCTCGACCGGCACCAACATCTGGGGTGCCGTCCACCTGATCGGCGAGCTCTTGGCCGCGGGTGCGCACGGCAGCGTCGTGACCCTGATCTGTGACGAAGGACAGCGCTACGCCCACACCTACTACGACGACGCCTGGGTCGCCGGCCGCGGCTGGCGACCCGAGCCGTACCGCCGTCAGCTGGAAGAGTTCCTCAGCACCGGCGCGCTCGCCTCAACTGAGGCGGCCGGCACCCTCGGCTGAGCTCGGCGTGTCCGCTTTGCCTTGCTTTTCGGAGCCTCCGTCGCCTCGCTCACCTCGCCATCCGAATCCTCCGTTGGTCCGACGTCGGTTCGGCGAGCCTGTGCCAGCGCCTCAGCCGACGAAGAGACCGGTTGTGAGTCCGACGGCACACACGAGTTCCGCCAGGCCGGTGGTCTGCAGAACGCGGATCAGGGCGGGACCGGCAGCGCCGCGGAGAACGTTCCGGACGGCAGGAACGGCGAGCACCACGCCACCCAGGCCGAGCAGGGCCCACCACGACGTCAGGGCCGCGACCATGATCACCATGAGACCCGCGACCACGATCAAGATCAGGTACGTGACGCGCGTCGGGCGGTCACCGATCCGGGTCGCCAGCGTGCGCTTTCCCGCACGCGCGTCATTTCTCAGATCCCGCAGGTTGTTGACCACGAGCAGCGCGCAGGCGAGGGCGCCGATCGCGACGCCGGCGATGATTCCGGCCAGCGGGACGCCACCCAGCTGGACGTAAACCGTCCCGCACACGGCCACCAGACCGAAGAAGACGAAGACGAAGAGCTCACCCAGTCCGAGATACCCGTACGGATGCCGCCCGCCGGTGTAGAACCAGGCAGCGACGATGCACACGGCGCCCACCGCGAGCAGCCACCAGAATCCGGTGAGCAGCACCAGACCCAGTCCGGCCACCGCCGCCGCGCCGAAGCAGGCGAAGGCAGCCGCGCGCACCGACGTCGGTGACGCCAGGCCGGAGCCCACCAGCCGCACCGGACCGACCCGGGCGGCGTCGGTCCCCCGGATGCCGTCGGAATAGTCGTTGGCGTAGTTGACACCGACCTGGAGCGCAAGGCTGACGACCAGGGCCAAGAGGGCACGGGAGACGACGAACCCGTCGTAGAACTGGGCCACCCCCGAACCGGCCAGCACCGGAGCGACCGCCGCCGGCAGCGTTCGCGGCCGCGCACCCGCCCACCACTGGGCGGGCGTCGGTCGCAGCTCGGCTCCAGCGGTCACGGGCGCAGCTTCTCGATCAGCCGCGTTCGATCGATCTTGCCGCCGGCCGTTCGCGGCAGATCACGTACCCGGATCAGCCGCCTCGGTAGGGCGAAGGCGGGCACGTCGCCGGCCAACCGATCATGCAACTCCGCCAGCGTTTCCGGACCCGTGCCCACCGCGACCACCTCGGTGCCCCAATCGGAGTCCGGTAGACCGATGATCGCGATGTCGGAGTCGACGCTGGCCTGGGCGAGCTGTTCGAGCTCGCTCAGGTCGATGTTGCGCCCGCCGCTGATCACCACGGCATCGAGCCGGCCGACCACGCCGAGACCTCCGTCGACCCACTGTCCGCGGTCCTGAGTCAGGAATGTCGACCCGCGCAGAGTGGCGGCGGTCAACGCAGGATTCAGCCGGTATCCCGTGAACAGCATTGCTCCGCTGAGCGCGATCCGGCCGGACTCGGGATCCAGCTCAACGGTCATGCCCGCCAGCGGGCTGCCGTCGAAGACACAGCCGCCACAGGTCTCGCTCAGGCCGTACGTCGTCACGACCGGAATGCCGAGGTCGCGTGCCCGACTCCGGAGCCGCGGATCGAGCGGCGCTCCCCCGACCAGCACCGCATCCAGCCCGGCCAGCACGTGGCTCAGGGTGGGATCGGCGCACGCTCGGGCCACCTGCGCCGGGACCAACGACAGGTAGCGCCGACCGCTCAACTCCCCGGCCGCGTGTTCCAGATCGCCGAGCCGGGGGTCGGTGACGGCGACCTGCGTCCCGGCGACCGCGACTCGGGCCAACACCATCAACCCGGCGATGTAATGGGGCGCCAGGGCCAAAATCCAGTTGCCGGGGCCGCCAAGCCGCTCGTGGGCGGCGTGGGTGGCGGCGGCCAGCGCCAACCGCGACAACACGACTCCTTTGGGCCGGCCGGTTGATCCCGATGTCATGACGATCGCGGCTGGGTCCGGTTCGCCCACCGGCTCGTCCGGCCGAAGAACGGCGAGGGCCTGGGCGCGCTCGACGGCATCGGGCGAGAGCGGCGCGACGGGTGGACCACCCGCCAGTGCCGTCCGCAGCGCGCGCAAAACCTCCTCGGGTGCCTCCGCGCACACCAGTCGTTCGGGTTCGGTGGCCATCGGCGACAGGGTAGTCGGGCGTGGCCTTTCCGCCCGTCGCCCTTGGGTAGCGTGGGCTCAGGATGGGCGACGACGGGCACGAGTGGGATCGACGGGATCGACGGGATCGACGGCGCGTACGTCTACGCCATCGGACTGCGGATACGCTTCCGCGGCTTGAGCGAACGCCAGGGCCTGCTCTGGCGCGGACCAGCCGGCTGGGCGGAGTGGAGTCCGTTCCTCGACTATTCCGGTTCCGAGCTGGTGCCCTGGTGGCGAGCGGCCAAGGAGGCGGCCGAGGTCGGGTGGCCCGAACCGGTGCGCGACCGGGTCCCGGTCAACTGCACCGTCCCGGCCGTCGGGCCCGCCGAGGCCGCCCGTCTCGTACGGAACTCCGGCTGCGGCACCGCCAAGGTCAAGGTCGCCGAATCCGGCCAGCGGCTCGGCGACGACCTCGACCGACTCGAGGCCGTGCGCGACGCCCTCGGCCCGGCCGGGCGGCTCCGCGTGGATGCCAACGGAGGGTGGCTCGTCGACGAGGCACTGAGGGCTGTCGAGGCGATGAGCCGGTTCGGCCTGGAGTACGTGGAGCAGCCGTGCGCTTCGGTCGCTGAACTGGCGGACCTCCGGCGTCGGCTGGCGCGCCAGCGCCTCGACGTGTTGGTGGCCGCCGACGAGTCGATCCGCCGAGCCGCCGACCCATTTCGCGTGGTGGCAGAGCAGGCCGCCGACGTGGCCGTGCTGAAGGTGCAGCCGCTCGGCGGCGTCCGGGCCTGCCTGCAGATTGCGGAGCGCATCGGGTTGCCGGTCGTCGCCTCCAGCGCCCTGGAGACCTCGGTCGGGATCCGGGCCGGGCTAGCGCTGGCCGCGGCGCTGCCCGAACTTCCGTACGCCTGCGGCCTCAACACCGTGAGCCTGCTGGGTGACGACCCGGTGGAGCCGCCGCTGATCGCCCGGGGCGGCTTCCTCGAGCTCAGACCAGCCCAGCCCGACCCGGTCCGGCTGGCCCGCTGCGCCGCCGAGCCCGCGACGCGGGCCTTCTGGCAGGCTCGGCTCGTGGAGACCCGACGGTTGGCCGCCGAGGTGGCCACGTGAGCGAGGCCAGCCGCTGTGCCGGCGTGATTGTGGCCGAGCTGATCGCCGCCGGCGTGCGCGACGTGGTGCTGTCGCCCGGTTCGCGCAGTGCACCGCTGGCGTACGAGCTCTACGAGGCCGACAAGATCGGCCTGCTCCGCCTCCACGTACGGATCGACGAACGAACCGCCGGCTTCCTCGCCCTCGGGATGTCCAAGGCGTCGAGATCGCTGGTGCCGGTGGTCACGACGTCCGGTACCGCGGCGGCCAACCTGCACCCAGCGCTGTTGGAGGCGTGGCACAGCCAGATTCCGCTGGTCGCCGTGACGGCCGACCGGCCTCGAACAGCGACCTTCACGGGCGCTAACCAGACCACCGACCAACGGGGCCTGTTCGCTCCGCATGTTCGGGCGCAGATCACCATCGACGACCGCCCCGGCGCCGGCGTCGACGACGCCGGCTGGTGGCAGTTCGAGCTGGCCCGCTTGCTGAGCATCGCCTCCGGCAGCCGGAGTGGTCAGCCGGGACCCGTCCATCTCAACGTCAGCTTCTCCGAGCCGTTGGTGCCCGACGTCGAGGACAGTCCGGTGCCACGTGAACTCCTGGTTGCGCCCCGGTCGACGGCACCGGAGGCCCTCCCGCTGGACGCCGGCCCGCAGACCGTGATCGTGGCGGGCGACCTGCCGCCCGAACAGGGCCGCTCGGTGGCCGAGACCGCCGCCCGGGCCAGGGTTCCGCTGCTCGCCGAGCCCTCGAGCAACGCGCGACTGGGGAAGTCCGCGATCGCCCTCTACCGGGTGTTACTGGGATCCCCGCTGACTGAGGACGTGGAGCGGGTGATCATGTTCGGCCATCCGACCCTCTCCCGGCCCGTCTCTCGCCTTCTGGCCCGGGACGACATCGAGCTGGTGGTGGTGGCGCACGCGGCGGAATGGCTCGACCCGGGGCGGCGGGCGCACGACGTGGTCGACGCCATCGATCTCGAACCGGGGACCGGGGAGTGGCTGCGGCGCTGGCTGGACGCTGACCAGGCGTTGCGGGCCGAACTGGATGCGCTGCTGGCCGGGTTGTCCTACCTGTCGGGGCCGGCGCTGGCCGCCGCGCTCTGGTCGGGTCTGAACGTGGGCGACACGTTGGTGGTGGGCTCATCGTCGCCGATCCGCGATCTCGACCTGGCTGCCGTTTCGGAATCCCCGCCGACCGTCTTCGCCAATCGCGGTCTCTCCGGCATCGACGGCACCGTGTCCACCGCGGTCGGTGTGGCGGCGGTGACCGAACGAGTTGTGCATGCACTGCTCGGTGACGAGACCTTCCTCCACGACCTGACCGGACTCATCATCGGCCCGGCTGAGCCGCGGCCCGATTTGCGGATCATCGTGGCGAACGACAACGGCGGCAGCATTTTCGCCACCCTCGAGCACGGTCGGCCGGCGCACCTGGGTGCCTACGAGCGGATCTTCGGCACCCCCCACGGGGTGGCGATCAGCGAGGTCGCTACGGCCCTGGGGGCCACCGCTCGACGGGTCAGGAGCGTCGATGCCCTGCGGGAGGCCCTCGCCGAGCCCGCCCGTGGTCTCGAGGTGATCGAAGCGGTCGTGGACCGCGCCCAGCGGCGCACCCTGGACGCCGAGATCACCGCTCTCGCAGCCATGCTCTGAGCCAACCGGTGGCCGACACGTCGTCCTCGTTGTACTCCAAGACACGTCGGCGGGCCGCGCGCCTTCGGTGCCCGTCGCTGCCGTGCACCGCCTCGGCGAACCAGGTCTGCGAGTTGAGTCCGCCCGGATCGGCATCTCGCCAGCGGAAACCGGCGTACTGGGCGATCGACTTCAAACCGAGGCCCGCGACGCCGAAGTAGTGCGTCTTGATGATCTCGAGCAGGTCGACGAACTCCCGCTCCGCATAGTTCGCCCCCCACCGAAGCAACGGATCCTCCGTCCGGTTCGCCAACGCCTGGAGCATGGCGACCTCGAAGCCGCTGTAGTGAAAGACCCGCACGCTCTGAGGGCCCTCGACCAAGTCTCGCAGCCAGCCCAGCGCCTCTCGGGCCAGTTCCGTCTCCGCCGCGTCGCCGAGGTCGGCGAAGCGACAGAATTGACGGCTGTACGCGCTGGCCGTGGTGTAGGGCGCCGAACCGGCCTGCACCCGAAACCCCCAGAGGTAGATCCGGCCGTCACTCGCCGTTTCCAGATCGAAATCGACCTCGAGCTCGGCGGCGGGCACCTCGATTCCTCCGGCGGTCTCCCGCTCGAACATCGCACCCGCCACCAACATGCCGGCGCGGCGGGCGGCCGTACGGAGTCGGTTCTCCGCACCCGCGCGGTGACTGACCTGCGGCAGGTAGTCAGGCAGCACGTGGTCGAGATCAGCGGCGGCCAGTTGCGGCACGGTGCTGATCCCCGCTCGCCGCAGCGTGATGATCTCCCGGGCGTCGAGCGGTCCGCGCTCGATTCGCAGGCTCAAGTCGTCGTCGCGCAGTCGCGCACGGCAGCTGTCCCACCACGAGCAGGTGCCGCACTCCGGGTTGACGATCGGGCTGACGAGCAGGGGTGGATCGACATCCGGGTGGCCGGTCTGCCGCCGTGCCGTTTCGGCGATGGCCAGTCGGAAGCAGTGCTCCTCGTCGTAGCGGGCCAAGACCGAACGCAACTCCCAGCCGCGGGGATCGGCCGGCGAGAACGTCCGGATCGCCGGCTCGGCCAGGTCGGACCACGCGATCAACACTCCGTCCTCGGGTCGTGCCTCCGGAGGGATGCCCTGCGGTATCTCATCGGTGCCTATCACCCCGCCCCACGGCAGGCCCGCCGCTCCGAATCCGGCTGCCGCCAGCATGCGGACGTAGTGGGCCACCTGGAGGAAATCCCGTTTGCGGTAACCAAGCCGAACGCCGTAGCCCAGCAGGGGCGGATGCATCCGCGGATCCGGTGCGGTCAGAGTGCCCCAATGCAATTTCGGGGCACACTCGGGGCACACTCGGGGGCAAACTCGGGGGCAGCGTCAGCTCTGGGTCAGCCGTCTGGTCGGGTTCTGCGGATTGGTGAGAAGTGATGATCCGGTGCCACTTGACGACGACTGGGTAGTAGCCAGGTCGCCTTCCGGCTTGGTCGGGACCGCGCAGCAGGGCATCAGGTGCTCCGATGCGGTGCCCGATCAGGTCAGCGGGCAGGGTCGCCCCGACGACCAGCGGCCGTCCAGCCGCGAGGGCCTCCCGGCCCGCAGCCGCCCGCACGTCGGCGGGCTCGCCGTCGAGCGGACGGAGATCCAGGGCGCCGGGAACCGAGCGCAGCCATCGGTCGAGAATGCCCTCTCGGTGGGCCCGTCGGTTCTCGAGGCGGGCGGCCGCACTCGAACTGGCGGGCTTGGCGGCAAAATCCAGCTGCTGATCGGGAATGTCCAGCCCGGGTTGGAAGGCGTTCTGCGTCTTGACCGGGCAGCTGGCCGCGGCCGCCGCGCCGAGCACGATGGTCACGCGGCGACCTTTCGGGCCCGGTGCAGCGCGACGATCCCGCCAGAAAGGTTGCGCCACTCGACGTCGCACCACCCGGCGGCGCCCAGCTGCTCCGCCAGCCCCTGCTGATCCGGCCAGGCCTGGATCGATTCCGCCAGGTACTCGTACGCAACCGGATTGGACGACACCAGCCGGGCGATGCGCGGGATCGCTGCCACCAGGTAGTTCTCGTACAGCAGGCGAAACGGTGACCAGACCGGCGTGGAGAACTCGCACACCACCAAGCGGCCCCCGGGGCGGGTCACGCGCAGCATGTCGGCGCAAGCCGCCAGCGGGTCAGCGACGTTACGCAGCCCGAAGGAGATCGTGACCACGTCGAAGCTGTCGTCCGCGAACGGCAACTGGAGGGCATCCCCGGCGACGAACGCGAGTTCGGGTCGGCGCTGCCTGCCATGAGCCAACATGCCGAGCGAGATGTCGGTCGCGGCGACGAAGCAGCCAACCCGCGCGAACGGCACACTCGAGGTCCCGGTCCCGGCGGCCAGGTCGAGGACGTGCTGGCCTCGGCGAGGCTGACCGGCGTCCAGGACGGCCGCCCGCCACGCCCGGTCCTGGCCGAGGGACAGCACGTCGTTGGCCAGGTCGTAGCGGCGGGCCACCCGGTCGAACATGGCCGCCACCTCGGCACGTCCCTTGGCCAGTGACGCCCGTCCGGCCAGCCCGGATTCGGTAGCCGAATCGTCAGTTGAATCGGTCGCCGACGGGGCGGGTCGGTTCTCTTGGCGCACGTTCACAGCCTGACATCTGGCACCGACAGCTCAGATCGACCACCCGGATCGGCCGCTTGAAGGCCAAGAACAGCTACATGGGGGCAATCGCGAGGATGGGCTCCGTCGGCTTCTGAGAACCTCCAGCCGGCTCGATGGTGACGGCCAGGGCGGCCGACGATTCGACCGGCCCGGAGAACCACTTCTGAGTCCGACCGTAGCCGCGGACCATGTCGTCAGGTACCGCAGTCTGCTGGGCGTCCAGCGTCCAGAGCTGGTACGCCTTGCCTCGACCCGGATCGGCCAGGTTGGTGCCGAGGAAGAGGGCCTCGTTACGTTGCTTCGACATCACGAAGGAGTAGCGGGCGCCGTCCACGTTCCGCACCACGACTTTGGCGTCCGGGGCGCTGATCAGCTCTCGTTCGCGTTGTGCCGCTTCCGTCGCGGCTAGTCCTTGTGCCACGAGGGCCTCGCGCTGCTGGACCAGTGTGTAGACCCAGCCGCCAAGGGCGAGCGCGACCACCATGGCGGCCGCCACCGCCACGGTGAGGATTCGGGTCCGGCGCCACTGGCGCTTCTCGGCCAGATCGTCGACCGGGTCGTCCCAGTCGGGGGAATCCTCCGCGACACTGAACCGACGATTCCGATCGTCGAGCCGCATGCTGGGCGGCCGCATCGCCGTGATGGCGGTGGGCGCACGTGGCTCATGGTCGGCACCCTCGTCGAGGTCGTCGGGCGGCAGCGGTCGGACCTCGCGGATGCTCGCCAGTACGCGATCGCGCAACGCCGACGGCGGCGGGGTCGCCACCAGCCGAGCCAGCTCAGCGGTGGTTTCGTCGAACTCGGCCACCTCTTGCCGGCAGCTCTCGCAGTAGGAGAGATGGGCCTCGAACTCGGTCCGTTCCGATACCTCTAGCGCATCAGTGACATAAGACCCGACTGCGCTGTGGAGATCATTCATCCCCAACTCCCAGCGCATCGCGGAGGCCGATCAGGCCATCGCGGATACGCGTCTTGACGGTGCCGAGAGGGAGCTTCAGGAGCGCCGCGACCTGCGTCTGGGTGTAGCCGCCGAAGTAGGCCAAAGTGAGGGCTTCGCGCTGGATCTCGGTGAGCGAGGCCATGCCCTTGCGCACGCGTTCGACGTCCAAGCGTTGCTCGAGGTCCTCCCACACCCGGTCCACCTCGGGCTCGGCGTTCAGTCCCGCGAACCGGCTCTCCCGGGCGGTGTCGCTGCTCTCCGAACGAACCCGGTCGACCGCCCGGCGATGGGCGACGGTGGACATCCACGCCAGAACGCTGCCGCGCTCCGCGGCGTAGCGGGCAGCGTGCCGCCAAATCTCGATGTAGACGTCTTGGGTGACCTCCGCGGCCAGATCGGGGGAACGCAGGACCCGGAGAATGACGCCGAAGATCCGTGCGTTGGTGGCGTCGTACAACTCGGCGAAGGCGTCCTCGTGCCCCCGCGCGGAGCGCGCGATCAAATGCACCAGCCGAGCGTCTTGGACCTGCTTGCCGGCCGCCAACGCCTCCGAACCGGTCGAGACACGACGCAGTGGCCGGTGAGCCTCCGGTGTCGGATTCATCCTCGAGCTCTCGGTGGGTCAGCTGAGCCGGCAGTCGGCAACAGGCGTCGGTCGATGACATATACGGTACCGCTCCGGGTGACGTCTTGCCTGATCGGTGAGCACAAACGGTGCTGCACCCGCTATTCGTGGCCCACGTCGGGACGGATTGGTGAGTGCGCTGTCGGAGGACCGGGCAGAATCGAGGTCATGGCCAAACGCAGCACGGTGCTCAAGGTGTCCGGGCTACGCCGAGCCTTCGGGCCGAACACGATCTTCGACAGGTTCAACCTGGAAGTACGCAGCGGCGAGGCCATCGCGTTGACCGGGCGCAACGGCTCCGGCAAATCGACGCTGCTGCGCTGCCTGGTCGGCGCCGACCGTCCCGACGACGGCACCGTGGAGGTGCTCGGCACCCCGATGGTGGAAACCTCGCCCGAGATCCGCAGAGACGTAGCGACGGTGATCGACGATCTCGACTTCTTTCCCGACCTCAGTGTGGTCGAGCACCTCGATCTGCTCGCCCGGGCCCACGGCCAGACCGATCCCGACGACATGGTCGACGCGGTGCTGGAGGAGGTGCAGCTGGTGCCTCAGTCGTCTCAGCTGCCCGGCACCTTGTCCTCGGGCCAGCGGCGGCGGCTGGCCTTAGCCACCGCCTTCGTCCGGCCGCGGAAGCTGTTGATCATGGATGAACCGGAGCAGCGACTGGACACCGAGGGGGTCGGCTGGTTGGCGGCGCGGCTGAAGGCCGAGCGGGCTCAGGGTCTGGCGATCGTATTCGCCAGCCACGAGCCTGCCCTCGTCGAGCAGGTCGCCACCCGCGTCGTGGAACTGGGGGCTCCCCGCGGATGAGTGGTCGGGGATGAGCAGCGACGCCGCCGAGGCGTACGAGCAGGAGAGCCGGCCGCTCCCGCAGGCCAAGGTTCGCGACCTCAAACTGCTGATCAACGACTGGCGCCGCGGTCGTGCCACCAAGTCGCTGTGGGAGGCCTTCCACGACGCCTACGTCGCGGTCATCGCCGCCCTCATGATCGGCGCGATGTTGCTCAACGTGGTGCTCAAGGCGCAGACGACGGTGTCGCAGTGCAGCAGCGTTTCCTGCCTCTCGGCCCGCACCGTGTTGCCCTGGGCCGCGTTCGCCCTGGCCGTTGCCGTGACGCTCGCGGCCAGCCGCCTGTTCGGGCCGATCCTGGCGTCGGCGGCCGAGGGGTTCTGGTTGCTGGATGCGCCGCTGAACCGCCCCCGGCTCCTTGGACCCCGGCTGGCGGCCGGCGTGTCACTCGCCTTCACCGGCGGTGCCGTGATCGGGGCCCTGACTTCCGCGCTGACCGGCTCGAGTCCGCTCGCGATCGCCGTTTGGGCCGGAGCGACCGGATTGTCCGGGGCCGCCGCCGTTGCTTTCAGCGCCGCTCAGCAGGGTCGGGAGAAGCATCGGCTGACCCAGGCAGCCGGGTTCATCTTCTCGGTGCTCGGCGTCTCGGCGCTGTTCGCGGTGATCGGCGTGGCGGCGGGGTGGTTCACCCTGGGGCTCTCCAGCGATTTCGGTGTCGAGTTGGGCGCGATCGTCAGCGGCTTCGCGGCGCTGGTGCTGGTGCTCAGTCTGATCCTGGCCATCCTCCGCCTTGGCCAGATCCGCCGGGTCCGACTGACCAGCGGCGGGGCCCTGGTCCGCGGCATCTCGGGTGCCTTCTTCGCCCTCGACATCGGCCTGGCTCGAGACATCGTCGTAGCCCGACGGACGCTGGAGATCGGCCACGTCAAGGCTGCTCGCGGGCGGGGGACCGGACTTCAGGCCATCGCCTGGCGCGAGTGGCAGCGCCTGCGCCGCTTCCCGCAGCCGCTCCTGCCGGTGGCGGGGTCGGTCGTCGTCCCGTACGCCGCCGACGCACTCGGGATGTCGACGCTCACTCCGGTGCTGGCCGGCGCTCACGCTGTTCGGTGCGACCGTCGGTCTGCTCGGGGGCCTCCGGGTGCTCACCCGGACCGGTGGCCTCGCCCGCTGCCTGCCGTTCTCACTGGCCCAGATCAAACTCGCCTCGGTCGCCGTACCCGCCGTGGTGGTGGCCATCTGGGCGGTGCTCACCACGCCCGCCTACCTCGGCTTCGGCGACGGGGCCGTACAGCGCGACGCCTTCGACGCGGCACTGATGTCCACGGCCACCGCGGCGGCCGGGCTGCTCGGGGCGATCCGCTGGACCCAGGCCAAGGGGGTCGACTTCGGCGCCCCGATGGTCGCGACGCAGGCCGGGGCATTTCCACCCGGGTTGATGACCAATCTCTTCCGCGGCTTCGATGTCTGCCTGTTGATCACCGCGCCGATGCTCTTGGGGTTCTCTCCGGTGTGGTCGCTGCTGCTGGCCGCCATCGTCGCCCTCGTCCTGCTCAACTCGATGGACTCCGAGACGTTGCGGGCCCGCCAGGCCGAGCAGCAGAAGCAACTAGCTGCCCAACGCAAACAGCGCGAGGCGGAGGCGACGGTGGCCAAGCAGCGCAAGCGCTAAGCCGACTTCCCCGAGCGGTAGCAATTCCACTCTTGAGATGGCCCACGAGGTGGAATTCCTACCACTCGCGGGCTACACCGTCACCGGCAACCGGGGAAATGGCGCGAACCGGCTGCGCAGGCCGAATCAGTGACCGAAGGAGCTACGGACGTGTTCAATCACACACCGCCGGCCGAGTCGTCGTTGGTGATCAGCGGGTTACGCTTCGGTGCGTGACCGTGCCCGTGCTGACCGACCTGGCGCCGCCACGGTTGTACGCCCGGACGGTCGAGATCGACGATCCCGGCTCCCTCGTCGACTGGTTGCCTGGCCCGGACGGTTTCGCCTGGCTGCGGAACGGTGAGGGCATGGTCGGCTGGGGCGAGGTGGTGCGGCACAAGCCGGCCACGCTGGCCGAGGCCCAGTCCTGGTGGAGCGAACTCGTCTCGCAGGTGGTCGCGGTCAGCGAGATCGCCTCGCCCCCGGCCGGTGCCGGCTTCATGGCCTTCGGAAGTTTCGTGTTCGACCCCGACAACTCGGCCGCGCCCTCAGCGCTGGTGGTTCCCCAGACGGTGATCGGCCGGCGACACGGCCGGTCGTGGATGACCCAGATCGGCACCCGCTTCCGCCACGACGCGCTCGACTCGCCACGCCATCCCGCCCGCCGACCTCGCGGCGTGCGCTTCGCCGACGGCGCGTTGACCGGCTCGGAGTGGAAGCAGGCGGTGGCCGAGGCGGTCACGCGCATCGCCCTTGGCGGGTTCGACAAGGTGGTCCTGGCGCGGGATCTGCTGGCCGCCGCCGAGAACGAGATCGATCCGCGCTGGCTGACGGCTCGGTTGGCCGAGCGCTACGGCCGCTGCTGGACGTACCAGATCGACGGCCTGGTAGGCGCGACGCCGGAGATGCTGCTCCGCCAAGAGGCCGGCTTGGCCACGTCCCGGGTGCTGGCGGGCACCATCCGGCGGTCCGGGCACAACGAACGTGATCTTGCGCTGGCCGCGGCACTGGCCCGGTCGAGCAAGGACCTGGAAGAGCACGAGTACGCCGTGCAGTCCGTCGCGGATGCCTTGTCCCCGTACTGCTCGGCGATGAACGTCCCCGACGCCCCGTACGTGCTCGAGCTGCCCAACGTCTTGCACCTGGCCACCGACGTGACCGGGGTCGTCGACCGGTTCGCGTCGTCGCTCGGCCTGGCGGCCGCCCTGCACCCCAGCGCGGCGGTGTGCGGCACACCGACCGAGCAGGCCAAAGCGGTGATCGCCGAACTCGAGCAGCTCGACCGCGGACGGTACGCCGGACCGGTCGGCTGGGTCGACGCCAGCGGCGACGGCGAGTGGGGCATCGCGCTGCGGTGCGGGCAACTCGACGACACCGACCCACGTCGGATCCAGCTTTTCGCCGGCTGCGGCATCGTCGCCGGGTCCGATCCGGAGGCCGAGCTGGCCGAGGCGGGAGCCAAGTTCGTGCCCATGCGCGACGCTCTCAGTGAATGATCTGACCCGATGAAGTGCGCCGTCGTCCTTGCGGGCGGCGCATCCCGGCGTTTCGGCTCCGACAAGCTGGATGCACGTCTCGGCGATCAGCTCCTGTTGCAGACGGTCGTGGCCGGGCTTCCCACCGACGTCGAGCTCATCGTCGTCGGGCCCGAGCGGCCGCTGCCGCGACCAGCCCGCTTCGCGCGGGAGGATCCCGCCGGTGGCGGTCCCGCCGCGGCGATGATCGCCGGCCTCGTGGCGGCACGCGAAGCCTCACCGGAGGCAGTCCTGGTTTTGCCCGGGGACGCTCCCGGCGCCGGCCCGGCTGCGGTCGTGCTCGCCGACGAGCTCACGCGCAGCGGCGCTTCGGCCGTCGTCGCGATCGACGCGACCGGCAACGAGCAGCCGTTGCAGCTCGCCCTCTCGGCCGGCGCCGCCGAGCAGTTGATCCAGCTGGCCGGTCCGAGCGCTGGGCACGGCGCCTCCGCGCGCGGCCTGGTGAGTGCGCTGCAGCCGCCACCATGGCGGTGGCCGGTGCCGGTCGCCGGCCTGTTCGACATCGACACCGTTGAGCAGCTGGCCGAATGGCGGCGGACTCAACCACCCGCTGGGTGATTTACGCAACGATCGGGGTACGTAAATCTTGGCGGATTCCCTTGCCTGGTTGGAAAATGTCCGGCGCGGATCGGCGTCCACCGGAGTGGCTGAGCCGGAACGCACGTCGTAGACTCTGGTTCGAGAGTTAGTGAAGATTTTCACGAGCGCCCCGTAAACAGCAGTGTCAGGAGTGTCGATGTCGATCGAGGCCGACGTAATCGTCGTCGGCGCCGGTCCGGCCGGCTCGGCGACGGCGACGCACCTGGCCCGCCGTGGACTCGACGTTGCGCTGCTCGAGAAGACGACGTTTCCCCGCGAGAAGGTCTGCGGCGACGGGCTCACCCGCGAGCCACTCGGCAGTTGATCAGGCTCGGAATCGACACCAGCAAGCGGGCCGGCTGGCTCCACAATCGCGGCCTGCGCATCTACGGCGGTGGCGAGCGGCCCTTCGAGCTCGAGTGGCCCGACCTGGCGGACTTCCCTCCGTACGGGCTGGTCCGCCCCCGCTCGGACTTCGACGACCTGCTGGCGCGCAACGCGGTCGCCTCCGGTGCGAAGCTCTACGAACTGGCCAACGTCGGTGAGCCGATCATGGACTCCCGCACCGACCGGATCACGGGCGTCCAGACTCGCGACGGACGGCGCTTCTCCGCACCCGTGGTCATTGCGGCCGACGGCAACTCGACCAGGCTCAGCCTGGCCATGGGGCTGACCAAACGGGACGATCGCCCGATGGGCGTCGCGGTGCGGACCTACTACCGCAGCCCGCGGCACACCGACGACCATCTCGAGTCGTGGCTCGAGCTCTGGGACGGGAAGCCCGGCGAGAGCGATCTGCTGCCTGGCTACGGCTGGATCTTCGGCATGGGTGACGGCAGCTGCAACGTTGGCCTCGGCATCTTGAACACCTCGTCGGCCTTCGGTCGGACCGACTACAAGGCGCTGCTCAAGCGGTGGCTGGACAACACCCCGGACGAGTGGGGCTTCCGCGACGAGAACATGATCTCGCCCGTCCGCGGGGCCGCGCTGCCGATGGGCTTCAACCGCCAGCCGCACTACACCCGCGGGCTGTTGCTGGTCGGGGACGCCGGCGGGATGGTCAATCCCTTCAACGGAGAGGGCATCGCGTACGCCATGGAGTCCGGCGAGATCGCCGCCGACGCGGTCGCCTCGTCCCACTACCGCGGGGTAGGAACGCCGAGCGCCGAAAAGGCGCTCGAGTCCTATCCCCTGCGGTTGAAGGCCGAGCTGGGTGGCTACTACACCCTGGGTCGCGCCTTCGTGAAGCTGATCGGTCACCCGCAGGTCATGCACGCCTGCACCAAGTACGGTCTGCCACGGAAGACCCTGATGCGGTTCACCTTGAAGTTGCTGGCCAACCTGACCGATAGCCGGGACGGCGATGCGATGGATAAGTTGATCAACTCGCTGAGCAAGATCGCGCCGGCGGCATGAACCCGTACGTCGGCATCGTGATCTTGCTCGTCTTGGCGTCGGGCTTCGTGGCGTTGACCATCATCACGAGCCTGCTGGTGGGACCGGGTCGCTACAACCGGGCCAAGTACGACTCGTACGAGTGCGGCATCGAGCCCACTCCGCAGCCGATCGGCGGCGGTCGTTTCCCGGTGAAGTACTACATCACGGCGATGCTGTTCATCGTCTTCGACATCGAGATCGTCTTTCTCTATCCGTGGGCGGTGTCCTTCGATCTGATGGGCACCTTCGCGCTGGTGGAGATGGTGTTGTTCATCGTGACCGTGTTCGTGGCCTACGTGTACGTGCTGCGCCGCGGCGGGCTGGACTGGGACTGACCGGGAGTGCGTTGACATGGGATTAGAAGAGAAGATGCCGACCGGGGTGCTGCTCACCACCCTGGAGAACCTGTTCGGCTACATGCGCAGCGCATCGTTCTGGCCGGCCACGTTTGGCCTAGCCTGCTGCGCCATCGAGATGATGACTTACGGGGCACCGCGGTACGACTCGGGCCGGTGGGGCCAAGAGGTGTTCCGGGCGTCGCCGCGACAGGCCGATCTGATGATCGTCGCCGGTCGCGTGAGCCAGAAGATGGCGCCGGTCCTGAGGCAGATCTACGACCAGATGCCCAACCCGAAGTGGGTGCTGGCCATGGGCGTGTGTGCAAGCACCGGTGGCATGTTCAACAACTACGCGATCGTCCAGGGCGTCGATCACGTGGTGCCGGTGGACATGTACCTGCCGGGGTGCCCGCCCCGGCCGGAGATGTTGATCGACGCCATGTTCAAGCTCCGCGACAAGGTCCGGCACACGCCGATGGGCACGAACGCCGTCGAGGCCAACCACGAGGCCGAACAGCAGCAACTGGAGCGGCCCGCGGTGCACGAGCTGAAGGGTCTGCTCCGGTGACCGACAAGACGCACCCTGAGCCTGTCGAAGGGTCCAGTGGCTCTCTGAGCGCTGAATCCGACGCCAAGGCCCCGATCAAGGGAGCCGTGCCGGAGGGTGAGTCCGAACCGGACGCCGATACCAAGCCCGAAGAGCTGACCGGAGCGGCCCCCGACGTTGGCAGCGCCGAGACCGAGGCGGCCGAGGACCGGGCCGCGCGGGATCGGGGAGAGGTCGAGCAGGTCGGCAGTGCCCGCGCGGAGGTGATCGAGACCCGGCAGGGCATGTTCGGGGTCCGGGGCAGCGGCGATACCTCCGGCTACGGCGGACTCACTCGGACCGTCGACTTCCCAGCGGCCGCGCAGCCCCCGTACGGCGGGTGGTGGGACCAGGTCAACGACCGGATCGGCGCGCTTGTGCCCAGCTACTCCGACGTAATCACCAAGGTCGTGATCCACCGGGGCGAGATCACCTTCCACGTGGCGCGTGAGCACCTCTCCGCGCTGGTGCGACAGCTACGCGACGACGCGTACCTGCGGTTCGAGTTCTGCAGCAGCGTCTCCGGTGTGCACTACCCAGCGGACAAGGGCGCAGAGCTGCACGCGGTCTACCACCTGCAGTCGATGACCCACAACCGGCGGATCCGACTCGAGGTCGCTGCGCCGGACGCCGATCCGCACATCCCATCGGTGGTGCCCACCTATCCGGGCGCGGACTGGCAGGAGCGAGAGACCTACGACATGTTCGGGATCATCTTCGACGGCCACCCGGCCCTGACCCGGATCCTGATGCCGGACGACTGGCCCGGCCATCCGCAACGCAAGGACTACCCGCTCGGCGGGATCGGCGTGGAGTACAAGGGCGCCAGCATCCCGCCGCCCGACCAGCGGAGGAGCTACTCGTGAGCACGACCACCGACGCGACCACCGAAGATGCCTACGGCGTCGCCGCCGACGCGGCCGAGGGCCACGTCTACACCGTCACCGGCCAGGACTGGGACTCCATCGTCGCCGACCAGGCCGAGCGGCTCGACGAGCGAATCGTCGTCAACATGGGCCCGCAGCATCCGTCCACCCACGGCGTGCTGCGGTTGATCTTGGAGATGGAGGGTGAGTCGGTCACCGAGGCCCGCTGCGGCATCGGCTACCTGCACACCGGCATCGAGAAGAACATGGAGTTTCGGACCTGGACACAAGGCACGACGTTCTGCACCCGGATGGACTACCTTGCGCCACTGCACAACGAAACGACGTACAGCCTCGGCGTCGAGCGGCTGCTCGACATCGAAGATCAGATCCCGGAGAAGGCGAACGTCATCCGGGTGATGATGCTCGAGCTCAACCGGATCTCGTCCCACCTCGTGTGCATCGCTACCGGCGGGATGGAGATCGGTGCGCTCACGGTCATGACCATCGGCTTCCGCGAGCGCGAGAAGGTGCTGGACGCGTTCGAGTTGATCACCGGCCTGCGGATGAACCACGCCTACATCCGGCCCGGCGGCGTGGCCCAGGATCTGCCCGAGGGTGCGCTGGAGCACGTGAGAGACCTCGTGGACTGGATGAAGAAGCACCTCCCCGAGTACGCCGACTTCTGCAATGAGAATCCGATCTTCAAGGGCCGGCTCTGCGACGTCGGCCGTCTCGACCTGGCCGGCTGCCTGGCCCTGGGGATCACCGGTCCGCCGCTGCGCGCGACGGGGTACGACTGGGACCTGCGGAAGCGGCAGCCGTACTGCGGTTATGAGACGTACGACTTCGAGGTGCAGACCTGGGACACCGCCGACGCCTACGGGCGGTTCCGGATCCGGCTCAACGAGATGTGGGAGAGCCTCAAGATCATCGAGCAGTGCGTCGATCGGCTGGCTGGCATGAAGGGTGATCCGATCATGGTGGCCGACACCAAGATCGCCTGGCCCGCGCAATTGTCCGTCGGCTCGGACGGCATGGGCAACTCCAACGAGCACATCAAGCACATCATGGGCCAGTCGATGGAGGCCCTCATCCACCACTTCAAGCTCGTCACCGAGGGTTTCCGGGTGCCGCCGGGCCAGGCGTACGTGCCGGTGGAGAGCCCCCGCGGCGAGCTCGGCGCTCACGTCGTCTCCGACGGCGGGACCAGGCCCTTCCGGGCGCACTTCCGCGACCCGAGTTTCGCCAACCTGCAGGCCATGCCGGCCCTGTGCGAGGGCTCGATGGTCTCCGACGTCGTGGTGGCCGTCGCCAGTCTGGACCCGGTCATGGGAGGAGTGGATCGCTAGTGCCTCGACAGACCCCCAATCCGCTCAGAACCGCGGGCGCAAGTCGACCGTGGTCGGAAAACGCAGCGCCGGAAGCCGTACGGGATCACGAAACCCGCCCGTGGTCGGAAAACGCAGCGCCGGGGCCGTTGCGGGGCGCCGCGAGTCGACCGTGGTCGGAAACCGCAGCGCCGGAAGCCGTACGGGATCACGAAACCCGCCCGTGGTCGGAAAACGGAGCGCCGGAAGCCGTACGGGATCACGAAACCCGCCCGTGGTCGGAAAACGCAGCACTGGAGGCCTGCGGATGAGCATCATCGAGCCGAACCCGCAGACGCCGGGGCACGCCGCGGGTGATCATGCCGCGGAGGAGCTCGTGGGGCACGGGCCGTTCACCACCCACTTCGACGAGCCGAGCATCGACTTCGCGACCAACGGCACGCAGATCACCGAGGCCACCCGTGAGGAGTTGCGGCTGATCGCGTCACGCTACCCGCAGTCGCGGTCGGCGCTCCTGCCGATGCTGCACCTCGTCCAGAGCGTGGAGGGCCGGATCACGCCGGCCGGGATCGAGGCGTGCGCGCAGATCCTCAACATCTCGACCGCGGACGTCAGCGGAGTTGCGACCTTCTACACGATGTACAAGCGCCGGCCGAACGGCCGCTACGCGGTGGGCGTCTGCACGACGGCGCTCTGTGCGGTGGTCGGCGGGGACAAGGTCTATAGCGCGCTCCAAGATCATCTCGGCATCGGCGGCGACGAGACCACCGAGGACGGAGCGATCACCCTCGAGCACGTCGAGTGCAACGCGGCCTGCGACTTCGCCCCGGTGATGATGGTCAACTGGGAGTTCTTTGACAACATGACGCCGCAGAAGGCGATCGACGTGGTCGACCGGCTACGCGCCGGTGAGGAGGTGACCGCCACCCGCGGTGCCCGGGTCGTCACCTGGAAAGAGGCCGAACGCGTGCTGGCCGGCTTCCCCGACGGTCGCGCCGACGAGGGTCCGACCTCCGGCCCACCCACCGTCCTGGGCTTGAAGATCGCCAGGGAGAACGGCTGGACAGCACCGCCGGTACCGAACGGCAGTTTTCCCGACAGCACCCCGGACAGCACTGGGGCATCCCGATGACCCCCTCGACAGGCTCGGGCCCCTCGACAGGCTCAGGCCCTTCGACAGGCTCGGGTCCTTCGACAAGCTCAGGGATCGACGTGTTGACGCCGGTGCTCACCCAGAACTGGGGTGACGACCGGGCCTGGAAGCTGAGCAACTACGAGCGTCGCGGCGGATACGCGGCGCTCCGGAAGGCCCTGAGCCTGACCCCGGCCGAGGTGGTCGAGACGGTCAAGGAGTCCGGGCTGCGTGGCCGCGGTGGTGCTGGTTTCCCGACCGGCATGAAGTGGTCCTTCATTCCCCAGGACAACCCGAAGCCGAAATATCTGGTGGTCAACGCCGACGAGTCCGAGCCGGGCACATGCAAGGACATCCCGTTGATGCTGGCCTCGCCCCACACCCTCGTCGAGGGTGTGATCATCTCGAGCTACGCGATCCGCGCCCACACCGCGTTCATCTACGTCCGCGGTGAGGTCCTGCACGTTGTCCGTCGGCTGCAGCAGGCCGTACGCGAGGTCTATTCGGCGGGCTACGCGGGAAAGAACATCCTCGGCACCGGCTACGACCTCGAGATCATCGTGCACGCGGGCGCGGGCGCCTACATCTGCGGTGAGGAGACCGCGTTGCTGGACTCCCTCGAGGGTCGTCGCGGGCAGCCGCGGTTGCGGCCACCGTTCCCTGCGGTGGCGGGCCTCTACGCCAGCCCGACGGTGATCAACAACGTCGAGACCATCGCCTCGGTGCCGGCGGTGATCGCCGGCGGGGCGGAGTGGTTCTCCTCGATGGGCACCGAGAAATCCAAGGGCATGACGATCTACTCGCTGTCCGGCCATGTGGCCAACCCCGGCCAGTTCGAGGCACCGCTCGGCATCACTCTCCGCGAGCTGCTCGATCTCGCGGGCGGGATGCGCGAGGGTCACCGGTTGAAGTTCTGGACGCCGGGCGGCTCCTCCACCCCACTGCTGACCGACGAGCACGTTGATCTGCCGCTGGACTACGAGGGGATGGCCAGCGCCAAGACCATGCTCGGCACCAAGGCCCTCCAGTGCTTCGACGAGACGACATCCGTGGTCCGCGTCGTCCTGCGCTGGACCGAGTTCTACAAGCACGAGTCCTGCGGGAAGTGCACGCCGTGCCGGGAGGGCACCTGGTGGCTCGTACAGATCCTCCAGCGAATGGAGGCCGGTCGCGGCCTGCCCGGCGACATCGAGAAGCTGCTCGATCTGTGTGAAAACATCCTGGGTCGATCCTTCTGCGCCCTCGGCGACGGCGCCACCTCACCCATCAGTTCAGCCATCATGTTCTTCCGCGAGGAGTTCGAGCAAGCAATGCACACCCCGGCCTGGGAGTTGTTCCCGTACGAGCGGAGCACGGTCTTCGTCCGCGAAGAGGTGCCGGCATGACTCTCACCACCACAGATGCACCACCTTCTTGCATCGGCACCACGTGCACGTGGTGCCGATGCAAGAAAGTGGTGCATCTGTGGCCGAGTTCTGGGGATGGAGGGGGGAGATGACGACGACGGCGAATCCCGGTGCCGACCTGGAGAAGCGCGACGATCTGATCACCTTGACCATCGACGGCGTCGAGGTCTCGGTGCCCAAGGGCACGTTGGTGATCCGAGCGGCAGAGTTGGTCGGTGTGGAGGTGCCGCGGTTCTGCGATCACCCGCTGCTGGATCCGGTCGGCGCGTGCCGGCAATGCCTGGTCGAGATCCCCGACGCGGGCAACGGCCGGCCGATCCCCAAGCCCCAGGCCTCGTGCACACTCGAGGTCGCGGCGGGCATGCAGGTCAAGACCCAGATCACCTCGCCGGTTGCCGACAAGGCCCAGCGCGGCAACATGGAGTTCCTGCTCATCAACCACCCGCTGGACTGCCCGATCTGCGACAAGGGCGGGGAGTGCCCACTGCAGAACCAGTCGATGAGCCACGGTGACGCGGAGACCCGCTTCACCGACGTCAAGCGGACGTACCCGAAGCCGATCAACATCTCGGCGAATGTCCTGCTCGATCGCGAGCGCTGCGTGCTCTGCGCCCGCTGTACTCGGTTCTCAGAGCAGGTGGCCGGCGATCCGTTCATCGCCTTGATCGAACGCGGCGCGCTGCAGCAGGTCGGCATCTACGAGAAGGAACCCTTCCAGTCCTACTTCTCCGGTAACACCATCCAGATCTGCCCGGTGGGTGCGCTGACCAGCGCGGAGTACCGCTTCCGGTCCCGGCCGTTCGACCTGGTCTCGACCCCGTCGATCGCTGAGCACGACGCCTGTGGATCGGCTATCCGGGTCGACACCCGGCGCGGCCAGGTCATGCGGCGACTGGCGGGGGATGACCCCGAGGTGAACGAGGAGTGGATCACCGACAAGGACCGGTTCGCCTTCGCCTACGGCCGTGGCGAGGATCGGCTGAGGAATCCCCTGGTGCGTGAGACCGACGACACGGGTGAGTCGGTGCTCCGTCCGGCGTCGTGGCCGGAGGCCCTCGACGTGGCCGTCCGCGGGCTGCAGCGCGCGGGATCATCGGTTGGTGTGCTGACGGGAGGCCGGCTGACCCAAGAGGACGCGTACGCGTACGGCAAGTTCGCTCGCGCCGTGCTCGGCACCAACAACATCGACTTCCGCTCGCGGCCGCACAGCGCCGAGGAGGCGGAGTTCCTGGCCGCCGCGGTGGCCGGGACGGGTCACTCGATCGACGGCACCGGCGTCACCTACGCCGATCTGGAGTCGGCGTCGGCGGTGCTGCTGGTCTGCTTCGAGCCGGAGGAAGAGGCCGGTGCGGTCTTCCTCAGACTGCGGAAGGCCTTCCGTAAGCGGAATCTCGCGGTCGCCACGGTGGCGCCGTTCCTCAGCACCGGCGCGTACAAGATGGGCGCGACCCTGATTCCGTCGGTGCCCGGTGGCGAGGCGGCGGTGCTGGATCAGCTTTCCCTCGATTTGGACGCCGATTCGGTGATCATGGTCGGGGAGCGGGCGGCGGTTTCGTCCGGGACGCTCACGGCGTGTCTGCGGCTCGCCGAGCGGACGGGGGCCCGGCTGGCCTGGGTGCCCCGACGGGCCGGTGATCGCGGTGCGGTCGAGGCCGGCTGCCTCCCGAACCTGCTGCCGGGCGGCCGGCCCGTGTCGGATCCCGCGGCCCGGATCGACGTGGCGGCAACCTGGGGAATCGGCTCCCTGCCGTCGTTGCCCGGTCGCGACGCTGACGAGATCCTGCTCTCCGCCAGCGACGACGAGCTCGCGGCGCTGGTCGTGGCCGGTGTCGATCCCAACGACCTCCTGGATCCGGCCGGCGCGTTGGAGGGCCTGGAGGAGATCGATTTCGTGATCAGTCTGGAGACGCGGGCGTCGTTGGTCACCGAACGGGCCGATGTCGTACTCCCGGTCTCCTTGATGCACGAGCGGGCCGGCAGCTTCGTGAATTGGGAGGGGCGCGAGCGGCCCTTCCCGGTCGTGCTCCACAACGCGCAGACCATGAGCGATCTGCGCGTGCTGGCCGCCCTGGCGGACGGATTGGGTCGGCCGCTCGGAATCCGCACGAGCGACGAGGCGGCGGCCGAGCTGGCCGAACTCGGTCGCTGGACCGGTGAGCGGGCCGCTCCGCCCGACGCCGGCGCCGCACAACCGAGCCTGCCCGGCGAGCAGGCTGGGGAACAAAAGGTGGTGCTGGCGACCTGGCGGCTGGCGCTGGACGACAGCCGCGGGGTGGCCGGCGAGCCATACCTGATGCAGACCGCGCGACCGGCCGTGGCCATGATGAGTCCCGCCACCGCCCGCGCCGCCGGGATCGGCGATAGGGTCACCGTGGCCAACGACCGCGGGTCGATCACCCTCCCGGCTCGACAGGTCGAGTCGATGGTGGAAGGAACCGTCTGGGTGCCGACCCGGGCACCGCGGCTCTCGGTTTCGGAGCACCTGGGCGCTATTGCCGGTGAGCTCGTGTCGATCGGCCCGCCGCAGGATCTCGAGGAGGTGACCGCCTGATGGGGTTCGAAGCGTTCTTCAACGATCCGTGGTGGCTGGTCTTGATCAAGGCGGTCTTCGCCTTGGCCTTTCTGCTGATCATGACCCTCTTCACGATCTGGTACGAGCGCCGGGTGGTCGGCGTCATGCAGCACCGCAAGGGCCCCACCATGAACGGTCCGTTCGGCCTGTTGCAGTCGTTGGCCGACGGCATGAAGCTCATGTTCAAGGAGGATTTCACCCCCAAGGCGGCCGACAAGCTGGTCTTCATGCTGGCCCCGTTCGTCATGGCGGTGCCGGCCATCACCGCCTTCGCCGTGATCCCCATCGCCGGTCCGGTGCCGGTTCCGTTCACCGACATCACGACACCGCTGCAGGTCACCGATCTTCCGGTCTCGGTGCTGTTCATCGTGGCCATCGCCTCCATCGGGGTGTACGGAATCGTGTTGGCCGGGTGGTCATCCGGATCCACGTACGCGCTGCTCGGAGCGCTGCGGTCCAGCGCCCAGGTGATCAGCTACGAGGTGGCGATGGGCCTGGCCCTGGTGGCGGTGTTCCTCTACGCAGGCTCGCTCTCCACGTCGGAGATCGTGGCCAAGCAGGCCGAGCCGTCGGTCAGCCTCTTTGGCTACCAGCTGCCGCTCTGGTACGCCGTGATGCTGGCGCCGTCGTTCGCGATCTACCTGATCTCGATGGTCGGGGAGACCAACCGGGCGCCGTTCGACCTGCCCGAGGCCGAGGGCGAACTGGTCGGCGGCTTCCACACCGAGTACTCCTCGATGCGGTTCGCCATGTTCTTCATGGCCGAGTACATGAACATGATCACCGTGTCGGCGTTGGCGGTCACGCTGTTTCTCGGCGGCTGGCATGCGCCGCTGCCGTTCAACCTGATCCCCGGAGCGGACGCCGGTTGGTGGGGTCTCCTGTGGTTCGTGCTCAAGGTCTTGATCCTGCTGTTCGTCTTCGTGTGGCTCCGCGGAACGTTGCCGCGGCTGCGGTACGACCAGTTCATGCGCTTTGGCTGGCGCTGGCTGATCCCCATCTCGCTGGCCTGGATCCTGGCCGTCGCGGCGGTCCGCGTCGGCCAGGGTGAGGGCTGGTTCACCCAGCCGGCGTTCTGGGTCGTCTCGGCGATCATCCTCGGCGCGCTGGTGGTGCTGTCGTTCTTCGGGCCGGAGGAGAAGAAGCCCGAACCCGCCGAACCGGAGGAGGAGTTCGACGCCTTCGCCGGTGGCTACCCGGTGCCACCGACCGGGGGTCAGGTCCTGCCCGAACTGGCCGGAGTGCTGCGGTCCGGGCCGGATGAGGACTCCGACGAGGAGAGGAGCACGGCCTGATGGGGATCCTGGATCCGATCGCGGGTTTCGGCGTCACCTTCCGCACGATGTTCCGCAAGACCTTCACCGAGGACTACCCGCTCAAGCCGAAGGTGACCGCCCCGCGCTTTCACGGTCGGCACCAACTCAACCGCTGGCCCGACGGCCTGGAGAAGTGCGTCGGCTGCGAACTGTGCGCCTGGGCATGCCCGGCCGACGCCATCTACGTCGAGGGTGCGCAGAACACCGAAGGGGAGCGCTTCTCACCCGGTGAGCGGTACGGACGGGTCTACCAGATCAACTACCTCCGCTGCATCCTCTGCGGGTTGTGCATCGAGGCCTGCCCGACCCGGGCGTTGACCATGACCAACGAGTTCGAACTGGCCGACGACAACCGCCGTGATCTGATCTATGAGAAGTCCGAGCTCTTGGCGCCGCTGCTGCCCGGCATGGAACAGCCGCCGCACGAGCGCCGACTCGGTGACGACGAGCAGGCGTACTTCCTCGGTCTGCCGGCCAGCGGGCGGCCGGACGATCGGGCGGGCGACATCAGCGGGTACGAGCCGCCCGTCATGAACAAGGGGATCCGGTAGTGCTCGGGGCACAGATCGCGTTCTGGATGCTGGCGCCGGTGATGGTGCTGGCCGCCCTGGGGATGATCTTGGCGCGCAAGCCGGTGCATTCGGCCCTCTGCCTGGCCACGGTGATGATCTCGCTGGCGGTGCAGTACGCGGCTCTGGACGCGCCGTTCCTCTTCGCCGTCCAGATCATCGTCTACACCGGCGCGATCTTGATGCTGTTCTTGTTCGTCTTGATGCTGGTCGGGGTCGACGCCGCGGACTCACTCGTCGAGACGATCAAGGGCCAACGACCGCTGGCCGCCCTGGCCGGGGTCGGCTTCGGCGCTCTGGTGATCTTCGCCACCGGCAACGCGATCGTGGGTGAGCCACTCGGTCTGGCGGGCGCAAACTCGGCCGAGGGCGGCAACGTCCAGGGTCTGGCGGCGCTGATCTTCAACCGGTACGTCTTCGCCTTCGAGGCTACGTCGGCGCTACTGATCACCGCCGCCCTCGGCGCCATGGTGCTGGCCCACCGCGAACGGCTGACCAAGAAGCGGGGCCAGAACGAGTTGGTCGGGGAACGGCTGCAGCGCTACGCCGACACCGGCCAGCACCCCGGACCGTTGCCCACACCGGGCGTGTTCGCCCGGTACAACGCCGTGGACACCCCAGCGCTGTTGCCCGACGGGACCGCGTCGGACCTCTCGGTGTCGCCCACCCTGCGGTCCCGCGGTGCCATTTTGGACAGCCGGGACCTGGCCGCCCCGATCCAGCAGACGCTGCGGGCCATCGATCCCGACGGGCAGAGCGACCCGGAAGACGCCGGCGGCCCATCCCTTCCCGTCCGCCGTGAGGGAGTCGGCGAAGCCCTTCGACAAGCTCAGGGAACGAATCGACAGGCTCGGGCCCCCGAGGACGACGCATGAGCCCCGACGCGTACATCATCTTGTCCGGGCTGCTGTTCACCATCGGTGTGGTCGGCTTCATGATCAGGCGGAACGCGATCGTCGCCTTCATGTGCGTGGAGTTGATGCTCAACGCCGCCAACCTGCTGCTGGTCACCTTCGCCCACATGCACGGCGCGTTGGACGGTCAGATCGCCGCCTTCTTCGTGATGGTGGTGGCTGCGGCCGAGGTCGTCGTCGGCCTGGCGATCATCGTGGCGATCTTCCGCACCCGACGTTCGGCCTCGGTCGACGACGCGAACCTGCTGAAGTTCTGAGATGAGCGTCATGGAAGTGGTGGTCCCGGTCGCGGCCGGCGGACTTTTCTCATTCGCCTGGCTGCTGATCGCCATCCCGGCGCTGAGCGCCCTGGTGCTCCTGCTCGTCGGCAAGGCCGGCGACGCCTGGGGTCACCTCCTCGGCACCGTGGCCCCGATCCTGTCCTTCGGTCTCGGCCTCGTGCTCTTCGTCCAGTTGCTGGGCCGCGAGGAGGCGGCCCGCGCGGTCGGCGTTCCGCTGTACTCCTGGATCCCCACCGGCGGCTGGGATATCGGCGTCGGGTTGTTGATCGACCAGCTGTCGATCATGTTCGTGCTGTTGATCACGGGCGTCGGCAGCCTGATCCACGTCTACTCGATCGGCTACATGGCCCACGACGAGCGCCGGCGCCGGTTCTTCGCGTTCCTCAACCTCTTCGTGGCGGCGATGCTGCTGCTCGTGCTGGCGGACAACTACCTGGTGCTGTTCATCGGCTGGGAGGGCGTCGGCCTGGCCTCCTACCTGCTCATCGGCTTCTGGCAGTACAAGCCGAGCGCGGCCGTGGCGGCGAAGAAGGCCTTCGTCGTGAACCGGGTCGGCGATCTGGGCATGTCGATCGCGATCATGCTTATGCTCGCGTCATTCGGCTCCTCGGCCTTCATCGACGTCGACACGGGCATGCCCGGACTCGACCCCACCCTCGCCACGGTCATGGGTCTGCTGCTGCTCCTGGGTGCCTGCGGCAAGTCGGCCCAGGTCCCGCTGCAGTCCTGGTTGCTCGACGCGATGGAGGGCCCGACCCCGGTGTCGGCGCTCATCCACGCCGCCACCATGGTGACCGCCGGCGTCTACCTCGTCGTCCGGTCGCACGCTGTCTACGCCGAAACCCCCGCCGCGGGCACCGCCGTGGTGGTGGTCGGCGTGGTGACGTTGCTGGCCGGCGCGTGGATCGGTTGCGCGAAGGACGACATCAAGAAGGCACTGGCCGGCTCGACGATGTCGCAGATCGGCTACATGATGCTGGCCGCGGGCATCGGCCCGGCCGGTTACGCCTTTGCGATCTTCCACCTGATCACTCACGGCTTCTTCAAGGCCAATCTGTTCCTCGGAGCCGGATCGGTCATGCACGCTATGGACGACGACGTGGATATGCGGCACTACGGCGCGCTACGGACCGTGCTGCCGATCACCTTCGTCACGTTCGCGGCCGGGTACCTGGCGATCATCGGCTTCCCGTTCCTGTCCGGCTACTACTCCAAGGACCACATCATCGAGGCCGCCTTCGAGACAAGCGTGCTGGTCGGACTCCTTGCGATGCTGGGCGCCGGTATCACCGCCTTCTACATGACGCGGGTGATGCTGATGACCTTCTTCGGTCAGAAACGCTGGCTGGAGGGCGTGCACCCCCACGAGTCGCCGCTCGTGATGACCGTGCCGTTGATCGTGCTGGGCGCGGGGTCGGTGCTGGGTGGTCTGGCTCTCAACAACTGGATCAGTGGCTGGCTGGAGCCGGCGGTCGGCGGCGAGCACTCCGAGGAGGCGTACGGTCTGCTCCACGTCAGCCTGGTCGGAGTCGCCACGCTCGTGGTCGTGGCCGTTGGCGTAGCGATCGCTGTCTTGATCTTCGGCCGCGGGCGCGAGATCCCGGTCACCCAGCCCGCCAGCCGCTCGCCGTTCACTCTTGCTGGACGGAATGACCTCTACGGGGACGCCCTCAACGAGACGGTGTTCATGCGGCCGGGGCAGCAACTGACCGACGGACTGATGCGCGTCGAGGACCAGGGCATCGACGGCGCGGTGGACGGCACGGCCACGATCATTGCGGGCGTGTCCGGCCGCGCCCGCCGGATCCAGAACGGGTTCGTGCGTACGTACGCCCTCACCATGGTGATCGGCGCCGCACTCGTGGGTGTCGTCTTGATCTTGGGGAGGCTGGGGTGATGGTTCCCTGGCTGAGCATTCTCGCGTTGCTGCCCCTGGTGGGGGCGGCCGCGTTGATCGTGATCAAGGGCACCGCCGCCAAGCAGGTAGCGCTGGCCGTGTCCCTCCTCACCTTGATCGTCGCGATCATCGTTGCCTTCAGCTACCAGGTCGGCGGCGGCATGCAGTTCACCGAACAGCTGCCCTGGATCCGGCCGCTCGGTGCCTACTACGCCCTCGGCCTGGACGGCATCGGCCTCACCCTGGTGATCCTCGTGGCGATCGTCAGCCCGGTCGTCATCGTGGCCAGTTGGCACGACGTGGACCCGCCCACCTCGCGCCCTGATCCTTCGACGGGCTCAGGAGGGCCAACGGGTCCGCGTTACGACACGCGGGTCTTCTTCGCCCTCGTGCTGGCCGTCGAGAGCTGCGCGATGTTCCTCTTCCTGGCCACCGACGTGTTCTTGTTCTACGTCTTCTTCGAGGTCATCCTCATCCCGATGTACTTCCTGATCGGCGGGTTCGGCGGGGCCCGGCGGGCGTACGCGGCGAGCAAGTTCTTGATCTTCGGACTGCTCGGCGGGTTCGTGATGCTGGCCTCGGTCATCGGGCTCTACGTGTTGTCGGCCCGGGCCGGTGCGGCCAGCTATCTGCTCACCGACCTCACCGCGCTCGACATCGACACCGCCACCGGTCGCTGGCTGTTCGTCGGCTTCATGTTCGCCTTCGCGATCAAGGCGCCGCTCGTGCCGCTGCACACCTGGCTGCCGGACGCGGCCGAGGAGTCCAGCCCCGGCGGCGCGACGATGATGGTCGGGGTCATGGACAAGATCGGCACCTTCGGGATGATCCGGTTCTGTCTCGAGCTGTTCCCCGAGGCCAGCCAGTGGGCCACGCCGGTGATCATCGTGCTGGCCGTGATCTCCATCGTCTACGGTGCCATCCTGGCCATCGGCAGCCGGGACCTGATGCGCCTCATCGCCTACACCTCGATCAGCCACTTCGGCTTCATCGTCCTGGGCATCTTCGCCTTTACCTCCCAAAGCCTGGTTGGGTCCACGCTCTACATGCTCAACCACGGACTCTCCACGGCCGCCTTGTTCCTGGTGGCCGGCTATCTGATCAAGCGCCGCGGTTCCCGTGACGTCGCCGACTTCGGCGGCGTGCAGACGGTCGCGCCGGTGCTCGGCGGGCTGCTGCTGTTCGCCGGCTTGTCCACCCTTTCGCTGCCGGGGCTGTCCAGCTTCGTCTCCGAGTTCATGGTGCTGGCCGGGACCTTCAGCCGCTACCCCGTCGCCGCGGTGATCTCCACCCTGGCCATCGTGCTGGCCGCGCTCTACATCTTGTTGATGTACCAGCGCACGATGACCGGTCCGGTGGCCCCTGAGGTGGGCAGCACCGTCCGCTCCGACCTCAACCTGCGGGAGAAGGTGGCGGTCGCGCCGTTGGTCGCGTTGATCTTGGTGCTCGGTCTCTTCCCGCGGCCGCTGCTCGACGTCATCGATCCGGCGGTCGAGGCCACCATGCAGCGCGTAGGCGTCAGCGATCCGCAGCCGTACGTGACCGTCGAGGGAGAACGCTGATGAGTCCTCTCGCCATCACCGCCCCGCAGATCGACTACGGGCTGTTGCTGCCGTTCTTGATCGTCTTCGCCGGCGCGTGCCTCGGTGTCCTGGTCGAGGCGGCACTCGCGCGCCCGCTCCGCCTGCCCGTCCAGCTGGTCCTGACCTTCCTGACCCTCGCCGCCGCGCTGGTGAGCACCGTGTGGAGCTGGGCGACCGGCGCGCGCGGGCTGACCGGCGTGTTGTCGGTGGCGGTCGACGGCCCGACGCACTTCATGTGGGCTCTCCTGCTGATCTTCTCCGCGCTCTCCTTCCTGCTGTTCGCCGACCGCACGGCGGAGAACGGCCGGAGTGCGTTTGCCCCGCAGGCCGCCGCGGTACCGGGCACCCCGGCGGAACAGGAGGCCATCCGGGCCGGCGTCGAGCACACCGAGGTCTTCCCGCTCGCGCTGTTCGCCCTCTCCGGGATGATGGTGTTCGCCGCCTCCTCGGATCTCATCACCATGTTCGTGGCGCTGGAAATCTTGTCCTTGCCGCTCTACCTGCTGTGCGGGCTGGCCCGGCGCCGGCGGCTGCTCAGTCAGGAAGCTGCCCTCAAGTACTTCCTCCTGGGTGCGTTGTCCTCGGCGTTCTTCCTCTACGGAGTGGCGCTCCTCTACGGATACGCGGCCTCCTTCGACCTCGGGGTGATCGACGCCGCCATCCGTACAGGCGAACGCTCGCAGGGACTGTTGCTGGCCGGCATGGGCCTGCTCGGCGTCGGACTGCTGTTCAAGTTCGGGGCGGTGCCGTTCCACTCGTGGACCCCGGACGTGTACGCCGGGGCACCCACCCCGGTGACCGCGTTCATGGCGGCCTGCACCAAGATCGCCGCGCTCGGTGCCCTGATGCGGGTGTTCTACGTGGCCCTCGGCGCCGACCGCTGGGATTGGCAGCCGCTGATGGCCATCGTCGCGGTGGCCACGATGACCGTCGGGTCGGTCCTGGCCATCACCCAGACCGACGTCAAGCGGATGCTGGCCTACTCTTCGATCGCCCACGCCGGGTTCTTGATGACCGCGTTCGTCGGTGCCGCGCAGGAGGGCAACGGCAATCCGGCCGGGTCCTTGACCAGCGTGTCTTCGGTGATGTTCTACCTGGTGGCCTACGGGGCCGCCACCCTCGGTGCCTTCGCCGTCGTCACCCTGGTGCGGGACCCCAGCGGCGAGGCGACTCTGCTCACGAGTTGGGTCGGTCTGGGCAAACGATCGCCGGTGGCCGGGATCGTGTTCTCGATCTTCCTCCTCAGTTTCGCCGGCATCCCACTGACCAGCGGGTTCATCGGCAAGTGGGCCGTTTTCGTCGCCGCCTGGAACGGCGGTCAGGAATGGCTGGTCGCGGTGGCCGTGGTGATCAGCGTGGTCGCGGCATTCTTCTACATCCGGGTCATCGTGATGATGTTCTTCTCCGAACCCGGCACGGCACCGGTCTCGGTGATTCGGCCGGGGTGGAGCACGCTCGCCGCGGTTGGGGTTGCTGTGGTCGCTACTGTGGCTCTGGGTGTCTTCCCGGGACCCGTGCTCGATTTGGCTCAGCAGGCCGGTGAGTTCGTCCGCTGAGGCGAGCGAACGAGGAGAGTGTGCTGGCCGAACCGACGCAACACGCGAGTCTCGACGACTCCGTACGGGCCCAACTCGAGGAGATCGAGGCGGCTCTACTGGAGGCCGCTCGAGCCGACTCCGACTTGGTGACCGACGCCGCCCGCCACATCATCTCCGCCGGGGGAAAGCGGTTCCGGCCGTTGCTGGTGGTGCTCGCGTCCCAGTTCGGCACGGGCAGGGTGCGTGACGAGGACGTGGTCCGGGCGGCGGTCGTCGTCGAGCTCACCCACGTCGCCAGCCTGTACCACGACGACGTCATGGACGAGGCTCGGCTGCGCCGAGGGTCGCCGAGCGCCAACGCCCGTTGGGGTAACACCGTCGCGATCCTGGTCGGTGATCTGCTCTTCGCCCGCGCCTCGGACACGGTGGTGGACCTCGGTCCGGACTTCGTACGGATCCAGGCCCGGACGTTCTCGCGGCTGGTACAGGGACAGATCGCCGAGACGGTCGGACCGCACGGCGCCGACCCGCTCGACCACTACCTGCAGGTGGTGGCCGACAAGACGGGATCGCTCATCGCCACCTCCGCCACCTTCGGCGCGAAGATCGCCGGCGTCGACCCTGAGACTCAGGCGGCTCTGGCCGCCTTCGGCGAGGAGATCGGCATCGTCTTCCAGCTCAGCGACGACATCATCGACATCACCAGCGACGAAACCGGGAAGACGCCCGGCACCGACCTGCGGGAGGGGATCCCGACGCTGCCGACCCTCCTGGCGCGCCGTTCGAGCGATCCCGACGACGAGCGGCTCCAGCAGTTGCTGGACTCCGACCTGCACGACGACGCCGCCCTGGCCGAGGTGCTCGGACTGCTCCGAGCTCACCGCTGCATCGACGAAGCCCGCGCCGTCGTCCGCGAGCGAGCCGAACGTGCGCGGTCGCTGCTCCAAGGACTCCCCACCGGTGAACCACGCGACGCCCTGGAAGAGCTCTGCGACAGCGTGGTCACCCGCACGGCCTGACCAGTTCGCGCCCAGCTTCGAGACCTCCACCTCGTGCCCGAGCTTGTCGAAGGGCCTATCCACCTCGTGCCCTGAGCTTGTCGAAGGGCCTATCTGGTTCAGCCGCCGTACGTTGTCCCGCTCGAGCTGGAAGACACGCCCGAAATCCGGCGGCGCTCGGCGTGTTATCCGGCTCGAGCTGGGAAACGTACGTCTGGTATGCGCCGCGAGTCGTCTGGCCGGGTTCTGATGGAAGACGCCCCGATTGGCGCCTTCGCGCTCGCGCGTGTCGACAGGCTCAGGGCGCGTGGTCGACAGGCTCAGGGCGCGTGGTCGACAGGCTCAGGGCGCTCAGAGGTCGGCGATCTTCACCCGGCGGTCGGTGGACGTCAATCGGATCTGCCGGTCGTAGCCGCCGAGCACCCAGACTTCGTCGCCGACGACGCTGACGGAGGAGAACGAGCCCGAGACGTCGGCGAGGTCCGGAGAGATCGAGCTCGTGCTGGCGGCGACGTCGATCACTTCGACACCGTGCCCGCTGCCGGCGACGACCACCCGTCCGTCGGGCAGGACGGTGGCCGCCTCGTTCAGCTTGTAGCGGCCGTCGACAAGCGTCGGACCGGCGGTGAACCTTTCCGTACGAGGATCGAAGAGCTCGGTGCTGGTGAGTAGCTGGCGGTCGTCGGTCGTGCCACCGATGATCAACACCTGGCCCGACGGCAACGAGACGGCCGTGTGCTTGAAGCGCGGAGTCCGTAAGCCCCGCTGGAGCGGAAGTGCGCGGCCATCCGGGCTGACCAGGAGCGCCATTCCGCTCGCCCGGTTCTCGCCCAGGTGACCACCGGTCAGCAGCACCCGGCCGTCGGACAATGAGGCTGCCGCGAGGCTGTCCACCGCCTGAGGAAGATCGGGTCCGGCGACGAACCGTTCGGTGCTCGGGTCGAAGATTTCGGTGTCCGCGAGGTACCTCCCGGGTCCCTGCCAGCCACCGGCGACGAT
Source organism: uncultured Actinomycetota bacterium (assembly GCA_963791865.1). Lineage (GTDB taxonomy): Bacteria > Actinomycetota > Actinomycetes > Propionibacteriales > Propionibacteriaceae > Microlunatus. Next base: position 207,441 of record CAWBUC010000013.1, read on the forward strand.
GATCCGCCCGTCACCGAGCCGGGCGGCCGCGTGCCCGCCGCGCGGAGTGGCCAGCGCTCCGCCGGCCTGCCAGCGGTTGCCCACCGGATCGAAGATCTCGGTGGTCCCGAGCGGTGGTCGGTTCTCCCCGGTGTAGCCACCCACGACGAGCACTCGACCGTCGTCCAGCAACAGGGCCGCATGGCCGTCCCGGGGAGCGCTGAGCGCGCTCAGTGGCCGCGGCCCGTTCGAGGTGAGCAGCGCTACCGAGGCGGTGGCCTCGCTGCAGCCGTCGACGTCGCAGCCGCCCGCGACCAGGGCCGTTCCGTCACGCAACTCGGTGGCGGTGTGCACCGCCCGCCGGGCGAGGTCCGACTCGGCCGCGTGGGTGGCACTCGGCGGCGGAGCCGGCGGCATGAGCGGTGACGTGGTGGCCGTACACCCGAACAGAACCGCTCCGAGCCCCCCGACCGCCAATCTCGCGAGTTTCACCAGATCTTGACGCGTTCGCTCTCGTCGAGCCACAGGTCATCGGTCTCGCTCACGTCGAACGCGGAGTAGAACTCATCGAGGTTGCGGACGATCTGATTGCAGCGGAACTCGGCGGGGGAGTGCGGATCGGTGGCCAGCCGCTGCCGGACGAGTTCGGGACGCGACTTGGACTGCCAGAGCGCCGCCCAGGCGAGGAAGAGGCGCTGCTCGTCGGTGTAGCCGTCGACGGGCTCGAAACGCTGCTCGCCGCGAGCGATCCGGTAGGCCGCCAGGGCAATCGACAATCCGCCGAGATCGCCGATGTTCTCCCCGATGGTCAGCTCGCCGTTGACGTGGTGCCCGGGCGTCTCGGCCGGCTCGAGGACGTTGTACTGACCGATCAACGCCCGGGTCCGCTCCTCGAAGGCTGTCCGGTCCTCCTCGGTCCACCAGTCCCGCAGCGCGCCGTCGCCGTCACAGGTGGAACCCTGGTCGTCGAAGCCGTGCCCGATCTCGTGGCCGATGACCGACCCGATGCCTCCGTAGTTGACCGCGTCGTCGGCGTACTCGTTGAAGAACGGCGGCTGCAGGATGGCCGCGGGGAAGACGATCTCGTTCTTCAGCGGGTGGTAGTAGGCGTTGACGGTCTGCGGCGTCATCAGCCACTCCTCGCGGTCCACCGGCTGGCCGATCTTGGTCAGCGACCGGTCCAGCTCGAAGGCGGCCGCGCGCATGACGTTGCCGACGAGATCGTCGGCGCGCACCTCGAACGCGGAGTAGTCCCGCCATTTGCTCGGATATCCGATGTGCGGTCGGAACTTGGCCAGCTTGGCCAGCGCCTCGGTCTTCGTCTTCTCCGTCATCCAGTCGAGCTCGGCGATCGAGCGACGATAGGCCTCGATGAGGTTGGCGACCAGATCGTCCATCCGCTGCTTGGCTATCGGCGAGAAGTGCCGCTCTACGTAGAGTTGGCCGACCGCCTCGCCGAGGGCGCCCTCGACAAGAGCGACCCCCCGCTTCCAGCGTTCCTTGAGCTCGGGGGTTCCGGTCAAGACCGTGCCGTAGAAGCGGAAGTTCTCGTCGACGAAGGCGTTCGACAGGTACGGGGCCAGGGACGACACGACCCGCCAACGAGCCCAGGACTGCCACGCCGGCAGCCGATCCAGGGTCAGCAGCGCGCCGACCTCGGTGCAGAAGGACGGCTGGGTCACCACCAGCTCGGCCATGGCCAGCTCGGAGATGCCGGCTCCGGCCATGAAGCGCCGCCAATGCAGAGCCGGCGCGGCCTCTTCGAAGCCGGTGAGGTCCATCAGGTTGTACATCAGCCGCATGTCGCGGCACTTGACCTTGTCCCAGTGATGCGCCGCGACGTCGGTCTCCAGCTCGAAGACCTGGCGTGCGGCCGTCGCCGGATGCTCGACGCCCGCCAGCTCGAGCATGCGCGCGATGTGCTCCACGTACTGCTCACGGATCTGGGCGTAGTCGTCGAGCCGGTAGTACTCCTCGTCGGGGAGGCCGAGACCACTCTGCCCGACAAACATCACGTAGCGCCCGGGATCGCCGGGGTCGGACTCAGTCTCGATCCCGATCAGGCCGGGGATGCCCGCCCGGGTGAAGCGACCGAGCAGTTCCATCAGCTCCGGCGGAGTCTCGACGGCATCGACACCGGCGATGAGCGCTGACAGCGGCGACGACCCGAGCTCGGAGACCCGCTCGACGTCGATGAAGCTCGCGTACAGGGCGGCAATCTTGGCCCGCTCGCTACCCTCCGGGGCATCGTGTGCGTCCAGTGCGGTGATGATCTCCCGCACCGCTGCCTCGGCGATGTCTCGGAGCGCGATGAATGAGCCGGTGATCGACTTGTCCGCCGGGATCTCCGCCTCGGACAGCCAGGTTCCGTTGACGTGCCGGTACAGGTCGTCCTGCACCCGTACCGAAGCGTCGAAGGCGGAGAAGTCGATGGCCGGAGCGGAAACGGGTGCCTGTCCAGAGCTTGTCGAAGGGGTCGCAGTCACTCCAGCGATGCTACCCAGTGCCAATCACAGCCAGGTCACCTTGAGCGGCTCGGTCAGCATGTTGACCCGAGGGCGGAAGTTTGTGTACTGGCTCAACGTGCACGGTCCTTCATCGCATTGGCCGGTGGCTTTGAGTCCGAGGTTGAGGTAGGTGACCTTGGCCACGGCCTCGTTCGCGTAGTCGAGCTGGGGTTCCATCGACTGGAGCGCGTCCTTCTCGGTGGCCTCCCACTCGAAGGTGCCCTCTTTGGGCGTGACATTCGACACCCGTCCCACATTGTTCGGGCAGCCCGGGTTGCGGATCCTGTTCGATTCCAGGCATGTGTCGACGTTGGCGGTCACTGCGGCGGCGAAGGCCTTTTCGCCGGCGGCGCTCAGCGTCGGACGGAGGTCGGTCACCCCCGACGGGTAGTCCGACGGGCTCTGGATCACGAGCAGCCCCGTGTCGCCCCAGCTGATGTTGGGCGAACCGGTCGTGAATTGGTAGACGCCGGGGAACAGATTCAGCTTCGTGGTCTTGGCCTGCACGCCATTGACGATCATGGGAATCGAGCTGCTCCGGCTGGCGCTCAGGTCGATGTCTTGAAAAGTGTCGGCCAGCTTCCAGACGTCGCCCGACTTGCGAACGCTGAAGTTCTCGTTCACTGCCTGCTTGCCGAGCTTGAACGAGGCGGCCACCTGGTAGGCGTACTCGTCGTTCACGTCCGGCACGTTGATGTCGGTGATGGGGGCGAGCTTGTTGGACTCGGCCAGCACAGCGTCGGTCAGGAGCGTGGTATCGGCCGGTGCGGTGTCGCCGAGGGACAGTGCCGTCTCGGCCTGGCCGGCCGCGAGGGCCTCGAGGTAGGTCTTGACCGCATCGGACGGCTTGACGGCCAAGGGGGCCGGCGCGGTCGAGTTCCCTGGACCTTGCCTGCCTGGATTGTTCGGGTCCGTGCCGGCGGTCGGGGCCCCTCGGTTCAGTAGCAGGACCCCGCCCGTGATACCCAGCGCGATCAGGGCCAGCACGACGGCACCGATGATCATGAGTGTCTTGGCGTTGCCCTTCTTGGGCGGCTGCCCACCAGGACCACCCTGGGGACCTCCGTAAAGACCCGGGGGTCCCGGCGGAGCGTACGGACCGGAGGGCTGCGGCTGCGGGATGCCAGTGTAGGGCTGAGGTGGGCCGCCCGGAGGTACGTAGTCACCGGGTCCGGGCGGCGGTCCGCTCGGTCCTCCACCAGGCGGTGGTTGCGCTCCGGGGTAGGGCTGGTACTTCGGACCTTGGTATTGGGGACCTGGTGTTAGGGACCTTGGTGTTGGGGACCTTGGTGTTGGGGACCTTGGTGCTGGGGGCCACGGGGCTCGGAGCCGAACGGACCGCTCGGGCCGGGTGGGTGGTTCTCGCTCATCGGAGCTCTCACTTCTCGACGTGGACGGTCGGGTGGTCTCAGACGCGGACGAGACTACCCACCGGACAGTCCATCTCAGGTCCTCCGTGACGCTACCTGGATTGCCGACGGGCACTCCTCAGGGAAGGGCCGGATCTCCCCCCGCCATGCCGATCGGATCGCCGCTCCTCGCGTACTTGCGCAGTTGGACGCCGAGGACGATGAGCACGATGCCGAACAGCACGGCATAGACGCCGAGGATCCAGATCAGTGTGATGAGGCCGCTGCCGGGGCGGATCATCACGAGCACGCCGAAACCGACGGTCAGAATGCCGGCGACCAGACCCCACACCCACCCGCTGCCGGGCACGCCCCGGTGACCGGTCGAGACGACGATCTGCAGAATGCCGGCCACGATGGCCCAGATCCCGACGATGATGACCAGGACCTCCAAGCTGAGCCCCGGCCACAGCAGCATCACCAGCCCGAACACGATGCTGACGGCGCCCAACACGATGCGACTCACCATGCCCGCGGCGCCGCGATGGCGAATGGCGTCGACGATGTCCACGATGCCGTCGATGATCGCGAACAAGCCGATCACCAGCGCCAGCGCGAACGCGGTGGCGATCGGGGCCACGAAGGCGACCAGGCCGAAGATCACCGCCGCCACGCCGCGGACGATCGACCAGATCCAGGATCGGCCGGCGATCTCCTTCAGCTGCGGGGCGGACAGTGCCGTGGGGAAGAACTCCGACATGAGCGGATCCTTTCGCGATCGGAGGGTTCAAGTGTCTCGCCCCCGACCGGACTTGGATAGGGAACCGCGCCCAAGGTCGCCCGGATCGGCGCGAGGTCAGGCCGGAACCGGCTCCACCAGTCGGGCGGCGGTGACGATCGCGGCGAGCTCGTCCCTACTCGGACCGGGAGGGTCCGGAGGCTGCCAGCCGGCCCGGACCAACGAACGCACCTCGGCGCGGAGCGGGTCGAGGGCCGTCGGCGCGACATTCATGGCGAAGAACGGCACGAGAATGCTCATCCATTCCGGGTGGAACTCGCGCGCGGCGGCCACGACGGCCTCCAAGCCGATGGGGCCGTCCGGGTCGACGGGACGGCCGGCCCATTGGGCCAACAGCGCGGTGTCCCACTCCAGGTGATCGCGAAACCAGGGCAGCAGTTCGGCGGCACCCCAACGGTCCAGTCCTGCGGCGACGTCGTCGAGTTGCCCATTCCGGACGAGGTCGGTCAGGGCAGCGGCCGACTGCAGGCCGAGCGCGACCCCGCGGCCCCCTTGCGGATTTGTCGTGCAGAAGGCATCGCCGATCGCGACGAGTCGTCTGATCGAGGTCGGCTGGCACCCGTACGCGTTGGCCAAGCCAGCGCCGGCTCGCACCACGTCGATCGGCTCGCTACGACCCGGCTCGGTCCACTCCGCCAGTCCTGGGATGGCGGCACACGCGGTCTCGAAGGCGTCGGGGTGGCGCAACTCGGCGAGGGCCTTGTCGTCACTGGGCCGCACCATCAACACGGTGAAGACGCCGCCGTCGTGCCGGAACACCATGACGACGAAGCCCCGGTGTCCGGCCAGGTAGCCCGGGCCGCTGTTGATCGGGCCGGAGGTCGCATTGGGATGCAGCCGGTACTGGCGCGCGGCGTAGGCCATGCCGCAGCCCACCCGCTCATAGACCCGCATCGCGCCGGCGATCCGGCCGGCGCGACCGCTGGCGTCGACCACCAGGTCGGCGGCGATGAAGACGGAGTCGACGGTGATGCCGACGGCCCGACCGTCGGTCACCTCGACCTTGTCGACGTGCCCGGTGAGCCGCTCCACCCCAGATTCGCGCGAGGTCGTCTCCCACAACACCCGCTCGAACACCGAGCGCCGCACGTTCAACCAGGCCGCAGACTCCGGGGCATCGTCGGGAATGGCCAGGGTGGCGCCGGCCGCGAGGATCGCCTCGAGCACATCCGGCAAACGGTCGTGCAGCAGGTTGCGGCACTGACTTCTGAAGCCGTGCGGCAGATGGAACTGCATCACCCCCACGCGGGACCACGGCCGGCCGGGCACGGGTCCCGGGTCGCGATCGACGAGGGTGATCCGGTGCCCGTCCCGGGCGAGCAGCATGGCCGCGGTCATCCCGACCGGGCCGGAGCCGATGATGGCCACGTGCATGTCGACCTCCGCTAGGATCATTCGAATACACTTAGGAAGTATTCGTGACACTTAGAGTAACGCTAAATGCCTGAGGCGGGCAAGCGGGTTTACGTCAGCAGCCTCCGCGACGGGCAGGCGCGGCAGACACGGCGCCAGATCGTGGCCGCCGCCGGTCGCCTCTACGCCCGGCAGGGCTTCGCCGCGACCACGGTCGACTCGATCGCCGCCGAGGCCGGCGTCAGTCGCAAGACCGTGTTCACCTCGGTCGGCGGAAAGGTCGCATTGCTCAAGCTGGCCTACGACTACGCCCTGGCCGGCGACGACGAGCCGGTCCCGATGATCGAGCGGGAGGGCCTGCAGAAGATCATCGCCGAGCCGGAGCCGTACGAGCAGATGCGGCTTTTCGCTGAGCATGTGACCGGGATGGGTGAGCGCATCAGCGCGCTCTGGTTGGCCTTGCGCGGCGCGGCCGAGGTCGACCCCGAGGCTCGCGAACTCTACGAGCGGTGGCGCCGGGAGCGCCTGGACGGCATGCGCGCCGGCCCGGTGGCCGACCTCAGGGCCAAGGCCGCCATCCGGGACGACCTCACCGATGAGGAGGCGGCGGCGCTCTATTGCGTGCTGATCGATCCTGAGCTCTACCACCGCCTGGTGGTCGACGCCGGCTGGTCGCGGGACCGGTTTCGGGACTGGCTGTTCGAGACCTTCGTCAGCCAGATCCTCAGGCCGGTTCGCTGACGGTCGGCCGACGCTGGCCGGCGGAGGCCCGGGCCAGGCCGTACCCGCTCAAGATCAGCAGCGCGATCCAGATGAGGGCAAAGCCGGCCCACCGGGCAGGCGGCATGGGCTCGCCGAAGTAGAACACGCCGAGCAGGAACTGGGCCGTGGGAGTCAGGTACTGCAGCATGCCGAGTGTGCTCAGCGGGAGCCGGACCGCGGCCGCGCTGAACAGGAGCAGAGGGACGACGGTCACCAGGCCGGCGCTGATCAGCAGCAGGCTGTGACCGACGCCGAGGTGGACGAAGGTCAGCCCGCCGGTGACCTGCAGGAAGATCAGATAGCCGAGCGCGAAGGGGGTGACCAGCGCCGACTCCACGGTCAGCGTGGCCACCGCGCCGGAATTGATGCGGTTCTTCAGCAGCCCGTACGTGGCGAAGCGTGGCCGCCAGGGCCAGAGCGATCCACGGCAGCCGGCCGTAGTCGATGGTCAAGATCACGACGGCCGTGAGCGCGAACCCGAGGGCCACCCACTGGGCGCGCGCCAGCCGCTCCCCGAGGACGATCACGCCCAGCAGCACGGTGATGATCGGGTTGATGTAGTAGCCCAACGCCGCCTCGACGACCTGGCCGGAGATCACGGACCAGATGTAGATGCCCCAGTTCACGGAGACCAGCGCGGCCGCCGAGCCGAGCAAGATCAGCATTCGCCGGTTGGCCAGCGGCCGCCACCATCGACGAGGCAGGAGCACCAGGGCCAGGGCACCGGCGATGACGAAGGACCACAGCACCCGGTGAGCGAGGATCTCGACCGCGCCGGCCCGGGCGAGGAGTGGCCAGAACAGGGGCACCGAGCCCCACAGCAGGTACGCCCCGAGCCCGTAGAGCAGCCCCCGTCGATCGGTGCCCTGAGCCGGATCGCTCGGTGGCGGCACCTAGCGCACGGTCCAGGTGTCCCCGCCGGCGATCATGGCCTGCAGCGCCTCGTCGTCACTGCCGGAACCGGTGGCGAGGGCCACCTGCTCCCGGGCCAGGTCGTCGTAGGTCGCGGCCTCGACGTCCCGGAAGATCCCGATCGGTGCCCGGTGCAGGACCCCGGCGTCGGTCAGCCGGGACAGTCCGAACGCGAAACTCGGATCGGCGGCGTGGGCATCGTGCACGACCAGGGTGTCGGCCCCCACCTCGTCGACGTCCACCACCGCGAAGGCGCCGCTGACGGGGTCGCGCGTCACCCCGAGCCGCTGGTCGACGCCGAAGCGGATCGGCTCGCCGTGGCGCAGTGGGATGATCGCGTCCGCGGAGGTGTCGGCGTCCTTGACGGCGGCAAACGCGTCGTCGTTGAAGATCGGGCAGTTCTGGTAGATCTCCACGAACGAAGCACCCCGGTGCGCCGCGGCGGCCCGCAACACCTCGGTCAGGTGCTTACGATCCGAGTCGATCGTCCGGGCGACGAAGGTCGCCTCCGCCCCGAGAGCCAGCGACACCGGGTTGAACGGGTTGTCCAGCGAACCGAGCGGAGTCGACTTGGTGATCTTGCCCAGTTCGGAGGTGGGGGAGTACTGGCCCTTCGTCAGCCCGTAGATCCGGTTGTTGAACAGCAGGATCGTGACGTTGACGTTTCGGCGCAGCACATGAATGAGGTGGTTGCCGCCGATCGACAGCGCGTCGCCGTCGCCGGTGATCACGAAGACGGCGAGGTCCTCGCGCGCGGTGGCCACCCCGGTGGCGATGGCGGTGGCCCGACCGTGGATGGAATGCATCCCGAACGAGTCGACGTAGTACGGAAACCGCGACGAGCACCCGATCCCGGAGATGATCACCGTGTTCTCTTTGCGGATGCCGAGTTCCGGCATGAAGCCCTGGAAAGCCGACAGCACCGCGTAGTCACCGCAGCCGGGGCACCAGCGCACCTCCTGATCGCTGGTGAAGTCCTTGCGGTTCAGCGGCTCGACGGCCAACGGCACCCCCGCCAATCCGTGCCCTGAGCCTGTCGAAGGGTGCCCTGAGCCTGTCGAAGGGGTCGAAGAGCCCTGCCCGTTGGTGTGCCCGTTCAGCGCAGTCACGGCGTAACCCCCTCGAGTGCGTCGATCTCCTGCTCGAGGTCGCGGGCCAGCTCGCTGAGCGAGATCGGCAGCCCTCGCACCCGCGAGTAGCTGTGGATGTCGACCAGGTATTTTGCCCGCAGCAGCAACGCCAGCTGCCCGAGGTTCATCTCCGGCACGATCACCCGGTCGTACGTGCGCAGCACGTGACCCAGGTTGGCCGGGAACGGGTTGAGGTGGCGCAGGTGGGTCTGCGCGATCCGGCGCCCCGTGTTGCGCACACGCCGGACCGCCGCGGTGATCGGGCCGTAGGTGGAACCCCAGCCGAGCACCAGCACCCGAGCCCCGCCGGGGTCGTCGACGACCAGGTCCGCTACGTCACGCACGATTCCGTCGATCTTGGCCTGCCGGATCCGGGTCATCTCCTCGTGGTTGGTGGGGTCGTAGGAGACCGCACCCGTCTCCTTGGCCTTTTCGAGGCCGCCGATCCGGTGCTCCAGGCCCGTGGCGCCCGGGATCGCCCACGGCCGCGCGAGGGTTTCGGCATCGCGGCGGTACGGGTAGAACACGTCCTTGCCCACGCGGTCGGTGCCGTTCGGCTCGGACGCGAACTGCGGATCGATCGGCGGGATCGCGTCCAGGTCAGGGACCGGCCACGGTTCGGCCCCGTTGGCGATGTAGCCGTCGGAGAGCAAGATCACCGGTGTGCGGTAGCGCACGGCCAGAGTGACCGCCTCGATGGCGGTGGGAAAGCAGTCGGCCGGGGACTGCGCAGCGAGGACCGGCACGGGAGACTCGCCGTTGCGGCCGAACATCACCTGGAGCAGGTCGGCCTGCTCGGTCTTGGTCGGCATCCCGGTGCTGGGGCCGGCGCGCTGGATGTCGCAGACGACCAGCGGAAGCTCGGTCATCACCCCGAGACCGATGGTCTCGGCCTTCAGCGCCACGCCCGGCCCCGACGTGGTGGTCACGCCAAGGTGCCCGGCGAAGCTGGCGCCCAGTGCAGCGCCCACGCCGGCGATCTCGTCCTCGGCCTGGAACGTGGTGACGCCGAACCGCTTGTGCTTGCTCAGCTCGTGCAGGACGTCGGAGGCCGGAGTGATCGGGTACGCACCGAGGAACAGCGGCAAGCCGGCCTTGCGGGCCGCCGTGATCAGGCCGAACGCCAGCGCCAAGTTGCCGGAGATCTGGCGGTACTCACCGGCCGGCATCGGCGCGGGCGCAACTTCGTACGTGACGGCGAAGGTCTCGGTGGTTTCGCCGAACGCGTACCCGGTCCTGAACGCCGTGAGATTGGCGTCGCGAATGGCCGGTTGGGAGGCAAACTTGCGGGCCAGGAACTCAGTGGTGCCCTCGGTCGGGCGGCCGTACAGCCAGGACAACAGGCCCAGGGCGAACATGTTCTTGGCCCGGGAGGCGTCCTTGCGGGTCAGGCCGAACTCCTTGACGGCCGCGACGGTCATCCCGGTCAGGTCGAGCGCGTGCAACTGGTAGTCGGTGAGAGAGCCGTCCTCGAGCGGGTTCACCTCGTAGCCGACCTTGGCCAGGTTGCGCTTCGTGAAATCGCCCGTGTCGGCGATGATCACCCCGCCCTTGGCCAAGTCGGCGATGTTGGCCTTGAGGGCGGCCGGGTTCATGGCCACCAGCACGTCGGGCCGGTCGCCCGGGGTCATGATGTCGAAGTTGGCGAAGTGCAGCTGGAAGCTGGAGACCCCGGGCAGAGTGCCGGCCGGCGCCCGGATCTCCGCCGGAAAGTTCGGCAGGGTGGAAATGTCGTTACCGAACACCGCGGCGTCGGCGGTGAACCGATCACCCGTGAGTTGCATCCCGTCGCCGGAGTCGCCGGCGAAGCGGATGACCACTCGGTCGAGGGTGTGGACCTGAGGCATCAGGTGTAAAGCCTTCTTCCTTGGCGTCGTTGACCCATAGTCTTGTGGATGGGTCGTCAGGCTGCGGGATCACCGCACACTTCATTCACGCGGCCCGCCACAGCGGGCATCCCATCCATGATAAGGGCGCCCTCACCCAGGTCTGGACTCTTCCACCACCCGGTCGGCGTCAGGAGTGTGGTTCAGCCTCGCGTCGGTACGGGCCGGTGCCGCCCTGCTGCCAGGGCCGCGGGCCCTCTTCGGGGCGATACTCAACACCCATGGCGCTCAGCCGTTGGAGATGGGCGGCCAGCCGCGGCTGGAACTCGGTCCAGCTGCGGCGGGCCGGGTCGGACCAGGCCACCTCGGCGTGGGCGCAGGCGCGCGGGAACATCATGTAGTCCAGCCGCCGTGTCGTCGGGATGTACTCCGTCCAGAGCTGACATTGCGTGCCGAGGATGCGCGACTGAACTTCCGTCGGCACGCCGTCGAGGGGTTCGAAGCCGTACGCCTGCTCGGTGGTGAGCAGGCCACCGATGGAGTAGGCCTCCTCCGGTCCGGTCCCGGGATAACGGTCGAGGTAGGTGTGGCTCTGGGGCGCCATGACCACGTCGTTCCCGGCCGCTGCGGCGTGGATCCCGTACGAGCGGTCTCGCCAGGCGGTGACCACCGCGCCGGGCACCGGTCCGTGGTCGCTGATCTCGTCCCATCCCACCAGCTGCCGACCGCGGTCGGCGAGCCACCGGCGCAGCTCCGCGGTGAACCAACGCTGGAGCTGATCGGGGCCATCCAGGCCGCGGGCGGCCGCGAGGGCGGTGGCTTCGGGACTGGCTGCCCATTCCTCGGTCGGACATTCGTCGCCGCCGATGTGGATGTAGCGGCTCGGAAAGATGTCCAGCAGTTCGGTGTAGAGATCGAAGACGAAAGCCATGCTGTCGTCGGTGAGGCTGAGAACCTCGGGGAAGATCCCGAACGACGTGGCCACCCGATGCTGTGTATCGGGCCGATTGCCGAGCTCGGGGTAGGCAGCGAGCACGGCCCGGACGTGCCCGGGGAACTCGAGCTCCGGCACGATCGTGACACCGCGGTCGGTGGCGTAGCCGACCAGCGCGCGCAGCTGGTCCGCGGTATAGCAGCCGCCGTGGGGGTTGCCGTCCCCGGGCTCGACGTTGCGGGTCCAGGTTTCCGTACGCCAACTGGCGATCTCCTGGAGCTTCGGGTAGCGGTCAGAGGCCAGCCGCCAACCCTGGTCGTCAGTGAGATGCAGGTGGAACACGTTGTACTTGTGCAAGCTCAGCAGGTCGACGAAGCGAAGCAGGTCCGGCAGCGGGCGGAAGTGCCGAGCGACGTCGAGCATCACCCCGCGCCACCCGAACCGCGGGCCGTCCTCGATCACCACCTGCGGGACGACGAACCGGTCGTTCAGTGGCGCGGCCCGGAACGCATCCACGCCGAGAATCTGCCGCAGCGTCTGCGTGGCCCAGACGATGCCGGCCTCACTGGCCGCGTCGATCGTGACGCCGTCGCCGTCGATCTCCAGTCGGTACGCCTCGAGCGGCAAACGCTCATCGCGCCGCAGCCGGAACCGGCCCTCCGGCGAGGCCGGGAGCTCCAGACCGGTGCTGGGCGTGAGCAGGCGGCGGACGTACGGGGCCCATACCGACTCACCGGAGATACCCGATGACGCATCGAGGACGAAGACCCCCGTCCGGTTCTCCACCGAGCTCGGTCGCGGGAGCAGATGCTCAACTGCTTCGTTCCTTGAGCTTGTCGAAGGGCCGGACTCTTCGACAGGCTCAGCAGAAGGGCTTCTCGTGGAACTCAACGGACCAGGTGCGCGTACTGATCCGCGGCCTCCAGGTCGCCGCGCAGCACATCGAACTCGTTGCCCTCCGGGTCGGCCAGCGTTACCCACCCGCTGCCGTCGGGACGGCGCCGATCCGCCACCTGGGTGGCTCCACGGCCGAGCAAACGCTCGACCTCCACCTCACGGGTGACGTCCGTCGGTCGCACATCGAGGTGGAGCCGGTTCTTGACCTGCTTGGTGTCCGGCACCTCGATGAAGAGCAACCGCGTGCGCCCGTCGGCGGAGAAGATCATGCACTCCTCGTGGCCCGGCTCGTTGGGATCTTCAGGATCCTCAGCCATGGCCAGCGCCTGGGCCCACCACCGTGACATGGCGTACGCGTCGTGGCTGTCGATGGTGAGATGAGAGATGCGGCTGGTCACAGGACGCCGGGCTGCGACTTCCGCTCGAGTTCCTCGGCCTCCTCCTGGATGGCGTCGAGGCGGTCGTCGCCCGCCTCGGAAACCGTCTCGGGACCGGCTGGTCCGGCGGCCGCGAAGTCCTCCACCGGCTCCACGGCCGGCTCCTCAGCCGTTGGTGTTCCAGCCACGGGCTCGTCGTCGGTCTCTGTCGCCGGTGACCTTGTCCTTCACGTCCTCGAACAGGTCGCCGGCCTTGGTCTTCACGGTCTCGACGACCTCGCCGAACGACGTTTCGCCGTCCCCGTCGGTGTCGAAGGTCTTCTTGAGATCGTCGAGCACATCCGACGCCTTTTCCGTCGCCGCGTCCAGAACGCCCTCGGCCTTGTCGCCCACCGTCTCGGCCTTGCTCTTCACCTCGTCCGCGAAACCCATGATCATCCCTCGCCATCGCCCGCCGGGCAGCGCGAACAGCGCTGTCGCCGCCATGCTAGTGCGGCGCGAACCCTCGCCTCCATCTATCGGCACCAGCTTCTTGCATCGGCACCACGTGAACGTGGTGCCGATGCAAGAAAGTGGTGCGCCTGTGCCGGACGAAGGACGAGTCAGCAGCCTGAACGTACGGGTCAGCGGTAGTTGGTGAACTGTACGGCGAAGTCGTAGTCCTGGTTTTTGATCAACGCCTGGACGGCTTGGAGATCGTCCCGGCTCTTGCTGCTGACGCGGAGTTCGTCACCCTGGATCTGGGTCTTGACTCCCTTGGGTCCCTCGTCACGGATGAGCTTGGAGACCAACTTGGCGTTCTCCTGGGTAATGCCTTCGCTGGTGCTGGCGGTGATCTTGTACAGCTTGCCGGACGACCGCGGCTCACCGGCGTCGAGTGACTTGAGGCTGACGCCGCGGCGGACCAACTTGGACTGGAACACGTCGAGAACGGCCTTCACCCGCTCCTCCGAATTCGCCTCCATCTCGATCGCCTCTCCGGACCAGGCGATCGAGGCGTCGGTGTTCTTGAAGTCGAACCGCTGGCGGACCTCTTTGGCTGCCTGGTTCAACGCGTTGTCCACCTCTTGGCGGTCCACCTTGCTGACGATGTCGAATGAGCTATCCGCTGCCACCGTTCCTCCGTCCCTCCTCGGCCGGGCCGCAATCTAGTGCCGCACCACGACTCTAGCGACCGTTTGCTATTGTTGCCGGTCGCCGCAGGGTTGCCTCAGCGAGGTGTCCGGTGGCCTGGCAGGTTGCCCGAGTGGCCAAAGGGAGCAGACTGTAAATCTGCCGGCATCGCCTACGTTGGTTCGAACCCAACACCTGCCACCGCACTATCCCGATGAAAGCAGCTGTCGGGTTGGGACACGCTCGCGGCAGAGATCTTTGTACCAACCCAGCAGTTGCTTGCGGCCCGCGTTACCTCTCCGCTATGCCTCGCGGTTCCGCTCGCTCATCCGCTGGACCCCATGCTGGACGACGATCCGGGCCAACTGGGCTCCCGGGACAAAGATGTTGACCGCCTCGACGCTGACGTCGAGCAGGAAGCGGGGGTCCAGTGCCTTGCCGAGATACTGCTCGAAGGTTGCCCCGTCGCCGCGGGTACCGCCCGTCAGGCCGTCGAACTCGATCACCGCTTCCTTGCCCGCATGGTGGTAGCGAAACGCGTAGACCGGTCGGTAGACGAGGTCGACGACGTCGACGATCACCCGCTCCTCGAGAATCCGGTCGGCCTCGATTCTGCCGATGGCGGCGGAGATCACCTCGCGAACGAGGGCGGACGCCTTGTTCTGCGGCGGCACGACGACGGTTCCGGCTTGGGCGGTGGCGGCCAGCGACTCGGCGTTCACCTGCGCTCCCGGGAAGCCCAGGTACACCGCCAAGGCCGGGGACTCCGCCCGCGTCAAGCCGTCGAACAGGAACTCGCGTTCGGTCTCGTTGCGGCACGACTCCAGACCGGTCAGCCGGAACTGGCGCTGCTCCAATGGCTTGGTCTCGCCGGCAACCTGCACGCTCTGTACGTCCGGTGTGACCGGCACCACGTATTCGCGCGTCCGCTCGTACGCGGCAACGGCGCGGCTGTGGAGTCGCCAGAACGGCTGGAGCCGGCGCTCGCGGTACACGCACTCGTAGTCCTCGGACCCAGCCCGGTTCAGCAGGCCCCCGAGCTTGGCCACGGTGCCGAAGGCGTCGGCGCGCTTGGCCCACGCGCGACCCTCCGCGTGGTCGAGGTTGAAGCGGTCCGCGAGCACGATGATGCGCTCTTCGGCGATTTCGACGTCCATGCCCGAACTCCCTCGACCTCGACGACAAACCAGGGTAGAGCGGCGGTCGAGGAGTCCGTCGTGCGGCCGGAACTGGTCGTACGTCTCGCCACGAGCCCACACCTACGGTCGGCTGACCGTCGATCATGGAGCCCATGGCCAAGAAGTCAAGCTCGGGCGGAACACCGGCCACGGCAGTGCTCGCGTCGAGCAATATCCAATTTCGCCTCCATCCGTACGAGCACATCGCCGGGGAGATCGGTTATGGCGACGAGGCCGCACGCGCGTTGGGTGTCGACCCACGGCGGATCTTCAAGACGTTGATCGTCGAGGCAGGCGGTGAACTGGTAGTCGCCGTCGTTCCGGTCGCCACCTCCCTCGACCTCAAGGCCCTGGCCGGCGCCTTGGGCGCCAAGAAGCTGGCCCTGGCGGATCCGGCGGCCGCGACTCGCAGCAGCGGATACGTGCTGGGCGGGATCTCGCCGATCGGCCAGCGCACTTCACTGCGTACGGTGATCGACATCGGTGCCGCCGACTTCGAGACGGTGTATGTCTCGGCCGGACGCCGCGGCATGCAACTGGAGCTGCGTCCTGAGGATCTGATCGCGGCGACCGGTGCCTTGTACGCGCCCATCGGTCGCTAGATCAGGTCAGGGTTTACGGGATCACGTTGACGGTCCTTGACAAGAAAAGTTGTCGGTGAGACGGTCGACGCGTGCACGAGCTGTCCGTGATTGACGACCCGGCCGCGGCGAGCGTCTCGCTCGACCCGGTCCGGTTACGCCTGCTGGCCGCGCTGGTCGAGCCGGGTTCGGCGACCAGCCTGGCCGCCAAGATCGGACTGGCGCGGCAGAAGGTGAACTACCACCTGCGCACGCTGGAGCAGCATGGCCTGGTCGAGCTGGTCGAGCTGCGCCGCCGTGGCAACATGACCGAGCGGGTCATGCAGGCCACCGCGGCCAGCTATGTGATCTCACCGGCTGCCCTCGGCGCCTCCGCCCCGGATCCATCCCGTTCCCCGACCGGCTGTCCGCCCGCTGGCTGATCGCCGTGGCCGCGCGCACCGTACGCGAGGTCGGCGAGCTGGTGGCCGGCGCAACCAGGGCCGGCAAGCGGCTGGCCACCTTCACCCTCGACGGCGAGGTGCGGTTCGCCTCGGCGGCCGACCGGTCCGCGTTCGCCGAGGAACTGGCCACCGCGGTCACGGCCCTGGTTGGCCGGTACCACGACGACAGCGCACCGGGAGGACGGCCACACCGGATCGTCGTCACGGTGTACCCCCACATCGAGCGAGAGGAACGGTAATGGCCCGCGAGTTGGTCAAGATCGTCGAGTTGGACGCCGCACCCGAGCAGGTGTGGGAGGCCATCGCCACCGGGCCCGGCATCTCCACCTGGTTCGTGCCCCACGAAGTGGAAGGGCGCGTGGGCGGCGCGATGAGCGCTCAGTTCGGCGTCGGGGTCGTTGCGACCGCGCAGGTCCGGGTCTGGGAGCCAGGGCACCGTTTCGCCTACGGGGCGGCCGAGCCGCCGCCCGAGGGTGCGGCGGACTACGCCTTCGAGTTCCTGGTCGAGGGCCGCGAGGGCGGTGGCACCGTGCTGCGCTTCGTGCAGAGCGGCTTCCTCGACGAGGGCTGGGAGGACGAATACGCCAGCTACGACGTCGGCTGGGACTTGTTCTTCGGCAATCTGGCTAGCTACCTTGCGCACTTCGCCGGGCAGCCGGTGCACAACGTGGTGACCATGACCTTCGCCGCCGGCTCGGCCGCCGAGGTGTGGCCGCGGCTGTACGGCGCGCTCGGGTTGACCGGACGGCCCACGCTCTCCGACACCGTGACGCTGGCGCCGGACGGGCCGCAACCGATCACCGGAGTGGTCGACCTCGCCACCGACGCATTCCTCGGGGTGCGCTCAGCCACCGGGCTGCACCGGATCGGTGCCGAGGGCAGTGATGCCGGCTGCGGGGTTAGCGCCTACCACTACTTCTACGGCGACCGAGTTGACACCGAGGCCAGCACCGCCGCGTGGCACCAGTGGCTGACCGACCTCTTCCCCGCACCCGTTCCCGGCCCAACCTCTCCCTGATTCCCTCACGGAGCGCTAGTCTGTGGAGTACGGCGGATCCGACGCCGAACTCCCTGACCGAGTCTCCACGCGGCTCGGCGAGGCGGGAGCAAAGGGGACTTCGGGAGCCTCCAGGACAGCCAGCCGAGGTGCACATCTTCCAGCACGGTCGCGGCGGCGTTGCGAGGCGTGGAGTCGGGCGTCGCGCTGCGGCCGGAAGGTTTCGATGTGACATCTCAAAAGCAACTCAAAGCCCGCATTCGGGTACGGATGGCCACCACCGGCGAGCGCTACGCAGCTGCTCGCGCCCACCTGATCGGCACCGGCGGAAACCATGATCATTCCGGACCGGTGGTCGACGCCGGCTGGACCCTGCGTGGCGGGTGCGATCCAGAGGCGGCCGCGTGTGCGAACATCTTGGCCAACTTGGGTGTGGTCGGTCCCGACGGGCCACTGTCGGAGGAGTTGATCTTGCTCGTCACGGGCGGACTCGGCGCCGGCTACATCCTCTGGGAGTTCCAGCACGACGAGAGCCGGATCGTGACCGTGTGGTTCACCAACTCGGCGCATTACTACGACCGGCGGTTGTCGGCGGCGATCAGCCGGCTTGGACTGCAGGCGGACTGGACGCGGACGTCAGGGGCGGTCGGAGCGGCGGCGGAGCTGCGGCGGGAGCTCGCTGCGGGCCAGCCGGTCATCGTGTGGCCCGATCGGTACCTGATCGGCTACTGGCAGTTGCCCGCCTGGCTCGACGGCCACGGCGGCCACCCGGTGATCGCCTACGCCGAACAGGACGGTCGGATCCACGTGGATGACCGGACGCTGGCCCCCTTGACCGTGGCGGGCGAAGACCTCGATCGGGCCCGGGCCCGGGTCGGCAGTTACCGCAACGCCATGCTCGCCATTCGTACCCAGGACTCCGCGATCCCGGGCGACCAGCTGAGGACCGCGGTCCGATCCGGTCTGGAGGACATGGTCGGCTACCTCGGCGGCCGATCGGACTCCTTCGCGGTGCCGGCTTGGCGAAAGTGGTCGCGGATGCTGGTGGCGTCCGGACCCGCCAAGGCCTGGTCACGAGTGTTCGCCGACGGCGCCGGACTCTTCGGGGCCTTGTTGAGCGTGTGGGAAGGCGTCGAGCCCGCGGGCATGGAGGGTGGCAACCTGCGGCGCGAGTTCGCGGCGGGACTGACCGAGGCGGCCGCGCTGCTCGACGAGCCGAGGCTCGGCGACGAGGCCGCGCGCTGGCTGGAGATCGCCGAGCTGTGGCACACCTTGGCCGAAGCGGCGGTGCCCACCAGTGTCCCGGCGGGTGCCCAGGCTCGGGAACTCACCGCGGCCGTGACCGGAGCGGTCGCGGAAGGGGACGCGGGCCGGGCCGACCGAGCGGCCGCGGCCGAGAGCCTTTGGGCGCTGCGCGACCGCTTCGCCGCGGAGCCGCCGCTCGGTCCGGAGGAGATCACCGAAATCCTCGCCACCATGAGCGGGATCCTCGGGGAGATCTATGACGCCGAGAAGGCGGCGGTCCAACGACTCGGTACCCTCCTCACTGCCGGTTCTCCTTGAACCGGTCGGGAGTCCACTCGACCGCGGCCGGATCGACAGCTAGCGCAGAGTTTCGGCGATACGCGGAGCTGTGACCGCGAAACGTACAGTGGCCGCTTCTTCTTAGCGTAGGGACGCGAACTGGGTACAAAGAACGCATGACTCATCCCCAGGACCAGATCGCCGATGCTCTGTCCCGGTCGAACCGCACGGCCGCGGCGGCCGAGTCGTTGACCGGTGGGTACGTCAGCGCCGCGCTCAGCGCCATCGAAGGGGCCAGCAACTGGTTCCTTGGCGGGGTCGTCGCCTACGCAGAGACGGTCAAATTCGACCTACTCGGCGTCCACCGCGGGCAGGTCGTCAACGCACAGGCCGCCCAGCAGATGGCGACTGGGGTGGCAGAACTGCTCGGCGCTGACTTCGCCGTGGCGACGACGGGAGTCGGTGGGCCCGGTCCGCAGGAGGACCTGCCGCCGGGAACGGTGTACATCGCCGTTGCGAGTTCTGCAGGTTGCGAGGTGCGCAAGTACGAATTCGAGGGTGATCCGCCCAAGGTCGTTGAGCAGACGACACAGCGAGCACTGCAAGATCTAGCCGACGCGATCGCCAGCGGCTGACTCACGACCGCCCCTCAGACGCCGTTCAGCCTCTTGTCCAGTCGTGGTGTGCGAAGCCCCTACCGGCTTGGATTCAGGGGATCCTCGCTGTCGCAGATAGACCGCGAAGATCGCCATCGCTGCGACGACCAGAAACTCTGACTGCCAGTTTGCAGCGTCCGGCTCCAGAAATTTGAGGAGGTGATGTAGCCGAACCAACTCACCGGGTCTTGGCGTTGACCGAGCTGTTGACCGTTGTATGCGGCTCGCCCGGCGATGGACTGCGCCAACCACGACAACAAGAAGATGCTGCCCATGGTGAGCCCGAGGGATCGGAGCACGTCGCGGGCTGCAAAAAGAAGAAGAGAGAAAAGACAAAGACGGAGAGCAACGGGGAGGTAAAGAAGAGAAGTTAGGAGAAGAGGAGTAGGTAGGAGAAAGACTAGCTGGATAAGAGGAAAGAGACGGAGAGGGAGAAGAGCTAGAGCGGAGAACGGATCTGACGACGATGATCAATAGCAGGCACAACGAGTAGGCTAGAGCGCAACTACAGGTGGATGCGTAGACGAGCAGTAGACGTAGTCGCTGCGGCGAACGACGGGCGTTGAACGCAGCGCCTCGTCTAGCCACTGGGCGACAGCGAGTGATCGTCGCGCGACAGGCCGGCGTCGGAGCAAGGAACTGCTCCAACGCCGGACCAAAATCGGAGCTGGACAGGCAAGCAGAACAGCAGCGGCACACCTCGCACCGCGGCGACTCGCGACACGCCGGCAGAATCGCCGACGAGAACCGAACCCGCTGCCCGCTCGCGATGCGCGTCGCTGACCCGCGGCTGCCGCACCGCCACCGCACCTGCCGCCGTCGTCACCTGCCGCTCGGCGTGGTGACTATTATGGACGAGTACAACGCTTGCCGGAAACCGCCGGCCCCGGCCCAGGCCGGAGAGTCCGGTTGGGCGTGCTGACCGATCATCTGGTCCTTGTCGGACTCCGGCCCTACCTTGTCCAGCTCTTTGGACTCACTTGAGCCACGCTGCACCAGCCCACACTGTGGCGGAGATGTAGAGAAAGAACTGCAAGAACTCCGACTGCCAGTTCTCCGCGACGTCGACGGCGAAATCGGAGGACAGCAAGTACTGTCCGTACGACAGGGTCTGTAGCCCGGACGCAAGTTGCTGGCTGTTGAACTCGGCCAGCCCAGCGATCGACTGCCCGGCCAGCGCGAGCAGCAGAATCGCCAGGAAGAACAGGGTCAGTCCGTTCTCGAACAGAAACCGTTTCATCGCTCCAGCAACCCGATAGTGATCATGTAGGCAGCCCCAGCAGGATGAACAGCAGGGTGCCGTAAAAGGTGATCTTCATCGTCAATCCCGCACAGCGCAGTCGTAGGGTCGGTCGTCGCTGACGAAGGTGCAGCCGGCGGCGGTGACTCGCCAGCCGGTATCGAACTCGGCGAGGAACAAGGCGCCGCCGGCCAGCCGTGCCTGCGCGTTGTCACCCCAGACGCTCATCGAGGATACGGCCGCGTCGGAAGGGTTGAGCCGGGACAGCGCCTGAACACAGCTGCTGGCGGTGGTGGCCCTCGAGTTGCTGGCGGGCTTGGTCGGACAGCGTTTCACAGGCCGTCGCCAGGTCGCGGTCGACGATAGCGCTCTGAAGCCGCTCGGCCGCCGCACGCGCGCCGGGTTCGGCCGCCGACGTACAGGCGGTCAACGAAATCCCCACGACGGCGACCACCACGGCGATCCGGCGCGATCACATCCTCTTCCTACCCGACAACAGCCGCAAGTCGAGGCGGGCACGCGGAGCAAAAACGGACAAGGCGTTGGCGGGGGCTTATGGTCTGGACGTGAGCTTGGTGGATGAGTTCAGGTCGGCGGTTGTCGCGGTCGGCGCTGATCTGGTTGACCGGGCGGAGTTGCTGGCGGCCACGCCGATGAACGTCGGATCGCGGTAGGCATGGTGCTGAGCCATGCCGGAACTCACCAGTTCCAACGCGCTGGCGACTTTGAGGGGCTACGCGTTCAGTCACGATGCAGACCCTGGAGGACATCGCCGACGAGATGATCAGCCAGAACTTGGCACCCGAAAACGTGATCAGCGACAGCGACACCTAAGCCACCTGACCCGCTGGGTGGCCGCCGCGCGGCTCAGAAGCATGCCGTCGGTCCGGTCGCGGTCGCACCGGGCCTGGGCGTAACCTGAGGGGGCTGTGGCCGTCCCCGGGCGGCATGTCGGCGCCCGCCTGGTCGTCCTTGAGTTCGACAACATGCTCACACAGTGAAGGGTCTCAGCTGGGGTCCCGAACAAGCAGCGAGACCGGCCCCACGAGCGGTGGTCTCGTCGAAGCGTGAGGACTCGCGATGGACGCCACTTCAGCCTCCGATGCTGCTCAGCAGCGTGACCCGATGCACGCCTTCGCCGAGCTGGCGTTGATCACGGTGGACAGCCACGCGCCCGAGCAGGCGTTGCGGCGAGTGGCCGAGTTGGCCAAGCAGACCCTGGGTGGCGTCGAGGACGTGTCGCTGACGGTGATCGAGGACGGGCAGCCGCGAACCATGGTGTTCACCGGTCCGCTGGCGGTCGATCTGGACGAGCGGCAATACGAACTCGGGGTCGGCCCGTGCCTGGACGCTGCGAAGACCGGGCAGACCATCGTTATCGACACCGCCGACGACAATTCCCCGTACCGAGAGTTCGGCCGGATCGCCGCACGTGCGGGCGTCCGGCACACCGTGTCGGTAGGGCTGCCGGTCGCGCAGCGCAGCATCGGTGGACTGAACATCTACCACACCGTCGACGCCCCGCGGTCGAAGGCTTTCGTCGAGCACGCCGAGGTATTCGCCGGCTACGCCGCCGCCGCGGTCAACAACATCACCAGCTACAGCGGCGCGGTCAACGAAGCAGCCGGTTTGCGGAGGGCGATGGAGTCTCGGGCGGTCATCGAGCAGGCCAAGGGGATCGTCATGGGCCGTGACCGTTGCACCGCTGAGGAAGCGTTCCATCTGCTCACACGCATCTCCCAGCACCGCAACGTCAAGCTCCGCGAGATCGCCCAGGCCGTCGTCGACTCAGCACAGAAATAGCTGCCGCGCGAGTCCAGATTCGTGTGCAGGACAAGCGTGCAAACTATCCGAGTTCGCGGAGTCGGCGTTGGAGCAGGCGGCGTTCCGGATCGGTGCGGGCCTGCTCGATGGCTTCCCGATAGCTCCGAGTCGACTCCTCGGCGCGGCCGGCCCGCTGCAGGAGGTCGGCACGCACCACCGCCAGCCAGGGGTAGCCGGCGAGTTCCGCTCCGCCCTCGACGGCCGCCAAGGCCCGCAGTCCGGCGTCGGCGCCGTCGCGAGCGCCGACGGCTACGGCGCGATTGAGGGCGACGACGGGAGAGGGCCGCAGCGCCAGCAACTCGTCGTACGCCGCCACGATGCGGGCCCAGTCGGTGTCAGCAGCGGTGTGAGCGGAGGCGTGCGCCGCCGCGATCTCGGCCTGGAGCGCGTAGTAGCCGGGTTGGTCGGCGGCAGCTCGGCTGACGGCCAGGCTGTATAGCCCCGCCTCGATCTGGGCTTGATCCCAGCGGCTCCGGTCCTGGTCCTCCAAGGTGACCAGGTCACCGGCGGCGTCGGTCCGTGCATGGCGGCGGGCGTGCTGCAGCGACAACAGCGCACGCAGCCCGTGCACCTCCCCGTCGTCAGGCAGCAACTGGCCGACCAGGTCGGCCAGCCGGACGGCCTCCTCGGCCAAGTCGTTGCGGAGCGTATCGGCGCCCTCGGTCGCGGAGTAGCCCTCGTTGAACAGGAGATAGATCACCGCCAGAACCCCCGCCACCCTGTCGGCCATCCGGTGCGGCTCCGGGAGCCGCAATGAGATCTGAGTGTGGGCGATCTTGGCCTTCGTCCGCAGCAGGCGCTGGCCCATGGTTGCTTCGCTCACGAGGAAGGCGCTGGCGATCTCGCGGGTCGACAGGCCCGCCACCGTCTTGCACGTCAGGGCGACCCGGCCCGGCATCGGCAACGCGGGGTGGCAGCACGCGAAGAGCAGGCCGAGCCGATCATCGGCGAACACGTCGGCCGCCTCCTGATCGTCTCGTGGGGTGGCCCGTTCGAGCAGGCTTTGAAGCTCGGCCACCTTCGTGCGCTCGACCTGCCGCCGCCGGAGCACATCCAGTGCCCGGCGGCGGGCGGTGGTGGTCAGCCACGCCGCCGGGTTGCGTGGCACCCCTTGGTCCGGCCAGTGGCGCAGGGCACGCTCGACCGCGTCCTGGACGCAATCCTCCGCCAGATCCCAGTCGCCGGTGATCCGGATGAGCGTCGCGAGGATCGCCAGACGCTCCGTGGAAATGGCTTCGTGGAGGGCTTGCGTCACGTCCTGGGCCACGGACGCGACTCAACGTTCGCTGAGTGGCCAGATCGGCCGCAGTTCGAGCCTTCCGGTGAAGGCCATCGGATGCCGCGACGCGATTTCGATAGCCTCGTCGAGGTCCCGACACTCGAGGACGTCGAAGCCGGCGATCCATTCCTTGGACTCGGTGAACGGGCCGTCGGTCACGAGCAGTTCACCGTTGCGGACGCGTACGGTCGTGGCGTCCTCCACCGGGCGCAGTCGATCACCCGCCACCCACGCGTTTTTGCCGGTGACGTAGGCGCCCCAGTCCTCTATCTCCGGAGCGGCATCGGCGTCGGCCTCAGTGTGATCAGGGTCGGTGGCGACGAGCATGAGGTACTTCATGGCGGGGATCTCCTCCTGGTTGGGCTGTTGGTGACCCTACGACGAAGCTGACCCCTCGAATCCGACATTCAAATCCGACACTGATGGAGGAAAAGTCCACAGCGTCAGCCGCGCTCGCTGTCGAGACTGGCCAGCTGAGCGCCGGCGTACCGGTCGCCGGCCACCGCGTCGCGCGGAAAAGCTCGGTGACGCGAGCCAGCGCGTCGTCGTCGAGCTCAATCGAGATGGCTCCAAGGGTTTCCGCGAGTTGATCCCGACGGCGGGCCCCGATGACCGTGACGATGTCGTCGCCCTGGGCCTCAACCCAGGCGATGGCGAGCTGGGCCACGGTGATGCCGAGGTCGTCGGCCACCATGCGCAACCGCTCGACCAGCTCCAGGTTGTGCTCGACGTTGCCGGGCTGGAGGCGGGGGCTCAGGGCGCGGAAGTCCTGGCCTGAGGCCTGGTCGGGTGACCGTGACCGCTCAGCAGGCCGCGGGAGAGGACGCCGTACGCCGTGATCGCGACGCCCAGTTCGCGGCTAAGTGGCGAGGAGGCCGTCCTCGAGGCCGCGCGAGGCCAACGAGTACTCGATCTGGAGATCGGTGATGGGGTGCACCGCGTGCGCTCGGCGGAGGGTGTCGGAACCGATCTCCGACATGCCGATGTGCCGGATCCAGCCGGCCTCCACCATCTCGGCCAGGCCGCCGACGGTCTCCTCGATGGGCACGTTCGGGTCCAGGGCCGGGCGGTGACGTCGATGGTCGGTGCCGAGGCGTCGCAGACTGTACGCGACGAAGTTGTTCGACGCCGGCGGCCGGGTATCCACCCCGCCCCAGCCGTTGCCGGGATCGCGCAGCGAGCCGTACTTCACCGAGATCACGACGTCGTCGCGGTGCCGGCCGCGCAGGGTGTCGCGCAGCAGCAGCTTGTTGTCGGCCATGCCGTAGAAGTCGCCGGTGTCGAGCAGAGTGACGCCGGGACTGCGGCGCGAGGAGGTGGCTCAGCTTGCCGGCCCGTCGATCGACTACGTCGTCCGGCTCGAGCAGGCCCGCTCGTCTAAACCGTCCGACCAGGTGCAGGTGGTCGCGCTGGTCGGACATCCGCAACGCGCGAGACCGAGCCGCGAGGACCTGCTGGCCGGGGCGAACCCGCCCGGCCGAACCGGTCGCAGCCACCACGTGAGGCCCGGCGTGCTGCACCTGATCGACGCCGTGAGCGACGCGGGGGTTTTCGTCGTCTCCGGTCTCGGCCACCTGCTGGCCGCCAACCCGCTCGCCATCACCCTGCTCCATCAGGAGTCCAGTGGGCTGCGACGGGAGGACAGCGCCATCTGGCGGTGGTTCACCGATCCCGAGCACAGCCTGGTGACGTTGGATGTGAGAACTTCGAGATGCCAGACGTCGACCAGCGGCTGGTGCTGCTCACCGCGCTGCCCGGCACGCCGGAGGTCGACCGCCTCGGCCTGCCACGAGTCGTCGGTGGCAACGACTGCACGCGTAGGCAGACCGATCAGCGCGTACAGTCCACTGCAACAGCGAGTGCCGTGCAGATTTGTTCCATGCGGTTGTCGGCCAACCGACCAAGGCGAACGACCAGCACGGCGACGGACACACTTTCGATCGAGTCGAGGTTCACCGCCGAGTGCTTAGGAACCGGGTCGTCGGCGGGCTCGAGGACGACCTCACTGGCCAAACCTCGAATCGTGGTCGTGCAGGGAGCGATCAGCGCCCGGCCGAGTCGTGGGATGGCGGCGTCGCGCGACAGAACGACCACCGGACGGCGACCGACCTCGGGCAGCTCGCACCACCAGACCTCACCCCGCGACGGCAAACCCGTCATGAGGCGGCAGCGGCCTCTCGAAACCGAGCCAGACTGCCCCACTCGTCTGTCTCGTCGATCGGATGGGTGTCGTAGGCGGCATAGCTGGCGTCGATTTCGGCCGACCGATGACGGGAGAGCAATGCTTCCAGTGCCTCGTCGATCAGCGCAGCATCGGTCGCCCCCGAACGAAGCGAGCGCGCGCTCCCGAGCAACTTCTGATCGACTGTCGTACTTAGCCGTGTGCGAGGCATGCCATCATTATGCCACATCGGCGACGGATCCCAATCGGTCAGACTGGGTTCGTGCAACCCTCGGCCGCCGTTGTCCTCGACGGTGGCCTGTCCAATGCCCTCGAGGAGCGCGGACACGATCTGTCGGACGAGCTGTGGACCGCACGCTTGCTGCGGGACGCACCCGACGAGATTGCGGCCGTGCATCGGGCCTACTTCGCCGCGGGTGCCCAGGTCGCCACGACGGCCAGTTATCAGGCCAGCCTGGAGGGCTTCGCCGGGTCTGGGCTGAGCCGTGCGGATGCTTCGGGACTACTCGGTCGCAGCGTCGCCATCGCTCGCGCCGTCCGGGACGAGTTCGCCGCCGACGGAGTGGAGAGACTTGTCGCGGCCTCGGTCGGCCCGTACGGCGCCGCCCTAGCCGACGGCTCGGAGTACCGCGGTCGGTACGGCGTCAGCGCCGAGCGTCTTCGCGACTTCCACCGCCCGCGTCTCGAGCTGCTCGCCGCGGCTGGACCGGACCTGCTGGCGGTGGAGACCATTCCCGACGTCGACGAGGCAGAGGTGCTGGTCGACCTGCTCGAGGAGATGGGGTTGCCGGCCTGGTTCAGCTTCTCGCCGGCCGGCCTGCGGACCCGAGCCGACCAGCCATTGGCGGATGCGTTCCGGGTGGCCGGTTCGGCCCGGTCGGTCGTCGCCGTCGGGGTGAACTGCTGCCCGCCGGAGGACGTCCTACCGGCCGTACGGCTCGCCGTCGAGGTGACCGGATTGCCGGCGGTCGCGTACCCCAATCGTGGTGAGAGCTGGGACGCGGACAGGCGTCAGTGGTCCGGTCTCGACCACTTCGACCCGACGCTGGCCGCGGCCTGGATCGAGGCGGGCGCCACGTACGTCGGCGGGTGCTGCCGCGTCGGTCCGGCCGACATCGCCGCGCTGGCCGGCACCGTCAGAGCGAGCGGCTGACGATCTCGCTGACTTCGGCGTCGCTGAGCTCGATCGGGTTGCCGCGCATGCTGCTGGCCCGTTGCGCCGCCGCCACGACCTCCGGGATCTCGGCGTCGGCCAGCCCGTAGCTGGCCAGTCCGGGGATCGCCAGCGTAGCGGTCAGCTCGTGCAGCCAGCTGATCGCCTTCTCGGGAGTCGCCTGCGGATAGCCGGTGAGGAGGCCGGCCACCTCCGCCACGCGCTCGAGCACCGGATCGTCGGCACTACGATCGCGCAGCGCCCGCAGATTGACCTCGATCGCCGCAGCGAGCACGGCGGCACAGACTGCACCGTGCGGCGCACCAATGCGGGCGCCGATCGCGGCCGCGAGACCGTGCACCGCGCCCAGGCCCGAGTTGGCCAGGCACAGACCGCCGAACAGGCTGGCCAACGCGAGGTCCTCGCGAACCCCATCGTCTGTCATGCCGTCCTCCCCGGCTCGGCGCAGCGAGCGGGCGGATCGCCGGATCCCGTCCCGGGCAAGGGCGTCGGTGAACGGGTTGGCGCGCCGTGACAACAGGGGCTCGATGAGCTGCGACAAGGCGTCCATGCCACTGGCCGCAATGGTCGACACGGGTAGACCGATCAGCAGATCCGGATCCACGACCGCCACCCTGGGCAGCAGCAACGGACTCCGCAGGCTGGCTTTGACCCCGCTGCCGGCCAGGACCGCGTTCCGGGTGACCTCCGAACCGGTTCCCGCCGTGGTCGGCACAGCGACGCAGGGCAGACCCGGACGTACGAGCGGGCGGCCGCCACCGATCACCTCGAGGTGATCCAATGGGTCGGTGCCGGCGGTGGCCAGCACGGCGGCCGCCTTGGCGACGTCCAGAGGACTGCCGCCGCCGAATCCGAGTACGGCGTCGCAGTCGGCGTCGGTCAGCTGGCTGACGGCGTCCCGCACGACCTCGATCGAAGGTTCGGTCTCGACGCCGAACACCTCACTCGAGACTCCGGCCTGCCGCAACGCCGCACGTACCGGCTCCGCACGCGAGGTCGTCCGGCCCGTGACGACGAGGACCCGGCGGGCTCCTAGGGACACCAGGGCCGCCGGCACCTCACTGACCCGGCCCGCGCCGAATCGGAGGTCAGCAGGGACGGCGAGATCGAAGCGCACCATTCCACCAGCCCTCCTCCGCTACCACTCGCCGTCCTCGGGCGAGGTGTTCACGTAGCGGGTGGCCTGCCGAGGTCTGGCCATCATGGGCGCCACCGTCTCGCGCCACCGTTGGTAGTGGGGGGTCTCCTTGTGGGCTGCGGCCGCCGCCTCGTCGCGATAGATCTCGACGAGGACCACGTGTCCTGGATCGGCCCGGTCACTCAGCACGTCGAACCGCACGACGCCCGGCTCGTCGCGACTCGCCACCGCGTTCTCCTGGGTCGCATCCAGGAAAGCGTCGACTTGATCGGGTACGACCGCGACGTCCACGTGGACGACCAGCAGGCTGTTCGGCACGAGCCGACCTTAGTGGACCGGCTGCACCATGCTCCCGGTGAGGGACACACTGACCGCATGGCCAAATCGAAGCCAGCGCCGCCGCCGCCGTGACAAGCTCGAGCTGTACGAACGGCTCGTCAGGGCGCGTCCGGACGCCGAGCTCAAGGGCGTCACCCTCCCTTACACCGCGGTCAACTCCGAACATGTACAGCTACCTGGGCCAGGACGGCAAGCTAGCGTTGCGCCTTCCGGCCCCGGACCGGGACCGCTTCCTGCAGACCTACGGCGCTACCCTCCGGATGGCCCACGGCCGCATCCAGGCCGAGTACGTCGAGGTGCCCGATGCACTGTTCAGCGCGACCGAAGAGCTGATGCCCTATTTCGAAGGCGAGCCTCAGTCAGACGGCGTGACCGCGGCGAAGGCTCCACCCCGGAACGCGTCGACAAAGAGTTGATGATCACGACGCGCCTGCTCCGCATAGCCATGGGCGAAGTCGGTGCAGTCGCTGATGAAACCGTCAAGATCATCTCCGACGCACTCCGCAACCACCTCCTCGACACTGACGTCGACCAAGTCGTGTTCAGAGTCGTCATCGGCGACACAGTGGATCTTGGCGGTGGCCTGGCCCAGTTGGCCAACCAGGTCGGCCAACTGGTCGGGCTCGTCGACCTCGCTCCAGTCCAGGTCCGCAACGTAGGGTGAGAACTCGCTGACCACAAACCCCGTCTTCGATCCGTCGGTGCCGGGCAGTTCGGTCCAGCCCAGGAACCGGTCGGCGTGGGCCTGGAGCGCCCGCTGGCTCACTGCCGTGCGGTGCCCGTGGTGTTCGAAGTAGCCGGCGACCTCGCGATCGGAGACGATTCGACTGGGCGCGGCCACGTTGCCCTGCTTGAGGGTGAGGATGACGTCGTTGTCCAGAGCCTGACTGAACCCTTCGATCAAGACGTTGTACGCCGGCAGGCCGGCGCTACCGATGCCAAACCCCTTCCGCCCGATGACGTCCAGCACGTCGAACATCACCACCCCCTCCTTCTTCCGGTCCGGGACCGTGTCCAGGTAGCGCTTGAACGCGGCCTTCACGCGATCCACTTCGTCGTCGGGAAGTTGACGGGTGCCGTCAAGCTCGGCAAAGCGGCGACGGTAGGAGTCGACGACCGTGGCGGAGTCGAGCAACTGAACGCGGGTACTCAGTCGCGCGCGATGCAGAGCGTCGAGCACTGCCCCTTCAGCCGTGTCCAGCGTCAAGGCCCACTCCGTGTCGTCCTCGGCTTCGACGTAGTGCTGCACCCACTGCACGTACGCGGAGACGTAGCGCTTGATCAGATCGTCGATCGCCTCGTCCGGCAACGCCTTCTGCCAGCACAGCAACGCCAACGACGCGCAAAAGCGCATCACGTCCCAGGTCCAGTGCCCGAGATAGGCCTCGTCGAAGTCGTTCACATCGAAGACCAACCGGCCACCCGCGTCGAGGTAGGTTCCGAAATTCTCGGCGTGCAGGTCACCCTGGATCCAGATTCGGCGCGCCCCGTCGATCGCGGTCCACTCATCGTCGACGCCGGCAAAGTCACCGTCCGGACCGAAATCGGCGTAGTACAAGCAGGCCGAACCTCGGAGGAATGCGAACGGATCCCGAGCCATGCTGCGGAATTTCGAGCGGAAGGCCACCGGGTCCGCCGACATCAACTCGGTGAACGCCTCGGTCAGTGCGGCGACGATCTGGTCGGTCCGTTCGGTCATGGTCGGAGCCCCTCTGCGCTGCTGTTGTCACAGGGCTGATCACGATTCGCGCTTTTGGACGAACCGCCGGGCACCGTTATGCTTTCGTGACCAAGCGGTCGTACGTCGCGGTCGTCGTCACCCGAACCATAACCCCGAGCCCAGGCGACGAGGGTACTACGGAGTGCTCGTGCGCAAGATCATCCCGGCCGTGCTCGCCGGAGCTGCCGTCCTGGCTGTCGCGGGCGGAGCGTTCGCCAACGTCACCGCGAACAAGGACGTCACCTTGTCCGTTGACGGAATGGCCCAGGACGTCACGACCACCTCGGGCACAGTCGCCGATTTTCTCGACGCGCAAGGGATCGCGCTCAGTGATCATGATGTCGTCGCTCCGGCGCCCGAGACCAAGCTCGCCGACGGGACCCGCATCGCGGTGCAGTACGGGCGACAGGTCACGGTCACCGTCGACGGTCGGCCCCAGTCGTTCTGGACGACCGCGACCACCGTGGACGACGCGCTGAACGCTCGGCGGATCCAGACTGCGGGCGCTGAGCTGTCGACGAGTCGAAGCACGTCGATCGGGCGTCAGGGCCTGGCCTTTGCGCTGGCCACGATGAAGTCGGTGGCGATCAAGGTCGCAGCGAGGGAGCACCGCCTCGAGACCACCGCCCAGACGGTGGGCCAGGCGTTGACCGAGGCCAGGATCACCGTCGACGCCGACGACATCGCGAGCAGCGACACCGACGCCCCGCTGACCGACGGCATGAAACTCACCGTCGTCAAGGTCGAGGTCGAACAGGTGACCATGCGCCGCGACGTCGACTACGAAACCGTGTCCAAGAACAGCGACGACCTCGAGAAGGGCGACACCCTGGTCGATCGCGAGGGCAAGACCGGTGTGCGGACCGAGGTCTACACCGAGGTCCGTCACGACGGAAGCCTCAAGAGCCGCAAGAAGACGAGCGCGAAGATCACCAGGGAGCCGACGGACAAGATTGTTCTGGTCGGGACCAAGGAGCAACCGGCTGCTGCCGCTGACAAGTCAAGCTCCGGCTCGTCGGGCACTCCCAGAACGCCCGGGAACTCGGTCTGGGATCGCCTCGCCTGGTGCGAGACGGGTCAGCGGTGGAACACCGACAGTGTGCCCGGCTACTCCGGTGGGCTGGGCTTCGCCCACAGCAGCTGGAAGGCGTACGGCGGCAGCGGCAGCCGGGCTGCCGGACACA
The DNA here is from genome assembly GCA_963791865.1 of uncultured Actinomycetota bacterium. Classification (GTDB taxonomy): domain Bacteria; phylum Actinomycetota; class Actinomycetes; order Propionibacteriales; family Propionibacteriaceae; genus Microlunatus. Next base: position 238,838 of record CAWBUC010000013.1, read on the forward strand.
GTCGCGAGGAACAGATCGCGGTGGCCAAGCGGATCCTCGCCGACGTGGGCTGGAAGGCGTGGCCGGCCTGCAGTCGCAAGCTCGGCCTCCGCTGACCCGCTTCACTTCGTGACATCGGGGTTGGCGCGCGATGTCATGATCCACGGGTGAGCAGCCAGCCGGGCGCCGATGGGCACGCGCCGCCGCCGGCCGAACTCGGCCGCTACGCCGCCGCGGCGCTCGTGTTCGGCGCCTCTGCCGGTGTCCTCGTCGTGGAGATCGTGGCGCTGCGGCTCCTGGCGCCCTATCTCGGCCTCACCCTGGAGACCAGCACGCTGGTCATCGGCATCGCGTTGGCGGCCATTGCCCTGGGCTCCTGGGCCGGGGGACGGATGGCTGACGTCGTTCCACCGCGTCGGGCGCTCGGCCCGCTGCTCGGGATCTCAGGCGTCGCCGTGGCGGCGACTCCGTTCCTGGTTCGGGGTGCTGCGGCCCTGGGCGGTTCACTGCTCATCCTCGTTGCGACGCTTGCGATCATCGTGCCCGGCACCCTTCTTGCGGCGGTGACGCCGATGGTGACGAAGCTCCGGCTGACGAGCCTCGGCCGGACCGGCACGGTGGTGGGGCAGTTGTCGGGGATCGGCACGGCGGGCGCCATCGTCGGGACGGTCCTGACCGGCTTCATCCTGATCTCCCGCGTCCCGGTCAGCGGGATCATGTTCGGACTCGGGGTCGCGTTGGTGGCCGCCGCCGCGGCGGTCGAGGTGCGTATCCGAGGCTGGCGGGCGGCGGTGGTTCCGGGGGTGCTCGTCCTGCTCGGCGGGGTGGGCGCCGCGGTCGCACCCGGCGGCTGCGACGTCGAAACGACCTATCACTGTGCCGTCATCCGGCCGGATCCGGATCGCGTCAGCGGGCGAACGCTGCTGCTCGACGGTGCTCCGCACTCCTACGTCGACCTGGAGGATCCGACGTACCTCGCCTACGGCTACGCCAAGGCGGTCGTTTCGGCCATCGACAGTGCCTACCCGAAGGGCCAACCGCTGCGGGCCTACCACATCGGCGGCGGCGGACTGACGGTGCCGCGCTACCTGGAGCGCACGCGACCGGGCTCCGCCAGCCTGGTTTCGGAGATCGATCCTGGCGTGGTCCGCATCGACGCCGAGCGCCTGGGTCTGCGGACCGGACAGGGGATCGACGTACGGGTGGAGGACGCCCGGCTCGGCCTGGGGCGGCTGACGGACGGCAGTCAGGATCTCGTGATCGGCGACGCCTTCGGCGGGGTGAGCGTGCCGTGGCACCTCACGACCCGCGAGGCGGTGCGCGACATCCGGCGGATCCTGACCCGAGACGGTCTGTATGCCGTCAATCTGCTCGACTACGGCCCACTCGCCTTCGCGCGCGCCGAGGTCGCCACCCTGGCCGATGCCTTCGACCACGTCGCGCTGGCCACCGAGTCCGACACCTTGACCGGCGGACCGAAGGCGGGCGGGAATCTGGTCGTGATCGCCTCCAACTCCCCGCTCGACGTCGCCTCGATCGGCACCGACCTCGCCGAACGGGGCGCGGAATGGCGTGTGATCACCGGTGCCGAACTCGACGCTTGGATAGGTGCGGCTCCCGTGCTGACCGACGACTACGCCCCCGTCGACCAGCTGTTGACGCCATACCCCAACCGCTGACAAAACGTGCCCGACCTCGAGATCGGGTAGGTTTCGGTCCCGTCTACCGGACACGGGCTTACCCGTTGTTGACACCGGCTGCTCCTGGCCTTTCCGAGCCGCAGAGATGATTGGCGCGCCGATCGGCCGGGTGTGTATCTTGGTGGGTCGGCACGGCCCGGTCAGGCGCCGGCAGCGGCCCCTATAGCTCAGTCGGTAGAGCGTCTCCATGGTAAGGAGAAGGTCTGCGGTTCGATTCCGCATGGGGGCTCGGAAGTCGTTCCGGCGCAACCGCGCGCCGGCGGAACATCGACGTGGTTCGGCGTGTTGTGCGAAGCGACTCCAGAGCGGGATAGCTCAGGCGGTAGAGCAAGCGGCTCATAATCGCTGTGTCGCGGGTTCGAGTCCCGCTCCCGCTACTTCGATGACCTGAACGCCGGCAAGCCGAGAAGAACCAAGAAGGATGAGAGATGGCCAAGACCACTGACGTGCGGCCGAAGATCACGCTCGCGTGCACCCAGTGCAAGGAGCGGAACTACATCACCAAGAAGAACCGTCGCAACGACCCGGATCGGATGGAACTGAAGAAGTTCTGCCCGCGCTGCCACACCCACACCGTTCACCGCGAGACCCGCTGAGCCAGATGGTCGCGCCCTGATCCAACGACGGCGCTCAGGAGAAGGGCCAAATGCCCAACGTGACGTCGCTCCCGCTCATCGGCCTGGCTCACGGCAGTCGTCACCGGGGTGTCCGCCCGGCCATCGAGCGGCTGTTGGCGGCGGTGGCCGCGGCGGAGCGGATCCCCGCCTACGCCGCCTATCTGGATCTGGCGGAACCGGATCTGCCCGCCGTCGCCGTCGAACTCGCTGCGCACCACCGATCGGCGGTCGTCGTACCCCTGCTGTTCACCTCGGCCTTCCACGCCACCGTGGATGTCCCGCAGGCGGTCGCTGAGGCCGCTGCGATCTCCGGTCTCGGCCTTCCGCTGGCGGCCGTGCTCGGCACCGGATCCGACGTGGAGGATCTTCTGCACAAGGTCATGGCCGAGGCGGGTCTGAGCCCCGAGCACTCGGTGTTGCTCTACGCCGTCGGCTCGTCCGACGACGTGGCGAACGACGATGTCCACGCCCTCGCCGCCGCGCTGTCGGCCACTCGGGGTGGCGCCGTGCGGGCGGGCTTCGGCACCGCCGAGCCACGCGCGACGGCGGTGCTGGCCGAACTGCGGGAGCCGATCGCGATCGTGCCGCTCTTCCTGGCTCCTGGTCTTCTCCTGGAGCCGATGGAGGCCGTGGCCGCCGAACGCGGCTGGGCCATGACCAAGCCGCTGGCGGAGCGGGCGGCACCGATCGTCCAGCGGCGCTATCGAGATCGCGCCGCGGTGGTCTCCGCGCTCGATTAGGTTTACCTTCATGGCCATCGCCCCTTCCCACGCCGGCCGGAGCTACCCTCCGACCGCGCCGTATGAGGTGTCGGTCGCGAAGATCGCCGAGTTTGCCCGGGCGATCGGTGACGACAACCCGGCCTACGTCGCCGAGCAGCCCGTCGCACCCCCAACCTTCGTCGCGGTGATCGCAGCCGACGCCTGGGAGGCGATGTTCGCCGACCCAGAGTTGGGTCTGGCCTTACGCCGCATTGTGCACGGTGAGCAGCGGTTTGCCTACGAGCGTGCACTGCGAGCGGGGGACCGGGTGCAGGCGATCTTGACCATCGACAGGGTGCGCAGCCGCGGCAGCGCCGACATCATCTCCACCTCGGTGCGGGTGGAGACCATCGGGGGTGCATTGGTGTGCACCGCCCAAGCCACCTTCTTCCACAGCCACGAGGCAGCCGCGTGAGTGTCAATCTCGGACAGGTCGACGTCGGGACCGAGCTCCCGCCGTTGACGGTCACCTTCTCTCGTGCCGATCTCGTCCGCTACGCGGGTGCCTCGACCGACTTCAACCCCATCCATTACTCGGAGCGGTTTGCGGCCCGGGTCGGGCTCCCCGGAGTCGTGGCCCACGGCATGCTCACCATGGGAGCGGCGTTGCGGGTGGTCACCGACTGGGTTCGGAACCCGGCCGCCGTCCGTTCGTACTCTGCGCGATTCACCAAGCCGGTGGTGGTCCCCGACGACGATCAGGGCGCCGAGGTGATCTTGACCGCCACCGTGGTGGCGGTCGAGGGATCGCTGGTCAGCTTGGACATTGGGGCGTTTTGCGCCGGCGAGAAGGTGCTGGGCGCGGCGCGGGCGGTTGTCGATCTTGACGCTTGAGACCGAGGTACGAGGGCCCCAGCTCGCGCCTTACACCACGTTCCGGGTCGGCGGCCCCGCGCGCCGGCTGATCACCGCCGACACCGAGGCCGACCTCGTCGCCGCGGTACGCGCCGCGGACGTGGACCCTGATCCGGCGGTCGAGCCGGCCCGCGTGCTCGGCGGCGGCTCCAACGTCTTGATCGGTGACGACGGTGTCGACCAGACGGTGGTGCGGGTGGCCACCCATGGCGTCCAGGTCGATGAGTCCGGTTGCTCCGGAGCGATGATCACCGTCGCCGCTGGGGAGAACTGGGACGATCTGGTCGCCCGTGCGGTCGAGGAGGAGTGGGGCGGCGGCATCGAGTGCCTCGCCGGCATTCCGGGCCTGGTGGGCGCGACGCCGATCCAGAACGTCGGCGCGTACGGCTCCGAGGTCTGTCAACTCATCGCCTCGGTCCGGACCTGGGACCGGGCCAACGACCGGCAGGCCACCTTCGCCGCGGCCGACTGCGGTTTCGGCTTCCGCAGCTCGCGCTTCAAGGCCGACCCGAACCGCTACCTGATCTTGGCCGTGACGTTCCAGCTGCCGCTGGGCTCGCTCTCCGCGCCGATTCGCTACCCCGAGCTGGCCCGAAGCCTGAGCGTAGCGGTCGGGGAGAGGGTGCCGGCGGCCGCAGCCCGCGAGGCCGTGCTTGACCTCCGGCGGGCCAAGGGGATGGTGCTCGACGAGGCCGACTTCGACAGCTGGAGCGCCGGCTCCTTCTTCATCAATCCGATCTTGGACGCCGAGCGGGCGGCGGGCCTGCCCGACGGCGCCCCGCGGTTCGGCGTCGACGACGGCCGGGTCAAGACCAGCGCCGCCTGGCTGATCGAGCAGTCCGGCTTCGTGAAGGGCTACGGCCGCCCTCCGGCCACCCTCTCCACCAAACACGCGCTCGCCCTGACGAATCGGGGCGGGGCCACGGCTGCCGACCTGTTGAATCTGGCGCGGGAGATCCGTGCCGGCGTCCGCGACCGGTTCGCGATCACCTTGGTGCCCGAGCCCGTCCTGTGGGGGTGTGAGCTATGAACTCGAGGGAGCGCAGCGACCTCGGGCCACCCCGGCGAGGTGGCTTTTGAGTCTGGGGCCTTTCACCGTCTGGGCGCCGCAACGTGAACGGGTGGAGCTACAGCTCGGCGAGCAGGACGGAGCTGGCCCGATCAGGGTCCCGATGTCCGTCGACGAGGGTGGCTGGTGGCACCCGACCGGATCGGTGCCCGATCTGACGCATACGCCCGAGGTCGACTACGGCTTCCTCCTCGACGATCACGACCAGCCGCGGCCGGATCCTCGGTCGCGCTGGCAGCCGCACGGCGTTCACGGGCTGTCTCGGACCTATGACCCGGCGCGCTTCGCGTGGACGGATCACACCTGGACCGGCCGACAATTGGCTGGCGGTGTGATCTATGAGCTGCACGTCGGCACCTTCACACCCCAAGGTTCGCTGGACGCCGCCATCGGCCGGCTCGACCACCTGGCCGACCTGGGCGTCGACTTCGTCGAAATCATGCCGGTGAACGCGTTCGATGGCCCGCACAACTGGGGCTACGACGGGGTGCTGTGGTTCGCGGTGCACGCCGGATACGGAGGACCGGAGGCGTATCAGCGCTTCGTCGACGCCTGCCACGCCCGGGGGCTGGCGGTGATCCAGGACGTCGTCTACAACCACCTCGGCCCGAGCGGCAACTATCTGCCCGAATTCGCCCCGTACCAGCGCTCCGTGCCTACCAACACCTGGGGCGTTTCGCCAAATCTCGACGGGGAGTACTCCGACGAGGTCCGGCGCTACATCGTCGACAACGCCATGATGTGGATGAACGATTACCACGTGGACGGACTCCGCCTGGACGCCGTACACGCTCTGGTCGACACCCGCGCCACCCACATCCTGGAGGAGCTGGCCATCGAGGCCGGCGCGCTGAGCGCCTTCCTCGGCCGCCCGTTGTCGCTGATCGCCGAGTCGGACCTCAACGATCCGCGGCTCATCACGACCCGGGAGGCCGGCGGGTACGGTCTGACCGCGCAATGGAGCGATGACTTCCATCACGCCCTGTACGTCAGCCTGACCGGGGACACCACCGGCTACTACGCCGACTTCGACTCCCTCGCCGCCCTCGGCAAGGTGTTCGAGGAGGGCTTCTTCCACACCGGAACCCACTCCAGCTTCCGCGGGCGCAATCATGGCCACCGGATCGACCACCGCACACCGACGTGGCGGCTGGTCGTCTGCTCCGACAACCATGATCAGATCGGCAACCGTGCCGACGGCCACCGGCTCTCCGGCAGGCTCGACCACCGCTCTTTGCGGCTGGCGGCGCTCCTCACGCTGCTCAGCCCGTTCACGCCGATGATCTTCATGGGCGAGGAGTGGGGGGCTACGACGCCCTGGCAGTTCTTCACGTCGCATTCCGACCCCGAGCTGGCCCAGGCGGTGGCCGAGGGACGGCTGGCGGAGTTCGCCCAGATGGGCTGGGACTTGTCGGTCGTACCGGATCCGCAGGACCCCAAGACCTTCGAGGATTCGAAGCTGGACTGGTCCGAGGCGGAGGTGGCCGAGCACGCCGAACTCCTCGACCTCAACCGCCGGCTGCTCAGCCTGCGACGCACCTATCCGGATCTGACCGATCCTCGCTTTGACCGCAGTGTGGCCCGCTCGGACGACGATGAACACTGGCTGGCGATCGAGCGCGGCGCCATGGTGCTGGTGATCAACTTTGGTGCCTACGAGGCCGAGATCGACGTGCCGGTGGAGCTGGAGCTCGTCCTGACTGTCGGGCAACTGGACCCGGCGACCGACGGGTCAGGCCGCGTGGCCCTCGGCCCGCACAGTGCCCTGGTCGGTCGGCGGCAGCTGCCGCTTTCCTGACCGGCCTCGGCTCAGGGCTCGAACTTGATCTCCCGCTTCAAAATCTTGCCGGTCGGACCCTTGGGCAGCTCGCCGAAGCGGATCATCCTGGGGTACTTGTACGCCGCGAGCCGCTCCTCCACGTAGGCTCGGAGCTCGGCCTCCTCCGCTCCGGCGCCGTCCTTGAGCTTCACCAGCGCCGCGATCTCCTCGCCATGCCGCTCGTCGGGCACGCCGAAGACGGCGGCCTCCGCAACGGCCGGGTGGGTGTAGAGAACCTCCTCAACCTCCCGCGGATAGACGTTGAGGCCGTTGCGGATGATCATGTCCTTCAACCGGTCGACGATGAAGTAGAAGCCGTCCTCATCACGCCGCGCGAGGTCGCCGGTGTGGAACCAGCCGCCCCGCATCGCCTCCGCCGTCGCTGCAGCATTGCCCCAGTACCCCTTCATCACGTTCTCCCCGCGGATGACGATCTCACCGATCGCATCGCCGCTGACCTCGCGGTCGTCGGTGTCGCGCAGCCCGAACTCGACGCCGCGGATCGGCGTGCCGACCGATCCCGGCTTGCTGGGCACGTCCGGGTGGTTGAAGGAGGCCACCGGTGAGGTCTCGGACAGGCCGTACCCCTCGAGCAGCCGGACGCCGAAGGTCTTCTCCACGCCGCGGAGCACCTCCAGGGGCAGGGAAGCGCCGCCCGAGGCGGCCGTCCGGAGGGTACTGACGTCGAAGCGCTGCGGATCGGGGACACGGAGCAGTGCCATGTACATGGTGGGCACCCCCAGGAAGAGCGTCACCCGATCGCGCTGGACGATTTCCAGGGCCTGCTCACCGTCGAACTTCGGCAGCAGGGTCAGGCAGCTGCCCGACGCGATGGCGACGTTCAGTCCGCAGGTCTGGCCGAAGGAGTGAAACAGCGGCAAGCCGCCGAAGATCACGTCGCCGGGCGAGACTTTGAAGAGGGTCTCGATCGAGGTGGCCACGTTGGTGCTGAGATTGGAATGCGTCAGCTCCGCACCCTTGGGGGAGCCGGTGGTGCCGGAGGTGTAGAGGATCACCGCCGTGTCCGTACCGGCCCGCTCCATGATCTCGGTGCGCGGGTCGGCCGCGGACAACAGGTGCTCGAAGTCAGGAGGGGCGACGACGATCACGTCGGTCTCGGTGACGCTGGCCGCCTTGCCGGCCTCTTCGGCGAACGAAGCGAAGACCACCGCCACCCTCGCACCGGAATCGCCCCACGCGTAGGAGATCTCGCCCGCCTTCAGCAGCGGATTCATCGGAACGACGATCGCTCCGAGCCGCAGAATCGCGTAGTAGGCCATCGGGAAGTAGGCGACGTTGGGCATGATGAGCGCGACCCGGTCGCCGGGCTGCACCCCATGATCGCTCAGGACGGCGGCGAAGCGGGCGGCGGCGGAGTCCAACTCCGCGTAGCTCAGCGTCTGCTCGCCCTGCCGGATGGCCGGGAGGTCCGGGTCGGTGGTCGCGCGGTCGGTGAGCCAGCTCGCGATGTTGCCCGAGAGGTTCGACGTCGATGTCATGAAATGACCCTAGGTCGCCCACCGGTGGACGGCTAGCGTGAGCCTATGAGCCTGTCCGACCTCAGCCCCGACGAACTCGCCGATCTCCACGCCGAACAGACCCGCGCGTACGAGGAGCTGGTCGGCCGAGGGCTGAAACTCGACCTCACCCGGGGCAAGCCGGCGGCCGCCCAACTGGACCTGTCCATCGAACTGCTGGGCCTGCCCGGCACCGAGGACTTCCGCGATCGGGATGGCGTGGACTGCCGCAACTACGGCGGCGGGCAGGGTCTGGCGGAGATCCGGGAGATCTTCGCCGAACTCCTGAACGTCCCCGTCGACCAGCTCTGTGCCGGCGACAACGCGAGCCTGGGCATCATGCACGACACAATGGTGTTCTCGCTGTTGCGGGGCACCGCGAGCTCCTCCGCACCGTGGGTGTCGGAGCATCCCAAGTTCATCTGTCCGGTGCCTGGTTACGATCGGCACTTCGCCCTGTGCGAGCACTACGGGATCGAGATGATCCCGGTGCCGCTGTACGCCGACGGCCCGGACCTGGACCAGATCCGGGACCTGGTGGCCGCCGATCCGACCGTCAAGGGGATCTGGACCGTCCCCACCTACGCGAACCCGTCCGGCGCGGTGTACACCGAGGCGGTCACGCGGGATCTGGTGTCACTGCCCGCGGCGGCACCGGACTTCCGGATCTTCTGGGACAACGCGTACGCGGTCCACCACCTCTCCGACGACGAGTCGCCCGCCCTCGACGTGCTCGGTCTCGCCGCGGCCGCCGGCCATCCCGACCGCGTGTTCCTGTTCGCCTCCACGTCGAAGATCACCTTCGCCGGCGCCGGGGTGTCGTTCTTCGCCAGCTCACCCGCAAACGTCGACTGGTACCTGAAGAACCTCATCAAGCGGACCATCGGTCCGGACAAGGTGAATCACCTTCGGCACGCCCGGTTCCTGGGCAGCGCCGACGGCGTGCGCGCCTTGATGCGCAAGCACCGAGCGATCATCGGGCCGAAGTTCGAGACCGTGACGGCCATCCTCACCGACCGGCTCGGGGCTTACGACATCGCCAGCTGGACGATTCCCCTGGGTGGCTACTTCGTCAACCTCGACGTGCCCGACGGCTCCGCGACCCGGGTCGTGCAGCTGGCGAAGGAGGCCGGGATCGCCATGACCGCGGCCGGGGCGGCGTACCCGTATGGGCGAGACCCCCGCGACCGAAGCATCCGGATCGCCCCGACGTTCCCCCCGCCGGAGGAGGTGGCGACCGCGATCGAGGGACTCGCCACCTGTGTCCTGCTGGCCGCGCTGGAACAACGACTGGAATAACAACGCGAACAACGACGCGGGCAGCGACGGTCCGGCTGAAAGCGGGTTCGACTAGGTCGCCGAAGCCAACTACACTCAGTGACTTGGTGTCGAACGCCATTGTTTTCGTGCGCCCAGACACGGGCCGCGGACCTTTCGACGGTGGGCGCCAGCAGCAAGGACATTAGGGCAATAGCTCAACTGGCAGAGCATCGGTCTCCAAAACCGAAGGTTGGGGGTTCAAGTCCCTCTTGCCCTGCGGGAAACGGATCAACGGAGAAGGGTCTCAGCGTGGCGGACAAGGAACCAGCGGGGTCACAGGACGAGCCGACCCCGGCTGACGACCTGGTCGACTCGGAGGCCATTCGAGACGAGGACGAGGAGATCGATCCGGCGGAGCCGACCGGCGAGGAGCTCCTGGCCGAAAGTGACACCTCCGGTGCACGAGGCATCAGTGACGGTGACGAGGACGGTGACCGGGAGCCGGTCCCAGTAGGCGCACCGTCGTCTTCGGGAACCAAGAAGGCCTCGGCGCCGGTCGCCCGACGCTCGGAGCCGGAGGCTAAGGGTCGTGCGACCCCCAAGCGCGACCGCGCGGAGCCGGCCAAACACCGGACCGGTCCGGTGACGTTCGTGCGCGAATCGGTGGGGGAGCTGCGGAAGGTGGTGTATCCCACCGGTCCGCAGTTGCTCAAGTACTTCGTGGTCGTGCTGATCTTCGTACTGTTCGTCATCGCGTACGTGAGCCTGCTCGACCTCGCCTTCGGGGCGGCGATGTTCCGGATCTTTGCCTGATGCCCCTGGCGGCGACGCTCCCAAAGCGTTGTCCTCTGAAGTGATGACGAACCACCCCGAGAACGAAAGCAGTGACGTGTCTGAAAACCCAACAGCTGCCAGTTCGCCCGCCGAGGCGGACCAGCTGAACGGCTCCCCCGAGACAACCACCTCCGAGACAACCACCTCCGAGACAACCGACCCGCCGAGACAACCACCTCCGAGACAACCGCCTCCACCCCCCCGAGACAACCACCCCCGAGACAACCACCCCCGAGACAACCACCCCCGAGCCCAGTCCCGAGAGTCCCGGGCAGTCTGATCTGTCCGGGAGCGGCGACGACTTCGACATCGACTTCGGGTCGGAGACCTACCGCTCGGGTACCGAGGACCAGGTCGACATCAACCTCGACTTCGCACCGGCCACCGCTGAGGCGCCGGCCGAGGACGACATCGACCTCGATTTCGGAGCGGCGGAGGAGAGCGCCGAGGACGAGATCGACGACGAGGCGGTTGATCCGGCTGACCCCGGCCAGCTGGCCCTGGAGGCCTTCCGCAGCGAACTGGCCGGCAAGGTCGGCGAGTGGTACGTCGTGCACACCTACTCCGGGATGGAGAACCGGGTGCTGCAGAACCTCGAGAACCGGGTGTCCTCGCTGAACATGGAGGATTACATCTACGAGGTCATCGTGCCGACGGAAGAGGTGACCGAGATCCGCAACGGCCAGCGCAAGCAGGTCAAACGAACCGTCCTGCCGGGCTACGTGCTGGTGCGGATGGACCTCACGGACGAGTCCTGGTCGACCGTCCGGCACACGCCATCGGTGACCGGTTTCGTCGGTCACTCCAACCAGCCGGTGCCGCTGAGCCTCGACGAAGTGGAGAAGATGCTGGCCCCGTCGGTGGTGGCCGCGGCGACCGCCAGCAGCGAGGGCCCGAGCCGGCGTCGCAAGAAGGTCGAGGTCGCCGACTTCACGGTCGGTGATTCGGTCATGGTGGTGGACGGCCCGTTCGCGGGGGTGCACGCCACGATCACCGAGATCAACGTCAACAGCCAGCGGCTGAAGGCGTTGGTCGAGATCCTCGGCCGGGAGACTCCCGTCGACCTGACCTTTGCACAGATCCAAAAGGTCTGACCGAGTCCGGGACAAGCGGAATTCCCACCAATTTTAGCCGCCATCCACCACCCCGTTCTGGGACTGACCCAGGACTACAACCACGAAGGACCCACACCGCAATGCCTCCCAAGAAGAAGGTCGCCGCGCTAGTCAAGGTGGCGCTGAACGCCGGAGCGGCCACGCCTGCCCCGCCGGTCGGCACCGCACTCGGCCCGCACGGCGTCAACATCATGGAGTTCTGCAAGGCGTACAACGCCGCCACCGAGCCCATGCGCGGCAACGTCATCCCGGTCGAGATCACGATCTATGAGGACCGGTCGTTCACCTTCATCACCAAGACGCCGCCGGCCGCCGAGCTGATCAAGAAGGCCGCCGGCGTACAGAAGGGCTCGGGCGTCCCCCAGCGCGACAAGGTCGGCAAGATCACCCGTGACCAGGTTCGCGAAATCGCCAACACGAAGATGCCAGACCTCAACGCCAACGACGTCGACGCCGCTATGAAGATCGTCGAAGGCACGGCCCGCTCCATGGGCGTGCGGGTGGAAGGTTAGAAACAGAATCAGTCCGTAACTCGACCGCCGCCGTGTTTTCGCGCCGGTGAACTGAGGAGCAGCCGGTGAAACACGCCTTTTCGTTTCGCCGGATGGGACGAAGTCACCGGGTTTGAGCGAAAACCGCGTCGGAGCGAAGCGGAGATAGATAACACAGACAATCAAACCCGTGGGAGAGTCGCGCGCGGCTCGCACCACAACTGGACAGGAGACCAGAACATGAAGCGCAGCAAGGCATACGAAGCCGCGGCGAGGACCATCGACGAGGCGAAGCTCTACGCACCGGTCGAGGCCCTCAACGTGGCCAAGACCGGTTCGTCGGCGAAGTTCGACGAGACGGTGGACGTCTCGGTCAGGCTCGGGGTGGATCCTCGCAAGGCCGATCAGATGGTCCGTGGCACGGTCAACCTCCCGAACGGCACCGGCAAGACGGCACGGGTCCTCGTCTTCGCCACCGGTGACCGGGCCGAGGCGGCGCGTTCGTCCGGCGCCGACGAGGTCGGTGCCGACGAGTTGATCGAGAAGGTTATGGGCGGCTACCTCGACTTCGACGCGGTCGTCGCGACCCCCGATCTGATGGGGAAGGTGGGCCGACTGGGTCGAGTGCTCGGTCCACGCGGCCTGATGCCCAACCCCAAGACCGGCACGGTCACCATGGACGTGGCCAAGGCGGTCACCGACATCAAGGGCGGCAAGATCGAGTTTCGGGTGGACCGGCACGCGAACCTGCACTTCATCATCGGCAAGGTCTCGTTCAGCACCGAGCAGCTTGCGCAGAACTACTTCGCCGCCCTCGAAGAGATCATTCGCCTGAAGCCGAGTGCGTCCAAGGGCCGCTATCTGCGGAAGGCGACCATTTCCACCACGATGGGGCCGGGCATCAGCGTCGACACCAACAAGACCAAGCTCGACGCCGAGTAACCAACTCGGTCTCGGGCGGCTGACGTGCTCGTGGTCAGCTGGGTGGCCGCTGTCGTGGCCTGCGTCGGGTACGGCGTCGCCACCGTCCTGGAGTCGGTCGGCGCCCAGCGGGCCGCCCAGGTTGTCGGGCTGACGGGACTGGCGCTGGTCGTCAAGCAACTCCCGTACGTCCTGGGACTCGGCCTGGACGGCATCGCCTTTTGCGCGAACGTCGTTGCGCTCCAGCAGCTGCCCCTGTTCTTGGTGCAGTCGATCGTCGCGGCCAGCGTCGGCGTGACTGCGCTCATCGCTCATCTTCGGGGTGCGAAGCTCGCGGGCCGCGACTGGGCCTCGCTGGGTGTGCTCGGCCTCGGGCTGGTGTTGTTGAGCGTCACGGCGGTGCCCGGGGCAGCCACGCGGATTTCGGGAGTTGCCGACGGGATCATCGTCGCCTGCGCGATTGTCCCGCTGGTTGTTGGTCTGATCGGGATGCGGCTGACCGGCCCACCCTCCCCGGTGGTCCTGTCGGTGGCGGCCGGGCTCGGCTTCACCGGCGTTGCCGTGGCCGCGCGCGGTCTCGACGTCGACTCTCTGGGCTGGAGCCTGCTGCTCGATCCGCTGCTGTACGCAATTGCAATCCACGGCGTCATCGCCATGGCGTTCTTTACCGTCGCCCTGCAGCGTGGACAGGTCACTACCGTCACCGCTATCACGTTCGTCATCGAGGTCATCGCACCGTCGCTCATTGGCATCGGCCTCTTCGGGGACACGGTGGAGCCGCAGTTCAGGGTCGTCGCCGGGGCAGGGTTCTTCCTGGCCATCGCCGGCACGGTGTGGCTCAGCCGCTTCGAGTAGTCCAGCTCGCGCCCGCTTCGCGCCCCAAGACTCGGTCTTCCCCCCTCGCTCGCAGACGCGGCGCCCGATAGCTCGCTCCGCTCGCGGGCGTGTCTGCTCCCTCGGTCGTCCAGACCGAGCCGGCGCTCCGCTACCCGACGCTCGCCGGGTGAGCCGCCAAGCGCCCGAGCGCCGGGCCCGCTAGCCGGAAGACCGTCCAGTCGTCCATGGCGACGGCACCGAGCCGGGTGTAGAAATCGATGGACGGTTGGTTCCAGTCCAGCACCGACCACTCCACCCGGGCGTAGCCGCGGCCCCGGGCGATGGCGGCCAAGCCAGCCAACAGCGCCCGTCCCAGCCCGCTCCCGCGGTGCCCCGGCTCTATGAAGAGATCCTCCAGGTAGAGGCCGTGGGTGCCTTCCCACGTGGAGAAGTTCAGGAAGTACAGGGCGAAGCCGACCACGCGACTGTCCACCTCGGCCACCAAGGCGTACACCGCCGGGCTGGGCCCGAATAAGGCGGTTTGCAGCTGCTCCTCGGTAACCAACACCCGCTCGGCGGAGCGCTCGTACGTGGCCAAGTCCAGGATCAACTGGCGGATCCGGGCAACGTCGTCGACCGTGGCGGGGCGCACGCCCGAATGCGTACGGTCGCTGGTCACTTCGGCAGACTAGTCCGAAAGTAGGTGCTGATGAGGCTGGAGTAACGCACGAGACCGCACCGCACCTACTTTCAGCCAGGAACGGGCGGGGCGACAGACCCACATTGGCTAGTAGGTAACGTCCGGACCGGGAGATCCCAAGTGTGCGAGCTCCCGGCCCGTGACCTCTGAGGCGTCGAGCCTAGCCGGACGGACGGCTCGCACTGTTGTACGGCATGTAGCTGATCTTGGTGTACTCGACCCGCTTGCGTGGATTCGGAGCGTGGATCACCTTGCCGTTGCCGGCGTAGATCCCTACGTGGTGGATCGGGTGGTAGAAGAAGACGAGATCACCGAGCTGGAGGTTGGACCGCGACACCCGCTTGCCGACCTTGCGCTGGTTGTCGGCGTGGTGCGGCAGCCGGACGCCGGCCTTGCGCCACGCCATCATGGTGAGGCCGGAGCAGTCCCAGACGTTGGGACCCTTGCCCGCGAAACGGTAGCGCTCACCCAGCTGCGCCTTGGCGAAGTTGAGAGCGGTCCGGCCCTTCGCCGAGCCGCTGGCCGAGGACGAACTGGCCGGCTTGGCCGTGGCCTTCATCTTCTTCGCGGTCCGCTTGAGTGCGGCCCAGGTGCCGCGGGTCACCTTGCCCGTGGCGCTGAGGTTCCGCTTGCGCTGGAACTTCTTGACCTTGCTGGCGTCAGCGGCCGAGAAGCTGCCGTCCACCCTGATCGAGTAGCCGACTTTGCGCAGCAGGCACTGGGCGGCTCGCGCGTGTGCGCCACGAGAACCGGCCTTGACGACCTTGTAGCTGTTGAGGTTGCCGGTGCACGATGCCGCGTTGGCGGGCAACTGGAATCCGACCATGACCGAGAATGCGAGTGCAAGGACCGCGAGCAGCGACGCCGCTCGCTTCAAGATCATCTTGCCCATGTGGTTGTTCCCCTCTTGTCGCGAGCCGGTCACGGTGAGGACGGCGCTGTCGCAGCTGGCCGGCTGGCGTACGTTATCAAACTGAGATGTTCTCGGCTAGCCCTCAGGTTTTTCTGGACCCAGCCGCAGTCGTCGTGACCTGGCCGAGACGATATGGGTCGATTTGGGCCGCTTGGCTGCAGCCCGTACAGTGGGCGACTGCCGAAGACCGCTGGTTGATCGAGTTCGCTCGATCCGAAGAAACCCGTGCTCTGCGCACGTCGCAGGGTGAGGTGGCCCGCGCAGGTGATGAACCGAACGTGCCGGCTGGAGTTCGCAAGATGGCCGGTTTCCGCCCCGGTGTCGTCTGCGTCCGGGGCGTTTTGTTTGCCTCGGGCCACCTGGGGCTTGCCGGTCTTCGCCACGTGTTACACCCGTAGTGGTTCGAAGAACTGGAGGATAGATATGGCGAGTCCCGACAAGGTGGCCGCCGTCGCGGAGCTGAAGGAGTTGTTCACCAGCTCGAACGGCGCTGTGCTCACCGAGTACCGCGGGCTGACGGTCAAGGCGCTCAAGGATCTCCGGCGCTCCCTGGGCGAGGATGCCACCTACGCCGTGTCGAAGAACACCCTGACCCAGATCGCCGCCCGTGAGGCCGGCATCGAGGGTGTCGAGCAGCACCTCGTCGGGCCTACGGCAATCGCTTTCATCGACGGTGATCCCGTGAACGTGGCGAAGGGCCTGCGCGACTTCGCCCGGGCGCACCCGTTCCTGGTGATCAAGGGCGGGGTGTTGGACGGGAAGTCCCTCACTGCCGAGGACGTCCGCAAGCTCGCCGATCTCGAATCCCGTGAGGTCCTCCTCGCCAAGGTGGCCGGCGGCATGCAAGGCGTCCTGCAGCAGGCGATCTCCTTGATCAGCGCGCCACTGTCCCAAGCGGCCCGCCTGCTGGCGGCACTGCAGAGCGCGGCAGAGGAGAACCCGTCGCTGATCGCCGGCGCCGGTGCGCCGCCGGAGCCGACCAGCGCGGAGCCGGAGCCGGAGCCGACCAGCCCCGAACCCACTGAGCAACTCGCTGCCGCCTCGGCGACGAGCGAGGAAGCAGCACCCGCTGCCGAATCAACCACCGAATCAACCACCGAATCCACCACCGAATCCACCACAACCGAAGCGGCCGCGGCTGCGGAGGATCAACCCGAAGCGGCAGCGGCCGCGGAGGACCACACCGCAGCGGCTGCTGCAGAAGACAACTAGGAAGGACCGCCACCATGGCGAAGCTCAGCACTGACGAGCTCCTGGATGCATTCAAGGAGCTGACCCTCATCGAGCTCAGCGAGTTCGTGAAGCAGTTCGAAGACACCTTTGGCGTCACCGCGGCGGCTCCGGTCGCCGTGGCCGCGGCCGCCCCCGCCGCCGGTGGTGGCGACGGTGCTGCCCCCGAGGAAGAGGAGAGCGACGAGGTCGACGTCATCCTCGAGGCGGCCGGCGACAAGAAGATCCAGGTCATCAAGGAGGTGCGTACCCTCACCAGCCTGGGCCTGAAGGAGGCCAAGGAGCTGGTGGAGGCCGCACCGAAGGCCGTCCTGGAGAAGGTCACCAAGGAGGCCGGCAACAAGGCGAAGGAGGCCCTCGAGGGCGCCGGCGCCAGCGTCACCGTCAAGTAAGACCGCACGACAGTGAGCGGCGGGCCGTGGGGTCCGTCGCTCCTCTGCGTTCCGCTCCTCGTCCCAGCCCATTCCTGCAGATGCACCCGCTTCTTGCATCCGCACCACGTGCACGTGGTGCGGACGCAAGAAGTGGGTGCATCTGAGGTGCGGCCCGCGACGGGTAGTGGTGGCCGTGTCGTCATGCGTCACATGGGGGGAGGAGCAGCGCCGTTTGGCGTTCGGCGCTGCTCCAGCCGCCATGTGGCGGGAAACGCCCTCATCGCGGTGGGCTCAGTCACCAGCCACTTCAATGCGGCAAACAGCTACTTCACGTGGCGTGCAGACCACCTGAAGTAGTGGTTTCCCATGTGAACGTGGTAATCCTCGCCGGCGCCAGATCCCCCTCATCCAGCGGCGCCTTGCGCGACATCCCGCGTCGGGGCTTGTCACGGCGCAGATGGCGAGTAAGATCTTCGCCAGGCGGGTCAAATTTGACCGCTCTGTTCTGCCGTGCCCGCGCTGCCTTGACTCCTGCGCGTAGAGGCCCTATATTTGGGGTTTGCCCTCGCCATCTCAACGACCCGTTTCGCTTGACACGGGCCGTTTGTCATGCGCACGAGCGCTTCACTGACCTGCGAGTCTGGGAAGGACCCACAGTTGGCCGCCTCGCGCACCACGTTGACTAGCTCCGCTTTGACCAGTTCTGCATATTCACCCACCGGCCGGATCTCGTTCGCGAAGATCGCCGAACCTATGGAAGTCCCGGATCTGCTCGATCTGCAGATCGACTCATTCGATTGGCTGGTCGGCAACGACGCCTGGCGCGATCGGGTCGCGGCCGCCCTCGAGGAGGGCCGCAACGACATCAACACGAAGTCCGGCCTGGAGGAGATCTTCGAGGAGATCTCTCCCATCGAGGACTTCTCCGGCACGATGTCGCTGTCGTTCCGCGACCACCGCTTCGAGCCGCCGAAGAACACCGTCGACGAGTGCAAGGACCGTGACGTCACATACGCCGCGCCGTTGTTCGTCACCGCGGAGTTCATGAACAACGAGACCGGCGAGATCAAGAGCCAGACCGTCTTCATGGGCGACTTTCCTCTCATGACCGACAAGGGCACCTTTGTCATCAACGGCACTGAGCGGGTCGTGGTCTCCCAGCTGGTCCGGAGCCCGGGCGTCTACTTCGAGCAGACCACCGACAAGACCTCCGACAAGGACATCTTCACCTGCAAGATGATCCCGTCCCGCGGGGCGTGGCTGGAGTTCGAGATCGACAAGCGGGACATGGTCGGCGTCCGGCTGGACCGCAAGCGCAAGCAGAACGTCACCGTGCTGCTCAAGGCGCTCGGTTGGGACGACGCCAAGATCCTGGAGGAGTTCGGGGAGTACGAGTCGATGCGGCTCACCCTGGAGAAGGACCACACCTCGACCCAGGACGAGGCGCTGCTCGACATCTACCGCAAGCTCCGTCCGGGTGAGCCGCCGACTCGCGAAGCCGCGCAGGCGCTGTTGGAGAACTACTACTTCAACCCGAAGCGGTACGACCTGGCGAAGGTCGGTCGGTACAAGATCAACAAGAAGCTCGGGCTGGAGATCGAGTTCGACAAGCAGGTCCTCACGATCGAAGACATCGTGGCCGCGATTCGTTTCTGCGTGGCGCTGCACGAGGGCCGCGAAACTCTCGAGGCCCCGCGCGGGGAGCTCATCGTCGAAGAGGACGACATCGACCACTTCGGCAACCGCCGGCTGCGTACGGTGGGTGAGCTGATCCAGAACCAGCTGCGCACCGGCCTCGGCCGGATGGAGCGCGTAGTCCGGGACCGGATGACGACTCAGGACGTCGAGGCCATCACGCCGCAGACCTTGATCAACATCCGGCCGGTGGTGGCGGCGCTGAAGGAGTTCTTCGGCACCTCCCAGCTCAGCCAGTTCATGGACCAGACCAACCCGATCGCGGGTTTGACCCACAAGCGGCGGCTCTCCGCGCTCGGTCCGGGCGGTCTGTCCCGAGACCGGGCCGGCATGGAGGTGCGCGACGTGCACACCTCGCACTACGGCCGGATGTGTCCCATCGAGACGCCGGAAGGCCCGAACATCGGCCTGATCGGCTCGTTGGCCAGCTTTGCCCGGGTGAACGCCTTCGGGTTCGTCGAGACTCCGTACCGCAAGGTGGAGAAGGGCCGGGTCACCGACCAGGTCGAGTACGTGACGGCCGATGTCGAGGACCGCTTCATCATCGCCCAGGCCAACGCCAAGCTGGACGAGAAGGGCCGCTTCACCGAGGAGCGGGTGCTGGTTCGCCGGCGCCACGGTGAGGCCGACGAGGTCGCGCCCAACGAGGTGCACTACATGGACGTCTCGCCGCGGCAGATGGTCTCGGTCGCCACCGCGATGATCCCGTTCCTCGAGCACGACGACGCCTCGCGAGCCCTGATGGGTTCGAACATGCAGCGGCAGGCCGTGCCGCTGATCCGATCCGACGCCCCATTCGTGGGCACCGGCATGGAGTATCGGGGTGCGGTGGACGCCGGTGACGTCACCGTGGCCACCCAGGCCGGTGTGGTCACCTCGGTGAGCGCCGACCTGATCGACATCGCCCACGACGACGGCACCGACAAGACCTACCGGTTGAGCAAGTTCCGCCGCTCCAACCAGGGCACGTGCATCAACCAGCGACCGCTCGTCACCGAGGGGCAGCGCGTGGAGAAGGGTGCCCCGCTGGCCGACGGACCCTGTACGGACCACGCCGAGATGGCGCTCGGTCGCAACCTGCTCGTGGCGTTCATGCCGTGGGAGGGCCACAACTACGAGGACGCGATCATCCTCAGCCAGCGGCTGGTGCAGGACGACGTCCTCACCTCGATCCACATCGAGGAGCACGAGGTCGACGCCCGGGACACCAAGCTCGGTGCGGAGGAGATCACCCGCGACATCCCGAACGTCAGCGAGGAGATGCTGGCCGACCTGGACGAGCGGGGCATCATCCGGATCGGGGCTGAGGTCTCGACCGGCGACATCCTGGTCGGCAAGGTCACCCCGAAGGGCGAGACCGAGTTGACCCCGGAGGAGCGGCTGCTGCGGGCGATCTTCGGTGAGAAGGCGCGCGAAGTGCGCGACACCTCACTGAAGGTGCCGCACGGCGAGTCGGGCACCGTCATCGGCGTGCGGGTTTTCGACCGCGACTCCGAGGATGAGTTGTCGCCCGGTGTGAACCAGCTGGTCCGGGTCTACGTGGCCCAGAAGCGGAAGATCTCCGACGGCGACAAGCTCGCCGGCCGGCACGGCAACAAGGGCGTGATCTCCAAGATCCTGCCGATCGAGGACATGCCGTTCATGGAGGACGGCACCGCGGTCGACATCGTGCTCAACCCGCTCGGTGTGCCGAGCCGGATGAACGTCGGCCAGGTGCTGGAGACCCACCTCGGCTGGGTGGCCAAGACCGGCTGGGACATCGGTAAGGCCAAGGGCGCCTGGGCCGATCGACTGCGGGGTATCGGGCTGGGGAAGACCGAAGGAGATCACCGGCTCGCGACTCCGGTCTTCGACGGCGCGACCGAGGAGGAGATCACCGGCCTGCTCGGCCACACCCTGCCCAGCCGGGACGGCGTCCAGTTGGTCAACGTCGACGGCAAGGCGCGACTGTTCGACGGCCGCTCCGGCGAGCCGTTCCCGGAGCCGGTCGGCGTCGGCTACATCTACATGCTGAAGCTGCACCACCTGGTGGACGACAAGATCCACGCCCGCTCCACGGGCCCGTACTCGATGATCACCCAGCAGCCGCTGGGCGGTAAGGCGCAGTTCGGCGGTCAGCGGTTCGGCGAGATGGAGGTGTGGGCCCTCGAGGCCTACGGTGCCGCCTGGGCTCTGCAGGAGCTGCTGACCATCAAGTCCGACGACGTCCCCGGCCGCGTGAAGGTGTACGAGGCGATCGTCAAGGGCGAGAACATCCCCGAGCCCGGCATCCCGGAGTCGTTCAAGGTGCTGGTTAAGGAGATGAAGTCCCTCTGCCTGAACGTCGAGGTGCTCTCCAGCGACGGCACCGAGGTCGAGTTGAAGGACTCCGACGACGACAACTACCGCGCCTCCGACGAGTTCGGTATTGATCTCTCCCGGCGTCCGGGCGAGGCGTACGGCGGCGTCGAGGAAGTCTGATCTCTTGATCAGTTCGCAAGATCAAATTGAGTGACGAGTAACTAAAGAGAAGAGATACATCAGTGCTCGACGTGAACTTCTTCGACGAGATCCGCATCGGTCTGGCCACTGCTGACGAGATCCGGCAGTGGTCGCACGGTGAGGTGAAGAAGCCGGAGACGATCAACTACCGCACGCTCAAGCCAGAGCGTGACGGCCTGTTCTGCGAGAAGATCTTCGGTCCCACACGGGACTGGGAGTGCTACTGCGGCAAGTACAAGCGAGTGCGCTTCAAGGGCATCATCTGCGAGCGCTGCGGCGTCGAGGTCACCCGCTCCAAGGTCCGTCGGGAGCGGATGGGTCACATCGAGCTTGCCGCTCCGGTCACCCACATCTGGTACTTCAAGGGTGTCCCGTCTCGGCTCGGTTATCTGCTCGACATCGCGCCGAAGGACCTGGAGAAGGTCATCTACTTCGCCGCGTACATGATCACCTCCGTCGACGAGGAAGCGCGCCACCGCGACTTGAGTTCGCTCGAGGCCAAGATCGACGTGGAGCGCAAGCAGCTCGAGGGCCGCCGGGACTCCGACATCGAGACCCGGATGAAGAAGCTCGAGGAGGACCTGGCCGGCCTGGAGGCCGAAGGCGCCAAGTCCGACCAGAAGCGCAAGGTCCGCGAGGGCGCCGAGCGCGAGGTCAAGCAGCTCCGGGACCGGGCTCAGCGAGAGCTCGACCGGCTGGACGCGGTCTGGAACCGCTTCCGGAACCTCAAGGTTCAAGACCTCGAGGGCGACGAGGTGCTGTACCGGGAGATGAAGAACCGGTTCGGCAAGTACTTCGCCGGCTCGATGGGCGCTGACGCCATCCAGAAGCGGCTGGAGACCTTCGACCTCGACGCCGAGGCGGCGTCGCTGAAGGAGACCATCCAGACCGGCAAGGGGCAGCGAAAGACCCGCGCCCTCAAGCGGCTCAAGGTCGTGTCGGCGTTCCTGACCACCAAGAACAGCCCCACCGGCATGGTGTTGGACTGCGTCCCGGTGATCCCGCCGGATCTGCGCCCGATGGTGCAGCTCGACGGTGGCCGGTTCGCCACGTCAGACCTGAACGACCTGTACCGCCGGGTGATCAACCGGAACAACCGGCTGAAGCGGCTGCTCGATCTCGGCGCGCCCGAGATCATCGTCAACAACGAGAAGCGGATGCTGCAGGAAGCGGTCGATTCGCTGTTCGACAACGGCCGTCGCGGACGTCCGGTCACCGGTCCGGGCAACCGGCCGCTGAAGTCGATCTCCGACATGCTCAAGGGCAAGCAGGGCCGGTTCCGCCAGAACCTGCTCGGCAAGCGCGTCGACTACTCCGGCCGTTCGGTCATCGTGGTCGGCCCGCAGCTCAAGCTGCACCAGTGCGGTCTGCCCAAGGCCATGGCCCTGGAGCTGTTCAAGCCGTTCGTGATGAAGCGGCTGGACGACCTGAACCACGCCCAGAACATCAAGTCGGCGAAGCGGATGGTCGAGCGGCAGCGCCCGGTCGTCTGGGATGTGCTGGAAGAGGTCATCGCCGAGCATCCGGTCCTGCTGAACCGGGCGCCGACGCTGCACCGGCTGGGCATCCAGGCCTTCGAGCCGCAGCTGATCGAGGGCAAGGCCATCCAGATCCATCCGCTCGTGTGTACGGCGTTCAACGCCGACTTCGACGGTGACCAGATGGCCGTGCACCTGCCACTCAGCGCGGAAGCGCAGGCCGAGGCCCGGATCTTGATGTTGTCGACCAACAACATCTTGAAGCCGGCCGACGGCCGGCCGGTGACCATGCCGACCCAGGACATGATCATCGGGATGTACTTCTTGACCATGCAGCGGGACGGCGCCCTCGGTGAGGGCCGGCTCTTCGCGTCCGTGGCCGAGGCCCTGATGGCCTTCGACCGCGGCGAGCTCAGCGCCCAAGCCAAGATCAAGATCCGGCTATCCGACGTCGTGCCGCCGGCCGGCTTCGAGGTGCGGGCCAACGGGACCATCTTGTTGGAGACCACGCTCGGCCGGGCCCTGTTCAACGAGGCGTTGCCGGAGGACTACCCGTACGCCGACTACGAGGTGGGCAAGCGGCAACTCGGGCAGATCGTCAACGACCTGGCCGAGCGCTACCCGAAGGTGGAGGTCGCCAACTGCCTCGACCAGCTCAAGGACCTCGGCTTCCACTGGGCGACCCGGTCCGGGGTGACCGTGTCCATCGGCGACGTCAGCACCCCGGCCGACAAGGCCGAGATCTTGGCGCCGTACGAGGACCGGGCGGTCAAGATCGACCGGCAGTACGAGCGTGGACTGATCACCGAGGACGAGCGGCGCCAGGAGCTGATCGAGATCTGGACCGACGCCACGTCACGGCTCGGGCAGGCGATGGAGGCCAACTTCGCCAGGACCAATCCGATCTACATGATGGTGCACTCCGGGGCCCGCGGGAACATGGTGCAGATGCGCCAGATCGCCGCCATGCGTGGCCTGGTGGTGAACCCGAAGGGCGAGATCATCGCCCGGCCGATCAAGTCCAACTTCCGCGAGGGCCTGAGCGTGCTGGAGTACTTCATCTCCACACACGGTGGCCGCAAAGGGCAGGCCGACACGGCACTGCGGACGGCCGACTCGGGCTACCTGACCCGGCGCCTGGTCGACGTCGGCGCAGGACGTGATCATTCGCGAGGAGGACTGTGGGACCGAGCGCGGTCTGACCAAGGTCATCGCCTCCGGCGATCCGGATGCTCTCGTGCTCGACGAGCATGTCGAAACCGCGGTGTACGCCCGCGCGTTGGCGACCGACGTGCTCGGCTCCGAGGGCGAGGTGCTGCTGGCGGCCGGGACCGACCTGGGCGACGTCAACATCAGGCTGCTGGTCGAGAACGGGATCAGTCAGGTCAAGGTGCGCAGCGTGCTCACCTGTGAGGCGGTCAGCGGGACCTGCGCGATGTGTTACGGCCGGTCACTGGCCAGCGGCAAGCTCGTGGACGTCGGCGAAGACATCGGCATCGTCGCCGCGCAGTCCATCGGCGAGCCAGGCACCCAGCTGACGATGCGGACCTTCCACACCGGCGGCGTGGCCGGTGACGACATCACGCAGGGTCTGCCGCGCGTCCAGGAGCTGTTCGAGGCTCGGCAACCTAAGGGCAAGGCGCCGATCACCAGGCGGCGGGCCGGGTCCAGATCGAGGACTCCGACCGGCTGAAGAAGATCATCGTCACCCCCGACGACGGCTGGGAGCCGCCGAGTTCACCGTCAGCCGCCGGTCCCGGCTGCTGGTCGAGGACGGTGACCGGGTCGGTGTCGGTCAGCAGCTCACGGCCGGTACACCGGATCCGCAGGACGTCCTCCGCGTCCTCGGCGTGCGCCGGGTGCAGAGCACCTGGTCGACGAGGTCCAGTCGGTGTACCGCACGCAGGGTGCGCCGATCCACGACAAGCACATCGAGATCATCATCCGGCAGATGCTCAAGCGGGTCACGGTGATCGAGTCGGGCGACTCCAACCTGCTGGCCGGTGACCTGGTCGAGCGGTTGTCGTACGAGGCAGCCAACCGACAGGTGGTGGCCGACGGCGGAACGCCGGCTTCAGGTCGGCCGGTGCTGATGGGCATCACCAAGGCGTCGCTGGCGACTGAGTCGTCGTTGTCGGCGGCCTCCTTCCAGGAGACCACCAAGGTGCTCACCGA
>CAWBUC010000014.1:0-252259 GCA_963791865.1 uncultured Actinomycetota bacterium
CTCACCTGACCAAGTCGCCGACCCGATGGCCCGTCGCCAGCCGTACGGCATCGCGCAGACGATCACCAGCGTCGTCGTCCACGCTGTCGTGACCCCACGCCACGTAACCGTCCGGCCGTACGAGGACGCAGCCTTCGTCGCCCAACTGGTAGCGCGCCGCCAGCTCACCTGATGAGTCGATCAATTCGACGCCCAGTCCGAGCACGGAGATCGGGACTCCGGTCTCGGCCATCTCGAGTGCAGCGGTGCGCCAGGCTTCCCCGTGGCGGCCGGTGATCAAGGTGAAGTGGCTGTCGAAGAGGTCGATGGTGGAGACGCGCTCGACACCAGCATCATGACCCTTCGACAAGCTCAGGGCGCGAACGCCATGACCCTTCGACAGGCTCAGGGCACGCTCTCTTGGCCCTTCGACGAGCTCAGGACACGATCTTCGACCCAGGCGTGCGGGGCGCGCTGACCGGCGAGCGGGGTGCCACCGACGACGGCCCTCGAGCTGTAGGAGACACCGAAGTCGTGGGCGAGCCCGTCACTGGCCGGGCGGTTGATCATGGTCACCAACGACGCAGTGGCGTTGGCGCGGCCCACGGGTTCCCGTTCGTCCTCGTAGGAGTCGAGCAGGCTCTCGGCCGCCCAGCCCTTGATCACCCAGGCGAGCTTCCAGCCCAGGTTGTGGCCGTCGGCGATCCCGGTGTTCATGCCGGTCGCTCCGCGCGGGGTGGTCCGGTGGGCGGCGTCTCCGACCAGGAGAACCCGGCCGCGGCGATAGTTCTTGATCACACCCGCCCCGAAATCCCACGGGAAGATCCCGACGATCTCGAGTTCGAGATCCGGCAATCCGGCCGCCCCACGGATCCGAGTGATCATGCGCTCCGTGGTCCAGTCCTCGATCCGCTCGCCGTTCTCTGGATGCCATTCCCAGTCGTAGATCCACCGGTGCGGCAGCGCGGTCGAGGCGAAGAGCCCTTCCACGCCCGGTGCGACGGTCACCTGGAGTACGTACGGCGGATCGGCCAGCACGGCCGACAAATCTCCATGGAACAACACCGAGAGGTGATGACCTTGCGTCCCCAGGGTCTCGAACTCGACCCCAACCAGGGAGCGGACGAGGCTGCGACCGCCGTCGGCGCCGACCAGGTAGCGGGCGTTGATCTCCGAGCTCCGATCGGTGTCTCGATCACGCAGCGTGGCCCTGACCCCGTCCGCGGTCTGGGTGATCGTCAACAACTCGGTGCGGAAGCGGATCTCGCCGCCGCGGCCTACCAAATGCTCCAACAAGCACGGCCTCGACTTGATCTTGGCCGCTGAGGGTGACGCGAACTGGGGTGCGGTCGGCGAGCACGTCGTCCGTCGGCAAACCGAGGCTGAACTCCTGCCCTCCGGACGTAGCCAGCGTTGGCTGCACCGACATCCCGAGCCGGCCGTGTTGCGAGCGGGCCCGGATCGCCGGCTCGAGACCCCAGCTGCGGAAGATCTCCATGCTGCGCGGGCGGACCCCGATGGCCTTCGGGAAGATCGACAAGCCTTGGTGCTTCTCGACGACCAGCACGCGGACCCCGAAGCGGGCCAGGGCGACGGCGGTGGTCAGCCCGGACGGTCCGGCCCCCACCACGAGGACGTCGTAGTCATGAGTCTCTGAGTTGGTCATGTGCACCACGATCCGCGCAAGGACCATGATGCAGATCCGTGGTGACTACGGAGTTTGGCGGAGGTACCAGTCACGGAGCTCCGTACGGTTCCCGACACCGGCCTTCGCCAGCAGGTTGGCCACGTGCGTCTCCACGGTGCGGACCGAGAGGAAGAGCTGGTCGGCCACCTCGGCGTTGCTGCGACCGGCGGATACCGCCGAGAGCACGTCCAACTCCCGGCTGGTGACACCCAGGGCGCGGAGCCGGGGCGGCACGGTCGAATCGCCGCGGCCCCGCCGAGTCGGGGCACCCGCACGCCGCAAGAGATCACGGCAGATGCGCGCCAGTCTTTCCTCCCCGGCTGCCTCGAACACGGTCAGGTCTGCTCGAAGCTGCGGCACCGGATCACCCCAACCGTCCGCCAACGCGCACTCCAACGTGAACAACCGCAGGAATCGTTGCCACCAGGGCACCGGAGCCAGCGACTCCTCCCCCAGCGCGTACGCCTGCTCGGCTTCGGCGCGATCACCGCCTCGACCCGCGGCGATCGCGTCGGCGTAGTGCAGAGCGCCCGCGTTGGCCCGACGCATGGAGACCGATGATCGCCGCAACTTCGCGCGGGCTACGCCGTCTCGATCATTCGCCACGGTGCGCAGCAACACCCAGAAACCGAAGACGTGCAGCGGCGGAACCGAGGCATGCTCGAGCAGCGGCTCGATACTCTCGTCCAGCCGGCCCGCCGCGGACTTCAGATCATGATCGACCGCCGCCAGGATGGCCCGCAGCAGGTCCACCAGGGCCGCAAACTCCGGCACCAGCTCGGACTCGGGGAGATCCTCCAGGTCGGCGATGGCCTTCCGATCCCCGGCTACCGCCCGGGCCGTCGCCCGGAACAATTCGCCGTTGATCACGAACGCCGGAACGTGCAGCAGCCGTCCTCGCTCGGCGACCAACCGGGACGCGTCCTGAACGGCGTTGGGGCCGTCGACGACCATCCGGTGATCAGTCAACAGCAGCTCGGCCCCGGTGGCCTTGACGAGCAGACCGAGATCGGTGGCCAGATCTCGGGCCTCGAGCAGCGCCGGCGACCTCTCGTACAGCAACAACTCCACAGTGCCGCAGCCAAGCAGGGCTTCGACCCGCCAGGGCTTCAACCCGTGCTCGGCCGCGAGCTCGGCGGCGTGGCGAAACAGGTCGCCGGCCCGGACGGGATCGCTCAGTCGGGCGATCCGGGCCTGGACGATCAAGGCTTCACAGCTGATCTCCGGCTCAGCGGCCTCCGCGAGCTCGACGGCTCGGGCCGCGAGCTCTTCGCCGACCACGACGCGCCCGGCGCCGTGCGCAGAGTCGGCCAACAAGATCAGTGAGCGCGGGTCATCCGGTCGCCTGGCTCGGGCCACGTACGCTTCGGCGTCGTCCCAGCGTCTGACCAGGATGGCCGCCCGGGCCAGCCGCAGGCAGAGCTCGGCATGATCATCTCCGGTCGCGTCGTGGAGGGCGGCAGCTCCGATCTCGATGGCTTCGTCCAGCCGCCCCGTCAACGCCAGCAGGTCAACCTGAGCGCTGGCCCAAGCGACGGGAGAGCGCCCGGTGTTCGCCACCTGACCAAGAATCGACTCGGCGCTGCGCAGGGCTCCCGCGGCCAGCTCCCGCTCGGCGATGCGCAGCAGTGCGGTGGCCCCGCCGTCCAGTTCACCGGCCTCGACCAGCAGTTGTGCCGCCGCCAGCTCCTGGGCCGGCCCGCCGCGGTCCGACAAGACCTCTGCGGCGCGGCGACTCAGCGCCGACCGCTCGGGGGGCAACAGAGCGGCCCAGATCGCGTCGCGGGTGAGGGCGTGCCGCCAGCTGAGCACGCTGCCGTCGGAGATTAAGAGGTCGACGCCGACGGCTCGGCGGAGCGCATTCACGGCCGTGCTGCCGTCGAGTTGGGCAATCGCCGGGACCAGGTCCCAGTCCGGCTGGGCACCGAGGGCCGCCGCGGCGGACAGCAGCCGGCGACCGGAGTTGTCCAAGGACGCAAGCCGGGCGTCGACGATCGCCGCGAAACTCGCCGGCACGGACCAGAACGCCGAACCGGCCTGGCCGTCGGCGGGTGCGCCGGCCAGCAGCTCGTCCACCAACAGCGGCAAGCCCTCCGACCGCTGCCGGATCAGTACGCGGGTGTCGTCGTCGAGTGTGCGGCCACGTTGGGTGATCATCTCATCGATCTCGGCCGACTCGAGGCGCTCCAACACGATCACCGAACCGGCGGAGTTGATCATCGTCGTCACGGCCGGCGGGACCGGTTGTCGTCGGGCGGTTGCGATGATCAACACCGGCGTGGCCGCGATCGGACCGCTGAGGTAACGCAGCAGAGCCAGGGTTTCGGCGTCGGCCCAGTGAACGTCCTCGAGCAACAGCACAACACCGTCGGGGCAGAGTGCCCTCAGCAGGCGCAGGAGTCCTTCGCCGAGGATCAGGACGGGGTCGACGCTGGTCTCGGGAGCCGCCATGGTCGGCGTCGGCGTCGACCAATCGGGCAGCAGGCGCCCAAGTGCGGCGCGGTAGGGCCGCAGGTCGGCATGGTCAGGCACGGATCCGGCGCGAGCCACCGGGAGCATCGCCTCGGCCACAACCCGGTACGCGCCCGATCCCTCGACGGCGCGCGCCATCAACACGGGAATCCCCGCCGTCCGAGCGTCGTCGGCCACGGCATCGAGCAGCGTCGACTTGCCGATGCCCGGCTCGCCGATGACCATGATCAGCTCGCCGTGCCCGGCCCGGGCGGCGTCCAGAGCTGCGCGGAGCCGCGCGTGCTCCGCCGTACGCCCGACCATCTGCTTGGGCAAGACCGCCTCCATCAACCCACCTGCCCCGACGTTATCGTCGTACGGCGGCCACGCCCACCGAGTGAGTGAGAGGCGACCCTGTGACGACCGTAGATCGGATCGCCGAGACCGCTCGTACGGTGTTCGGGCACGACCAGCTGCGACCCGGACAGGGCGAGGCGATCCGGGCGCTGCTGGACGGCAACGACGTCCTCCTCGTCCAGCCCACCGGCGGTGGCAAGTCGCTCGTCTACCAGCTGGCGGCCGTGCTGCTCGACGGGCCGACGGTCGTCGTCTCGCCGCTCCTCGCCCTGCAGGAGGATCAGACGTCCCGGCTGGAGACGTACGGGAAGCAGACGGTCGCGCGCCGGGTCAGCTCGGCGGAGACCCGGCGGGAACGCGAGCAGGCCCTCACCGACGCGGCTGCCGGGCGGGTGGAGTTCTTGTACCTCGCGCCCGAACAGCTCGCGAACGACGAGGTGCATGCCGCCGTGACGGCGATGGGCCCGACCCTCGTGGCGGTCGACGAGGCGCACTGCGTGTCGTCCTGGGGCCACGACTTCCGGCCCGATTACCTGCGCCTGGGCGAGCTGCTGGACGGGCTCGACGCGGCGCGGATCATCGCCCTGACGGCGACGGCGGCGCCGCCCGTACGCACCGACATCGTCGAGCAACTACGGCTGCTCGACCCGGTCGTGGTGGTCGGCGGCATGGCTCGGGAGAACATCTCGCTCGCCGTGCACCGCTGCCTGACCGAATCCGACCAGACCGACGCGGTGCTCGAGGCCGTCTCGGCGACCTCCGGACCCGGGATTGTCTACGCGGGCACGCGCAAGGCAGCCGAGCACTACGCCGCCGAGCTCGCCGAGCGCGGCGTCCAGGCGGCCGCCTACCACGCCGGGCTCCGGATGCCGGTGCGCGACCAGGTGCAGGACGACTTCATGGCGGGCCGGCTCGAGGTGATCGTGGCCACCTCGGCGTTCGGGATGGGCATCGACAAGGCCAACGTCCGCTACGTGTTCCACGCCCATGCGCCGGAGTCGCCCGACGAGTACTACCAGCAGGTCGGGCGGGCCGGTCGGGACGGCGAGCCGGCTCTTGGGGTGCTGTTCTTCCGGCCGGAGGATCTGAGTCTGGCGCGGTTCTTCACCGTCGGCGTGCCGGAGGCGGACGACGTCACCGCGGTCTTGGGCGCTCTGGCCACCACACCCGGAGCCGATCGCGAGGAGGTGGCCGAAGCGACCGGACTCAGCGGGCGGTCCGTCGGTCGCCTGCTCAACCTGATCGTCGAGACCGCGAGCGACGGCGGCATCCCGACCCTCGAGCGAGTGCTGGCCCGGGCCGAGGCCTACCGGGCGATACAGAGATCGCGGATCGAGATGATGCGCGGCTACGCCGAAACGCGGCGGTGCCGCCGGGAGTTCCTCCTGCAGTACTTCGGCGAGCGCGACCCCGAGGAATGCGGGGACTGCGACAACTGCCGGGCCGGTAACCCGCAGGAGGCGGACCTCGAGAGCCCGTTCGCGACAGAGGACCTCGTACGACATCCGCGCTTCGGCATCGGCACCGTGATGAGCCTGGAAGGTGATGAGATCACCGTCCTGTTCGACGACGTGGGCTACCGCACCCTGTCCCTGCCGACCGTCCTCAGCCGCAATCTGCTCGAGCGCTTGGTGGGCCCGGCACGGGTATCGTGACCGCCTGATGGACGCACCGGTTCGCCGAAGTCCTCTCCGACACGCGACCCTTCGCGAGCGCGTACGTCGAGGTAAGCCGCGATGCCGAAGCCGGGGACAACGTGGCGGAACTGCGCGTACGTGAGATCGCCGACGAGCTCATCGGAACAAGGCGCTCCGGCATGGGTCGTCGAGGCGGTCAGCGAGAGCCTGGGCAGCCATCCGCATCGGCCGGCACCCGTAAGCCGTTGTGTGCGGTGGCGACGTCGAACGGTGTGCTGCTCGACCAGCACACCTCGACCACGAGGGCGGCACCGTCACCGCCTACTCCGCCGATCAGGTGGAGGTCGAGGAGACCGAGGTGGGCGAATCGTCCGCGTACGTGCACAAGGTCAAGGGCGGCGCCTGGTCCCAGCTGCAGCACCAGAGGTCGACCGATGAGGTCTAGACCCGCAACGCCGGCGCCGTCGCCGAAGAGATAGAGCGCCAGGTGCGGGTTGGCCAGATCTCCTGGTGCTGGCCGGCGACCCGCATCCGCGGCGATCAGTGCTGGACCAGCTCCGGACACGATCTTTTGCTCGGCCGCTGCGTTTTCCGACCATGGTCGACTTCCTTGCCGCGATGAGTGAGTGGGCGCTGCGTTTTCCGACCATGGTCGACTTCCGTGCCGCGATGAGTGGGTGGGCGCTGCGTTTCCGACCATGGTCGACTTCCGTGCCGCGATGAGTGAGTGGGCGCTGCGCTTTCCGACCACGGTCGACTTCCGTGCCGCGATGAGTGAGTGGGCGCTGCGCTTTCCGACCACGGTCGACTTCCGTGCCGCGATGAGCGGGTGAGCGCTGCGCTTTCCGACCACGGTCGACTTCCGTGCCGCGATGAGCGGGTGAGCGCTGCGTTTTCCGACCACGGTCGACTTCCGTGCCGCGATGAGCGGGTGAGCGATGCGTTTTCCGACCACGGTCGACTTCCGTGCCGCGGTACGCCCCGGCGCCTGAGAGTCCCGCATCCTGTCGGAGGCTCGGCGCAGAATGGTTGTTATGGCTGTCTCGGATCTGCCTCGTGCCCTCACGGTGGCGGTGTTGGCGGTGGGTCAGGTGGCTTCCGCGGGGCTAACCCCGGTTCTGCTCGGCGGCCCGGACACCGGCGCCATCTCCGACGCCAACAACTCTCCCGTCACGCCTGCGGGTTACGCCTTCGCCATCTGGGGTCTGATCTACCTGGCCTGCCTGGCGCTGGCGGTCTACCAGCTGCTGCCGAGCCAGCGTGGGCGCGAGGTTCATCGCCGTACGGGCTGGTGGCTGGCGGGGGCCTTCGCGTCGAGTGCCCTGTGGGTGCCGGTGTTCAACGCGAACCTGCTGTGGTTGGCGCAGGTGCTCATCGCGGTCCTGGTGGTCTGCTTGGCGGTGGCCGCGGTGCAGCTGACCCGCTCCGGAGCCGCGGACACCCGGGCCGAGCAGCTGCTGCTGCGGCTCCCGTCACCGTCTACCTCGGCTGGGCCGTCCTGGCCAGCCTGGCCGGACTCGCCACCACGCTGCGATGGTTCGGGATGCCGGCCCAGGCGGACTGGGTGACGCTCGTGTCGCTGCTGCTGGTGGTCGTCGGCACCGCGGCGTCGTTCCTGGTGGTGACCCGGCTGACGGCGGTCGCGGGTTACGCGTTCACGAGTTGCTGGGCGCTGGTGGCGGTGGCGGTGGGGACGTACGTTCCGGCCGTGCGCTGGCTGGCGCTGGCGGGCCTCGTGGTGGTGGTGGCCGGGCTGATCGTCCGGACGGCCCGCGAGCGGCGAAAGACCGTGGTCTTGCTCGGGTAACGCAGTCTGGACGCGTGGAGATCGTCACCGAGATCTGGCGTCGGGCGCTCGCCGTGCAGCCGGTGCCGGACCGAGGAACGGTCCTGCTCGTGGCATTGGCGGCACTGGCGCTGGTCCTCGTTCCGCGGACGTGGCCCGCCACCCGGCAGATCGTCACCATCAGTCACGAGGGCGGTCATGCGTTCGCCGCCGTGGTCACCGGGCGCCGGCTGGCCGGCATCCGGCTGCACTCCGACACGTCGGGGTTGACGCTCTCCCACGGCAAGCCGGCCGGACCGGGCATGGTGATCATGTTGATCGCCGGCTATCTGGCGCCGGCGGTGGCCGGCGTGGGCGCCGCGCTTCTGCTCGGCGCGGGGCACGCGCTGGGTCTGCTGTGGTTGTTGGTGCTCTGGCTGGCCGTGATGCTGGTGCAGATCCGCAATCCGTACGGATTCGTGGTGCTGGTCGGCTGCGGGGCGGCGATCGCGCTCGCGAGTTGGCATCTGCCGGCCGGTTGGTTGTCGGCCCTGGCGTACCTGATCACGTGGATCCTGCTGATCGCCTCCCCGCGACCCGTCCTGGAACTGATCCGCCAGCGGCGCCGGAGCCGGGCCCGACACTCCGATGTTGATCAACTAGCCAGACTGACCCCGGTCCCCGCCGCGATCTGGATTGTGACCTTTCTGGTCGCGAACCTGGTCGGGCTGGGGCTCGGGGTCAGGCTGCTCTTGTAAGCGGGCAACGAGAGCGTACGGTACCGGGCCTGGTCGCTAGCTTGTCGCCAGCGTGTGGTCAGCGGGAGCGCTGCGAAGCTTCGCGCTGCGCGACGAAGATGAGCTCGTCCTGCATACCCGTGGTGGCTGCGTTGCCGAAGGCACGCTGCAGCTCACGGCGATTCCGGATGGCCTCGGTGCGATTCCGAATGGCTTTGACGATGGACATGGTGGTCGTACCTCCCTCTGTTGCTGTTCGTACACTTCAACTCTGAAGCCTTCGATTTCGAAGTAATAGTAGCAACCGTCGGCGACCAGTTTCTATTCCGGATTCGGTTTTTGAGACGGCCTGGGCACGGCGAGCGTTCAGTAGATGCCCGGACTGGCAGCCCGGCGGCTCGCAGCTTCAGGCGGCCTGGCCGAAGCGGCGGTCGTCGCCGACGACGACGCCGGCCCGCTCGAGTTCGGCCTCGACGCGGAACCGCTCGATGTCCTGCTCCAGTCCAAGGAAATCGCGATCCAGCTCGTGCTCGATCTCGAGCATGGCGCAGACCTCGATGAGGATGCGATCGTACGCCAAACGGTTGCCGATCTGGTGCGCGGCGGAACGGTGGGCGTCCTGCCCGACCGCGGTCCGGAGGCGGCGAAGGTCAGCCGCAAGCTGCTCGATGGGAATGCCATTCTGCCGCTGCAGTGCCTTGACGTTGGCCTTGTGTTGACGTCGTTCTTGCCAGCGCTCCCGCCAACGGCCGAAGACGCTGTCCCAACGCCCGGCAATGGCTTCGTAGGCGAGGACGAACCCCAGCGGTGCAAGCACCACGAGCACCAGGGCGATGATGCCCAAAATCAGCTGGTAGGGGTCCACCATGACAAAACACTAGGTCCGTCCTCTGGCGATCACAAGCGAGATCCCACCCGGCGAGAGAGATCTCCGCCAGCCAGCCGAGAGTTCGGCGTTACCCAACTCACCGGGCGCACCTCGAGGGGGGCCGGGCGGGCCGCCGGATCGCGCGGTCAGTACACGCTGATGTGCACGTGATCGAAGTGGTTGGCGGTGGCGTTGCCCTGATCAGACATGCCCCGCCAGCCCTCGCCACTGCGCTGTACCGTCCAGATCTGCTGGGCATGGATGACCTCGCTGACCCCGAGCCGGCTGGCGTTGGCCCGCACCCAACGAGCGACCTCCCGGCCGCCATCGTTGGTGTCGATCATGGCGTCCACGGCCCGGCCGGAGGGGTGGAAGCCGCCGTTGGCAGGCCGCCTGCCGCCGAAGGAGCTGATGTTGGGGAACCGGGCGCACAGGGCGCGGTAGACCTTGACGCCGTTCGACTGCAGGCCACCCTCGATCGAGGAGCTCTTGTTGCAGCTCGCCGAGGAGATACCGGACGACTTGCTCTTGGACACAGGCTTCTTCTTCGACAGGTACTGGTTCTTGACCCAGCGCCCCTTGCCGTCCCGGACAATCATGCGGAAGCCGTTCTCCAGGTGGTCGGTGATCGACACCTTGCTCCCGCTCTTCACGGTGGTGAGCACGTCGGCGTCCTGCTCGGGCAGCGTCCGGACGTTGAGCTCCGCGGTCGTGTAGCGCGACCCGACGACGTCGAGGTCGAGCGCGCGCAGCCGCGCCAACTTCGCCGCCCTGGCCTTCGCGGCTCGAGCTTTGGCGATCCGAGCCTTCTCGGCCCTCGCCCGCTCGGCCGCTTCCCGCTCGGCCTCCTCCTTGGCCTCCTGGGCAGCCTTCGCCCGCTTGGCCGCCGCCTTGGCCGCCGCCTTGGCCGCCGCCTTGGCCTTCGCCTTTGTCGCAGCCTTCGCCTTGGCCGCAGCCTTCGCCTCGGCCTCGAGCTGGGCCGTGCGCTTGGCCTCCAGCTGCGCCTTGGTCGGCGTGGGTGCCGACGAGGCAGCGGGGCGGTCGGCGCCCCGGGTGGCGCGATCCGGCACAGCGCGGGTGACCTCGGCCGGCGCGCTGGAGGCGGCCGGAACGGCCGTGAGCTGCTCAGAACTCGGCCAGGCCGTCACGGTGACCCCGGCGGCCAGCGCGCCGACCACGACAGCCGGTACGGTGATTCGAGCAACGCGGACGGCAAAAGGGGCCCGCAAAGCGCGCCTAGGGCGATAGCGAGTCACACATCCTCCGAGGTTGGGTCGAGACCAAATCGTGACCTTCGGCGGGAAGTCTAAGCAGATGGGCCCTCCAGATAACAAATCGGGTATCAACTTCTCAGGAAAGGGCGGCCGTCCGTGACCAGCGACCAAACCAGCTATGACGTGATCGTGATCGGCGCCGGTCAGCCCGGTCCGGGCGTGGCGGCCGCAAAGGCCCAGGAGGGACTCCGGGTCGCCATGATCGAGATGGAGCAGGTAGGCGGCACGTGCCTGAACCATGGCTGCAAGCCGACCAAGGCACTCCGCGCCAGCGCCTCCGTGGCCCACACCGCGCGACGAGCCGCCGAGTACGGCGTGCACACCGGCGAGGTCACCGTGGACTTCGGTACGGCCATCGGTCGCGTCCACCGCATCATCGACAAGATGCGCTCTTCGCTGCGGGACTGGGTCGACAGCGTCGAGAATCTCGACTTCATCGAGGGCGCCGCGACGCTGCGCACCGATCCCGGGGGTCGGCATCGCGTCGAGGCGGCCGGACGCGCACTGAGCGCGCCCGAGGTCTATCTCAACCTCGGCAGCCGTGCCAGCGCCCCGTCGATCCCGGGGCTCGACGACGTGCCGTACCTGACCGAGGTCGAGCTCTTGCATCTGACGGACTTGCCCGAGCACCTGGTGATCGTCGGCGGTGGCTACATCGGGTGCGAGTTCGGACAGATGTTCCGCCGGTTCGGCGCCGAGGTGACCATGCTGGTCGGGAGCGGCGTCGCTAGCCGCGAGGACGAAGACGTCTCCCAGTTGGTCGCCGACCAGCTGACCGGCGACGGAGTCACGATCATCTACACCAGACCGTCCCGGGTCACGGCGGCCGACGGCGGCGTGCGGGTCGAGCTCGACGAGGGCGACCCGGTCACCGGCAGCCACCTGCTCGTGGCGACCGGCCGGCGGTCCAACTCCGATCTGCTCGGCGACCACGGAATCGCGACCGACGAACGCGGCTTCTTCATCATCGACAACCGGTTTCAGACCTCGGTCCCGGGCGTCTGGGCGCTCGGCGACGTCAACGGTCACGGCGCCTTCACCCACACCGCCTACCAGGACGGCCAGATCCTGCTCGACCCGGACCGGTCGCTGGACGGGCGGATCACCGCGTACGCGATGTTCACCGATCCACCGCTCGGCCGGGTCGGCATGACGTCGGCGGAAGCCCGCACGTCAGGACGTACGGTGCTCAAGGCCGAGGTGCCGATGTCGAGCGTCAGCCGGGCGATCCTCGAGGGCGAGACCGACGGGCTGATGCGGATCCTGGTCGACGCGGACACGGAGGAGTTTCTCGGCGCCACCATCTTCGGGCTGCACGCTGACGACCTGATACAGATCATCGGGCTGGCCATGCAGGCGGGGGTGAAGTACCCGGTCGTCCAGCACGCACTGCCCATCCACCCCACCATGGCGGAGTTCATCCCCTCGGTGCTCGGCTCGCTCGAACCGCTGGACTGACCTCGCCGTACCCACAGATGCACCACCAACTTGCATAGGCACCACGTGCACGTGGTGCCTGACGCAAGAAGGTGGTGCATCTGCATCTGGGCGGGGGCGACGGGGTCAGGGTTCCGGGAGGGCCTTCGGGTGGCGCCGATAGGTCGACACGTACGGGCTGTCGGTCACCCAGAAGCGCCACTGTCGGTCGGCCGCCGTCTGGACGCCGACCCGCGGACCCGCACTGACCTCGACGGGGGCCGCGGCGGGCTCCAACCTCACCGCTCCCCCGCCGAAGAGATCCACTCCCTTGTGCTCGGCCGACACGCCGAGGGCCTGCGTCAGCCGGCCCGGCCCTCGGGCCAGATCCCGGTCGCTGGAGCGTCCGCGGCGGCTGCGCGCCACCTCGATCCCCGCGATCACCTCACCGGCTCGGAGCAGCGCGCCGGCGGCCGTCCCGTCCGGGCCGCACACGACATTGGCGGCCCAGTGCATCCCGTAGGAGAAGTAGACGTAGAGATGCCCGGCCGGCCCGAACATCACGGTGTTCCGCGCAGTGCGCCCCCGGAACGCGTGCGACGCCGGATCATGGAATCCGTCGTAGGCCTCCACCTCGACCAGCCGGACGGCCACCGGCCCGTGACGCAGTACCGCACCGAGCAGAAGTGGCGCGACCTCGAACACCGGCCCGCTGAGATCCCCGCTGGTCAGACGGGCGCTCAAGCCTCGATGGCCTCGGTATTGTCCGGCTCGCGCA
The DNA here is from genome assembly GCA_963791865.1 of uncultured Actinomycetota bacterium. GTDB lineage: Bacteria > Actinomycetota > Actinomycetes > Propionibacteriales > Propionibacteriaceae > Microlunatus. Next base: position 12,950 of record CAWBUC010000014.1, read on the forward strand.
CGCTCGCCTCGGATCCGAGCACCTCGACCACACCGGCGGAGCCGTCCACCCGTACGCGGTCGCCGGTGCGGATCCGCATGGTGGCGTTGCCACATCCGACCACGGCCGGGAGGCCGAGTTCGCGGGCGACGATGGCGGCGTGGGACAGCGGCGCTCCCACGTCGGTGACGATGGCGGCCGCGCGGGGGAAGATCGGGGTCCAGCCGACGTTGGTGACCGAGGTGACCAACACCTCGCCGGACTGCAACAGGTGCCCGTGGTCGGCGGCCGCCAGCACCCGGGCTGTGCCCTCCACGATGCCGGTCGAACCCGGGAAGCCGGTGATGGTGTCCTCGGTCGGCAGCGCAGATCCGGCCAGGAAGAGGTCGGTCCGGCGGTCCGGGTCGGCGGCCCAGGCGAACGGGTCGAAGGGGCCGCTGATCAAGGCCGGGTAGCTGGGCAGCGCCACGTAGCGCTGGTACACGCGCTCGGCGTTCGGCGATGGCCCGGCGGTCAGGCTCCGCGCCGTCCAGGACCGCGGTGATCTCCGCCGAATCGAGGAAGAACACGTCGTCGCCGAGCCCGGTGAGCTCCCCGGCCCGGAGCACATAGGTCCGGAGCACCCAGAAGTAGCGGATGACCTCGCTGCGGGCGTGTTCGCGGGCGCGCGCGATCTCGCCCCACCGCGCGATCTGCCAGTGCAGCAGCTTGGCCTGGAGCGGGTGGTCGTACTCCAACGTCCGCCACGCCTTGTCCCGCGCTCGTTCTTGCTTCTCGAGCAGTTGCCGATAGCTGACCCCGCCCGCCGGAATCACCGCCAGCTGGCGGTCGATCCAGTCGGGGTCCTCGGCAGGGCGCGGCGTGGAGATCTCGAACTCGTGCGGGCTGCGGTGGCCGTAGGTGAGGTTGAAGGTCGCGCGGTCCATCCGGCCGGCGGCGACCTGCTCGAGACCGTCCAAGAGCCCCAGACTGGCCAGCTGACCCGCCTGGGCACCGAGACCGGCGGTGATGGCGTTGGCCTTCTTGTCCCCGACCAGGCTCTGCAGTCGCCGCCGGGTCGTGACGAACGAGGCTCCGCTCCGCCGGGTCGCGGCCGACAGCATCATGCTGATGCGGTGGAACTCGGGCTCGATCGCCCGCCGCCACAGGCTGGCCAGGTTCGGGCCGTCGCTCACCTGGGCGATCTCGGCCCGCCGAGCCGTGCAGAGCTGGGGATGCCCCGCCAGGTACTCGTCCAGGCTCCGGGCGTCCCGGCGCGCCTCCGACAGGACGTGCGCGGCGACGGGGACAACCGAGGCCAAGGTGGTGAGCGGAGACACCTTGACCGGCGGGATCTTCACCGACTCCGGCAACCGACCGAAGACCTCCTCGGCCAGGAAGCGGAAGTTCTGCTCGTTGACCCCGACCACCCGGCTGAGCGCGGCCATCACGCTGACGTTCAGGTAGATCCGGCCGCCGATCCGGCCGTAACCCACGTACGGGGGGATCGACGCGGTGGCCATCGCGTCGGAGAGGAACACCTGCACCATCGACCAGGTGGCCGGGGTCATCACGTCGGGGATGGCCTCGCCGACGTTGGTGTTGGTCCACAAGAAGTTGCCGGAGCGGGAGTCGTTCCAGGGGTCGCGGTCGGCGCCGGAGGTGATCGGGCGGGCCTGGAGAATCGACAGGTCGCGGCCGACCCGGCACCACTCGATGTCCATCTCGGTGCCGTACAGGTCGGCGATGGCGACCCCGTAGCCGGCCAGTTCGCTCGCCTCGGAGTCGGTGAGCGAGGCCATGTGCTGCAGGCGCTCGGGAACCCTTTCGGTACGGGTGCCGTGGGCCGCGCGGACCGTCATCGTCAGCTTGGCGGCGATGTCGCGATGTACCACCCGCAGGCTCCGGCGCCCAACCGTGAACCGATCGGGGGTGACATCGCCGCCGACCAGCGACTCACCCGAGGCCCCAGCTGGAGTTGATCACGATCCGGCGACCGGCGCCGGTCAGGGGATCGGCGGTGAACATCACCCCGGAGGCCTCGGCGTTGATCAGCCTTTGCACCACCACCGCCATGCTCAGTCCCTCGGTGCCCAGACCCTGCCGGGCTCGATAGCTGATCGCCCGCGCCGTCCAGAGTGAGGCCCAGCAGGAGCGGACGGCAGCCAGCAGAGCGTCGACGTGACCGACGTTGAGGAAGGTGTCCTGCTGGCCGGCAAACGACATGCCCGGCAGGTCCTCGGCGGTCGCCGACGAGCGCACCGCCACCCGCCCCCTGCCGAGGTCGCGGTAGGCCTGTCGTACGGCCAGCGTCACGTCGCCCGGCACCGGCTGGTCGGCGAACCAGCGGCGGATGTCCTCCGCGGCCGCCGCGACCTCGCCCGGATCATCCAGCGAGAGCAGGTAGAGCCGCCGGTCGATGGCGCCCTGGAGACCCGATCCGGCCACGAAGCGGCGATACGCGTCGGTGCCGATCACGAAGCCGTCCGGAACCGGCAGCCCGGCCTGTACTAATCGGATCAGCGATTCCGCCTTCCCGCCGACGTCGGCCAGGTCGAGTCCCGGCGCGTCGAGTGCGTGTACGTACGCGTCGGTTCCGGTGATGTCGGGGGCGAGGGTGGTGATGGCCATGGCGTCGTCGGCTCTCGTGAGTTCTCGTGGATTCTCGTGGCTTCGGCTGGCGGTCAGGCGTTGACCGCGACCCAACCCTTCGCATCGACGGAGCGGAGCATCGCGTCACAGATGGCCGCCGCGCGGGCCCCGTCGGCGAACGTCGGCAGCCCCGGTGGTGGCTCACCGATGCCGGCTTGGGCGTCCACGGCGGCGTAGGAGTCGGCGACGTAGCCCTCGAAGCACTGCGCGTAGCCCTGCGGCGTGGCCGGCCGGGAGAGTCGCCAGCCGGCGCTGCTCGGCCGAGCCGTGGTTGGGGTCGCGGGCCAAGATCGTGACCCCCTCCTCGGACCCGATCCACAGCTGTTCGGCGTGCTCTTGGTCGAAGACGCCGGCGCGGTGCATGCCGTCAACCTCCAGCCACAGACGGTTCTTGCGGCCCGCGCTGAGCTGGCTGATGACCGCCGACCCCACCACGCCGTTCTCGGTGCGGAACATGATCAACGCGGTGTCTTCGGTGGTGACGTCGATCAGAGGTGCATCACTCCGGGCGGCACTGAAACTGGCCGACGTGGCGGCGGGTCGCTGCGGGATAGAGATTGCGGTGGTGGATACGAGCTCCGCGATCCGATCACCGGTCACCCACTCGGCCAGATCGCACCAGTGGGAGCCGATGTCGCCGAAAGCGCGGGAGGGGCCGCCGAGTTCCGGGTCCACCCGCCACGACGTCGCCTGCGGGTTGAGCAGCCAGTCCTGGAGATAGCTGCCGTGGATCAGGTTGACGGCTCCGAATTCCTCGCTGTGCACCCGGGCGTGCAGTTCGCGGGCCATGGGGTGGAACCGGTACGTGAAGGGGATGGTGTTGACGACGCCGGTGCTCTCCGCGACGTCGGCCGCCTGCTGGGCGTCCGCCAGGCCGATGCCGAGCGGCTTCTCGCACAAGACGTGCTTGCCGGCCTCCATCAGGGCGATCGCGTACGGGACGTGGTAGGCATTGGGCGTACAGATGTGTACGACGTCGATGTCGCTGGCGGCCACCTCGTCGATGTCGGTGAACGCCATCTCAGCCCCCCAAGCGGCGGCGACCTCGCGTGACCGTTCGGGACTGGAGGCCATCACCCCGGCCACCTCCGCTCCGGCCAGCATGGCGGCCCGGCGATGGACCTCACCGATCATGCCGGCGCCGAGGATCGCGACGCGGCGCCGCGTGTCGCCTCGGCCGGCCGACTCCGTCATGGGCTCAGACTAAGGCGGCCCGGTGTGCGGCAGCCAGGGGCATCGGCTCCGGCGCTCAGGCCATTCGTACCCGATGCTCGCTTCGCTTGCCGACCAGCCGAGCATTCCCTCCCCCGATCGGTAGGAAGTCCACCCCCACCGGCAGCGGTGACGTGGTTTTCCTACCAGTCGCGTCACGCGGGCAACCCGATCCAGCCTGGTGGCTCGACGATCGTCCACCGATCACGGCTCCGGTCCCGGCGTAGACCGTCGGCGCGGGCCGCGGCGATCCGGTCGCGCAATTCGGATCGGTATCGGCTGATGTCAAGCTTGTCCGCCCGGACCAGAATCAGACCTCGGCGCTCCAGCTTCTCCTCGCGGACATTGTCGGCGCGATGCTGCGCACGCTCACGATGCTGGGCGCCGTCGAACTCCAGCGCCAATCCCGCCTCCTCGTCGAGCAGGTCGGGAGCGCCGAGGAAGGTGCCATCGAGGTCGAATACCGCCAAGTTGACGTGTGGCGTGGGCAGACTCAGGTCCAGGACATAGACCATCCGCAGTCGTGACTCCCACGGACTGCGGGTACCTGTCCGACTGAGCTCGACGCCTCTCCGTGCCTGCCGGACGCCACGCTGTTGTTCGAGCCGATTGAACCCTCGACGCAGCACCTGAGGGCTCATCATTCGAGCGGCGAGCATGGCGTCAAGGGCGACGACCGCTTCGGTGACGTCGGGAGCCCCGCGAGCGAGATCGCATGCGGTCCGAATTTCGCGGGTGAAGGGTATGCCGGCCAGTGTCTGGACCTCCCCCGAGTGCAGCTCGGCGCGCACGTAGCGAAGTCCCGGTTGGGTCGCGCGGTGGAGACCGGGCGGCAAGATCACGGTCACCGGTTCGCGTCCGCGGTCCCCATCCAGCGCATCGACGCCCGAGGCGTAGGCAGCCGCCCAGCCGCCGATCGCGGCACCTGGCGGCAAGATCGCGGCGGTCTCGACGATGCGCTGGGTCGGAGTGTCGGCGATCGGTGGATTCAGGTCGGCCGGCACGTACAGACCATGGGTCGTGCGACGCCAGCGCGGGCCTTCCAGCGTACGACGGGTGATCCCGCGGGCCAGCAAGGTCGACGCCCGCTCAGGCCGCACTGAATCGGCGTACTCGCGCCAGAACCGTGGCATCCGCCCATCTTGGCCGAGCGCAATGAGAACCAAGCCGGTATCCACAGGCCGATTCCGGGCCTCGCTGCAGGCGAGAGGTAGCAACTCCACCTCCACCGGCGCCGGGTAGGTGGACTTCCTACCACTCGGCGTAGATCTCCGCGGCACACAATGGCCACTAGGGTCGGCTCATGACGCACGACGAGTCCGCCAGGCAGCTGCGGGTCGGCCACGCCGAGCGGGACGCTGTCGCGGCGATGCTGCAGGAGGCGGTCGCCGACGGGCGGCTGGGGATGGACGAGCTCGACGAGCGGCTCGAGGCAGCGCTGCGGGCCAAGACGTACGCCGAGCTGGAGCCGCTGATCGCCGACCTCTCCGTAGATCTGCCGTGGCTGTCGAGGCGGTCATCGGCGCACGTGACGTCGGCCCAGGGACCACCGCCGCCTGGCTATTCCCGGGAGGATCCGCTCCGCCTCGACGGTGGCGTGAGCAGTGAGAAGCGCGACGGAACCTGGATCGTGCCGCCGTTCCTACGGATCAGCTCGGGCGTGGGCTCGGTGAAGCTCAACTGCCTTCGGGCCGCCGCGGCGGCCCCGCTGGTCGAGGTCGAGGTCGTCGCCGGCGCCGGCTCAGTCGTCCTCATCCTTCCGGACGGATGGGCGGCCAACGATGACCGGCTCGACAAGTCGCTCGGCAGCAAGGCGATCAAGGTGCCGCGCGAGCCGGCGCCGGGCCAGCCACTTCTCGTGCTCTACGGCAGCATCGGCATGGGCTCGCTCAAGGTGCGGCCCGGCTCGCCTCGCGAGCTGCGTCGACTCGATGACGCACAGCGCCGCCGCTGACGGTTAGACGACCGGTGAGCCGGTCGTCACGTCAGTCATGCCGGCGAGGTCAAGGTCAGCATCGGAGTCAGCCACCTGAGGCGAGGCAGAATATCTCGTATGTCGGCCTCGCGAATTCTGCTCGTCGAGGACTCCGAGGCCATCCGGGTGCCCGTGCAGACGGCCTTGTCCGCCCACGGTTTTGAGTCGCGGGGGCTCTCGGACGGCGCCGAGCTGGAGTCGGCCATCGGCTCCTTCGGCCCCGATTTGGTGCTGCTGGACGTGATGCTGCCGGGACGGGACGGGTTCGCGCTGCTCTCGGTGGTCCGTCGGACCAGCACCGCGGCGGTGATCATGCTGACGGCGCGCGATGCGACCGGCGACCGAGTGCACGGTCTCTCCGCCGGTGCCGACGACTACCTCGTGAAGCCGTTCGCCATGGCCGAGCTGCTCGCCCGGGTGCACGCGGTGCTGCGCCGTACGCGGCCGGGCGGCAGCAACGTCGCGATCGGCGATCTGGAGCTCAGCGCCGAAGGCCGCCGAGGTGAGCCGCGCGGGAGAGCGCGTCGATCTCACCGACACCGAACGGCGGGTGCTGTTCTACCTCGCCGCCCACCGGGAGAGGGTGGTCAGCAAAACGCAGATTCTCACCGCCGTGTGGGGCTATGAGGGCTTCGACGACAACGTGGTCGAGGTCTACGTCTCCGCGCTACGCCGCAAGCTCGAGGCCGGTGGCCGCAGCCGGCTGCTCCACACCGTACGGGGTCAGGGCTACCGGCTGGCCGCGTCGTCATGAGCGAGCCGGCGCGAGGGCTGAGCACCGTGTCGGTGCGGACCCGGGTGACCGTGGCCGTCATCGCGGTCATGGCCGTCACCCTGGTCCTCCTCTCGCTGGCGGTGAGCGCCCTGTTCGCCGCGCAGTCCGAACGCAACCTCGACGCCCTCCTCTCCGGCCGGCTGCAGCTGGCCCGGCAGTTGGCGCGTACGGGATCTGGCGCCCAGCAGATCGTCAACCGGGTGACCACCGACGGGGTGCAGGCCCAGTTGGTGCTCCGCAGCGGCGCGGTCTTCGGTACCGCGTTACCGCTCGGCACCGAGGTTCGGAGCGTCAGCACCACCCTCAACGGCACCGGCCGGGTCGACGGGGCGGAACTGACCGTTGCGGTCGACGCCTCCCTGGTCCGCGACGCCCAGCGTCAGCTCCGCCGCCTGCTGCTGGGCACATCGGCGGCCGCGGTGCTGCTCAGCGCCATCCTGGTCGCCGTGACGGTACGGCTGGCGCTCCGACCGCTGGACACGGTGGCCGGCCTGGCCCGCAGCATCACGGAGGGACGACGGGGCTCCCGCCTGCTACCCCAGCGCACCGACACCGAGATCGGCCAGACCGCCGCGGCACTGGATGAGATGCTCGACGAATTGGAAGGCGCGGAGTGGCGCGCCCGGCAGGCCGAGGAGCGCAGCCGCACGTTCCTGGCCGACGCGCGACAAGCTGGCCGGCATCCAGGCCGCGGCCGAAACGCTGCTGCACTCCGCCGACCAGCTCGACCGCACCGAACGCCAGGAGCTGGAGGTGCTGCTGATCCGCGAGGCCCGCCGAGCCGGCCTGTTGGTCTCTGACCTCCTGGCCGCCGCCGCTCGACGCCGGAGTCGAGCTGCACCGATCTCCCCTCTCGCTGGGGGCGCTAGCCGCCGCCGAGATCGACCGGGCCCGGCTGCTGGCCCCACAGGCCGAGGTGCGGCTGCTCGGCGACGACATCGTGGTCTCCGCCGACGCCGACAAGCTGGCCGGCATCGTGAGGAACCTGATGGACAACGCGATCCGCGCCGCCGGTCCGACCGGGCACGTCGCGGTGGTCACGGGCAGCGGGCACGGCTGGGCGTTCCTCGACGTGACCGACTCCGGGCCGGGAGTGCCGCCGACGGACCGGGAGCGGGTGTTCGATCGGTTGGTCCGACTGGACACCGGGCGGGCCGCGGGCGCCGGGGGCTCCGGTCTGGGCCTCGCCATCGCCCGCGGCTGGGCGCGCGCCCACGGTGGCGACCTGGTGTGCCTGGAGACCGAGGACGGGCGGGGGGCGCGCTTCCGGTTGAGCCTGCCGGCGGCGCCCGCTCCGGCCGGCGCTCAGGCGATGAGTTTGTCCAGCTGACACGCTGTAGCCGAGATCGAGATCCCCGCGCGCGATTCCGGCGTTCGCGCGCGATATTTCGCGCGCGGATGCCGGTTTCGCGCGCGAGGACTGCGGGGTCGGGTGCTAGGACTTCGCGCCGAGACCCGGCACGACGGCCACCTTCATGCTGTCCGGGCTCATGGAAGTCCGCATCGCGGTCGCCACGTCGTCGAGCCCGAACTGATGGGTGACCATTTCGTCGAACGGGTATCGATCGGCGTACCGCTCCAGCAGCCGCAGCGCCGGCCCGTAACCGGTGCTCGGGTGGTTGGTCAGCCCGATCAGCCGGAGGTTCTTACTGCAGACGTGCCGGTGCACGTTGATGCTCACCTCGCCGGTGTCGGCGAAGTTGCCCATCTCCACCATCATCCCGCCGCGCTTCAGCATCTCGATGCCCTCGACGAACGACGTCGGCGTGTTCGCCATGTGGAGGACGACGTCGGCGCCGCGTCCCTCGGTGAGCTCGCGGACGCGCTCGAGCCGCTCCTCCGCTGTTGTCGACGAGACGTCGAGCACCTCGTCGGCACCGCAACGCTTCGCCCAGTCCAGCCGGTACGGGCTCAGATCGGTGGCGATGATCTGCCCGGCGCCCATCATGTCGGCCTTGGCGATGTGCAGCAGCCCGAGCGGCCCCGAGCCGATGACCACCACGGTGTCGCCGGAGTTGAAGCCCTCCATGGCGTACGAGGAGAACTCCTTCACCTTGTCCAGGCTGGCCGCGCAGGTCATCAACTCCGCCAGCACCGCCACCCGGGGCGAGAGCCCGTCAGGCACCTTGTACACGAACGTGTCGGGCCGCAGGTACATGAATTCCGACCACCCGCCCAGCAGGTGCGGCGGCTCGGCGCTGGTGAAGGAGTTGCCGTAGCACTGCGAGTTGTCGCACCACACGTACCCCATGACGTGGGTGCACGGATAGCAGCGCCCGCAGACCACGTCCGGGCACATGGTGATGCGGTCTCCGACGGCGAGACGGCGACCGTAGAACTCGATCCCGGCCGCTGCGCTCGGCGTGATCTCCGCCACCACACCGACGTTCTCGTGGCCCTGGATGATCGGGAACGGGGTGTCGGTCTCGGCCGGCGTGCCCGCGTACTGCTTGGTCTCGCCGAGGAACGTGTGCTTGTCGGTGCCGCAGATCCCCGACATCTCGACCTGCATGAGCAGCGCCCCGTCGGGCAACGCCGGACGTGGGAACTCCTGCACCTCGTAGCGACCCGGCTCCACCAACACCGCAGCGCGAACGGCGTCACCCATGTCTTCACCCTCTTCTACTCAGGCGATGAGTTCTCGTGATGCGCATGGTCTCACCGTCATGAGCACACACCAGTTGGACGTCCCCGGCGCCAAGATCTACTACGAAGTACGCGGGTCAGGCCCGCTGCTGCTGGTGGTCGGCCAGCCGATGACGAGCGAACCGTTCGGCCCGGTGTCCGACCTGCTGGCCGGCGACCACACGGTGGTCACCTACGACCCGCACGGACTCGGCCAGAGCACCGTGGACGATCCGTCGCAGTCGATCACTCCCGAGGTCGAGGCCGACGACCTGGCCCGCATCATCGACGCCGTCGGCGGACCTGCGGACGTCTTCGGCACGAGCGGGGGCGCCGTCGCCGGCCTGGCGCTCGCCACCCACTATCCGGACAAGGTGCGTACGCTCATCGCCCACGAGCCGCCGGTCACCGAGCTCGTACCGGACGCGCCGTACATCCGGACGGCCGTGGACGACATCGAAGTCGCCTACCGGGAGTACGGCGCGGGCGCGGCGTGGGGCAAGTTCGTCTCTCTCGTCGTCCTGGACGGGCTGGTGCCCGAAACTGGGGTGCCGCCGGCCGAGTGGCCGCCGCCAGGGGCCGAGAACGAGGATGCGGGTGCCGATCAGGCCCCACCGGAGCCGAACCCCAAGCAGCAGGCCGACGACGAACTCTTCTTCCTGCGGATGTTGAAGCCGTTCACGCGGTACGAGCCGCGGGTGGAGGCTCTGCGCTCCAGTGATCCGCAGATCGTGGTCGCCGTCGGCGCGGCCTCGGGTGAGGAGATCGCCAAGCGCTCCACCGTGGCTCTGGCCGAACGGCTGGGTGTCACGCCCACGGTCTTCCCCGGAGACCACGCGGGCTTCATGGCCGATCCGGCCGGCTTCGCCGAGGCGATCCGGAAGGCGCTCGAGAAGCCCTGACCAGGTTCCCGCGCGCGATTCCGGGGTTCGCTCGCAAACTTTTGCGAGCGGACGCTGGTTTCGCGCGCGAGAACCAGTGGACCCTTACGCGCGGATCTCGTACACGAAGTTGAACGGCGTCTGCGCCACCCGCCGGAAGTGGGTGAAACCGGCCTCCGTGATCACCGCCTTGATGGCGGCTTCGCCGGCCTGGGCGCCAAGGGAGTACCCACCCGACTGTGCCAACCCGTTGGGCACGCAGAGGAACATCGACCCGGCGTAGTACAACCGGCCCACCGGGTTGAAGTTCTCCTCGACCTTGTCGGAGGCGGCCGGCTCGACCAGCAACCAGGTGCCGCCGGGCGCCAACGCCTCGCGGATCTGCCGCGCCGCGCCGACCGGGTCGCCCATGTCGTGCAGGGCGTCGAACATCGTCACCAGGTCGTAGTTGGTCCCGGTGAACGTCTGCGCCGTGGCCACCTCGAAGCCGACCCGATCGCTCACCCCGGCCTCGGCGGCCTTCTTGCTCGCGAGCTCGATCGACTCGACGTGGTAGTCGAAGCCGACGACCGTGCTCTGCGGGTACGCCTCGGCCATCAACACCGACGACGAGCCGAGCCCGCAGCCGACGTCGGCCACCCGCGCCGCCGGCGGTCAGCAAGGCGTCGACACCCTCCAGCGCCGGGATCCAGTTCGGTACCAGCTCGGCCACGTAGCCCGGCCGGTAGAACGCATCACAGCCGACGAACACGTCGTGGTCGTGCTCGTGCCAGCCGATGCCCTCCCCCGTACGGAACGCCTCGGCGAGCTGCGGTTCGGCCCGCAGGTAGCCCAGTGTCGTCAAGACGGCGGCCGACACGTTCGGGCCGTTCGGGTCGGCGAGGCAGAACGCCTGCTCCTCGGTCAGCGAGAACTGTCCGCTGGCCGGGTCGTAGCTCACGTAGCCGCCGGCCGCCTGGCCGCGCAGCCACTCGGTCAGGTAGCGCAGGACGTACCCGGTCCGCTGCGCGAACTCCTCCGGCGTCGCCGGACCCTCGGCCAGCGAGCCGTACAGGCCGAGCCGGTTCCCGATCGCCACCTGGCCCGCCGAGCCGGTCGCGCCCATGTCCGACACGAACTGGCCGAGAAATTCCATTACCTTGTTGTGGTCCATCGAGTGGACTCCTTTCGAGATTGTGCCGGGTTGTCCCGGTCAGGCACCAGCGTTGAGGGGACGCCTTGCACCGCACTGCCACCGACTTGCACGGGACTGTCAGGGTGGAAGTGCTCGGGCCGCTGCGCTTGGTCGTCGACGGCGAGACGGTTGACGTACGGGGTCCGAAGCGCCGAGCGGTGCTGGCGCTGCTGGCCATCGCCGGTGGTCGTACGGTGCCGGTGGACGATCTGGTCGACGCACTGTGGCCGTCGGAGGTGCCCGACTCGGCCCGCGCTGCCCTGCAGAGCCACGTGTTTCGCTTGCGGAACCACCTCGGACCGGCGGTGGGCCGACTGGAAACGCGCCCGGACGGCTATCGACTGGCCCTCGAAGCCGAGGGGTTGGACGTGGCGCAGGCGCGGACCTTGCTCACCGAAGCGCGCAGGACCGCCGATCGCGATCCCGTGCGCGCCGTTGCCCTCCTGCGGGAGGCGGACGCCCTCTGGCGCGGACCGATGCTGCCGGATCTGACCGACGTGTTGCCTCTCGCCGCCGCCGCCGAGGGCTGGGCGCAACTACACAAAGAGGTCATCGACGCCCTGATCGGCTGTGCGATAGCGGCCGGCCAGGCCGGCGACGTGCTGAGCCTGGCCACGTCGACCGTCGCGGCCGACCCGCTGCGTGAGCCGGCCGTGTTGCTGCAGATGCGGGCCCTGGCCGCGACCGCGCAGGCCGCGGAGGCGATGCGCGTCGGACGTGACTATCGGCGGCGTCTCGCGGACGAGACCGGGCTCGATCCGACCCCGGCACTCCCGGCCCTCGAACGCGAGATCGCGGGTGGCGCGGCCGGGCCGCCCCCGGCTGCCCCGAAGGTGACTCCGCCGCCGCCGGCCCGCCTGATCGGCCGCGACCGGGCCGTCGCCTCCCTGCACCGGCTGCTCGCCGCGGAGCGCCTGGTGACCATCGTCGGACCCGGTGGCGTCGGCAAGACGAGCGTGGCCCTCGAGGTCGCCCGCCGGAGCGAGTCGGCCACCGTGCTACTCCTCGCCCCGGTGACCGATCCCGCCGGGCTTCCGCACGCCCTCGCCGAGACCCTCGACCTCAAGGTTGCTCAGGGTGACGTCCTGTCGGCCTGTATCGCCGTCCTGGGCGACGAGGCGGGGGTGCTGGTGATCGACAACTGCGAGCACCTGCTCGAGGCCGTCCGTGAGACCGTCGGCCTGATCCTCGCCGGTTGCCAGCGCCTCTCGGTCCTGACCACCAGTCGGGAGCCGCTCGGCCTGCCGACCGAGTACAGCTCCCGGCTGGCGCCCTTGCCCTTGCCCGGATCCGACGGTGATCTGCGGGAGATCCCGTCCGTGGCGGTCTTCGTCGACCGCGCCCGGCGGGTCCGGCGTGGGCCGCCGCCGTCGGAGGCCGACCTGCAGATCGTCGCCGACATCGTGCGCCGGCTCGACGGCATGCCACTGGCCATCGAACTCGCCGCCGGGCGGCTCTCGACCCTGTCCCTGCGCGATCTCCGCGACCGTCTCGACCGTTCGCTGGACCTGCTCGGCGGCGGCCGCACGGACTCCGACGCGCGGCACCGTACGCTCCGCGCCACCATCGAGTGGTCCTACGACCTGCTGACCTCCGACGAGCAGGAGCTCTTCCGGAGGTTGTCGATCTTCCCCGACGGCGTGGACCTGGCGACGGCCGAGACGCTGGCCGGCGAGCTCGTCCGCCGCGAGCGATCCGACCACGCGCTTGGCCCGGCTCGTCGACGCCTCCATGATCGAGGCCGACTTCGGCGAGGGAACCCGCTATCGGATGCTGGAGACGCTGCGGGCCTTCGGCCTGGACCGCCTGGAGGCGGCCGGCGAAGCCGACGCCGCCGCCGAGCGGGTGCTCCGCTGGGCGGTCGAGCTGACCGCCTGGGTCGAGCAGACGGCCGAGACCGCGGATGAGCCGGAGGCCGACGCGGTGCTGCGCCGCGAGCTGCCGAACCTCCGGGCGGCGTTCCGGCTGGCCCGGAGTCGTGGTGCACTCGACGAGGCGGCGGCGGTCGTCACGCCACTGATCTCCGTGGTCGCCTATCGCGACCTCATCGAGCTTCGCGGCTGGGCCAAGGAGGTGGCCGCCGATTCTTCCCTGGTGGGCCATCCGAGCGAAGCCGCCGTGCTCGGCACGGCGGCGGAGGCGTTGTATCACGAGGGCGACTACCCAGCGGCTGAGCGACTGGCGCGTACGGGTCTCGAGCGAGCCGACGACGCGTCGGCGCACTTCTGTCTGTTCCCGCTGTCGGTGGCCGAGCTGGCTCGTGGTGCCTACGACGACGTCGTCGCGCACAGTCTGAGGGCGGCCGAGTTGTCCGGCCGGCCGCGCGAAAGCCTCGGGATTGCCGCTCTGGCCGCCGCTTACTCCGGTGATCTCCAGCGGGCCCGGGAGCTGAACGACCGGGGCAGCGCCGACGCCCATTCACCCACGATGCTGTCGTGGGCCCACTACGTCGCCGGCGAGATCGAAGCCGCGGACGGAAACGCCGAGCGGGCCGAGCGTAACTACCTTGAGGCGATCGAGCTCGCGCGGACCTCCGGAGCCACCTTTCTCGTCGGGGTGGCCAACGTCGGGCTCTTGGCCAATCGTGCCCGCGCCGGCCGCACCCAGGAGGCACTGACCGGGTATCGCGAGGTCATCGACTACTTCGCCCGCACCGGCAACTGGACGCACCTCTGGGTCACTCTCCGCAACCTCGCCGACGTGCTGCACCGGATCGGCGACGATGAGCCGGCAGCGTTGCTGGAAGCCGCCGCCGATCAAGCCCCGGACGCGCCGGCCGTCCCCGACGTCAAGCGCGAGACGCCGACCACCCCACCGCTGAGCCGATCCGTCGTGCTGGACATCGCCCGACGCGCCATTGAAGAGAATCTGCGGCGCTGAACTGCCCTGGTCAGGCCCCGGGCCCCCCGCCCCCGAATGCCGGCAATTGTTAACAGTTTCCCGAGTTGCTGGCCTTCCACCGGCGTGTCACCGCCATTTCCCAACAGTTACCCGGTCGAGCGACGCGCCGAGGCGCCCGCGACCGCCATCCGACGGACCGCCTCCTCCAGCACCGACGGCGCGGCGGCGAAGTTGAGCCGTACGAAGCCCTCGCCCCCGGCTCCGAAGAACTCTCCCTCGCTCAGGGCGACCCGCCCGCGTTCGAGGAAGACGCTCGCGGGGTCGGGCTGCAGATCGAGCGCCGTGCAGTCGAGCCAGGCGAAGTAGGTCGCCTCCGGCGGGCGCCAGACGACGCCGGGCAGGTGCTGCTCGATCAATCGGCCGAGCAGACCACGGTTATCGCCCAGACCGGCGACGTGGGCGTCCAGCCAGGCGCTGCCGTGGCGGTAGGCGGTCGTGTGGGCCAGCACACCGAACGCACTGGCGCCGAACCGTACGATCTCCGGAACCTGCGACAGTTCCTCGCTCGTGGACGCCCCCGGGACGACCAGGGCCGCCTTAAGACCGGCGATGTTGAACGCCTTGGCCGCGGACAACACCGCGAACGCCGACTCGCTGCCCGGGACGGTGAGGTAGGGCGTGAAGGTGTGGCCCGGATAGGTCAGGGGTCCGTGCACCTCGTCGACCACAACCCGCACCCGGTACCGGTCGGCCAACTCGGCCACCTGCCCGAGCTCGGCCGCCGTGTGGACGACGCCGGTCGGGTTGTGCGGGCTGCAGAGCAGAAGGGCCGCGCGACCGCCCTGCCAGGTGCTCCGGTCGAAGGCCTCCTCGAGAGTCGACAGGTCGAGCCGTCCCTCGGCGGACAGTTGGGCGGGAACGATGGTCCGGCCGGCGTGTTCGATGATCAGCTCGAACGGCTTCCAGACCGGCGGGGTGATGATCACCGGGTCGCCGGGCCCGGTGATCATCCGCAGCACCTCGGTGAGGCCGGTCAGCACGTCGGCCACCTGGAATACGGGCTCGGGGTCCACCGACCAGCCCCACCGTGCAGCGGCAAACTCCGCGAAGGCCGCCGGCAGGTCGCTGCCGGAGGGGTAGCCGGTGTCGCCGCGGCTGAGCGCCGCCCGCAGCGCGTCGGTGATCTCCTCAGCCGGCGCGGTGTCCATCTCGGCCACCCAGAGGGGCAGCACGTCGGTTTCGTAGGTCTGCCACTTGAGCGACGTACGGGACCGCATCACCTCCTCGCCGAAGGCGGCGAAGGGGTTCGGCTCGGGCACCCTGCCACGCTACGGCAGTCCGGAGCGGCGAGCGCAGACCGCGACCTGCCGCCATCCGCCACCTGCAGATGGCGTAGCGCTCAGACCGGAACGATGCAGCGTTAGCCGCCACCTGACGAATGGCGCAGCGCCCACACCCGAACGACCCAGCGTTAGCCGCCACCTGACGAATGGCGCAGCGCTCAGACCCGAACGATGCAGCGTTAGCCGCCAGCTGACGAATGGCGCAGCGGTGTGATCAGTTCCAGGTCGCGGCGATCCGGGATCGAGCGAACACGCGGGGCAGGCGGACCAGTCCAGGAGCAGGTAGCCCGCTCGTCGGTCCCGGCGCCGTCCAGAAGCCAGGCCAGTAGGCCGCGGCCGACGGCAGGCTCTGGGTCTTGCGGATCTCGACCGGGCCCGCTTCATCGGAGGCGTGTCGGCCAGCTCGGCCATCACCGGCTCGAGGTCGCGCTCCTCGTGGGCGAAATGGGTCTCGATCGAGTCGCTCAGCGTCGAAAAGGCCGCCTTGGCCCGGTCGACCTGGGCCTGGCTCGGCTCCGCCGCCAGCTCGACCATGGCGGCCCGGGTCAGCGTCATGGCCTGCGCCATCCGTTCGTGCTCGCCGTTCAGATCGCTTCACCAGGGCCTCGTCGGCTCCCAGTTCTCGGAGGGCCGGCCAGAAGATCTCTTCCTCGCCGTGGTGATGGTGCTCGAGCTGGCCATCGAGGAAGCGCCAGGCCCGATTCAGCTGCTCGGCACGTGGCTTCGACCCCACCGGAAAGTCCTCGAGGGCGTCGGCGAAGCGGGCGATGTCGCGCCGGACCGCGGCATGGATCACGGTGTTCATCGTGAGGTGTTCGGCCACCTTAGCGATGCTAATACTCGGCTCGGGCGCTCGCTCCGGAAAGTGAAGACGCCCGAGCCGCTAGGAGGCTCTCAGCGCCGACGGATCGGCACGTCCGCCCAATCGATATCAGACCCCAGGTAGAACGACGTGTACGAGGGCTGGTTGTAGGTGGTGTTCTGCCGTGCCACCTCGGCCCGGTACTGGACGTCGTGCATCAGGGTGTACAGCTTCCGGTCGGTGAGCTCGGTGCTCAGGTAGATCCGGATGGCGGTGCTGTCGGCGGTGCGTACGAGCAGCTCCTCGCGCCAGTCGCCGAAGACGTCGGCGACCAGCGAGGGGTTGCCCTTGGTGCCGTTGTTGGTGCGCGTGCCGGTCGCGGTCAGCACCGTGCCCCGCTGCCAGTCGTCGATGGTCGGCGTCGCGTCGCCCGATCCGTTGACGATCTGGGTCGTCATGTCGCCGGCCCAGCGGATGCTCTGGTTCGTGCCGGGGATCGAGTCGGAGATGCGCTGGCCCTTGGGCGTGTAGAGGCCGAGGACTCCGGTGCCGCCGGGCAGGCTGGCCCAGGATTCCAGGCCGCGGGACGCCGGAACGACGTCGCCGATCATGCCGCGGCCGGTGTCCCGGCCGGAGTAGATCCCGAAGATCACCTCGCCGTTCTCGGCCTTGCGCATCGCCATGCCGTACGGGGCCGACGTGCCGTTCTCGTGCACGGTGAAGATCTCCAGACCGGGGCGATCGGGATCGATGTCGGTGACGTGCATGGCGTCGCCGTGACCCAGCCGGGTCACCGTACCGGGACTGGCGCTGCCTTCCGGCAAGGGTGCTTTCGAGCTGTAGAGCAGGTCGCCGTCGTGGTCGATGGTCGCGGCGCCGTAGACGATCTCGTGCTTGCCGTCGCCGTCGACGTCGGCGGCGCTGAGGGAGTGGAAGCCCTGGGTGGTCAGATCCTTGAACTCCGGGTTCGTGCCGTCGCGGCCGTGCGGCGTGTCGTTGAAGGGGTTCGTCATCGGCACGTGACCGCTGTCGACGTACCAGCGCTCACTCAGCCGGCGGCCGTTCCAGTCGTACGCCACCAGGGTGGCCCGGGTGTAGTAACCACGCGCGAACACCGCCGACGGACGCTTGCCGTCCAGGTAGGCGACTCCGGCCAGGAACCGGTCGACCCGGTTGCCCGGCTCGATCCGCGGGTAGGCGTAGTCACCCCAGAGCAGACCGTCGTCACCCCGGCCGGGCTTGTAGTCGATCGTCTGCAGTTCGCGACCGGTCCGGCCGTCGAAGACGGTGAGGTACTCCGGGCCGTCGACGATGAAGCCCTCGAAGGCCCGCAGGTTGTTGCGGGTGCTGCGGCTCGGCGCGTAGACGTCGATGAAGTAGTCGGCCAGCGCCTCGGCGTCGGTCTGGGACAGGGGGTAGTCGTAGCGCGGCGCGATGCCGAGGGCCTCCTCGATCGTCGCCGGCCAGTTGCCCGCGACCACCTCGGGATGGGCGTGCCAGCCGCGGAACATCTTCACGAGGTGCTGGTAGTAGTCGGCCGCGCTCAGCCGGTAGTCGTCGGTGTGCCGGTAGCCGGCGCGCAGGTCCCGGCGCGGCATGGTGATGTAGCGCTCCGACGTCACGTTGCCGAACCGGTTGTAGCGGATCGTCTTGGTGCCCGGGCGCGGTCTTCAGCATCATCTCCGAGCGGCCGTCGCCGTCGAAGTCGTAGACCATGAACTGGGTGTAGTGCGCGCCGGCGCGGATGTTCACCCCGAGGTCGATCCGGTGCAGCAGGGTGCCGTCGGCGCGGTAGGTGTCGAGGTAGACCGGTCCGGTGTAGCCGACCTGGGAGACGTCCTTGGAGTTCGACGGGTCCCACTTCACCACGTACTCGTACGTGCCGTCGCCGTCGACGTCGCCGACGCTCATGTCGTTGGCGGCGTAGGTGTACGCCTCGCCGCGTGGGGTGACGCCGTCGCGCCGGCTTCTGCAGCGGCAGGTCGACGTAGTTGGTCGACCAGGGCCGTACGGTGTCGCTCGCGCCGCGCTCCCGGCCGCCGACCACCGGCACCACCCGGTAGGCGGCCGTGCCGGTCCCGGTGCGGTCGAGGAAGTTGGTGCTGTCGGTCACGGTGGCGATCACGCGGCGGTCGCGGTAGACGCGGAACGCCGGACCGCGAAGGCCCGCGTCGGTCCGGCCGGTGACCTCCTCGGCGAGCAGCCGCCAGCTGAGGAAGACACCCTCGTTGGTCACCGCCGCCACCAGACCGCGATCCAGTTTCTCCAGCTGCGGGTTCGCGGCGGAGGAGGGTCTGTCGCCGGGTGGAGCGGCCAGGGCGGTCCCGGATATGGCCAGCAGGGCGGCCGCGGCGGTCGCGATGGCCGCTGTCCGGAAGCGGTTTCGGGTGCGAGTGATCATCGGTGACTCCTCGGTGCTCGGGGGAAAGCGTTTACCCACCATAAGCACACTTCTTGAAACGAGTCAACCACGAATGCGAAGTTGGGCTGCCCGACGTCCTACCACCGGCCGCGCCCTTGTCGACCCGTCAGATCTGCAGCGACACGCCGTCCAAACCGCCGAAGATGTGACGGGTCAGCAGATGCGGGGTAGCTGTTCGCCCAGCGGCATGTCGACCACGCGGGTGCCGCCGAAGGTGGTCTTGGCGACCACCATGCCGGGGTGGTCGGGAACGCACTCGCCGATGATGGCGGCCCCGGCGCCGAGCGGATGGGCGCGCATCGCGGCCAGCACCGCCTCCGCGTCGTCGCGGGGTACGAAGGCGACCAGCTTGCCCTCGTTGGCCACGTACAGCGGATCGAGCCCGAGCAGGGCGCAGGCGTTGGCCACGTCCGCGGGCACCGGGATCGACCGCTCGACCAGCTGGACCCCGACTCCGGCGGTGCGGGCGATCTCGTTGAGGGAGGTGCCGAGTCCGCCGCGCGTCGGGTCGCGGAGCGTGTGCAGATCGGGACAGACCTTGATCATCTCCGCGACCAGCGGGTGCAGCGCGGCGCTGTCGGTGATCATCTGGGTGCCGAACTCCAGGCCCTCCCGGACGCTCATGATCGCGATCCCGTGTACGCCGATCGGTCCGCTGACGATGATCACGTCCCCGGGCTGGGCGCGCCGCGGGTGGATGTCGACCCCGGCCGGCACCTGCCCGATGCCGGCGGTGTTCACGAACACCTGATCCCCGTGGCCGGCGTCGACCACCTTGGTGTCACCGGTGACGATGCTGACCCCCGCAGTCCGGGCGGCCGTCTCCCATGTCCTGGGCGACCCGGCCGATCACCGACAGCTCGGTGCCCTCCTCCAGCACGAAACCGCACGAGAGGTACGCCGGCACGGCCCCGCTCATGGCCAGATCGTTGAGGGTGCCGTTCACCGCCAGATGTCCGATCGAGCCGCCGGGGAAGAACAACGGCCGGACCACGAAGGTGTCGGTGGAGAACGCGAGCCGGACGCCGCCGACCTCCACCACGGCCGAATCGGTCTCCCCGCCGCCGGCCTCTTCTCCGAACGCCGGCACGAAGAGGTGCTCGACCAGTTCGGCCGACATCTGGCCACCGCCGCCGTGGCCCATCACGACGTGGGGGCTGTCCCGCAACGGCAGCGGACAGGTCCAGCCGTCGAAGTCGAGGGCCGTGCCGTTCGCGACCTCAGACACCAGCGGCCTCGCGCTCGACCACCGGCAACGACAACCGGCGGTAGAGGTAGTACGCCGCACAAGCGCCCTCACTTGACACCATGGTGGCGCCGAGCGGATTCCGCGGCGTGCACTCCTTGCCGAACGCTGCGCACTCGTGCGGCTTGATCAACCCCTGGAGCACCTCGCCGCTGCGGCAGATCGTCGACTCCTGGGTGTCGATGCCGGTGACCTCGAAGCGGTACTCGGCGTCGAACTCGCGGTACCTCTCCGACAACCGCCAGCCGCTGTCGGGGATCACGCCGATGCCCCGCCAGCCGCGGTCGGTGACGGTGAAGACGTCCTCGAGCAGCGCCCGCGCCGCCGGATTGCCCTCCGCCGGCACGGCCCGTCCGTACGCGTTGTCGACTTCTGCCTCACCCGCCTCGAGCTGGTGCACCGTACGACGGATGCCCTCCAGGATGTCCAGCGGCTCGAAGCCGGTCACCACGATCGGTACCGCGAAGCGCTCGGCCAGGGGCGGATACTCGGCCGTGCCCATCACGCTGCAGACGTGCCCGGCTGCCAAAAAACCCTGCACCCGGCAGGTCGGCGACGTCATGATCGCCTCGATGGCCGGCGGCACCCGCACATGGGAGACCAGCATGGAGAAGTTCGCCACGCCCATCCGCTTGGCCTGATAGACCGTCATCGCGTTGGGCGGCGCGGTGGTCTCGAAGCCGATACCGAAGAAGACCACCTGCCGGTCCGGATTCTCCCGCGCCAGCTTCAACGCATCGAGCGGTGAGTACACGACCCGGACGTCGCCGCCCTGACTCTTGATCCGGAACAGGTCGCGGTCGCTGCCGGGCACCCGCAGCATGTCCCCGAACGAACAGAAGATCACGTCCGGCCGAGAAGCGATCTCGAGCGCCTTGTCGATCAGTTCCAACGGGGTCACGCACACCGGACAGCCGGGGCCATGGATCATCTCGATCTCTTTCGGGATCAGCTGATCTATCCCGTGCCGGATGATCGAATGGGTCTGGCCGCCGCAGACCTCCATCAGCGCCCACGGCTGGGTGACGGTCGCGTGGATGTCGTCCAGCAGCCGCTTCGCCAGCTCCGGATCGTTGAATTCGTCGATGTACTTCATTGAGGCACCTCTTTCCCAGCTTCCTTGGCGGCTCGGGCCCACGCGTCGCCGAACTCCATGTCCAGCTCGCCCATCCGTTCGAAGTTGGCCAGGGTTTCCTTGGCCGACTTCTCGTCGAGTCGCTGCAGCGCGAAACCGACGTGCACGATGGTGTAGTCGCCGACCTGGAGGTCCGGTACGAACTCGCAGCAGACCTCCTTCTCGACCCCGCCGAAGTCGACGGCGGCCATGGTGGTGCCCTCCTTCTCCCAGGTACGCAGCACCGCACCCGGCACGGCTAGACACATATCGGACTCCTTCCTGTTCTCATTCTCGCTCCGATCATGAGCTGACCGAGGGCGATACCGGCGTCACTAGGCGGCACCTGCTGATGTCGCAACACCCGAAAATCCCTGCTCTGTAGGCGTTCTGCGCACAGTTGGGTCAGCAGCACATTGAGGAACACGCCACCGGACAACGCCACCGCGGTGATCGCGGTTTGCTCCCGAAGGCGTTCGGCGACCATGATCACCAGGTCGGCGACGGCGCGGTGGAAGCGGGCGGCGACGACGGCGGCCGACTCGCCCCGCTGCACGTCCGCCACCGCTGCGCGCAACACCGGGCTCGGATCGGCGATGAGGTGATCATCTATGCCGAACCCGTACGGGTGGTCGACCCGCTCGATCTCGGCGCGAGCCAGACCCTCGAAGCGCATCGCCGCCTCGGCCTCGTACGTCACCCGCTGACAGACCCCGGCGAGTGAAGACACGGCGTCGAACAGCCGCCCAATGCTGGAGGTCGGCGCAGTGTTCAGTCCGGTGTCGAGTTGCCGACGCAGCACCGCCCGCTCGACCGGGGTGCAGGCCGCCACGCTGGGCAGCCCTGGATCCCAGTCGAGTCCGGCCGCGTCGAGGTGCGACAGCGCCATCCGGCACGGGTTGCGGACGCCGGCGTCACCGCCGGGGAGCGACGTGTAACGCAGGTGGCCGACCCGCCGGTAGTCGGCGTAAGTCGCGATCATGAACTCACCGCCCCACACGGCGCCGTCGTCGCCGTAGCCCGTGCCGTCGAAGGCGAAGCCGATCACCGGCTCGTCGTCCGGGTGATCGTTCTCGGCCATCGCGGCGGCCAGGTGGGCGTGGTGGTGTTGGACCCGTACGAGCTCGCGGCCGTCGCTGGTGCTCGGCGGCCCAGGCGCCGCTGCGATAGCCCGGGTGGCGGTCGGCCACGAGTAGCTCGGGCTCCACCCCGGTCACGGTCTGGAGATGATCAACGGCGGTGTCGAACGCGCGCAGCGTGGCCAGGTCGTCCATGTCGCCGACGTGTCCGCTCAGCCAGGCGTACCGCCCGGCGCCGACCGCGAACGTGTTCTTCAGGTCGCTCCCAACGGCGAGCGTCGGGGGGACCGACAATCGGAAGGGAAACCGGCAGCGGCGCGTACCCGCGGGAGCGACGCACCGGCAGCTGCCGGTCATTTTGATCATGAGCGACGATGCGGAGCACGGAGTCGTCGCAGGGCACGTGGATCGGACGGTCGTGGCTCAGCCAGGCGTCGGCGAGCGGCCGCCAGCCGGATCCGGGCGTCGTGCGTCGTCGGTCACGATCGGCTCGCCGGCCAGGTTGCCGCTGGTCAGCACGAGGGCCACCGGGCCGGGCGGATCGCCGGGCAGTCCGAACAGCAGTCGGTGCACCGGCGTGTACGGCAGCATGATCCCGCATGTCGGGTGAATCCGGAGCGACGGCGGAAGCCAGTTCGTGCCCTGAGCTTGTCGAAGGGTGCCTGGCTCGGCCCTTCGACAAGCTCAGGGAGCGTTTGGCAGCAGCACCACCGGTCGCCGCCGGTCGGTGAGCAGGGCCCGCTCCGCGTCGGACATCTCCGCCAGACCCTCGGCCACCGCCAGGTCTGCGACCATGATCGCGAACGGCTTGTCGCCGCGGTCCTTCCGCTTGCGCAGCGTCGTGACCGCGGTCTCGTCGGTCGCGTCGCAGGCGAGGTGGTAGCCGCCAAGCCCCTTGACGGCCACGACCGCGCCGGCGCTCAGCAGCCGGCGGGCCCCGGCGATCGCGTCCGCGCCGGTGAGATCGCCCACCCCCGGCTGGTGCAGGGTGAGCGTCGGCCCGCAGTCGGGGCAGGCGACGGTTTGGGCGTGGAACCGGCGGTCGGCGGGATCGGCGTACTCGGCGGCGCATGACGCGCACAGCGGCAGACCGGCCATGGTGGTCAACGGCCGGTCGTACGGCAGATCGGTGATGATCGTGAAGCGCGGACCGCAGTTGGTGCAACTGATGAACGGGTGGCGGTAGCGGCGATCGGCCCGATCGGCGAGCTCGGCCAGGCAGTCGTCACAGACGCCGATGTCCGGGGAGATCAGGGTCCGACCGGCACCCGACGCGGAGTCGTGAATCACGAACTCCGTGCCGCCTCGCACCGGCAGCGCCTCGACGCTGATTCCGGTGATCTGCGCCAACGGCGGCAACTCGGTCCGGAGCCGTGCCGCGAAGTCACGGAGGGCATTCGGCTCCCCTTCGACCTCGATGATCACCCCGGCGCTGTCGTTGGCAACCGAGCCGGCCAGCCCGACCCGGCGCGCGAGGGCGTACACGAACGGGCGGAAGCCGACGCCCTGGACCACTCCCTGCACGCGCAGCCGGTGCCGGGCCCTTCCCTCAGCCATGGCCCGCTCCCACGCTCCGCTGGGCGGCCAGCCGGGCGTTCGCGATCTCGACGTGCCGATCGCTGTAGTGCCGCAGGGCGGCGTCCTGCTCGTCGCTGATCACGTCGCAGAGCCAGTCCCAGTGCAGAGCTACCCGGTCGCCGGCCGTCACCGCCGAGGACAGCCCGACGCCGGCGATGCCACGCCGGACCGTCTCGGTCACCTCGTGGCCGAGGGCGAGCCGCTCCCCGTCCCACTGCAGCTGTGACGAGGAGACCACCGCGTAGTCGGTGTGCCACCTCGAGGACGACGCCGGAGCGGATCCGGCACCGGTCGAGCACTCGCATCGCCTGCGGGGTCCGACGTGGGTCGCCGAGCATGCCGACCCACGGGTAGACGCACAGCACGGTGAAGCTGTGATGCGGCAGTGCGCCCGCCTCCAGCGCCTCGGAGAGGTCGGCGAACAGCGGCCCACACCGGCCGCGGAAAACGTCCCGGACGGCCGGACGCACGTCCGCGGGCGACACCTGGTCCAGCACCGGGCCACCCAGCCAGTAGGACTCGACGACGTCGCGCTCCAGCGGGTCGGAGAATCCACCGGCGTCCGCGATCAGCTGCAGGGGAGGCAGGGCCCCGTCGAAGTCCCCTGCCATGGCCCGCAGACCATGATCATCACCGGCCACTCCACGGGAGAAGAAGGCGGCGCTGTCGTCGGGACCGCAGTAGCCGAGTTGATTGGGCGGGAAGGCGAAGCGGGCGAAGAGGACCGGACCGCTGACCCGGCCCGGCGACGCATGATCAATCGTCGGCATCACGTCCACGGCCCATGAGTTCCAGGCCCTGCATGGCCTGTTCGGCTCCCGCGGCGTCGACCTTCTCTACTGCGAAGCCCATGTGGATGAGCACCCAGTCGCCCGGAGCGAGGTCCTGCTCGTCCAGCTCCAGCATCCCGATGTTGATCTTCCGTGCTGCACCCGAGACGTCGACCAGGGCAAGCTGCCCGCCGTAGCCTTCGACCATTTCGACGACCTGACCCGGGATGCCGAGACACATGATCAGACTCCCTCGCCCACGGACTCGATCAGCCGGGAGACCAGCGCGCGGACTTCCCGAGCCGCCTCTGGCACCGCGGCGGCTACCGCCGGACTCAGGCCGATGGCCTCGTCCGTGTCGGCGGGGCGGCAGCCGACCAGGTACGTCGGCGGGAGCTCACCGCCGAGGGCCGGCAGCGTGGCCAGCACCGCCACGGGTTCCATGCCGTGGGCGTCGAAGTCGCCCCGGCCAATATCCTCCGCGCCGATCTTCAGCACCGACACCTCGCCGGGGTCGCCGGGTCCGGGCCAGGCGTCGATCAACACCAGCGCGTCGAAGCCGGGCAGCAGGTCGTACGCCAGGTGCATGCCACGGATGCCGTAGTCGACCAGCCGGACCGATTCCGGCAGCGGGTCCAGGTCCGCGTAAAGGTGCCGCACGACCTCCGGCCCGAACCCGTCGTCGCCGAAGAAGATGTTGCCGATGCCGGCGACCAGCACGTCGGAGGACATCAGCTCTCGCTCAGATCCTCCCCGCGCGGAGTACCCGGCACGTGGGCCGGTCCGACGCCAGGGTCGCTCTCTTCGGTTTGGGTCATCTCCCCCGCCGGTTGCTCGTCGGACGGGCTGGCGGTGGCACCCCGTTCGGTCTCGGCCGGCTCTGGGCCCTTCATCTCCGGGTCCTCGACCGGTCCGGTCGCTCCGGCGACCTTCGCGTCGTCCTTGGTGCTCTGAGAAGGGCCGTCCACTTCGGCGCTCTCGCGGCGGTCCTCGTACGGCGGCAGGGTGGCCCCGGTGGTGTCCGGATCGTTGCCGCCCCCGAAGGCTGACGACTGGGATTCTGTACTCATTGCTTGCTCCTCTCCTCAGCCGCCGTCGCCGGTCGGCAGATCGGGCCCGCCAGACTGGGACGTCTGGGAGTCGATCGCACTGTCGGCGTCCGGGTCGTGCTCCTCGGCTCTGCCTTCCGGGCGGTCGACGGGGCCGCCCGAGGGCTCATCGGAGCCGGTGTCACGCGACCCCATCGGCCCGCGTTCGCTCTGCGGTTCCTCGGACAGCTGCTCTCCGGGTGTGTCGGTCATCGTCTGCTCTCCGTTCTCACATGGCGCGGATCTTGAAGTACCGGCGAATGTCGGGCATCGACAACACGGTGACCACCGCAAACCCGACGGCCGCGGAGATCAGCAATCCGGTGGTGATCTTGCCCAGCGTGTTCATGACACGTTCTCCTTTCCCTGAGTTGAGACGGCCAGGGGTTCCAGCTCGTCCGGAGCGAAGTAGAGGTAGCGGCCGTACCAGTCGTGCAGGTCGGCCGCCGGGTCGTCGGCCAGCACCACCGCGACGTGGACGCCGCCGTCGACGTCGGAGAGCACCGCGGTCACCCGCGCCACCTGATCGGCGAAGAAGAAGTCCTGCGCGTCGGCCCGGCGGCTCGGGTGCAGCCGAACCAGACTGCCCTTGCTCACGCTGACCCCACCGACTTCGACCGCGTCCACCTCCGGCTGCACCTGCTCGTCGACAGCCGGATCCCACCACGGCTGGTCGACATCGAACACCGACGGCGGTGGACTCGCGCCGTGCGGGTTCCGCAGGGTTCCGTGCAGCCGCTGCAGGTCCTCGGGCGTCAGGCTCTCGCTGCGGTCGATGATCTGCTTGGCCCGCGGGTCGGTGGCCCTCGCCTGCGCCTTCTCCTCGTCGGTCATGGTCAGCACCCGCAGGGTCAAGATCTCGTCGATTTCGGTCGAGTCGAACAGCGCGCCGGCGCTTTCCGGGGCCACCTCGGGGTGGTCGTAGAGGATGATCGGCGAGACGAGAACGACGTCGGTCGTCCCCGGCGGACCGGCGAGTACGGGCCAGCACCGGTGCTGCCGGCACTCCGCGACCGCCGCTTGGGCCGGGTTGGGCGGGTCGAGCAACGAGACGAACCCCCGGCCGGTCGCCTCCAGGAGCACATGCGCTCCGATCAGTGACACCCGCAACGCTTCGTCCTTGGTCCGTGCGCGTACGGGTGCGCGGTTCTGCACCTCGACCGACAGGCGCAGGTAGTCCCCGAGCCGCGTCACGCCGAGACCCACCTCGGCCGCGAGCGGCCAACGGACCACCGGGCCACTGGTGCAGCCGGCAATCGTCACGGGGTCGATCACCGTCATCGACAGTTCGCCCAGCCGGCGATTCGGCAGGCTCACTTCGTGCTCGATGGCTTCGTCCCATCCGTCGGCGGTCCGCCGCTGCAACTGCAGGAAGCGCAGGTGCACCGTGACCTCGGGCTCCTCCTCGCCGACGGCGGATGCAGTAGGCACTGGGTGGCCAGCCGCGGGTCCTCGCCGAGTCCGTCCTCGGCGGCGCCCGGAGGTCCGAGCACGCCGAACTGCCAGCGCAGCTGGTTCTTCGCCGACGTCGCCCGGTACGGATAGAGCAGATAGCCCTCGTACAGCACCGCGTCGGCCACGGTCCGGGCGTCCGCGAGGCTCACGATGCGCCGTTCTCGACGAGGGCAGGCGGAGCCGCGGCCAGCAGGGATTCAACGGTGGCGTCCCACGTGGTCAGGCCATGCTCGGCTTGGTAGCGCGCGAGGGCGCGCAGCACGTCACGGTCCAGCCGCAGCCAGCCGGTGCCGGGGAAGTTCAACTCGATCACCTGCTGCCAGACCGACGCCGGCAGCTGGTAAGGCGCCTCACAGTCCCAGCCCACCTGCTCCACCCCGAAACCCGAGCTGCCACGGGTGAAGATCGTCCCGGAGAACAACAGGATGAGGGGGATGAAGCCGTCGCGTACGGCGTGCAGGTACTTCGACCCGGTGACCTCGAAGTCGTACGTGCAGGGCATGGGCAGATCCACCTCGGTGCTGCCGGTGAAGCCCTGCACCATGGCGGAGCACTGCATCCAGGGAAACGGACGGAGGGTCTCGCGCCAGCGGCTGCGGTCCCCGAACAGCCCGAGCAGCTCGGCCTCATCGGAGGAGCTGTACGGGCGGCGCTGCGGCTCGATCCGCACCTGGCAGCGCAGCGCGATGGCGTGGATAACCGCGCCGGTCGACTCCTCGATGCGCAGTCGAGCCGTCAGTTGCGGGGCGGCGGCGTACGGCTCGGCGACGATCTCGAGCGCGGTGAAGCTCAGGCTGGTCATGGGCGCGCCGCCGTTGATCGATGGCGCCGGGCGGGCCCGATCGGCCACGGCGCGCGAAGAACTCCGCCATGGCCTGCCGGACCTCGGTGCCGCCGTCGAAACCCCGCCAGAGCAGCCGCAACTGGCCGACCAGCTCGTAGCAGGTGTCGATCGGCACCAGATGGCAGGAGAACTCGCTGAGCGTCCCGGCGGTGGAGCCGCCGCGATCGAAGCCGCGGATCAGCAGCGCCTCGACGTCGGGCCGCAGGACGTCGAGCTCGAGGTTGTGCTCGACGATGCGCGTCCAGGCGTCGAGCGGCAGCTCCGACTCGGTCGCCCCGGCCGGACCCGGATAGAACGCGACGACGCGGCCCAGCACCGAGTTGCGGAACAGGAACGCCAGTCCGACCGGGATCTCCAGCTCGTCGAACAGGCGGGCGTCCAGCCGGAAGCTGGGAAACGACAGGTAGCGATCCGGCACGGCCCGGTAGCGCAGCTCGGCGTCTTCCGCCGTGAACAACAGGTAGCAGCCGCGGCAGGTGCACATGAGCCCGCGGCTCTCCAGGTTGACCACGTGCTGGTGCTCGGCCCCGATGGGTTCGGCGCACATCTCGCAACGCTCACCAGCGAGTGGCGTCGGGCGGGTCGTGACGACCCGGCGGAGGGCCGCCAACGGAGGCCCACGACGACCGAAGGTTGCGTTCATACCGCCACCGAGACCGGTACGGCGACCCGGACCTCCGACCCGTCGACCAGCAGCGGCAGCGGATCAAGGTGCAGCTCGGCGCGTTCCAGACATACTCCGGCCCGACGGACCGAGAAGTGGGCGCCGCAGGAGGGGCAGCGCAGCGCGGCGTCGCCGGTCGCTCCACCGAGCAGTCGCCCCAGGGTGGCTCCGCCTAGGGACGCCCCGCACTGCCCGCACCGATCCACAAAGGCGTAGAGATCGCTGCCGACCCGACAGCCTACGGCGGTGGTCTGCCCGACCTTGCAGACGGTCACCGCGCCGTCGCCAAGGCCGGCCAGCTCGGGAACGGTTTCCCAGGCGGAGCCGACTTCGCCGATCTCTCCGGCTCCTACCCGCGACCACAGGGAATCGGTCGAGATCAGCGGACCGGCGCTCGGCGTCGCCGTCGGCTCCTCCACGTCGATCCGCACCACCTCAGGGGCAGCCGCTTCGATGGCGCCCTCCACGGCCAGCTTCAGGGTCACTGACGACGAGGCGCAGCCGTCGCAGCTGCCCAGCAGCCGGAGGCGGACCACGTCGTCGGAGGTCACCTCGAGCAACTCGACATCCCCGCCGTGACTGCCCAGATAGGGTCGGACCCGCTCCAGGGCCTGCTCGACCCGGGTGCCTACGTCGTAGGGATGCAGGCCGTGGACCAGCAGCAGGCTGGACACCAGGTCGTCGCCGGCGAGGGCGGCGAGCACGTCGTCGTCCAGCCGACCGCCCTCGTACAGGATGGTCAGCACCCGTTCGAGACCGGCGCCGTAGAGGTCGGCAACCAGCCGGACCAACTCCTCGGCCCGTTCCCGGGCCACCACCCCACCCGCGGCGCTGGCCTCGAGCAGGGTGTTGATCCGCTCACCCGTTGCCTCGAGCGAGTCGGCTGGCTCAGGGGGCATTACCCGGCGTCAATGTATTCGGTCGGGCTGTGCATCCGCTCCAGCTTCTTGCCG
Source organism: uncultured Actinomycetota bacterium (assembly GCA_963791865.1). Classification (GTDB taxonomy): domain Bacteria; phylum Actinomycetota; class Actinomycetes; order Propionibacteriales; family Propionibacteriaceae; genus Microlunatus. Next base: position 42,401 of record CAWBUC010000014.1, read on the forward strand.
CCGCCGAGATACATGTGGACCCCGCAGGGCAGGCAGGGGTCGAAGCTGCGCACCGTACGCATGATGTCGATGCCCTTGAAGTGCTCGCGGTCGTTCTCCTCGAAGATCGGCTGACCCTGTACGGCGTCCTCGTACGGGCCCGGCGTGCCGTAGGAGTCGCGCGGGTTCGCGTTCCACGGCGTCGGCGGGTACGGATGGTAGTTGGCGATCTTCCCGTCCCGGATCACCATGTGGTGGCTGAGCACCCCCCGGACCGCCTCGGTGAAGCCACAGCCGATGGCGGACTCCGGCACGTCGAACTTCTCCCAGGTCTTGGTCCGGCCGGCCCGGATCTCCACCAAGGCCTTTTCGGCGAAGTGCAGGGCGGCGGCGGCGACGTAGGCCTGGAAGTAGGTGCGGGCCCGGCCGCGCTCGATCGTGTTGCTCCACTGCGGGATGTTCCACTCGAAGCTGACGGGACCCTTCAGGGCCGTCTTCGGCAGGTTGATCTGCACGCTGTGACCCGTCGACTTGACGTAGCCGATGTCGACCAGTCCGGCCAGGGCGGTGCTCCAGAGCCGGGCGATCGGGCCGCCGCCGGTGTCCAGGGCCAAATAGTCCTTCCCGTCGTACCAGCGCGGCGACATCACCCAGCTGTACTTCTCGTCGAAGTCCCGCTTCTGCGGCTTGGGGTTGGTGTGCTGGTTCCACGGGTGCCGCGCGTCCACCGGGTTGCCCAGTGGGTCGTGGGTCACGAACATCTCCTGGCCGAGCCAGTCCTCGTAGTAGGAGGAGCCGAGCAGGATCCGGATGCCCAGGTTGATGTCGACCAGGTCGGTGGTGACCAGCTTGCCGTCCACGATGACTCCCGGGGTGACGTACATCTTCCGGCCCCAGTTGGTCATGTCCTTGTACTCGAAGTTGCAGTGCTCGGGGTCCTGGAAGGAGCCCCAGCAGGCCAGCAGCGTGCGGCGCAGTCCCACCTGCTCGTACCCGGGCATGGCCTCGTAGAAGAAGTCGAAGAGGTCGTCGTGCATGGGCACGACCTTCTTCATGAACTCGACGTAGCGCATCAGCCGGGTGATGTAGTCCGTCATCAGCTGGATGGTCGCGACCGTGCCGACGCCGCCCGGGTAGAGCGTCGACGGGTGGACGTGGCGTCCCTCCATCAGGCAGAACATCTCCCGGGTCATCCGGCTGATCTGCAACGCCTCGCGGTAGAACTCACCGGTGAAGGGGTTGAGCGAGCGCATGATGTCGCCGATGGTGCGGTAGCCGTGGTCGCCGGCGTGCGGTGACTCGGTGTTGTTCGCCTTCTCGAGCACGCCCGGGTTGGTCTCGCCGACCATCCGCTCGCAGTAGTCAACCCCCAGCAGGTTCTCCTGGTAGATGTTGTGGTCGAACATGTACTCCGCGGCCTCGCCGAGGTTGACGATCCACTCGCCCAGATGCGGCGGTTTCACCCCGTACGCCATGTTCTGCGCGTAACAGGAGCAGGTGGCGTGATTGTCGCCGCAGATCCCACAGATTCGGCTGGTGATGAAGTGCGCGTCGCGCGGGTCCTTGCCCTTCATGAAGATCGAATAGCCGCGGAAGATCGAGCTGGTGCTGTGGCACTCGGCGACGACCTTCTGCTTGAAGTCGATCTTGGTGTAGATCCCCAGACTGCCCACGATGCGGGTGATCGGGTCCCACGCCATCTCCACCAGATCGGAGCCGTTGGTGCTGGTGCTGCTGGATTGCGGAATCGTCGACGTCATCACGCCAACCTCTCTGCTGCCCCGCGCGGAGCGCGATCGATGAAGTATGCGGTGTGGACGGACTACCAGGTGCGCTTTGCGCCGGTGACCAGCTCTTTGCCGGGCTTGCGCCACTTCGGCTCCTGGTCGACGGTGTGCGCGGTGACGCTGCGCAGCTTGCGCAGGGTGGCTCCCCAGGCCTGGACCACGGTGGTGGAGAGCTTGCCGCCCGGTGGTTCGTCCATGAACGGCATGAACTTGTCGGGGAAGCCGGGCATGGTGCAGCCGATGCAGATGCCGCCCACGTTCGGGCAGCCGCCCATGCCGTTCATCCAGCCGCGCTTGGGCACGTTGCACTTGACGACCGGTCCCCAGCAGCCGAGCTTGACGATGCACTTGGGCGAGCCGTACTCGGTGGCGAAGTCGGCCTGCTCGTAGTAGCCGGCCCGGTCACAGCCCTCGTGCACCGTCCGGCCGAACAGCCAGCTGGGTCGGAGGGCTTCGTCCAACGGAATCATCGGCGCCTGGTCGGTGGCCATGTAGAGCAGGTACGTCAGGGTCTCCGACAGGTTGTCCGGCTGGATGGGGCAACCGGGTACGCAGACGATCGGGATGCCGGCCTTGGACTTCCACTCCCAGCCCAGGTAGTCCGGCACACCCATGGCCCCGGTCGGATTGCCGGCCATGGCGTGGATGCCGCCGTAGGTCGCGCAGGTGCCGACCGCGACGATCGCCGTCGCCTTGGGCGCCAGCCGGTCCAGCCACTCGCTGGTGGTCATCGGCTGCCCGGTCGCCGGGTTGTTGCCGAACCCGCACCAGTAACCCTCGTCGTGTAGCTGTTCGTTGGGAATGGAGCCCTCGACGACCAGCACGAACGGTTCCAGCTCGCCTCGGTCGGCCTTGAAGAACCACTCCAAGAAGTCGTCCGCGCCCCCGTTGGGACCGGACTCGAAGTCGATCAACGGCCAGTGCACCGCCACTTGGGGCAAGCCCGGGAGGGCGCCGAGGGCGATCTCCTCGATGCTGGGTTGGGTGGCGGCGGTCAGCGCGACGGAGTCGCCGTCGCAACTCAGACCGGCGTTGATCCACAGAACGTGGATGAGTGTTTCTTCAGCCTTGACGGCGGCGGGCGTGGGCATCGATGCCTGTCACTTTCCCCGACGTGGATCGCCGGCGACCCTGCTGCTGGGGCCGGCCTCCGGACCCGCTTATGCAGTCAACCCCGTCCTAACATTCGAGACGACAGTGGTCAAGAGAACTGAGGCTTACCTAACCTTTGCCGGCTTTGCGTCTCGGGCCAGCCAGCCGTACCAGGCCTGACAGTCCGTCGCCAGTTTTGGCGGAGAGCATGAGAATCTCGACTCCTGGATTCAGGCTGCGGGCGGCGCCGGAAAAGGCCTCGACGTCGAAGTCGACATAGGGCAGCAGGTCCGACTTGTTCACCAGGATCAGGTCGGCGGTGCCGAACATGTGCGGGTACTTGAGCGGCTTGTCGCTGCCCTCGGTGACCGAGATGATCACGACCTTGGCCTGCTCGCCCACGTCGAACAAGGCTGGGCACACCAGGTTTCCCACGTTCTCGATGAACAGCAGCGATCCGGCGCCTGGGTCGAGGGTCTCGAGCGCGCGCTGCACCATCGGGGCGTCCAGGTGACAACCGGCGCCCGTGTTCACCTGGACCGCGCGGGCGCCGGCCCGGCGGATCCGCTCGGCGTCGAAGGTCGTCTCCTGGTCGCCCTCGATGACCGAGATCGGCTGCTGCCGGCCGAGGTCGGTGATCGTGCGTTCCAGCAGCGTGGTCTTGCCGGAGCCGGGTGAGCTCATCAGATTCAGGGCGGCGATCGCCTCGCTCGGCCAGCCAGTCGCGGTTGTGCTGGGCGAGGTGGTCGTTCTTGGCCAGGATGGCCTCGCCGATGGGCACCGTCTCGGTGGTCTGGCGGCGTGCAGAGCCGCGTGTTCGGACTCGGTCAGCTGCTCATGATCATGGTCGTGATGATGATCATGGTCATGGTGCATGGGCGTGGGGAGGGTCGGCTGTCGTCGAGCGTCAACACCCGTACGTTGTCCTCATCGCCGCAGCCACAGGTCAGGCACACGGCTGGGCCACCAGATCCACCGAGCTGATCTCGAGTTCCTTGCCGCTGAGCACGGCGACGTCGGCGCTGCCGCATGGGCACAGCAAGATCAGATCGGGCAGCTCGAACTCGGCGTCGCAGGTCCGGCAGTGCGCCCGCCCGGGAATCTCGACGATGTCCAACGTGGCCCCCTCGATCGCCGTTCCGCTGGTGGCGAGGTCGAAACAGAAACGCATGGCGTCGGGCACCACGCCCGACAGCCGACCGACCTTGAGGTGGACGCAGGCGACCTGTCGACCCGGGGTCCGCTCCAGGACCATGTCGACGACGCTTTCGGTGATCGCGAGCTCGTGCATGCCATGCCACCTGGCCTCACCTTAGGTCGCCGCCCCAGCCCCGGCAAGGCTGCTCGCCGCCGCCCTGAGCTTTGTCGAAGGGCCATCCACCTCGCGCGCTGAGCCCTTCGACAAGCTCGGAGGGCCCCTGCAAGGGCCCATCCCGGTCAAGGGGCTCGTACGTTATCCAGCTTGAGCGGCAAGACACGCCCGGAATCAGCCCTCGCTCGGCGTGTCATCCCGCTCGGGCTGGGAAACGTACGGCCGGCGCGCGCCCCCTAGAGTCGGGGCGTGGGCTGGTGGAGCGAACGGATCCTGCCGCGGGCGGTCAATCGGGTGCTGGACACGCCGGAGGTCAACCGGCGGCGCGGCGCGGGTCTGCCGTGGGCTGACCGGCACGGTGGTCGAGATCGGGTTCGGGTCGGGGCTCAACATCCCGCACTACCCGTCCGCGGTCGAGCAGGTGCTGGCCGTGGAGCCGAACGACGTCGCCTGGGAGTCTGTCGGAGGCCAGACGCGGCGCGAGCTCGGTGCCGGTGACCCGCGCCGGACTGGACGGTGAGCGCCTCGAGCTCCCCGACGCCTCGGCCGACGCCGCCCTGTCGACGTACACGCTGTGCAGCATCGCGGACCTGCCCGCGCGCTGGCCGAGATCCGCCGGGTCTTGCGACCGGGCGGGGCCCTGCACTTCCTCGAGCACGGACGCTCGCCCGACCCGGCGGTGGCCACCTGGCAGCGCCGGCTGACTCCGCTGCAGTCCCGTCTTGGCCGGCGGCTGCCACCTCGACCGCGAGATCGACGCGCTGATCAGCGCGGCCGGGTTGCGAGATGGTCGACCTCTCACGCGAGTACGGCGACGGGCCGCGCCCGGCCAGCTATCTCTACCTGGGGCGGGCCAGCACGCCGTACGGCTGAAGTGACAGGATTCAGGGGTGAGTTCTGGGGGATCCCGCTGCGCCGTCATCTTCAATCCGGTCAAGGTGAGCGACACGTTCCGGTCCGCCGCCGAGCAGGCCCTGCAGCGGACCGGGTACGACGACATCACCTGGTTGGAGACCGAGGCCGAGGACAAGGGCCGCTCCCGGGTGCGGCAGGCGGTGGAGGAGGAGTTCGATCTCGTCATCGCGGCGGGCGGTGACGGCACCGTACGCGTCGTCGCCGACGGCCTGGCCAACACCGGCATCCCCCTCGGCATCGTGCCCGAGGGCACGGCCAACCTGCTGGCGCTCAATCTGGGCATCCCGAGCGATGAGGGCGAGGCGCTCGAGGTGGCGGTCGGGAAGTCCGAGCGGACCATCGACCTGGTCAAGCTGACGATCGACGGAAGCCGGACCGAGCATTTCGCCGTCATGGCCGGGGCCGGACTGGACGCGATGATCATGGACGAGACCGATCCTGAGCTCAAGGACAAGATCGGATCGGCCGCCTACTTCCTGGCGGCGGGCAAGGCCCTGGGACGGTTGCCGATCAAGGCCAAGATCAAGCGTGCCGGCCACCACACCCACCGCCGCAACTCCATCCTGATCCTGCTCGGCAACGTCGGATTGATCGCTCCGGGGATGCTCCTGCTGCCCAGAGCCAAGCCCGACGACGGCGAATTCGAGTTGATGACGGCCTCCCCCCGTCGCTGGCGCGACTGGGTCAAGATGATCGGCCGCTTGATCACCCGGCGCCGGCAGAAGGAGGACCCCGTCGAGATCCTGCCTGCCCGCGGCGTCTCGATCCGGATCGCCGAGCGGGAGAACTTCCAGCTCGACGGCGACGTGGAGGGCGACTTCCTCACCCTGGAGGCCGAGATCGTGCCGCGGCGCCCTGACCGTACGGTGCCGGCAGACGAGTGAGCTGATCGGGCTACACGATCAGGGACAGCAGCACCGCGATGACCACGGTGTTCAGGAAGAACGCGATGACGCCGTGCACGCTGACGGTGCGCCGCATCGCGGTGGTCATGATGTCGGTGTCGGTCGTGCCGAAGGTCGCGGAGCAGCTGATCGCCAGGTACACGTAGTCGGAGAACACCGGCTCGTCGTCGCCGAGGAACTCCAGCCCGCCGATCTCGATGTCCCGCCGCGCGTAGTGCAGCGCGAAGCTGAAGGTGATCGTCACCCAGCAGGTGATCACCGTGGCCACGATGAGCCCGAAGACAAGCCCGGTGCTGCGGTCCCGCTCCTGGGCGGCGGTCACGATCGTGCTGAGGGCGACGATGGTGATCACGACGGCCCAGGTGGGACCGCTGCCACCGGCCAGCAGATAGCGCGCGAGCCGCGACTTGGGCAGCGGCGAACCCTTGATCCGGCGGACCAGCTCGGCCCGGTCACAGCCCCCGAAGGCGCGGATGCCGAGGAGCAGGTAGACCACGACGAAGGCGTTCCAGCCGATCAGTTGGGCCCCGAAGTCGAGCTCGAGGGCGGCCCTCTCGCCTTCCGGAACCTGGCGCCAGCCCAATGCCTCCACCGCGGCGACGCCGAGCTGGAAGGCGAGCGCCAACACAACACCCAGTCCAACCGCCGCCCACAGCCGGAACACGTCGGAGCAGGAGCGCGGAATTCGCTTGGCCTGGGGCTGCAGTGTGGGCTGAGTGCCCCGGCGAGGCGACCATCAGCTCAGCCAAGCTCGAAGCAGCGCGGCGACCTCACGAGCAGCACCCTAACGCGAGCCCCGGGCGGGGACCGTCGCCTCCGTGACACCGGTCCGCCCCGGGTGGATGGCCCGGCTCGCGGACTCCGGCGCCCGTACTCAGTCGCGGAGTGCGGACATGCGGTTGATCAAGTCTTCCAGTGCTTCTTCGAACTCGTCGACGAAGGCGTCCTCGCGCAGCATGTCGGCATACTCGGTGACCAGCGGATAGGCCGACATGTCGTTGGTCTCGATGAAGGCAATGTCGGCCGAGGCCGGCATACCCGACTCCGGCCCCCCAAGCGAGGACTCCAGGAGGAGGTGGCCGAGCAGGAACGTGGCAAAGCCTCGATACACGGCCACGCTGCCGGTGGGCGAGAAGCCGTAGCTCTTCAGCCCCGCCAGGAAGCCCTGGACCCAGCGCAGACTCCGCAACGGAGGGCGCAGCCACGGGGCGGCCGGCGGGCGAGTGGCCACCAGGGGAAAAATCCGCGGATGCGCCAGGGCCAGGCGCCGCACGCCGTGCGCGATCTGCTGCAGGTACTCCGGCCAGTTCTGCGGCGGCAGCATGTCCATCGTGTCGTGATACAGCTCGTCCATCACGACCTCGACGACTCCGTCGAGAAGTTGCTCCCGACCCGGCACGTAGCGGTAGAGCGCCATGGCCTCCACGCCGAGATGGGCGCCCAGGCGGCGCATCGTCAGTTGCTGGAGGCCCCGCTGGTCGATGAAGGACACCGCTTCGTTCAGGATGCGCCGCTGGTCCAGTGGCTGCCGGGTCGGCGCCCGACCGTCCGCCTTGGATTCGCTCACGGCGAGGTCGGGTCCGGACCCGTCGAGATCGCCGGATGTCATCAAGGCTCACCCCTGTAGATCGCAACCGCTGTCGTCACGGTTCGCTTCTCGGGCGGCGGAGAGTATTTACAATGTAAACTCTCGCGTCTAGGGTGAGCTTACACCGTAAAGGTCTGAGTCGCACTTCCGAAGATCATAGAGGAACTAGGCACCTTGGTGGAGGTCTGATTCTTAAGGATCGGAAGGAAAGTCGGCCAATCTGCGCGGTGACCCAGCGCCCCTCGGCCCGAGGGGTGCCAACCGGAAGGAGCTCGACGATGAGCGAAACGAACAAGGTCGGCGCCAAGGCCGAAGAGGCAATGGGCGCAGCCAAAGAGAAGATCGGTGACGCCACCGACAACCGGAACCTGCAGGCCGAGGGAGTCGCCGACCAGGCCTCCGGCAAGACCAAGCAGGCCGCCGAAGATGTCCGGCAGGCCGGCGAAGACCTCCGACGCTGAGGCCCCATCAAATTCACTCGGCTCTCTGACCGCTCGGATCTGACCGCTCGGATCTGACCGCTTGGATCTGACGCTTTCGCGCAGACGCGCTGCGAGCCGAATAACACGTGGCCCACCTGTCCCCGCCGGGCAGGTGGGTCGCCAGTTTCTGCACCCGGTGAGTTTGCGCGACGCGCCATCCGCCGAGACTGTCTCTGCTTTGTCGCCTCCGCGCGCGAGAATGTCCGTGGACCGACGAAGGAGAGACCCTGGTGGACACTCAGCCGGATGTGACCGTGATCACCTTCGGCACGTTCGACGTGCTGCACGTCGGCCACGTCCGCGTCCTCAACCGGGCCGCCGAACTCGGTGATCGACTCGTCGTCGGGGTCTCATCCGACGCGCTCAACTTCTCCAAGAAGGGCCGGAACCCGGTCTTCAGTGAAGAGGAGCGGCTCGAGATCGTCGCCAACTTGCAAGTCGTCGACCAGGTCTTCGTCGAGGAAAGTCTGGAGTTGAAGCGTTCCTACGTTGAGCGCTATGCCGCCGACATCTTGGTGATGGGGGATGACTGGGCCGGCAAGTTCGACTTCCTGAGCGACCTGGTCAAGGTCGTCTACCTGCCCCGGACGCCGTCGGTGTCCACCACGGCCATCATTGAGCACATCACGACGACGCGTACGCCCGCGCCGTGATCGGCCGGGGAGCCCCGTTCCCCTGCGCTAAATTGGGTCGGCACAACGTGGGCAACCATTCCCAAACTGGTGGCAGAGTTCGGCGGCAGAGGAGGTGCTGTGTGCCTCGCGAACGGCGATGACTGACGTTTCCCCACCCGAACGGCGGATCCGGATCACCGATCTCATGGCCGCGAAGTCCCGTGGCGACCGTTGGGCCATGCTGACCAGCTACGACCAGTACACCGCGTCCCTCTTCGAGTCCGCCGGCGTCTCGGTGCTCCTGGTCGGCGACTCGGCCGCCAACAACGTCTACGGGTACCCGAGCACGCTCCCGGTCACGGTCGAGGAGATGCTGCCGCTGGTCGCAGCGGTGGTCCGATCGACCCGCCGGGCGCTGGTCGTCGGCGATCTGCCCTTCGGGTCGTACGAGCAGAGTCCGGCCCAGGCCCTGGGAACCGCCGTCCGGTACATGAAGGAGACCGCGTGCCACGCGGTGAAGCTGGAGGGCGGGGCGCGTTCGGCCGCGCAGATCGCCAAGATCACCGAGGCTGGCATCCCCGTGATGGGCCATATCGGATTCACGCCGCAGAGCGAGCACAAGCTGGGTGGCTACCGGGTGCAGGGCCACGGACGCACCGCCGAGCACGTGGTGGCCGACGCCCACGCCGTCGCGGAAGCCGGTGCCTTCGCGGTGGTGTTGGAGATGGTTCCCGGGGTCGTGGCCAAACAGATCACCGCCGAGCTGGAGATCCCGACGATCGGGATCGGCGCCGGGCCGGAGTGCGACGCCCAGGTGCTGGTCTGGCAGGACATGCTGGGGCTGCGGGAAGGAAAGCTGCCCCGCTTCGTCAAGCAGTACGCCGGGCTGGCCGACGTCATCCGGGCGGCGACGTCGACCTTCGTCGCCGAGGTCGTCGACGGGAGCTTCCCGGGCGAGGAACACACCTTCGAGATGAAGCCCGACCTCAAACCACTGGACCGGGGCTAGCGTGCTGGTTGCGAGCACGATCGCGGAGTTCGAGGAAGACCGTCAGCAGGCGACGGTCTCCGCACCGCACGCTCGAGTTGGCTTCGTCGCGACCATGGGGGCACTGCACGCCGGCCACGAATCGCTCGTCAAGCTCGCCCGGAGCGTCTGCGATGTCGTCGTGGTGAGCATCTTCGTAAACCCGCTGCAGTTCGGTCCCGGCGAGGACTACGCGCGCTATCCGCGGCCGCTGGAGGATGATCTGGCGGTCTGCCGCCGCCGGGGCGTCGATCTGGTCCTGGCCCCCTCCGTAGCCGATCTCTACCCCGCCGGTCGGCAGGTGAGCGTCGCAGCCGGTCCGCTCGGCACCGTCTTCGAGGGTGCGGCACGACCCGGACACTTCGACGGGGTCCTCACCGTGGTGCTGAAGCTTCTGAACATCGTCGATCCGGACGTCGCCATCTTCGGCCAGAAGGACCTTCAGCAGCTGGCTTGTGTCCGCCGTATGGTGGCCGACCTCAACCTCGACGTAGATATCGTCGGCGCGCCGATCATCCGGGAACCCGACGGCCTCGCGCTCTCGAGCCGGAACCGCTTCCTGACCGCCGCCGATCGACCGGCCGCGCTCGCTCTCTCGTCGGCACTGCTGGCCGCCGCGGCCGAGTCTCTGCCGGAGTCCGCCCTGGCGGCGGCCGGCAAGGTGTTGGCTGCGGCCGCCGATTCCGGACTCGACCTCGACTACCTGGCTCTCGTGAATCCTTTCACGCTGGCCGAACCCGAACCCGGTGGTCCGGCGAGCATGATCATCGCCGCACAGGTCGGTGGCGTCCGGCTGATCGACAACGGCGAACTCACGTTCACCGGTTGAGCTGTGGAGCTCTCGGAGGTAGCAGACGAGCTCTACGCCGCGACGCCGGACGACTTCATGACGCTGCGTGGGGCGCGGATCGCGGCCGCCAAGGCCGACGGCGACAAGGAGTTGGCCAAGCAGATCGGGCAACTGCGCAAACCGACTCGTTCGGCGTGGCTGGTGAACATCCTGGCGCGCAAGGCACCGGACGCGTTGATCGAGCTGCTGGAGATCGGTAAGGCGCTGCGCGACGCGCAGCAGAATTTGGACGGCGCCGAGCTCCGGCGGTTGTCGACGGCCCGGCACCGAGCGGTCGACGCCTTGAGCCGGCAGTCCGCCGACCTGGGGGCCAAGGCGGACTACGTGGCGACCGAAGCCGTTCGGCAGGAGGTGAGCCAGACACTTCAGGCGGCGTTGGCCGATCCTGAGCAGGCCGAGCTCGTGCAACGCGGGACGTTGAGTCAGGCCGTGAGTTACGGAGGCTTCGGACCGTTCGAGCTGACCGCCCCGGCGCCGCCCGCCCCGAAGGCAAAGGCAGCACCGAAAGAGGCTGCCGACCTCGACGTCGGTCACGACGAGGCGGCCGAACAGGCGGCACGCGAGGCGCAGGAGGCGTGGGCACTGGCGCGCGACCAACTGGCCGAGGCGGAGGAGGAGGCCGAGCGGACCACCTCCGAGGCCGATGCGCTGGCCGACCACGTCGATGAATTGCGGCAACAGCTGGAGGCCGCGGAAAAGGCCGAGGACGAGGCCCGGCGGACCGCTCGTACGGCACGGAAACGGCTCGACGAGGTGGCGGCCGCCGAGCACTCCGCCCGCCGAGCGGCGGAGGACGTCGGCGTCGATGTGACCCCCTGACCGCCGTATCGAGGAGCCAGGCCCAGACTGGGCGCGTGCGTACGGTCGGAGTGGAGGAGGAGCTCCTCCTCATCGACGCCGTCAGCGGAGCGCCAACCGCGGTCGCCGGGGCGGTGCTTTCGCGCAGCGTGCGGGAGGGCTCGGCGAGGGTGCCGGGAGCGATCGAGGCCGAGCTCCAACAGCAACAGGTCGAGGTGGAGACGGCGCCGACCGACGAACTGGCCGAGCTGGCGACCAACGTCCTGGCCTGGCGGCGGGCCGCCGACGAGCGGGCCCGATCCTTGGGTGCACGGGTGGCCGCGCTCGCCACCTCCCCGCTCCCGGTGATGCCCGAACTCACTCCTTCCCCCCGCTATCGCGCGATGAACGAGCGCTTCGGTCTGACCACCACCGAACAGCTCACCTGCGGCTGCCACGTCCACGTCGGAGTGGCCGACGACGAGGAGGGCGTCGCCGTGTTGGACCGGATCCGGATCTGGCTTCCGGTGCTGCTCGCCATCTCGGCCAATTCGCCCTTTTGGCAGGGGCGGGACACCGGCTACGCGAGCTTCCGCTCGCAGGCGTGGACGCGGTTCCCGACCGCCGGGGCTACGGAGATCTTCGGCTCGGCCGCGGCCTACCACGAACGCGCGGAGGCGCTGGTCGCCTCCGAGGTGCTGCTCGATCACGCCATGATCTACTTCGACGCCCGGCTGTCGTACAAGTATCCGACGGTGGAGATCCGGGTCGCCGACGTCTGCCTGCACGCCGAAGACTCCGTGGTGGTCGCCGGGCTGGCCCGGGCTCTGGTGGAGACCGCGGCTCGCGAGGCGTTGGACGGCCGCGACCCACCTGCGGTACCGGTCGAACTGATCCGGCTGGCGACGTGGCGGGCGGGTCGCTCGGCCCTGGACGGCGACCTGCTCGACCCGTACCGCTCCCGTCCTCGACCTGCGGCCGAGGTCGTGCAGGCACTTCTTGATCATGTACGGCCCGTGCTGCGGGAGTGCGGCGACGAAGAGTTGGTCGTCGCGGGACTCGCCCGGATACAGGAACGCGGCGTCGGTGCATCCAGCCAGCGCCGGCTAGCCGAACACTCATCGGATCTTGCCGACCTGACCCGTGCGGCTGCAGAGATCACGCTCGGGGGCGCCGGGTAAAGTTCACGTCCCGACCCCCAGGGAGACGTTCATGAGTCGCGTGTTGGTGACTGGTGCTTCCGGCTTCATCGGCTCACACCTCTGCACGGCCCTCGTCGAGGCCGGCCACGACGTACGGGCGATGACCCGCAATCCCGACGACTACACCGGCGACGGCACCCCGATTCAGGGCGACGTCTCGGACGCCGACAGCCTGCTGCGCGCGCTCGACGGCGTCCAGGTCGCCTATTACCTGGTGCATTCCCTCGACGACGACGACTTCGTGGCCAAGGACGCCGAGGCGGCCCGCGCCTTCAGTGCCGCCGCGGCCGAGAACGGGATCGAGCGCATCGTCTACCTCGGCGGACTCGGGAGCGATGATCAAGACCTCTCGCCACACCTGCGGTCCCGCCGGGAGGTCGAGAGCTTGCTGGGCGCCGACGGCGTGCCGGTCACCGTCCTGCGCGCGGCGATCGTCATCGGCCACGGCGGCATCTCCTGGGAGATCACGCGGCAACTGGTGTCGCACCTGCCGGCCATGGTCGGCCCGCGCTGGGTGGCGACGAAGACGCAGCCGATCGCCCTGCCGGACGTCATCCGTTATCTGGTGGGGGTTCTGGAGCCGGCGGAGGCGAAAGGGCGGGTCTTCGAGGTCGGTGGGCCGGACGTGCTGACGTACGCCGACATGATGCAGCGCGTGGCGCGCGAGCACTACGGCCGGCCGTTGCCGATCTTGATCGTTCCGCTCCTCACGCCGCGGCTGTCGTCCCACTGGCTGGCACTGGTGACCGACGTCGACACCGCCACGGCCCGCAACCTGGTCGACTCCATGAACAACGAGGTGATCGTCACCGACTGGTCGATCAAGGAAATCGTGCCGGGTGAGCCGATGACCTACGACGAGGCCGTCGAACTGGCTTTTGCCGATCGGCAGCGGGAGCGGGCCGAGCGGACCCAGCAGACCCAGCAGGAGAGGTCGCAGCGGTGAGCCAGCCGGGACCGGGCAGAGATCCGACCACGAGCCCGCACCGATCCCGGGGCGGCGGTCGCTGGGCGGGCAAAGCGGTCGGCGTCGTCCGCCCGGTGTTCATCGACAAGGTCGAGCGTGATCACCGGCAGAGCGACGCGCAGTTCCTCCGGCGACGGATCGTCGTCGCCGTCACGCTGGTGCTGGGCGCCACCCTGTTGGGTCTCTCGTTCTCCACCCGGCAAGGCGATCCGCTGTTCTACCCCTTGACCTTCGGGTTGGCCGCGGTCTGGGTCATCGGGAGTCTGGCCTCCGGCCCGCTGCACCTTGGTCACATCACGTTCCGCGACACGCTGCGTCGCCCGATCGTCACCCCGATTCTGGTCGGTGCGTTGCTGGCCGCGATCTTCATCGCCGGCGCTTTCGTCATCCGCTACATTCCCCCGCTGGCCAGCCTGACCGAGGACGTGCTCGGCTACGCCCGCTTCGGGAATCTGGCCCTGGTCACCGTGATCTTGGTCGTCAACGGCTTCGCCGAAGAGCTCTTCTTCCGCGGCGCCCTCTTCGCCGCCATCGGGATCCGGCACCCCGTGCTCATCTCCACGATCCTGTACGCCCTCGCTACCGTGGCCGGTGGCAACCCGGTGCTGGTCTTTGCCGCCGCCGTGCTGGGCGCCGTCACCGGTTTTCAGCGCCAGGCCTCCGGAGGGGTGCTTGCCCCGATTCTGACCCACCTCACCTGGTCGCTCACGATGCTCTACGTGCTGCCGCTGATCTTCCCCGGCTGACGTTCTGTCCCTAGGCTCCCTCTCGGTCTGCACGGTTTCCGTGCATCTGCATGGGGTGTGCACCATACAGACGCACGAAAGCCATGCAGACGCGCGAAGGCGATGCAGAACCGGCGGTCGTCTTATCCACAGATTCGGCCCTGACGCCTTACGCGTCGTCGGCCGGCCGTGGTCGGGTCGAAACCATGACCGACATCAAACTCAGCCGTGAGTACGTCGAGCAAGGCTTCAGCTACTCAGAGATGCGGCGACGCGGACGGTCAGGTGATCTGGAGCGGGTCCGACGTGGTGCCTGGACGTCTCCTGGACAGCCGGACGATCTGCGCTCGATCCATCAGCGGCTCGTCGAGGCGACGGTTCGCCAAACGTCGCCGGACGCCGTCGTCAGCCACATGTCCGCAGCCGCGGTGCACGGCCTGCCGCTCTTCTCCGACGGTCTGAAGAGGGTCTCGCTCACCCGCGATCGGGCCGGCGGTGGCGCGACTCGCCGGTATGTGCGTGTCTACGGCGGAACCCTGCCGGAGGAAGACATCACAGAGTTGGCCGGGATGAGGGTGACAACGCCGGCCCGCACCGTGGTGGACCTCGCCTGCACCCTCCCGCCCTTCCAGGCCGTGCCGATCGGTGACGCCGCTCTGCGAAGGGGCCTGACTCCGGCCGAGGTCGCGGAGACGCTGGAGCGCGCCGGGCGCCGCGTACCGGGATCGGTACGGCCCGGCGAACGATCGAGCATGCTCGACCGGCGCAGCGAGAGCGTCGGCGAATCGGCCAGCCGCGTCGTGTTTCGAGATCGTGGAATTCCGAAACCCGAGCCGCAGTTCGAGATCGTCGACGGAGCGTTCACCGCTTGGGTGGACTTCGCGTGGCCGGAATTCCGGACGATCGGCGAGTTCGACGGCAAGAGCAAGTACGGCGAACTCGTACCGGAGGGAAAGACGCCGGCTGACGTTCTCTTCGCGGAGAAGGAACGCGAAGATCGGCTGCGCGCGTTGGGCTGGCAGGTTGTGCGCTGGATCTGGACTGACCTGCTGCACCCGACCGCCCTGATTCGCCGTTTACACGCCGCCTTCGAGCGCGGACGGAGGGGCTGAGGCCGGCTCACCGGCGATCTGCATGGTTTACGTGCATCTGCATGGTGTGTGCACCGTGCGGATGCACCAAAACCATGCAGATGCGGGGCTAGGCGGACTTCTTCTTGGCGGCGACTTTGGTGCCTTCGTTGCGGTCTTCTTGGCGGCCGTCTTCTTCGCCGGGGTCTTCTTTGCTGAGGGCTTCTTGGTCCCACTGGTGCGCTTGGCGCGGTTTTCCTCGACGCTGCGTCGGAGAGCCTCCATCAGATCGACGACCTTGCCGTCGTCGGATCCGCCGTCGTCCTCCTCCCCGAAGGTGGCGGCCGTGTCGAGGGCATCGCCCTGCTCCAGCTTGGCGGCGATGAGTTCCCGGAGCTGGGCTTGGTACTCGTCGGAGAACTTGTCCGGGGCAAAGTCGGTCGACAGGTTGTCCACCAGCGACGACGCCATCTTCAGCTCGTTAGCCGACACCCGGACGTCTTGATCAAGACTGGAGAAGTCGGCCTCCCGAACCTCGTCGTCCCACAGCAGCGACTGCAGCATCAACACCTTGTCCCGGGGTCGCAGGGCGCCCAAGCGCGTCTTTTGCCGGAGCGAGAACTGCACGATCGCCGTACGCTCGGTCTCCTCGAGGGTGCGCCGCAGCAACGCGTACGCCTTGACGGCCGTCTTGTCCGGCTCCAGGAAGTAGCTCCGGTCGAACATGATCGGATCGATCTGCTCCGAGGGAACGAACTCCACCACCTCGATCTCGCGGCTGCGCTCCTCCGGGAGGGACTTCAGGTCCTCCTCGGTGAGCACGACGGTGGTAGACCCGTCGTCGAAGGCCTTGTCGATGTGTGCGTACTCGACGACTTTGCCGCACTTCTCGCACCGTCGCTGGTAGCGGATCCGGCCGCCGTCCTTGTCATGCACCTGATGCAGTCCGACGTCGTGGTCCTCGGTCGCCGCGTACAGCTTGACCGGCACATTGACCAGCCCGAACGAGATTGCACCCTTCCAGATCGCTCGCATGTCGCAGTAAAACACCCTCGCCGCTCACCGCACGCGGGCAGCATGATGGCCCTATGCCGGACGCGAGCAACCAGACGGTGACGATCGAAGGCAAGTCGATCAAGCTCACCAACCTCGGCAAGGTGCTCTATCCCGAGACGGAGACGACCAAGGCCGACGTGATCGGCTACTACGCCGCGGTCGCGGAGGTGATGCTCCCCCACCTCTTCGAGCGCCCCGCTACCCGGAAGCGCTGGCCCAACGGAGTCGGCGACGACCAGCACAAGCCCCTCGTGTTCTTCACCAAGGACCTGGACTCGGGCACCCCGGACTGGGTCACGCGGCGCAAGATCAAACATCGTGATCATGACAACCTCTACCCGGTCGTCGACGATCTCCCGACCCTCACCTGGCTCGCGCAGCTGGCCGCGCTGGAGCTGCACGTCCCTCAGTGGCGGTTCGGCCGGAACGGCCAGCCCAAGCATCCGGACCGCCTCGTGCTGGACCTCGATCCCGGCGAGGGTGTGAGCCTGGCCGACTGCGCCGAGGTCGCCCGCTGGGCTCGCGACATCCTGGCCGACATCGGCCACGAACCGGTCCCGGTGACCAGCGGCAGCAAGGGCATCCACCTGTACGCGCCGCTGGACGGAACCCAGTCCTACGACGAGGCCAGCGCGGTCGCCCGGGAACTGGCCCGCGCGCTGGAGGCCGACCACCGCGACACCGTGACGGCCGTCATGAAGAAGGCGCTGCGCGCCGGCAAGGTCTTCATCGACTGGAGTCAGAACAACGGCAACAAGACCACGGTGTCGCCGTATTCGATGCGGGGCCGGACGCGCCCCACCGTCGCCGCGCCGCGCACCTGGGACGAGCTGGACGACCCCGATCTGCGGAATCTGGAGTACCACGAGATGCTCCAGCGGATCGCTGACCTCGGTGACCCGATGGCGGCGATGGGCATCCCGGGCGCCACTCCGGTCCGGCGCTCCGACCGGCTCGCCACCTACCGCAGCATGCGCGACGCGAGCAAGACGCCGGAGCCGGTGCCCGACGAGCCGCCGGGTGCCGAAGAGGAGGGGTTCACCTTCGTCATCCAGGAGCACCACGCGCGCGCGCTCCACTACGACTTCCGGTTGGAGCGCGACGGCGTGCTGGTCAGCTGGGCGGTGCCGAAGGGGCCGCCGACCGATCCGAAGAAGAACAACCTGGCGGTCCAGACCGAAGATCATCCGCTGGAGTACGCCACCTTCGAGGGCGGCATCCCGCGGGGCGAGTACGGCGGTGGCACGGTCACGATCTGGGACGCCGGCACCTACAAGCTGCACAAGTGGCGGGAGGGCAAGGAGGTGATCGTCACTCTCTTCGGCCGCCCCGACGGCGGGCTCGGCGGCGAACCCCGGAAGTTCGCCGTGATCCATACCGGCGGCGGGTCCGACCGCCCCGAGCGCAACTGGCTGATGCACCTGATGGAGACCGACCCCGAGAATCGCGCTCTCCCGTCCCCCACCACGCCTGGCGGCACCCTTACGTCGCCAGGCGCGCCCTCACGTGAGGGTGCGCCTAGCGATGAAAGGGTGCCGGGCGAGGTGGTGAGGGAGTTTCCGGAGGAGATCGCCCCGATGCTGGCCACGTTGTCGTCGCAGAAAGAGGTCACCGACGAGGACACCTGGGCGTTCGAGATGAAGTGGGACGGCGTGCGCACCGTTGCCTATCTCGCGGGCGGGCGCGTGAAGCTGCTGAGCCGGCGAGGTCGCGACGACACGGCCGCCTACTTCGACGTGGCCGAGCCACTAGCCGAGCTCGACGTCGAGACCGCGGTCCTGGACGGCGAGGTGGTGGTCAACGACGAAGTCGGTCGGCCGCGCTTCGGGCTGCTGCAGAACCGGATCAACCTCACCCGCCCAGCCGACATCAAGCGGGTCGCCGCCAGCTATCCGGCCCAACTGATGCTCTTCGACATCCTCCACCTCGACGGGCGTTCCCTGATCAAGCAACCGTACGAGGAACGCCGCCGCATCCTCGAGAGCCTGGCACCGAGCCGGCCGGGCGACCGCGTACAGGTGCCGCCCATCTTCGACGGTGACCTGCAGGCGGCCGTGGACACCAGCACGGCGCTGCAGCTCGAGGGAGTCGTGGCCAAAAAGCGGACGTCGATCTACCAGCCCGGCCAGCGCTCCCGGACGTGGCTCAAGATCAAACTGCACAAGGCGCAAGAAGTGGTGATCGCCGGATGGCGGCCCGGCCAGGGACGGCGAGACGGTGGCGTCGGTTCGCTGCTGATGGGCATTCCCGGCGACGACGGCCTGCACTACGTCGGCCGCGTCGGGTCGGGATTCAACGACCGGCAGCTGGACGAGATCGAGCGACTGCTCAGGCCGCTGGCCCGAAAGACCAGCCCCCTGGTCGATGTGCCCCGCGAGGACGCACGTGACGCCCAGTGGGTGACGCCGAGCCTGGTCGGGGAGGTCACCTACGGCGAGCTGACCGGCCCTGGCCGCCTGCGCCACCCGGTCTGGAAGGGTCTCCGTCCCGACAAGTCGGCCGACGAGGTCGTGTGGGAGAAGTAGCGCCCTCTCCAGGTCGTCGCCGAGCGAGTCAGGGAGCGATGTCGAGGCTGATGAGCTCCACACCTCGGTGGGCGGCGAGCCGTTCCGCCTGCTCCTCGATCTTCGCCCGAACGCGTGGGCTGATCTTGGTCCACGGTTCGACCAGGACCTTCAACGATCGCCCACTGGCTCGTGGACGCCAGATGCCAGCGATGTCGGTGCCGACCAGGACCGCGCCCGGCCGCCCGATCACCGGCCACAAGGCCTTGTGCCGCTTGCTCTCGGGCACCAGCACGTCGCGATCCCGTGCCTGCAGCAGCAGGTCGTACGGGCCGAGCAGCCGCACCAGATCGGAGTCGGCCGAGCTCTGAGCTTCACCGATCCACCACCGCACCTCTCCGGCCAGCCGTACTTCGCGGGCATCGGAAGGCCACGCTTTCTTGATCGCGGTGACCGGCGCGTCGAGGAAGGCGGCGACATGCTGCGGGGTGGTCGGACCCTGGAGCTCCAGGTAGCGCCGGATGGGCTGCAGGCGAGGCGGCGCCCGCAAGGGATCATCGGCCGGTCCGGCTTGGCGGCGCGGCCAGTCCGGGATCCGCCGCAACACCGGCGGCGAGGTGCCGGGCTCCAGCTCCAGACCGCCGTACAGCGCACCGATCCGGAACGGCACCTCCCAGGCGTGGACGGCCTGGCACGGTCGGCAGTCACGCAGATAGGGCTCGGCCAGGGCCTGCGTCAGCCGGGTCGACACCTCGCCCTTGGCCAACGGCCGGCTGACGATCCTCCGCAGGTGACCGGCCACCTCGCCGAGGCCGCCCAGGGTGGTGATCCCGGCGGCCTGCAAAGGCTTGCCCGCGCCGACCACCCGCTTGACCGCGTCGGCCTCGGACAGCGGAGACGTGGCGACCATGACCTCGAACAGGTCTTCCCGGCGGTAGTAGTGCGGGGAGGCGCGCAGAGTCCAGACCAGCCCCACGTGATCAGAGGTCTCCAGATCGGCCGGGCGCCTCGAGCGGTAC
Organism: uncultured Actinomycetota bacterium; assembly: GCA_963791865.1. GTDB lineage: Bacteria > Actinomycetota > Actinomycetes > Propionibacteriales > Propionibacteriaceae > Microlunatus. The sequence continues at coordinate 62,272 of CAWBUC010000014.1, forward strand.
GCCGCGATTGACCAGCGCCCAGCTCGCGCCGTCCCGGCCCGTGTCCTGCACACCGAGATCCATGACGGCCGCATCGGTCAACGATCGCGGCGCGGTCGCACGGTCCAACTGCTGGGCCGCGATGCGATGCTCCATGACCTCGCGGCGATCGAGCTCCATGCGGCCATCTTGTCCGAAGCGACCGACACATCACCTGTGCGGCCCGCTCAGTCTCGCGGCGCCACCAGCAGGCACAGTCCTTCCAGCCCGTCGAGCGTCACGGCGAAGTTGTGGAGATCGTCCACCTCGCCGATCTCGATGCCGGTCATCATGTCGGTGACCACGTCGCCCTTGGGCAGATGCTTGGACCGGATGCTGCCCGAGATGGGCTCCGGTGAGAAGTTCAGCACGGTCACCTGCAGGATGCGATCCAGCTGGTGCACCAGCACGAGCATCGCCTTGTTCGACACCTGCGGCACGTCGAGCTGTTCCCCGGTGGCGATCCCGTGCCGACGTCGGATCGTCAGGATCTGGGACAACCGGGAGGCGAACGAATTCCGGTCCTCGAGCTGGGCGGGCAGACTTCCGTACAGACTGACGCCGCGCGGCATCTTCGACAGCGACTCGCTCGCCTCGGGCCGGTAGTCCATCAGGTCGTAAGCCGACCGGTGGATCCAGCGGGTATCCCCCGACGACAGCGCCCAGCCGACCTGCTTGCGCTCCAGGGTCAACATCCCGCACAGGTCCCAACCCGACAGGGCGAACACACCCGGCTGCCAGGCGTTGAACATCGCCAGCAACAGATGCGCCTGCTTGATCTGCTCGACGTCGTCCTCGCTGAGCCGGGACAGGTCGGTATAGCCGAGGGACGCCGCGATGATCGTCGCGGTGGTGGACGCGATCCCGTTCGTGGTGAAGGTGGCGTTGTACGGCCCGTTGTCGCCGGTCAGGTTGTCGATCAGATCCTGGCGGATGGTCACGGCGAGCTGGGCACCCCGCACCTGCTCGCCCCGGAAGCCGAAGACGTCGTCCTTGTGCCCGGCGGCGAAATGCACCAGCTCGTACGTCATCTCGTCGTGGTTCTGCAGCGCGTGCACCAAGGACACGGGCTCGACGCCGGCGGCCCGGGAGAGCTTGAGGGTGAGCCGCAGGAACTCGGTGTCGCCGGTCGCCATCGCGTGCTGGTAGGCGGGGCGGTTCACGAAGTCGTACGAGAGGTCCGCACCCCGCTCGGACCCGTTGCGGATGTCGTCGATGGTGAGGTTGAGCTCCTGGAACGTGAAGCCACCGACCTTCCGCACCATGCTGGCGATCAGCTGATTGGCCGCCTCCGACAGCGGGTGACCCTCGGACCAGGCGGCTTCGCCCTCGGTGCTCTTCTCCACGCCAAGGAAGCCGTTGGCGTCGAGTCGCAGCGCCCCGCTGCCCAGATCACCGATCGAATGCAGCGCGTCACCGATGACCAGGCGCATCCCGGCGAACGTGGGATCCAGCCAGTTGATCGAGGGCTGGCCCTCCTTGAAGTAGTGCAGGTAGACCCACCGGCGCTCGACCCCGTCCGGCCCGAGCACCACGCCGGTCGCGCTCCAGTTGGTGTCCTTGATCCCCGGGTCGTGGAAGATCACTCGCTGCAGCCGCCCGATGATGTAGCCGGCCTTCTCCAGTTGATCTTCGGCCTCGTAGTCGAGATTGATCGATCCTTCCCCCGCGACACCTTGGGCAGCAGGTGCCAGTCGTGCTCCGGAATCTCTACCATGTGGTAGATCCCGGGATAGTCCCCCACCTTCATCTCGGCCAGCCGGAAGTCCGCGCCCTTGCCCGTGTGGCCTGGCACGATGTCGTCGATGATCGTCCCGCCGTGCTCGGCGGCGACCTCGCACATGCTGCGGAACTCGTCCTCGGTGCCGAACGCCTCGTCGATGTGGGTGCTGATCCGGTCGAAGTGGCCGTCCACGCTGGGGGTCTCGTCCCAGCCCTCCAAGCCGCCGGCCTTCTTGACCGGACCGGTGTGTACGCCGTCGATGCCGATGTCGGCGAAGGCCTCCCAGAGGTCGGGGTCGCCGAGCGTGCCGAGGAACGAGCTGCCGGGCTTGGTGATCATGGAGATGGGGTACGCGGTGAACCAGACCGAGGCCTTCTCGATCGCCGCCCGCGGATCGGGGTCGGCGAACGGGTTCTGCCACATGCTGCCCTGACCGGAGAACTGCTTGGCGAACTCGGTGGCGTCGGCCAGCATCGACTGGTCGGTCAGCCAGGCCACGTAGGCCTCGTTGTCACCGGTGGGCCGGCCGGACCGTTCCTTCGGACGGCGAGGAAACCAACGCAGCCGGGCACGGGGACGCAGCCGCTTCGGACGGGCAGGATAGAACTGTTCGTCGTAGGTGATCTCGCTCGGCTCGTGTGGTCCACTCGTCTCCGACTCCGCGTCGCGGGCTTTGTCGCTCACCTGACTCCTGTCCCGAGATCTGCTGGTCCGACGGCGATATCGGAGCCACGCTAGTGCACGCCGCCGAGGCGCCGGAGTGCCGTCACACCGCGGAAAGCATGAACTGGCTAGGATCACCAACGACATGCTTGATCTCGATCCCCCGGCCCGGCAGGTCACGGCCCTGGTCATCGGTGTTGCCGATGATCAGCTCGACGGACCGACGCCGAACCCGGAGATGAGTGTCGCGGTGCTGCTCGAGCACATCCGCGGTCTGTCGATCGAGTTCACCCGGGCGGCCACCAAGGCCAATGCGGCCACCGGCGAGGGTCCACCGCCGCCGTCGGCTGAGGATCTGCCGGCCGACTGGCGGGATCAGATCCCCAGCGAACTGGCGGCGTTGGCCGGGGCCTGGAAGCTGCCGGACGCCTGGGAGGGTGAGACCACCGCCGGCGGGGTGACCTGGCCGGCGGAGGTCATGGCACCGTGGCGTTCAACGAGGTGCTCATCCACGGCTGGGATCTCGCCGTCGCCACCGGGCAGGCCTACCGGCCGGACGACGAGATCGTGCAGGTCTCGTACGACTTCTTGTTGCCGACGGTCGACGAGCCGGAGAGCCGAGGCGAGATCTACGGGCCGGTGGTGCCGGTGCCCGACGACGCTCCCTTGCTCGACCGCACCATCGGCCTCGCCGGCCGCGACCCCCGCTGGCAGCCTGTTCAGTCCCCCTGAAACTCGTCCCGATCAGGAGCGGCGGCCGACGAACCAGAGGCGAGGGTGCTCGCCCGCGGCGGCGATCTCGGAGTGGGCACTCGGCTCCAGGCCGGCCTCGGCGAGCAGCCGGAGCCAGACGTCGCGACTGAAGAGTCCGAACCGGTGGGTCTCCGACACCACCTCGACCGAACCGTTCGCCGAGCGCAGCACGAACGTGTACTGCGTCACGCTCCAGGTGTCGGCCGGATCGGGGTCCCAGCTCCACTCCAGGAAGCGCACCGCACGGCCGTCCTCGCCGTCGGTGCCCGCCATGATCGGTGTGCGGCTCGAACGTCTCGGCGACCTCGTCGGGCACGATCACGACCCGGCCACCCGGACGGCAGTGCTCGTACGCGGTCGCGATGGCCGCCGCCAGATCGTCCTCGGTGGTCATGTAGTCGATCGCGTCGTGGATGAAGACCGCGTCGAACTGGCGCATCGAGCCGTACGGTGCGCATGTCGCCGGCGTGGTGGCTGGCGGTCGGGTTGAGCCGACGGGACACCTCCAGCATCGACTCCGAGAGGTCGACCAGCGTCAGGTCGAACCGGTCCGTGAGATGGCTGGCCAGATGGCCGCCACCGGAGCCGAGCTCGAGCACGCGAGGGCGGGGCCCGGCGTCGATCGGGATCGAGGAGAGCGGCGGCGAAGTCGGCCTCGTCGGCGTACTCCGCCGGCGGGGAGATCAGCGGCCACCACGGGGCGAGGTCGCCGTAGAAGCGGTGCTCGACCGGGGAGGCGGTCATCGCTTCGCCATCGGCGTCGGCGGCTCGCTCGGCCATCCCCTTGACGTAGCCGGCCTGCCCGATGTGCATGGCCTCGTCGTCGATCACGCTGACCAGCCGGACCGCCGCGGTCACCGGCGGATCCCAGTTGCGGTCGACGACACGTTCCAGCTCCTCGGCGGTCAGCCCGTCCAGGTAGCGCTTGGTGGCCTCGTGAACCTCGGCGTGATAGCCGGCGAGCAGGTCGGCCGACGCCTTCACCTCGCCGACCTCCTCCGGCGTCATGCCGTAGCCGGTGGCGTCGTCGTCGATCGGCAGCGCGAACCGGTCGCGCCAGCGCGGCCAGACCGGATCGGTCCCGGCCAGGTCGGCGATGCTCTCGTCTTCGGTCCGCGTCAGGTGCCAGATCAACCAGGCGATCGTGTTGGCCCCGGGATCGGGTCGATAGGTGGCGGTGGCGTCGTCCAGCCCGTCGGTGAGTTCGACGACGCCGTCGCGGACCCGGCTGAAGGCGTCGAAGAGCAGGGCACGGGCGGCGGTCACGTCACTGGAATCGCTCACACCGAGCACGTTATCGCGTCCGCTAGGAGAGCTGGCTCGGTTCTGGGCGGCTCTTGTGGCCCTCGTCGGCCCCGGTCGCGTCCTGCCCGCCGCCGGCCTGCGCGGCACCGCGCGGACCCGGCGCGTACCAGGGAGATGATCACCGACTTGGAGGCCGGGGTGTTGCTGCCGTCGGCGGTGGAGTCGAGCGGAACCAGCCCGTTGGTCTCCGGGTAGTACGCCGCGGCGCACCCGCGCGGTGTCTGGTAGGCCACCACCCGGAAGCCGGCGCGCGCGGCGTTCATGATCATCACCGGCCCAGTGCCCGACGAGATCGACGAGATCCCCGTCCTGCAGGCCGAAATCGGCCAGATCTCGAGGATGGACGAACACGACGAGCCGGCCGCCCTTGACGCCGCGATAGCGGTCGTCCAGCCCGTAGATCGTGGTGTTGAACTGATCATGACTGCGCAGGGTCTGCAAGATCAACTGGCCCGGCTCCAGCTGCAGCACCTCGATCGGGGAGACGGCGAACTCGGCCCGTCCCGACTTCGTGGGGAAGGTCCGGCTGTCCCGGGGTGGGTGCGGCATGACGAAGCCGCCCGGCCTCGACGCGTTGGTCTCATAACTCGCGCAACCCGGAACCACCTTGGCGATGCGCCGCCGGATGCGTCGGTAGTCGTCCCGGAACGCCGCCCACCCGATGCCGTACCGGTCCCCCAGCGTGCGCTCGGCGATCCCGGTGACGATGGCGACCTCGGAGCGCAGCTGGGGGCTGGCCGGCGGCAGCGGCCCCCGCGAGGCGTGCACCGAGCAGGTCGAGTCCTCCACGGTGACGACCTGTTCACCGCTGGCCTGGACGTCGTTCTCGGTCCGCCCCAGGGTCGGCAGGATCAGGGCCGTCTCCCCGCAGACCAGGTGCGAGCGGTTGATCTTGGTCGAGATCTGGACGGTCAGCCGGGTCCGGCGCAGGGCGTCGGCGGTGACCGTCGTGTCGGGCGCGGCCTGCACGAAGTTGCCGCCCAGGCCGATGAAGACGTGGGCGTGGCCGTCCCGCATGGCCCGGATGGCGTCGACGGTGTCGTAGCCGTGCTTCCGCGGCGGGTCGAAGCCGAACTCGGCCTGGAGGGCGTCGAGGAAGTGCTCCGGTGGCCGCTCCCAGATGCCCATGGTCCGGTCGCCCTGCACGTTGGAGTGCCCGCGTACGGGCAGCAGGCCGGCGCCCGGCTTGCCGATGTTGCCCTGCGCGAAGGCGAGGTTGGCGATCTCCTTGATGGTGGCCACGGCGTTCCGGTGCTGGGTGAGACCCATCGCCCAGCAGAAGACGGTGGCGTCGGAGTCGCGCAGCATCGCGGCGGCCTCGACGATCTGGCTCCGCGCCAGCCCGTGGCCGCGAGCACCTGATCCCAGTCGAGCCGTTGGACGATGATCGCGCCAGGCCGGGAAGCCGGTGGTGTGCGTCGGCGATGAAGTCGTGGTCGAGCGCGTCCCAGTCGACCAGCAGCGCACCGAAGGCCTGGAACAGGGCCAGGTCGCCGTTGACCCGGACCGGCAGATGCAGGTCGGCCAGGTCGGTGCCCGGACCGACCCAGCCTCCGGGCCGTCTGCGGGTTCTTGAAGCCCGACCAGTCCGGCCTCGCGCAGCGGGTTGATGGCGAGGATCTTGGCGCCGCGGCGCTTGGCCTCCTCCAGCGCCGACAGCATCCGCGGGTGGTTCGTGCCGGGATTCTGGCCCGCCAGCACCAGCAGGGAAGCGTTGTGGACGTCCTCGAGCGTGACGCTGGCCTTGCCGATGCCGATCGATTCGGCCAGGGCGATGCTGGTCGACTCGTGGCACATGTTGGAGCAGTCGGGCAGGTTGTTGGTCCCGTACGCGCGGACGAAGAGCTGGTAGACGAAGGCGGCCTCGTTGGAGGTGCGGCCGGAGGTGTAGAAGATCGCCTCGTCGGGGCTGGTCCAGCCGGTTGAGCTCGCTGGCGATGAGGTCGAGCGCGTCGTCCCAGCCGACCTCTTCGTAGTGGGTAGCGCCCGGCCGCTTGATCATCGGATGGGTGATCCGGCCCTGCTGGCCGAGCCAGTGCTCACTCTGCGGCGTCCAGCTCGGCGATGCTGTGCCGGGCGAAGAAGTCCGGCGTGGCCCGTACGGTCGTGGCCTCCTCGGCCACCGCCTTGGCCCCGTTCTCGCAGAACTCGGCCGTGTGCCGGTGGCCGACCTCCGGGTCGGGCCACGCGCAGCTCATGCAGTCGAAGCCCTCGGCCTGGTTGAGCTTGAGCAGCGTCGCCGCCGTACGCCGCGGACCCATCCGCTCCACCGAGCGCTTCATACTGACCGCTACGGCCGTCGGCCCCGCCGCGTGGTCCTTCGGCGACCGGATCCGGACGGCTTCGCCTCCTCACCGCGCTTCCTCGCCACGCCCCCCATTCTGCGCCAAGCGCCGCGAACCTCCAGGCGCACCCTTACGTCGCCAGATGCACCCTCACGTGAGGGTGCATCTGGCGACGTAGGGGTGGCCTCGCACTCTCGGCGAAGCCACCCAAGTGCGAGTGTGCGCGGAGTTGACGGATCGAGCAGCTTCTCGAGAATCAGTGCGTCATCGGGCGGGTCGTGTCGATCTCGCTCGGGTCGGGGTGCTTCAGCGGATCCAGTCGGACCCAGAGCAGGAACACCAGGCCGAGAATGAGCATCCCGATGCCCATCCAGAAGTTGATGTTGATGCCGGCGGCCTTGTCGATCTCGGCCGGGGACATGAAGAAGCTGTAGACGAACAGCAGCAGCCCGTAGAGGGTGAACAGCCCGCCGATCATGAAGCGGATGTCGAACAGCTTGGCGGCGGCCGAGGCTGGAGCGTCCTTGGGGGCCATCTCGTCCGAGGTGGGTTCGTGGTGGTCGGGCATGATGATCTCCTAAAGAACCTCGACGATGATCGACAAGATGAGGGTGATGCCCAAGGCCGGTGAAGCCGAGCAGCTTGGGCGACTCGTACCACTTGCGCACGTAACCCTCGTGCGGGTCACCGGCATCCGGATCGGGAACGCCCCACACCAAGCCGCGGAGCTCCTCGACCGGTTTCGGCGTCGTGACCAGCGTGACGATCACTGTGACGATGGCGTCGGCCACGAAGGCGGTGATGGCCCCGTAGAAGTTGACCATCTGGAGGTTGAGCTCGCCCTCCATGGTCTGCCCAGCGTGGAAGTACGCCAGGTTGGGGCCGATGAAGTTGCCGAACACGAAGGCGCCGACGGTGCCGGCGACCAGGCCCCAGAAGCCCGCCCAGGGGGTGGTGCGCTTCCAGAACATGGCGATGATGAACGTGGCGAACAACGGGGCGTTGAAGTAGGAGAACAACGCCTGGATGTAGTTCATGATGTTGCTGTAGCCGGCGGCGATGAAGGCGGTTCCGATGCCGATCAGCACGCCCGCGACCGTCACGATTCGGCCCACGTTGAGGTAGTAGTGGTCGGGCCGGTCCTTCTTGATGTAGGTCTGCCAGAGGTCGTAGGTGAAGACGGTGTTGAACGAGCTGACGTTGGCCGCCATGCCCGCCATGAACGCCGCCAGCAGACCGGCCAGGGCCACCCCGAGCGCACCGTTGGGCAGGAACTGGTTCATCAGCAGCGGGATCGCGTCGTTGTAGGTCGCCTCGTTCCCCTCCTCACCGATGCCAGGAATCACGGCGATGGCGATCAGGCCGGGGATGATGGTCAGGAACGGGATGAAGATCTTCGGGAAGGCGCCGATCAACGGCGTCCGTTCCGCCGCCGACAGGTTCTTGGCGGCCAGGGCCCGCTGCACTTCGGCGAAGTTGGTGGTCCAGTAGCCGAAGGACAGCACGAAACCGAGGCCCATGACGATGCCGATCCAGTCACCGAGGGGGTTGGTCCAGCTCCCGACCTGGGTGCCGGCCCAGGTGGAGAAGTCCTCCTCGCTGAGACGGCCGTTCGCGATGATCGTGGACTTGAGGCCGTTCCAGCCGCCCAGCTCGGTGAGGCCGATGACCACGATGGGCACCAGCCCGGCGATGATCACGAAGAACTGGAGGACCTCGTTGTAGATGGCTCCGGACAAGCCGCCCAGGGTGATGTAGGCCAGCACGAACCCGGCGGAGACGACGATCGACAACCACTGGGGCCAGCCGATCAAGGCCTCGATGACGAGCGCCAGCGCGTACAGGTTGACACCGGCCGTCAGCACCGCCGCCAACGCGAACGTCAAGGCGTTGAAGACGTGGGTGGGCCGGTTGAACCGCCGGCGCAGGTACTCCGGCACGCTGCGGACCCGTGAGCTGTAGTAGAAGGGCATCATCACCAGGCCGAGGAAGACCATGGCGGGAACGGCACCTATCCAGTAGAAGTGCACGGTCGAGACGCCGTACTGGGCACCGTTGGCGGCCATGCCCAAGATCTCGATCGCCCCGAGGTTGGCCGAGATGAACGCCAGACCGGTGACCCAGGCCGGCAGGGATCGCCCGGACAGCAGGAAATCCTCGCTGGTGGCGACGGCCCGCCGGGCCAAGCACCCCGATGACGACCACGAGCGCGAAGTAGATGATCAGGATCCCGAAATCGAAGAAGTTGGTGTCGAGTCGGGTCATCGTGATCACTCCTCGCGGCGTCGGGGAAGAAGCAGCCTTCGCGCGGATTATCGTCCTCGCCGTTCGTCCATTACAAGACCTACGAAGATCACGATCCGACTGTCGGCTCGAACCGCGCCACACGCGGACTGAGGTTGTTGTTACTGGCCGGCGTAGCGTAAGCTAAGTTACTGACGGGTAACTTAGCTCCGAGTGTCGAGGGGTGCTGCCATGAGCCACTACAAGTCGAATCTGCGGGACATCTTCTTCAACCTGTTCGAAGTGCTCGGCCGCGACGAGATCCTGGGCCGCGGACCGTACGCCGGACCTCGACCACGAGACGGCCGTCGCGCTGCTCCATGAGGTCGACGTCCTGGCCCGGACCCGGCTGGCGGCCAGCTTCGCCGACGGCGATGGCGAGGCGCCTGCAGTTCGATCCCGAGACCCACTCCGTCCGGCTGCCCGAGGCCTTCAAGCAGTCGTTCCGGGAGCTGATGGAGTCCGGCGTCTACGCGTTGGAGCTGCCGGCGGATCTCGGCGGTCAAGCCACGCCGCCATCGATCCAGTGGGCGGTCAACGAGTTGATCACGGGGGCGAACCCGGCCGCCTACATGTACGCGGCCGGCCCGAAGTTCGCCACCGTCCTGTGGCTCAACGGCACCGCGCGGGACCGGCGGATCGCGCAGATCATGGTCGAGCGCCTCTGGGGCGCCACCATGGTGCTGACCGAGCCCGACGCCGGCTCCGACGTCGGCGCCGGACGCACCCGCGCCATTCCGCAGCCCGACGGCTCGTGGCACCTCGAGGGGGTCAAGCGCTTCATCACCTCCGGCGAGCACGACCTGACCGAGAACATCATGCATCTGGTGCTCGCCAGACCGCTCGGCGTCGAGGGGGCCGGCGGTCCGGGCACCAAGGGCCTGTCGATGTTCCTCGTACCCAAGTGGCACTTCGATCATGAGACCGGCGAGCTGACCGGGCGAGCGCAACGGCGTCTTCGCCACGAACGTCGAGAAGAAGATGGGGATCAAGGTCTCCACCACGTGCGAGCTGACGTTCGGCGCTGCATCGACTGACGGGGACGCCGGCCAAGGGCTGGCTGCTGGGCGAGGTGCACAACGGCATCGCGCAGATGTTCCAGGTCATCGAGCACGCCCGGATGATGGTCGGCACGAAGGCGATCGCCACCTCTCGACCGGCTACCTGAACGCACTCGAGTACGCCAAGACCCGCGTCCAGGGCCCCGATCTCACGCAGGCTGCCGACCGGACCGCTCCGCGCGTGACGATCACTCACCATCCCGACGTACGACGCTCGCTGATCACGCAGAAGTCCTTCGCGGAGGGGCTGCGTTCGCTGGTGCTCTTCACCGCCAGCGTGCAGGACCGGGTGTGGGGGGCGCGGCTCACCGGTGGCCGCGACGAGGCCGCGGAGCGACTGAACGACCTGCTGCTGCCGATCGTCAAGGGCTACGGCTCGGAGCGGTCCTGGGTGCTGCTCGGTACCGAATCGCTGCAGACCTTCGGTGGCTCGGGCTTCCTGACCGACTACCCCATCGAGCAGTACGTGCGCGACGCCAAGATCGACACTCTGTACGAGGGCACCACCGCCATCCAGGGCCAGGACCTGTTCTTCCGCAAGATCGTCAAGGACCGCGGGCCGCGCGCTCGGGCGACCTGTCGGAGCAGATCACCGGCTTCGTCGCCTCCGAGGCCGGCAACGGTCAGCTCAAGGAGGAGCGGGCGCTCCTCCAGCGCGGGCTCGGCCGACGTCGGCGCGATCGTCGAGCACCTGGTGAGCTGCCTCCCCTTCGGCGACCCCGACACCGAGGACGCTCGGCAGATCTACGCCGTCGGGCTGAACACCACCCGGCTGCTCATGGCCATGGGCGACGTGACGTGCGCCTGGCTGCTGCTGCGCGGCGCCGAGGTGGCGCTGACGCGGACTGAACGATCCGCTCACCTCCGCCGAGCAGCACTTCTACGAGGGCAAGGTGGCCTCCGCCCGCTGGTTCGCCCGCACGGTGCTGCCCAAGCTGGCCGCCGAGCGGGAGATCGCCGAAGCCACCGATCTGACCGTCATGGATCTTCCGGAGGATGCCTTCTAGCAGTCGTTCCCTGAGCTTGTCGAAGGGGCAATCCGCGTCCGTGGCGTACGTTACCCAGCCCGAGCTGGATAACACGCCAAGCATTCAGACGATCTCGGGCGTGTTCTCCAGCTTGGGCGGGATAACGTACGGGTGTTGAGCAGACTGGCCCTTCGACAGGGTGTCTCCTGAGCTTGTCGAAGGGCTCAGGGCGCCAGCTCTTGAGCGGATTGACCCTTCGACAGGCTCAGGGCGCGATGTAGTGGCATCCTGGCGGCATGCCGGACACCGTTGACCGCATCGTCATTGTCGGAGCCTCGTTGGCCGGCGGCACCGCCGCCGTCACCCTGCGCCAACAGGGCTACACAGGTCGGCTGGTGCTGATCGGCACGGAGCACCATTCCCCGTACGAACGACCGCCGTTGTCCAAGGCGTTGATGCTGGGCGAAACCGACGAGCCCGACTGGGTCCAGCCCGCCTCCTCCTACGACGAGCAGGACATCACGTTCCTCGCGGGCACCACCGCCACCGAGGTGCGGCCGGCCGATCACCTGGTGTTCGCGGGCGGCACCGAGTACGGCTACGACAAGTTGGTGCTGGCGACCGGGTCCCGCCCACGGCGGCTGCGGATCCCCGGGTCCGACCTCGACGGGATCCTCACCCTGCGCAGCCTGGACGACGCGGTGGCGATCAGGTCCCGACTGACCGACGGCGCGCGGATCGTCATCGTCGGCGCCGGCTGGATCGGCTGCGAGGTGGCAGCGGCCGCCCGGCACCACGGGTGCTCGGTGATCATGATCGATCCGGTGTCCCAGCCACTCATGGGAGTGGTCGGCGAGGAGATCGGCCACGTCTTCGCCGAGCTGCATCGCGAACACGACGTGGATTTGCGTCTCGAAACGGGGGTACGTGGCTTCGAGGGCAACGGCGGGACGACGTCGGTCCAGCTGGACGACGACTCGGAGGTTCTCGCCGACACGGTGATCATGGGGGTCGGTGCCCAGCCGAACCTCGAGCTGGCCGAGGAGGCCGGGCTGAGCATCGACGGCGGGGGCGTGGCGGTCGACGCGGCGTTGCGCACGTCCAATCCCGACGTCTACGCCATCGGCGACATCGCGGCTCATGATCATCCGGACTACCCGGATCGGGTCCGGGTGGAGCACTGGGCCAACGCCAAGGATCAGGGGGAGCACGTGGCGGCCAACCTGCTCGGCGCCGACGAGCCGTACCGGAAGCGGCCCTTCTTCTTTTCCGACCAGTACGACCTGGGGTGTGAGTACCGCGGGCTGGCCGACCCGGCCAGCGATCAGCTGGTGGTGCGTGGCGATCTCAACACCCGCGAATTCATCGCCTTCTGGCTGCGCGAGGGAGCCGTGGCCGCCGCGCTCAACGTGAACATGTGGGACGACGGGGACGCGCTGCAGGATCTCGTCGACAGCGGCCGCCCCGTGGACCCGGACACCCTGGCGAACGGGGTTCTTTCCGCCGCCGGCTGAGTCACCGTCACCCATCCTCGCGCGCGATTCCGGCGTTAGCGCGCGAAGTTTCCTGCGCGGATGCCGGTTTCGCGCGCGGGAACGGGTGAGGTGGCTGAAGTGCGCCCGGAGCGGCGTGCGGTCGATCCCGCCGCACTGGCACCCATTCAAGTTCTGGACGGCCCGGCACGCCGATCGTGTGAGGCCGTCATGGACAAGGTGCTGACCGCCGAGAACCCGTACGCCGGGCAGGGTGCGGTGTTGCTGGACATCGGTGACGACATCGGGGCGCTGGTGGTCACCATGCCAGCCGCCCTCGACGAGGCCGAGGTGGAGATCCGACCCCTCGACCAGCACGCGCATTCCTTCAACGAGGGGTCAAGCGAAGAGCACGCGCACGAACGCGGCACCGGCACGAGCCGGGACACCGCCACCATCCCCATGTGGCGGTGGTGTCCCGACCCGTCCTCAACGCGCGGGTCCCGTCGCTGGTCTTCCCCGAGCTGCGCGAGGGGGCGTACGAGCTCTATCTCCGGCCCGCAGGACCGGTCGAACTGGTCGTGACGATCAGCGGCGGCTCCGTCACCGAGGCGCACTGGCCCGACCCTCTACAGGCCGACCGGGTGCCCGACCCGGCGGCTCAGACCAGCCGGCGGCTCTGCACCACGTGGAAGCGGTTGGCGACGAAAGCAAGATCGGTGTAGCTGGCGTTGGCGGCCGGATTGGCGCCGGTGCCGTGGTAGTCGGAGAAGGCCGCCGACTGGTTGACGTAGATCGGTCCGGTCAGGTTCTCGCTGAGCGAGACGCCGGCCTGCAGGGCAAGCTCGCGCGCGACCTTGATCACTCCGGCGTCGGTGCTGTAGACGCCGGCGGTCATGGCGCCGCGTTCGGCCATGGTGCGGCCGAAGACCGTCAGCGCTTCCTCGATCGACGCGGTCATGATCAGGAACGAGACCGGCCCGAAACACTCGTCGGTGTAGACCTCCTCGCTCTCCCGTACCTTGATCATGGTCGGGGTCCTGATCACCGCGTCGGGATACTCCGGATGGGTGATGCGTGCGACTCGGCACGACGACCTCGCCCGAGCCGGTCCGCGCGAGCGACCCGATCGGCGATGTCCTCACCGGCGATCGCCCCCAGCAGTTCGACGGCTCGCTTGTCCTCGCCGAGCAGGCGCTCGATCGCGCCGCCGATGGACGCGGCCACGTCCTCGACCGACTTCGGCCCCTGCTCGGTCTGGATGCCGTCGGCCGGGATGAAGAAGTTCTGCGTCGTGGTGCACATCTGGCCCGAGTACAGGGCCAGCGTGAACGCGAGGTTGTCACACATCGCGACGAAGTCGTCGGTGCTGTGCAGCACCATCGCGTTGACTCCCGACTTCTCGGTGAACACCTCCGCCTGGCGCGCGTTCTCCTCGAGCCACTCGCCGAACGACGAGCCGCCGGTGTAGTCGATCAACGCAACTCGCGGGTCGACGGCCAGTTCCTTGGCCAGCCGTCGTCGTCGTCCTCGGCCACCAGGATGATCAGCTGCGGGTCGAAGCCCGCGTCGGCGAGCACCCGCTGGGCGGTCTGAACGGTGATCGCCATCGGCAGGGTCGCCTGCGGATGCGGCTTGACGATCACCGGGTTGCCGGTGACGAGATCGGCGAACAGGCCGGGATAGGAGTTCCAGGTCGGGAAGGTGCGGCAACCGATCACCAGCCCCACGCCGCGCGGCACGACCGTGAAGGTCTTGTCGAGTGAGACGTCGCCACCTCGCCCGGGCTTGGTCCACCGCGCCTGCCCGGGGTGGAAGTCCATCGCCTCCAGCCCGTACGCGATCGCCTCGAGCGCCCGATCCAGGGCGTGCGTCCCGCCGGCCTGGAAGGCCATCACGAACGGCTGACCACTGGTGTGCTGGACGGCGTTGGCCAGCTCGAAGACACGAGCGTGCAGCGCGTCGAGGATCTGGAGGCACACCTCGGCACGGCGCTCGGGTCCGGCGTCGCGCCAGGCCGGCGTGGCGCTCTGGGCGGCGTCGAAGACCTCGGTCAGCCCGTCGCCGGTGACGCGCGGCGTAGCGGACATCCAGCTCGAGCCCGTACGGCGACCGATCCGCCGCCACCTCGCCGTCCGCCCCCGGGGTGCTCACCGAGAACGCTGCGCCGCGGTGCGCGTCGAAGGCGGCCCGACCCTCGGCCGCCGCGGACTCCCCGTACACCCGCGGGCTCGGCGACTCCGGGAACGCCGAGTAGTACTCCCGGGTGCGGATCGCCTTCCGTGCCCGCTCCAGCCGCTCGTCCATGAGGTGGGTCCAGCCTCAGAACAGCAGCGCGAGACCGGGGTCGGACAGGATGCCCGCCACGTCGGACAGGAAGCGCGAACCCTGCTCGCCGTCGACCAGCCGGTGATCGAAGGAGACGGCCAGCGTGGTCACCCAGCGCGGCTCGATCCGCTCCTCGTGCCCTGAGCCCGTCGAAGGGGAGCCGACCACCCAGGGCCGCCGGGCGATCTGGCCGAAGCACAGGATGCCCGCCTCGCCGGGGTTCAGGATGGGAGTGCCGGCGTCGACACCGAACACACCGACGTTGGTGATCGTGAACGAGCCGCCCGCGGTCTCGGCAGGTTGGGTCGTGCCGGCCCGCGCGGTGGCCACCAGCTGCTGGATCGCGGCGGCCAGCTCTACCAGGCTCAGCTGGTCGGCGGCCTTGATGTTCGGTACCAGCAGCCCACGCGGCGTGGCCGCGGCGATGCCGAGGTTGACCGAGCCCTTGATCACGATCTCCCCGGCCGCCTCGTCCCAGCTCGAGTTCAGCTCCGGCGTCCGCGCCAGCGCCAGGCACACCGCCTTGGCCACGATCAACAGCGGCGACACCTTGACGTCGGCGAACTCGCGCCGCGGCCTTGAGCCGCTCGACGAGATCCATGGTGGCGGACACGTCGCAGGTCAGCCATTCCGTGACGTGCGGCGCGGTGAACGCCGACTGCACCATGGCCTGCGCCATCGCCTTGCGCACGCCCTTGATCGGGAATCCGCCGGTCTTCGCGTTCTGGCCCCTCGACAGGCTCGGGGCGCGAGGTGATCGACCCTTCGACAGGCTCAGGGCGCGAGGTGATTGGCCCTTCGGCCGGCTCAGGGCGCGAACCGGTCACGTCGTCGCGGGTGATCACTCCGCCCGGCCCGGTGCCGGTGACCGAGGCAAGATCAACGCCGAGATCCTTGGCCAGCTTGCGTACGGGCGGTTTGGCGAGGGTCGGCGGTGCGCACCGGTCTGGCTGCCGTCCGGCGGCGCCCGGGACCCGGCAGCGGGCGCGCCGACCGGCTGCGGCCTGGTCGGGCGGCAGCGGCGTCGATCACGTCGGCACGCCGCGACACCGGCGTGGTCGGTGGAGAACGTGCGGCGGCCTGCTCCGTGCGTCTCCGACCGGCGCGGGACTCCGGCCGGGCGGTCTTGCGCGGGCCGCCGCTTGGCGTCGGTCGTGCGCGGGCCGTAGCCGACCAGCACCGCCACCCGGCCACCCGGCGCGTCGCACCGTCGGCGACCTCGGCCGCCTCGACGGTGGTGTCGACCGCGCGTCGCCTCGGTCGGCGGCACCGATCTCTCCGGCGGCTGCTCGTCCGGATGCGCGGCGCACGCCGCGTCGTCGATGGAGATGATCGGGTTCCCGACGTCGACGGTGTCGCCCTCGGAGACCAGCAGCGCCGTCACCGTGCCGGCGTACGGGCTGGGAAGTTCGACCAGCGACTTGCTGGTCTCCACCTCGACGAGGATGTCGTTGACCTCGACCCGGTCGCCGACGGCCACCCGCCAGGTCACGATCTCCGCCTCGACCAGGCCTTCACCGGGATCGGGAAGCCGGAACTCCTGCACCGTCAACGAAAGCTCTCCATTCGAATCAGACCTCGTTCAGTAGGCGAGTGACCGGTCCACGGCGTCGAGGATCCGATCAAGATCAGGAAGGTACTCGTCCTCGACCCGGCTCGGCGGGTACGGCGTATCGAAACCGCCGACCCGAAGCACCGGCGCCTCCAGCGAGTAGAAGCACTGCTCGCTGATCCGGGCGGCCAACTCGGCCCCCAAGCCGAGGTTGACGACGGCCTCGTGGACGGTGATCACCCGGCCGGTCTTGCGGACCGACTGCGTCACGGTCGCGATATCGAGCGGCGACAGGGTGCCGCAGGTCGATCACCTCGAGGTCCAGGCCGTCCTCGGCGGCGGCCGCGGCGGCGTCGAGGCAGGTCTTCACCATCGGTCCGTAGCAGAGCAGGGTCAGCTGAGCGCCCGCCCGGACCACCTGCGCGGCGTGCAGGGGCGGCGGGGTCGCCGTCTCGTCGAGCTCGGCCTTCTCGTGGTAGCGGCGCTTCGGTTCGAAGAAGATCACCGGGTCGTCGGAGGCGACGGCCTGCTGGATCATCCAGTAGGCGTCGACCGGGTTCGAGCAGGCCACGACCTTGAGGCCGGCCGTGTGCGCGAAGTAGGCCTCAGGCGACTCGCTGTGGTGCTCCACGGCCCCGATCCCGCCGCCGAACGGGATCCGGATCACGATCGGCATGGTGAGCAGACCGCGGGAGCGGAAATGCATCTTGGCGACCTGGCTGACGATCTGGTCGAAGGCCGGGAACACGAAGCCGTCGAACTGGATCTCACACACCGGTCGGTAGCCGCGCAGCGCCATCCCCACCGCCGTGCCGACGATGCCCGACTCGGCCAGCGGCGAGTCGATCACCCGGTGCTGGCCGAAGTCCTTCTGCAGTCCCTCGGTGACCCGGAAGACGCCGCCCAGCTTGCCGATGTCCTCTCCGGCCAGGACCACCTTCGGATCGGCCTCGAGGGCGCGGCGCAGGCCGGCGTTGAGCGCCTTGGCCAGTGGTCACCTTGTCACGCCGTCGACAAGCTCAGCCTCGACTCGAATCGAGTCGCGAGGTATGCGGCGTACGCGGCCTGCTGCTCGGTCGAGGTACGGCGTCTGCTCGGCGTACACATCCTCGAACAACTCCACCATCGACGGCTCCGGGAGGCTCAGGCAGCCCTGTCGGAGGGTGGCCGCCAGCTCGGCCGCCTCGGCCTCGACCTCGGCGAAGAAGTCGTCGTCGGCCGCGCCGTGCCGGGACAGATAGGCCCGTACGCGCTCGATCGGGTCCTTCAGCCGCCAGTGCTCCAGCTCGTCGGCCAGCCGGTACTTCGTCGGGTCGTCGGAGGTGGTGTGGGCGCCCATCCGGTAGGTGTAGGCCTCGATCAGGGTCGGCCCGTTGCCGGACCGCGCGCGCTCCAGAGCCTCGCTGGTCACCGCGTGGACGGCCAGCACGTCGTTGCCGTCGACCCGTACGCCGGGGAAGCCGAAGCCGGAAGACCTGCGGTACAAGGGGATCCGGGACTGCCGCTCGATCGGCTCCGAGATCGCCCACTGGTTGTTCTGCAGGAAGAACACGATCGGGGCGTTGTAGGAGCTGGCGAAGATGAACGCCTCGTTGACGTCACCCTGACTCGTCGCGCCGTCCCCGAAGTAGCCGACGACGGCCATGTCCCGGTCCGGATCACCGGTGCCGACCAGCCCGTCCCGCTCGACCCCCATGGCGTAGCCGGTGGCGTGCAGAGCCTGGGCGCCGATGACGATCGTGTAGAGGTGGAACCGGGTCGCCGCCGAATCCCAGCTGCCCATGTCGACGCCCCGGAACAGGCCGAGCAGCTTCAGCGGGTCCACGCCCAGGCACCAGGCCACGCCGTGCTCGCGGTAGGTGGGGAAGACGTAGTCGCGGCCGTTGAGCGCGCGGCCGGAGCCGACCTGCGCCGCCTCTTGACCCAGGCTGGCCGCCCAGATCCCCAGTTCGCCCTGACGCTGCAGCGCCGTGGCTTCACTGTCGATGCGCCGGGTCATGCACCATGTCGCGGTAGAAGCCGCGCACCTGCTCGTCGTCGCCGGCGAAGGAGTAGTGCGGGTGCTCGACCCGCTCACCTTCGGGCGTCAGGAGTTGGACCAGTTCGATGTCGGCGGCACCCAGGGGAGCCGCTCGCGTCGCTGTTGCTCACCTCGTTCAAGCATCCTCTCGGTTGGAGGCGCCGATCGGCGCATCCAGGTCGGTCCTGCCGCGGGATCGCCGCTTCGCAGGTGGAGCTCAGTACGGCAGTCGAGGCCGCCCCGATCGGCCGGGTGAGGCCAGAGGTCAACCTCGAACTGTCCGCCCAACGTACCGCCTTGCAGCGTGGAGAGCGGAAAAGAAGTTGCATGTCCTAGGTGTTTTCGCAACAGTGGCGCCCAGTCGGCGATCGAGCAGGATCGCTCCTGGAGCGAAGGAGGCGTCACGTGTCCAGCAACGTCTGGGTGTCTCGCGCGCCCACCTTCCGCACTCCCAGGAGCAGTCCTTCTCATGTCCACTTCTGAATGGTCGTTCGCTGACGAATTCACCGACGACTTCTACGTAGCACCCGACGAACTCGGGTCCGGCCAGCGCTGGTCGACCTGGGGCGAGTTCGACATCGCTGGCCCGCGGGCCGAAACCCTGGCCGGACTGGTTGATCACCGACGACGGGGCGATCGACACCGAGCTCGGCATCCTCAAGACCGGCAAGGAAGCCGACGTCTTCCTGCTCGAGCGCGCCGTCCCAATGAGGGCCAGGATCGATCGGTGGTGATGGCCGCCAAGCGCTACCGGTCGGGCGAGCACCGGCTCTTCCACCGCGACGCCGGCTACCGCGAGGGCCGCCGGATCCGCAAGAGCCGGGACCGGCGCGCCGTCGCGAAGGGCACCGCCTGGGGCCGGCAGGTCGAGGCCGGCACGTGGGCCGGCGCCGAGTTCGCCTTTCTGAGCCGACTCTGGTCGGAGGGGGTGCCGGTCCCGTACCCGGTGCAGCTCTACGGCACCGAGATCTTGATGGAGCTGATCACCGACACCGACGGCGTACCGGCGCCCCGGCTGGTGCAGACCCGGCCCGACCGTCCGACCCTGGAGGCGTACTGGGAGCAGCTCGCCGACGCCATGCGAGGGCTGGCCCGGATGGGGCTGGCCCACGGCGACCTGTCCCCGTTCAACCTGCTGGCCACCGGCGAGCGGATCGTGATCATCGACCTGCCGCAGGCCGTCGACATCATCAGCAACCCCCAGGGCATGGACTTCCTGGCCCGGGACTGCCGCAACGTGGCCACCTGGTTCGCCGAACCGCGGTCTGGACGTCGACGGCGACGCCCTGCTGGCCGACCTGATGGCGTACGCCTGGTAGCCCCCTGGCCGCACCAGCAGCTGCTCGGGTTCCTCGTTCTGCTCGAATTGCATCTCGAGCAGGAACGAGGAACTCGAGCAGCTGTCAAGGTGAGGTGGTCGCGGCCTGGAAGCGGAGGATGCGGATGAGTGCCGCGGCGACCGCCTCGGGTCCGGCGGCGAGCGACACCCGTACGGCCGACCCGCCCGCCACCCGGTCGAAGTCGGTGCCGGGCGTCAGCGCGACGCCGTCGGACTCGAGCAGGGCGGCGCACCAGGCCTCGCTGTCGGCGTAGGGCCCGAGGACTCGCGCCGATGTCGGCGTACAGATAGAACGCGCCGTCGGCCGGGGCCACCTTGGTCCAGCCCAACTCGTCCAGGGCGTCCAGCAAGACAGTACGGGCGTCGGCGAACTCGCGTACGGCGGCCGCCGCCTCGGCGTAGGAGTTGTCGGTGAAGGCGGCGACGGCGGCGTGCTGCGCCGGGACCGGCGGGCAGAGAGCGAAGTTGCCGGCCAGGGCGTCGACCGGCCCGACGAGATCCGGCGGCAGCACGCACCAGCCGAGCCGCCAACCGGTCATGCCCCAGAACTTGGAGAACGACGAGATGATCACGCTGTCGCGGTCGAACCGCCAGGCGCAGGTGCCGACCGAGCCGGTGAACGTCACCCCGTGGTAGATCTCGTCGCTGATCAGCCGGACATCCTCCCGGGCGCACCACGCGGTCAGCGCGCCGAGTTGATCTTCGCCCAGCATGGTTCCGGTCGGATTGGCCGGTGAGGCGACCACCAGACCGGCGAGCGGTGCCTCGTCGTGCGCCGCCTGGAGCAGCTCGGGCGTGGGCTGGAAGCGGACGTCCTCACCGCAGTCGAGTTCGACGACCTCGCAACCGAGCGTGGTCAAGATGTTGCGGTACGCCGGGTAGCCCGGGCGGGCCAGCGCCACCCGATCGCCGGCACCGAACGCGGCCAGGAAGGCGAGCACGAAGGCGCCCGAGGAGCCAGTGGTGAGGGCGATCTGGTCCGGATCGACGTCCAGGTCGTACCAGCGGCGGTAGTGGCGGGCCAGTTCGACGCGCAGCGGGCGGATCCCGAAGGTCTCGCTGTACCCGAGATGGAGCCGTTCGGCCAGCATCTCCTCCGCGCGGCGGCGCACATCCGAAGGCGCACCCTGCGACGGTTCCCCGGCACACAGGGAGATCACGTCGCGACCCTGCGCGCGCAGGTCGGCCACCCGCTGCAGGATGCTCATCACCGCGAACGGCGGCACCCGACTCCGGGCGGACGGCCGCACTTAGCCGGCCCTCTCGCGCCCGGTCGTGCCCCGAAGGCTGCTGTCTTCCTCCTCGCTCGGAGACGGAAAAGCGTGTCTCCTCCCTCGTCGTCCAGACATCAGCAGGGCACGACCTGCCCGACGCTCGCGGGCACTCACTTGGCCCGCTGGCGCGCCCGATAGGCGGCGACGTTGGCGCGGTTGCCGCAGTTGCCGGTATCGCAGTACCGCTTCGAACGATTCCTCGACAGATCGATGAGGACATCCTGACAGTCGTCGGCCGCGCAGATCCTCAACCGGTCCAAGGCGTCGGCCCGGATCAGGTCGAGGAAGGACATGGCGGCGTCGGCGGCGATCCGGTCGGCCAGCGGCGCCTCCGGCCGGGTGACGTGCAGGTGCCAGTCCCACTCGTCGTGCTTGGCCAGGTAGGGGTGCGCGTCCGCCTCGCCAAGGATCGCGTTGACCAGAGCGGCCGCCTCGTCCCGGTCCTTCACCGCCCAGAGCTCTCGCAGCCGGGAGCGCAGCGCCCGTACGGATTCGAGCTCCTCAGGGGTGCGACGGATCTCCCCGGAGTACGGATTGCGGCGCAGGAAAGCCTCGAAGTCGTCCGGCGTCACCAGCGCGTCGCCGTCGTCGGCGGTGAGGGTGTTGATCAGCGCCGCGGTCTCGACCAGTGAGATCTCCGTGTCATGAGTGAAAGGCATGTTGACTCCTGACAGGCCCAACCCGTAGTGTCATGAGCAAAGGACAGCTTAGCTCATGACAGGAGGGGAGATCATGACCGTGACATCGTTGCCCACTCGCCAGGCCTCGACGGCCCGAGTCGGCATCCCCCTCGCTCTGGCCTCCGCGGCCGCGTTCGGACTGTCCGGTCCGCTGGCCAAGTCGCTCCTGGAGACCGGCTGGTCCCCCGCCGCGGTGGTCGCGGTTCGGGTCGGCGGCGCCTTCTTGGTGCTGGCCCTCCCGTGCCTGCTCGTTCTGCTCCGCGAGGGGTTCCCGACGTTGCGCCAGGCTCGACGCCTCGTCGTGTACGGCGTGGTGGCGGTCGCGGGTGCCCAGCTCTGCTACTTCAACGCGATGCAATACCTCTCGGTGGGCGTGGCGCTGCTGCTGGAATACCTCGCCCCCGTACTGCTCATCGGCTGGCACTGGTGGCGAACCAAGACGCCGCCGACCGCGCCGATCCTCGTCGGCGCCGGCGTCGCGATGGCCGGCATGGTGTTGGTCCTGGACCTGTTCAGCGGGTTCCGGCTGCACCCGGTCGGCGTGCTGTGGGGGCTCGGCGCTGCGCTGTGCCTCTGCGCGTACTTCATCATGTCCGACGAGGGCGACCCGAGCGTCACCAGCTCGCCGTTGCTGATGACCACCGTCGGCATGGGCGTCGGGGCAGGCGTGCTGCTCGTGCGCCGGCGCGATCGGTGTGCTGCCGTTCGCCGTCACGTCCGGCCAGGTCGCGTTGGTCGGAGCACAGTGGCCCTGGTGGCTGCCGGTCCTGGTGATCATCGGAGTCAGCGCGGTCTTCGCCTACCTCTCGGGCATCATGGCCGTTCGCCGGCTCGGCAGCTCGCTCGCGTCCTTCGTCGCCCTCACCGAGATCATCTTCGCCGTGGTGCTCGCCCTGATACTGCTCGGCCAGCGTCCGTCGATCGGACAGGTGATCGGCGGCGCGCTCGTCCTGGCCGGTATCGCCATCATCCAGCGCCGGTCGCGGCCCGTTGCCGTCGATCCGGCACGCTGAAATCACCGAGAGGTGCGATTCCGCGCCTTCGCCGCCGCCGAAGCAACCGATCCGCACCTTTCGGCGTGGGCGGGACCAGGACGCCGTCGGGTAGCGGAGCGCGAGCAAGACTAGGTTGAAGGGGTGCCTCCCGCCCCCGGAATCCTGATCGCGGGCACCTCCTCCGACGCCGGGAAGTCGCTGGTCGTCACCGGGCTCTGCCGGGCGCTGGCCCGCCGTGGAGTCTCGGTGGCGCCGTTCAAGGCGCAGAACATGTCCAACAACTCGATGGTCTGTGCCGACGGCTCGGAGATCGGGCGCGCGCAGTACCTGCAGGCCCAGGCCGCGGGCGTCGAACCGACGTCGGCGATGAACCCGGTGCTGCTCAAACCCGGCTCGGACCGGCGCTCGTTCGTCGTGTTACGCGGGCAGCCGTACGGGACGCTGGAGGCGGGTGAGTACGCGACCGGCCGCCAGGCGTTGGCCGAGGCGGCCTTCGCCGCCTTCCAGGAACTGAGCGAGAAGTACGAGATGATCATCGCCGAGGGCGCCGGCTCCCCCGCCGAGATCAACCTGCGCCGCGGCGACTACGTCAATCTCGGCCTGGCCCGGGAATTCGGACTGCCGGTGATCATCGTCGGCGACATCGATCGGGGTGGAGTCTTCGCCTCCCTGTACGGCACGGTGGCTCTCCTCGACGCGGACGACCGCGCGCATGATCAGGGCCTTCGTGATCAACAAGTTCCGTGGTGATCACGACGTGCTGGACCCCGGACTCACCGAGCTGACCCATCGGACGAGCATTCCCTTCGCCGGCGTTCTGCCGTGGCTTCCCGACCTGTGGCTCGACGCCGAGGACACCCTCGAGGTCGGCCGCTGGCGCCGCGCCTCCGACCGGCCGGATGCCCTCCGGATTGCGGTGATCCGGTTGCCCCGCGTCTCGAACGTGACCGACGTCGACGCGCTGGCCGCCGAGCCAGGCGTCGAGGTGCTGGTCACCACCGAGCCGTCCGTGGTGGCCGGCGCCGATCTGGCCATCGTGCCCGGATCCCGGTCGACGGTGGCCGATCTGGCCTGGCTGCGGGAGCGCGGCCTCGCCGAGCGCGCTGACGGACCGGGCCCGGAGGAACGCTCCCGTGCTGGGGATCTGCGGCGGCTACCAGATGCTGGCGGAGCAGATCGACGACGACGAGGAATCCCGCGCCGGCCGGGTACCGGGCCTCGGTCTGCTGCCGGTCTTGATCACCTTCGGTGACCCGCAAGGTGCTCGGGCGTCCGGTCGGCACCTGGGGCGGGTCACGTCGTCAACGCGTACGAGATCCACCATGGCGTGGCAATCGGACCTGCCTCCGAGCACACGGCGCGAGCCGTTCCTGGACGGCGTGTCGGCGCGGATCGGTGTGGGGCACGATGTGGCACGGCGCCTTCGAGAACGACGAGTTCCGGCGCGCCTGGCTCACCATGATCGCCGAGGATGCGGCGCCGGCTTGGCGACCCGATCCCGACGCCCCGGGTACGCAGACCGACGGGAGACCATGATCAACACTTTGGCCGACGCGGTCGAGTGCCACCTCGATCTGGACGATCCTGTCGATCCTGAGTCACCACATGAAGATCACGACCTGGGTCATCGGCATCGGCAGCGGCAATCCCGATCACCTCACCGCCGAAGCCGTGAAGGCGATGAACGCCGTCGACCTGTTCCTGGTCGCCGACAAGGGTGCGGCGAAACACGACCTGGCCGAGCTCCGCCGTCAGCTCTGCCGCGCGGTCATCGACCATGATCACTACCGGTTCGTCGAGATCGAGGATCCGCCGCGAGACCGCACGCCCGAGGACTACGACGCCGCCGTCAGCGCCTGGCACGCCAGCGCGCCGCCAGCGCTACATCGAGGCACGATCCAGGCCGAGCTGCCCGACGGCGGCGACGTCGGCTTCCTGGTCTGGGGTGACCCGGCCTTCTACGACTCGACGATCCGCGTCGCTGCGGACACTCGGCGGCCCAGACTTGGACGTCGACCTCCGGGTCGTGCCGGGCATCAGCAGCCTGCAGCTCCTCGCGGCCGCGCACAAGATCGTGCTCAACCAGATCGGCCAGCCGGTGCACGTGACCACCGGCCGCCGGCTGCTGGAGGAGTACACCGCCGAACTCGGGGACGTCCTGGTCATGCTCGACGGCGGGCTGGCCTGCGCCGACCTCGTCCCGCTGCATCCCGACCTGACGATCTACTGGGGTGCCCAGCTCGGGCTGACCGACGAGCGCCTGGTGGCCGGCCGGCTGGCCGACGTCATCGAGGACATCGCGCGCGAACGCGAACGCATCCGGGAGGACCGCGGCTGGGTGCTCGACACCTACCTGCTGCGCCGATCCTGACCGGCCTCACCACCGGCTGCTCGGGTTGCACGTCCCCGCTCTAGTTCCAACTCGAGCACGAACGAGGGACTCGAGCAGCTGCGTCAAACCGATCGTTACACGGGCCCACCAATCTCTGCCGGCGTCGCCGCCCCGAATAGCGGCCAGTAACAACCACCACACTTCAGCGAAAGTCTCCGGAGACCCAGCTGGCCAGAAGGAGACCCACATGTCCAGCATCACCCGACGAGCCCGAATCGCCGCTCTCGGCGCCGCGCTCGTCCTTCCCCTCAGCATCGCCGCCTGCAGCATGCCGCAATCCGGCGGCACGGCGGCTCCGCCAGGTCCGCACCGAGTTCGAGCATGCCGTCGGCATCCGGAATCACCCTCGATGTCGGAATCACCCAGCATGGCCGACCAGCCGTTCGGCGCCGCCTGCTCGGCGGTTCCGACGTCCGGCAAGGGCTCCTTCGACGGCATGTCGTCCGATCCGGTGGCCACCGCGGCCAGCAACAACCCGGTGCTCTCAGCACCTTGGTGACCGCGGTCAAGGCGGCGGGCCTGGTCGACACGCTGAACAGCGCCGAAGGACATCACCGTCTTCGCGCCGACCAACGACGCCTTCAAGGCCGTCCCGCCGGCCACCCTCAAGGCGGCCTTGGGCGATCCGAAGGGGCTGCTCACCGACGTGCTCACCGCGCACGTCGTGGCCGGGCAGCTCAGCCCTGACCAGCTGGCCGGGGAGCACCAGAGCCTGAACAAGAAGCAGATGGTCACGGTGACCGGATCGGGCGAGTCCTTCGAGGTCAACGGCCAGGCCATGGTGGTCTGCGGCAACGTCAAGACGGCGAACGCCACCGTCTACATCATCGACAACGTCCTACTGCCGAAGTCCTGAACGGACGGAATTGCGCCTCGTGGACGAATCGGACGAGCGGCAACCGGGGTGGGGGGAGCTTCCCTCCGCCCCGGAAGGTCGGCCAATCGCCAGGAGCTGGTCTCGGGTCGTGAGCTCCAGGCGGCGCGGCTGGTCTCGCTGATCAGCCGCGCCGCCCGGGGTCACGAGGACGCCTTCGCCGAGCTGTACGACCAGACCTGCGACCGGATCTACGGCGTGATCGTACGCGTCATCCGTTCGCCCGAGCTGGCTGCCAGGAGGTCACCCAAGAGGTCTACGTCGAGATCTGGCGCCAGGCCGGCCGGTACGCGAAGGAGCGCGGCAGCGTGATGGCCTGGATGACCACGGTGGCGCACCGTCGCGCCGTCGATCGGGTCCGTTCCGAGAGCAGCGACACGGCCCGGGACCAGAAGTACGCCCAGCTCAACGCCGAGCGCGAGGTCGACAAGGTCTGGGACGGCGTGGAGCAACGGATCGACGTCGAACGCGTACGCAAGGGCATGGCTTCGCTGACCGAGATCCAGCGAGAGGCCCTCACCTTGGCGTACTTCGGCGGCTACACCCACGCGCAGGTCGCCAAGTTGTTGAAGCTGCCGCTGGGCACCGCGAAAACCCGTATCCGGGACGGCCTGATCGGTCTCCGAGACGCATTGGGGGTGGAGGCATGAACGGAACTGCACGAGATGCACATCGACGTCGGCTGCTACGTCGCCGATGCCCTGGACAACGACGAACGGGCCGCCTTCGAGGCCCATCTGGATCGACTGCGAGAGCTGCAGCCGCGAGGTCGTGGAGTTCTCCGAGACCTCGGCCGAGCTGGCCCGGCTGGTCGCGATGGCGCCGCCGCGCGCCATCCGCGGCTCGATGCTGTCCGCCATCCAGTCCGTGCGGCCCGCTTCCCCCCTCCACCGTTGAGGTTCGAGACGGCACGCTGACCCTTCGACAAGCTCAGGAGCAAGGAGCCCTGAGCTCCTGCGCGGAGCCCAGTAGAAGGGCGCCCAGCCGACGAGCTCGCCTGCCCGACGCTCGGCGCGCGGCTCCGCGCCGCAACCGGGTGCTGACCGGCGCTGATCGCCGCAGCCGCGGTGGTGGCGCTGGCCCTGGGCGGCTTCGTCTACAGCCTGAACCAACAGCGGCAGGCCGACTTCGCCGCGCAGAGCCGCCGCAGCCCGGCAGAACGAACTGATGAGCGCCCCCGACGCCAAGATCTACACGGTCACCCGGACGGCGCCCAGTACACCTTCGTGGTCTCCAAGCAGCGCAACGCGGCACTCTTCATCGGCACCGACCTGGCCAACCCCGGGGCGGACAAGACGTATCCAGCTGTGGACGCTGCAGGGCCGGAGGGCCTTCCCCGACGCCCTGGTTGCCGCCTCGGCGAACCCAGTGGTTCGACAGGTCCGATCACCGAGTCGACCTCCTTGGCGATCTCGATCGAGCCGGCCGGCGGCGCGCAACAGCCCACGCCGCCGATCCTGGCCCAGGTCACGATCTGATCTGGTGCACCGCACCAATCCCGACGCCTACAGCGACATCGGGCAACCGTCGGCACGGTAGAACCTGCGGCCCCTTTCTCCAATGTCACGATCGCGGCTCTCACCAATCCCGCCATGCCTCGGTGACGAATTGATCATGTGACTACCGATCGCGCGCCGGACGCGCAGCCGCCGAACGGAATCGCTGCGCGTCCTCGCCGGACTGGCCAGTGCCGCCGCCGCCATCGGGGCCGGGCATCTGGTGGCCGCCCTGCTCGATCCCGCCGCCTCTCCGCTGCTCGCCGTCGGCTCGGTGGCCATCGACCTGGCGCCGACTCCGGCCAAGGAGTTCGTGGTCCGCACGCTGGGCACCTACGACAAGCCGGTGCTGGTCGCGACCATCGGCCTGGTCCTGGCCGTCGTCGCCGGCGTCCTCGGCCTGCTCGCCTGGCGACACCGTGTGCTCGCGCTGGTCGGCATCGGTGCCCTCGGTCTGGTCGGGGCCGCGGCGACCGTGTATCGACTCGGCTTCGCCGCGTGTGTCCCCTCGCTTGGTGTCGGCCGTGGTCGGAGTGGCCGCGCTCGCCTGGCTCACCCGGACGCCCGACAGGCAGCCGCGTCGCGCAACCGGGTCGCTCAGCCGCCGCGGACTGCTGCTGGGCGCCGCCGCTGTCGGAGCCGTCGGGGTCGTCTCCGGAACGGCCGGCGTACTGCTCGAGCGGGCCGGCCGATCGGCCCGGCGGATCTTCGCCCTCCCTGCCCCTCGTTCTGCGGCCAAGCCGCTGCCCGGCCGGCGCGCAGATCCCCGGCATGACGCCGTTCCGCACCCCGGCCGCCGACTTCTACCGGGTCGACATCAGCCTGATCACGCCGCGGATCGAGACCGAGGGCTGGACGCTGACCATCGACGGCATGGTGGATCGGCCGATGACCTTGAGCTACGACGATCTGCTGGCCCTGCCCATGATCGAACGCGACATCACCTTGACCTGCGTCTCCAACGAGGTCGGCGGCCCGTACGTCAGCTCCGCCCGCTGGCTCGGCGTGCCCTTCGCGGAGATCATCAAGCGGGTCGGCGTCCGGCCCGGAGTCGATCAGGTCTTCTCGTACTCCCTGGACAGCGGATACACCTGCTCGACGCCCTACCAGGCGGTCAGCGACGGCCGCGACGCCATGATCGTGGTCGGCATGAACGGGCAACCGCTGCCCGACGAGCGCGGCTTCCCCGCCCGGATGCTCGTCCCCGGCCTGTTCGGTTTCGTGTCCGCGACGAAGTGGCTGAGGCGGATCGAGTTCACCACGTACGCGGCCCGCAGTGCGTACTGGACGCAGCGCAAGTGGGCCACCGACGCCCCGATCCTGACCCAGAGCCGCATCGACGTCCCCAAGTCCCTGGGTACGGTGTCACGCAGCAAACCGGTGCTCGCCGGCGTGGCCTGGGCCCAGCACCGCGGCATCGACAAGGTGGAGATCCGGATCGACGACGGCCCGTGGCAGGCCACCACACTGGCCGCGGACGCCGGCATCGACCTGTGGCGGCAGTGGTCATATCGCTACGACGGACCGGCCGGACGGCACACCGCCCAGGTGCGGGCGACCGACCGCAGCGGTGCCGTGCAACCGGAGACCCGGACCCGGGTGTTCCCGTCGGGGCCACCGGTTGGCACCAGATCCAGTTCGCCGTCGAGTAGGTGACAGACCGAGCTGAGCCGGGCGGGCGACGCGATGCCCCGACCACCCGTTGCGTCTCGTTCTCTTGTCTCCTTCTGCTCCACGGTCAGTGAATGGCCAGTGAGAAGGAAGTGCAACGCCGCTTGGTCCTGCTCCGCTCGTTCCAGATCGGAAACGATGGACAGCTCGAGGAAGTCGAAGACGCCGTCGAACAACCACCGCTCGGCCCGACAACTCAGCGCCGAGCCACCGACCTCCGCCGGAAACTCCTTCCAACGGGTCGCGGTGATCTCGGCCAGAGCTGTCACGGCGTCCAGATTTACCGGGCCAGGGCTGCACTGCTCGAGGAACTTCCGCTGCTCGTTGGTGAACAAGTCGGCGGGGGACAGGTGGCCGGAACGGACCGCGGCCAGTCTGTCGTCCTCCCAGTCGGCCGTCAGCGACGCGGCGAGCGTCCTCTTGGTCCCGGCCCAGTCAGCCTCGATCTTCAGCTCGCTCTCGTTCGTCTCCCGGTTCGTGAAGAAGCTCTCGCTCAGCTGCGACCACCGGCACGGGCGAAGCTTCACCGTCGAGTCACCCTTGGTGCCAGATTTCCCGCGGACGCGAAGAACGACTCCGCTATTCAGCAACGGCGTCTGCGGCGTCACACCGGTCGTGACGTCTTCACAGAACACGATCCGCCACGCCTTCGCGTCGTCCAGCTCGAACGCGTCGACGGCTTTGCCGACGTCGGCGCCGACCAGGGTCGCCTTGATCTCCACTGACTCGGGATTCATGTTTCCGCCTCTCCCTCCGATAGCTCATGCATCATTCGTTGGAGAAGATAGAGATCCCCAGGGCATCCCAGATACGCGCGGCCTAGCTCGGCCGCCGATCCGGGCAGCGCGATCAACCCGCGCTCCAAGGCGGCCGTGACGGCTGACGTCCGGTCGGTCACCCCGAGCTTGGCGAACACGTGGACCAGATGGGTCTTCACCGTTGCCTCGGAGATCGCGAGTTGGCGACCGATGGCCCGGTTGGTCAAGCCGCGCGCCACCAGCGTCAGCACTTCGATCTCGCGCTCCGAGGGAGCCTCGGTCGGCGGCTGACGAATCCGGTGAGGAGCCGGGCGGTGACGGCGCTCGCCAGGACGGACTCGCCACGCGCGGTCGCCCGAACGGCCCGGAAGAGGTCCTCGCGGGGAGCGTCCTTGAGCAGCACGCCGGTGGCGCCCGGCCTCGAGGGCGCGCACGATGTCGCGATCCGCGTCGTAGGTCGTCAGCACCAGGATCCTGGTCGCCGGGTGAGCGGCCAGAATCTGCTCGATGGCGCCGACGCCGTCGAGCTCCGGCATTCGCAGATCCATCAGCACCACGTCGGGGCGCCGCTGCGAGACCTGGGCGACGGCCTCTCGGCCGTCCGCCGCCTCCGCCACCACCTCGAAGTCAGGTTGGCCGGTCAACATGCCGCGGAGTCCGTCCCGCACCACCGGATGATCATCGGCGATGACAATTCTGATCGAACGCTGATCACGCCGGCACCGAGACTGCGACGGTGGTGCCCTCTCCGGCGGAGCTCTCGATGATCAATTCACCGCCGGCGGCCTCGACCCGCTCGCGCATTCCGATCAGGCCCAGGCCGCCCTCCGGCGTTGAGGGCGTAGGGCCGGCGAAGCCGACGCCGTCGTCGTCGATGTCCAACGTGACAGTGTCGCCGAGGTAGGACAGCGTCACGACCGCCCGACTGGCCGACGCGTGCCGGCCGATGTTGGTCAGCGCCTCCTGGGCGGCGCGGAACAGCGCCATCTCCGTCTCGGGGTTGAGGGTGACGGGGCTCGCCGGTGACCCGCAGTTCCGCCGGCTACGCCGGTGTCGACGCTCCAGCGCCGGAGGAGTGGATCGAGCGCCTCCGGCGAGGATTGCACCCCGCAACAGGTCGGGCCGCAACGCCCGTACGCTCCGCCGGATCTCGGTCAGGCTCTCCCGGGCCGTCCGACGGGCCCGGCTGAGGTGCTCGCGAGCGCCACCGCGACGTCACGTGCCCTGAGCTCGTCGACGGGCAGCCTCGCTCGAGCGCCTGTTCGGCCGACTCCAACTGCGTCACCACGCTCGCGAACCCCTGGGCGACGGTGTCGTGGAGCTCACGGGCCAAGCGCTCGCGCTCGGCCAGCACGCCGGTCTGCCGCGCGGACTCGGCCAGCTCCGCCCGGGTCGCGGCGAGCTGGATCAAGGCGTCTCGCCGCTGCTCACTCTGCTTGCTGATGGCGTTGACGAAGAAGGCGATCATGAGCGCCAACCCGGCGGTGGTCAGCAGGTTGGTGATCATGGCCGGGCCGGAGCCCCAGCCGCCGAGCGCCCAGCCGACCAGCGCGGTCACTCCGACGATCGGCGCCATCCCCCACCAGCCGAGAGTCATGAACATCAAGCGGATACAAGCCGTACAGCGTGATCACGAACCCCTGGTGCTGGGTCGCGAGAAAGGCGACCAGGCCGCAGACCACCAGCCAGTAGAGGCCTAGCCGACCGAGGCGCCGCTCCCACCACTCCGGATGCCGGGCGACCACCAGCCAGTGGCCGACGAGCAAGATCCCGCCCGTAGCCACGATGAGCACCCGGCTCTGCGGGGAGACGCTCGGGTCGCTGAATGCGATAGCGGTCGGGATGACCACGGTGGCCGCGAACAGCCCGTACCATAGCCACGTTGAGCCGGGTCCAGACGTCGGTCTGGTCGACCGGCTCCTGGCCTTCGATCATGGGGCTTCATTCATAGCTCAGCGCGCTTCCCAGCGGAAGTTCTTGATCGCAATAACGATGGCGACCGTCGCAGTGGCCAGCGCAGACTCCCAACGCGACCCCGTCGATGGTGCCCATCGTCCACGCCTCCCGGATGATGCGGACAGCGTAGGTCATCGGCAAGACGTCGCCGAGGGCCTGGGCGAAGGAGGGCAGCACCTCCCGCGGGAACAGGGCGCCGGAGACGAAGATCGCCGGGAAGTAGACGGCGGCCGCCACGGCCTGTGTCGTGCGGACCGACGGCAGGACCGCGCCGAGCAGGAAGCCGAAGGCGATCAGGCACGCCGCCGAGGCCGCGAGCGCTACGCAGGGTGGCGAGGATCGAGGCCGGCGGGTTCAGGTCGAAAGCGACCACGCCCACGGTGATCAGCAGTCCGGCGCCGGCGGCGCTCATCGCGGCGTGGGTGAGCGCGTGCGAGCCGAGGATCTGCCACGGCTTGAGCGGCGTGATCCGCATCCGGCGGAGGATGCCGCGGTCGCGGTAGTCGGCCAGGGTCTCGGCCATGCCCATGATCGCCGACGTGGCCATGACGTAGACGAGGTAGCCGGCCATCAGGACGTCGACCGTGCCGGCGCCGCCGAAGGTCGGGTTCGACTCGTTGCCGCCGTTGCCGTTGAGGACGAGCAAGATCAGCGGAAGGAGGAGGGTGAACGCGACGGCCGCGGGTTCACGGGCCAGCAGGGCGGCTTCGACGCGGGTGAGGGTGGCGAGCGATCTCATGCGATTCTCCTGAGCTGGTTGTGGTCGGTGAGTTCGAGGTAGGCGGCTTCGAGGGTGCGATGCTCGCCGCGCACGGCGTCCGGTGTCCCCTCGGCGACGATGCGGCCGGCGTCGATGACGACGATGCGGTCGCAGAGTGCCTCGGCCTCGTCCATCGCGTGGGTCACCAAGATCACGGTGATGCCCCGGGCCTTGAGGGCCCGGACGAGCGCCCACGTGTCGCGACGGGCGGCCGGATCGAGCCCGGTGGTGAGCTCGTCGAGGACGACGATCTCCGGGTTGCCGAGCAGCGCCAGCGCGATGAACAACCGCTGCTTCTGGCCGCCGGACAGCTGGGCGAAGCCCTGGTTGCGTTGGTCGTGGAGACCCCAGTCGACGAGCAGCTGGTCGGGTTCGGCGTGGTTTCGGTACGCCGAGGCGAAGATCGCCATGGCCTCCTTGACCTTGATCCGGCTCGGCAGCACGGCCTGTCTGCAGCTGGACGCCGACCCGCTGGCGCACGGCGTCCGGATCTCCTGCCGGGTCCAGGCCGAGCACGCGTACGGTCCCGGAATCCGGACGCCGGAGGCCGGCCGCCGTCTCGACCGTTGTGGTCTTGCCCGCCCCGTTCGGGCCGAGGACGCCGAGGACCTCACCGCGTGCGACGGTCAGGCTGATGCCGTTGACGGCGCGGTGTGGAGCCGTACGACTTGTGCAGGTTCTGCAGGGTGATGACGGGTTCGGAAGTCATGCCTCCAGCCTGCTGATCTTGTTGGCCGCGCACATCGTGCAGCTGGTCGGTCGGCCATCAACCGTTCGATTGATCCCTCTGGTCCTGAGCTTGTCGAAGCGTCGACTTACCCACAACCCTCGTCGGCGGCTTTCCACAGCCCGCTGCCTCCCCACCTCGCAGATGCACCACCTTCTTGCGTCTGCACCACGTGCACGTGGTGCAGACGCAAGAAGGTGGTGCATCTCTCAGGGGAAAGGGAGCGGATGTGCCGGCTGGAGCCGAGAGCTCACGGAATCTGAAAGAGGGTACGCGATCCGTCCGCGACGGCCGATGTCACGATCTTGGTGTCAAAGGTTGCGAGTCGCGCGTCGTTGGCCTTCGCGAGAGCCAGCAGGTACGTGTCGGTGACCTGCCCGGAACTCAGCAGCCGCAGATGGTCGATCACGTCTCCAAGAAGGCTGATCGAGTCCGGGACGAAGGAGTGGTTCCCCGCCATCACGAGGCTTGCCAAGCTCTCGAGTACAGACGCCATGGGCTGCGAATTCGAGTAGCGGGGACTCGAGACGATCCGGAGGACACCGTTCTGAGTGGTGGGGCACGACAACCACCCCAGCTGGCCGGCTTCTTCGAACCAGCGATGGGCTCGGTCGTGGTGCACATGGCTTGGGTCGATCAGCCCGATCAAGACGTTGACGTCGAGAAGGTATGGGATCACGGAAGCGCGTCGCGGAGCTCATTGACCTCTTCGAGCGTCGCCGCCGTCCCGGACTTCTTGGTCGGCAAGAGACGAACGCCGTTTCGGACCGGCCCTGCTTTTCGGGCGGTCAGCGACCGGCGGGCCAAGTCGCTGACGACCTCCCCCAGCGACAGACCCGATGAGTCGGCGAGCTGACGCGCGCTTTGCAAGACGTCATCGTCCAGGTTGAGGGTGGTTCGCATGCATCAAGCATCACGCATCAACGGCGGCCAGACAACACCCTCCGGACGTACGTCCTGAGCCGGCTCGCCAACCTGCTAGTCCAGTCCGAAGGCCGGCTCGACGATCAGTGATGGGACAGCTCGGCCCGGACCCGTTGCCGGTGATCGGCGTAGACGATCGCCTCGATGATCAGCGCGATCAGCAGGATCACGGCGGCGATGATCAGCTGTCCCAGCGCGGGCACGGGCCCGACGGCCAGCCACGCGACGAGGAGTCCGGCTGAGGCGCCCAGCCGGACCACCGACACGGCGTGCACGGTCAGCCACTTGAACAGCACGTGCGCCAGCAGGTAGAGGATGATGCCGCCGAAGAGGGCGGCCAGGCCCACACCCTTGAGCGGCTCGACGAGGGTGTGCTTCTCGAGGTCGCTGACGTACTCGAGGACCTTCTTCAGCCCGAGCGCCACCAGCACGACGCCGAGAATCAGCGGCAGGTGGGTGTAGGTGTACGCGTTGCGGCCCAGCCGCGGCCGCGTCTCGATCGGCTCCGTGGCCAGGGCGTGCTCACCTTGGAGGGCGCTGACGTCGAAGTACGCCCACCACATGATGGAGGCGATCATCAGGCCGAAGATCGAGGCGGCGACGATCGGCCACGAGATGGGCCGCTCGGCCACCCCGACGCCGATGGCGACGATGGACTCGCCCAGGGCGACGATCAGGATCAGGCCGTGCCGCTCGGCGAAGTGCCCGGGGGCCGGCAGCCGCCAGCCGCTCGACCCCGCGAGGGCGGTCCCCACGTAGTCGACGGCGAGGGCGGCGGCCCAGAGCGCGGTCTGGATCCAGCCGGAGAACTGCGAGGCCACCACGAGCAGGATGGTCGCCCCGAACACGCTGGGGGTGAAGCGCAGCAGCTGCCGCTTGAGGACGTCGTCGTCTCCCGCGAGGTAGAAGAACATCCCCAGATGGATCAGCCGGAAGATCAGGTAGCAGATCGCCAGGACGAGCGGCGCGAACAGCCCGCCCTGGCCGTCGTCGAAGGCCTCCGGGATGCAGAGGGCGATCAGGAACATGCCGGCCATGGCGCCGAGCATCAGCGCCTTCATGGTGGTCTGGTCCGGACTGGCGACGTTGGCGATCCAGGCGTAGCCGATCCAGGACCACCAGAGCAGCAGAACGATCAGCGTGCCGCGCAGCATGCCGGTCCAGGTCAAGTCGTCGGCCATGAACGCCGTCACCTGGGTCAGCGCGAAGACGAAGACCAGGTCGAAGAACAGCTCCAGCGGGGTGACCGACGCTTCTTCCGTCCCCTGGCGGACGGCGGGGTGTGGTACCTGCACGGCAACATTGTGCGGCACCCCGGCACCGAGATCTCCGTCGCGCGACTGATGCCGGGCTGCCGATGATGTCCTACGGTCGTTCGCGTGCCCAGCGACGCCGTTCCGGCCAGGTGTTCTTCATCGGGCCGTGGCTGATCGGCACTCTCGTCCAGACCCGAGGAGCGCGTACGGAGGAGGCCGTCGCCCGGGCCGACCGGCTCGAGGCGGAAAGGGAGGCGGAGGCCGCCCGAGCCTCGGCCGAAGAGCGGACACGGATCGCGCGCGAGCTGCACGACATCGTGGCCCACTCGCTGAGTGTCGTGACCATCCAAACTCAGGCCGTACGGCGGCGGCTGCGGCCGGACCAAGAGGCCGAGGCCGCCGATTTGGTCGCCGTCGAGACGACAGCGCGGCAGGCCTTGACCGAGATGCGCCGGTTGTTCGGCGTGCTGCGCAATGCCGGTGAGTCGGCGTCCTTGGCGCCGCAACCCGGATTGGCCGAGCTGGACCGGCTGATCGCGCAGGCCGGCTCGGAGGCGATGGGGGTGCAGCTCGAGGTCGAGGGTGAGCGCCGGGAGCTCCCGCCCGGCCTCGATCTGGCGGCGTACCGGATCATCCAGGAGGGCCTCACCAACGCCCGCCGGCATTCCGGCGGCCACAATGTGACGGTGCGCCTGCACTACAACCACACGCGGCTCGACATCGAGGTGGCTGATGACGGTCGTGGGCCTGGTGACGCAACGCCCGGCGGGCACGGGCTGGTCGGGGTGCGCGAGCGCGTCGCGTTGTACGGGGGGATCGTCGATCTCGGCCCTCGCCCGGGCGGAGGGACGCGGCTGGCGGCCAGCCTGCCGCTGACGGGCCCCGCGTGATCTCCCTGGTCATTGCCGACGACCAAGGCATGGTGCGGGCCGGCTTCCGCTCTCTGCTCGAGGCCGAGCCGGACCTGACCGTGATCGGCGAGGCGTCCGACGGTGAGGAGGCCGTCGCCGTCGTCACCCGGCTGGTGCCCGACGTGACGTTGATGGACATCCGGATGCCGCGGCTCGACGGACTGGCCGCGACGCGTCAGCTGCTGGAGGCCGGCGTCCCGACCCGGGTGCTGGTGCTCACGACGTTCGACCTCGACGAGTACGTCTTCGAGGCGCTGCGGGTCGGGGCCTCCGGCTTCCTGCTCAAGGACGCGCCGGCCGAGGAGTTGGCCGCCGGCATCCGCACCGTCGCCGCCGGCGACTCGCTGCTCGCGCCCAGCGTGACCCGGCGGGTGATCGATGCGTTCGTCGGCCGGGCGCCGCAGAGTGCGGAGCCGGCAGGCGGACGCCCGGCTGGCCACGTTGACGCCTCGTGAGCTGGAGGTGCTGGGCCTGCTCGCGCGCGGGTTGTCCAACCTGGACATCGCCGATCAGCTGTTCGTCTCCGAGGGCACGACCAAGACCCACGTCAGCAACGTGCTGGCCAAGCTCGGCCTTCGCGACCGCGTGCAAGCGGTGATCTACGCCTACGAGAACGGCGTCGTCGTGCCCGGCGATCGGTCCTGAGGCCGACCTGGAAATCGGTCGCGCGACGGAGCCCGATATCCGTCGTCCGCCCGATCCGGTTGAGGTGGCCGCCGACCAGGCTTGGTCTTACGCCAGAACGGCGCAGTGACCCAAGGAGATTCCCGATGACCAGCACCACTCTCGCCGCGTCGGTCCGCGGCAAGGGCGCCTGGCTGGCCAACATCGGCGCCATCCTCAGCTTCGCCGGCATGGTGACCCTGCCCGGCATGCTGATCGTCGACTGGTACCAGTCCGCCATCGGCCAGCTCCATGGCCTCGACGCCACCCTGGCCCTGGAGAACCACATGCTGGCCACCATGTGGGGCCCCGCCGGCTTCATGATCGCCGGCATGGCCGGCTTCCTGCTCGGCCTTCCGCTGGCCATCGCAGCGCAGTGGCGCGCCGGCCGCATGAAGTGGTGGGCCTTCGCGGCCGGGATCGCCGCCTACGTCGCCTTCTTCGTCGGCATGTCGACCTGGTGGGGTTCGGCCCTAGCGGCGGCCTTCCTGGGAGTGGTGGCATTCGCCATCGCCAGGGCGACGAAGCGGGAGGTCGTGGTCACGACCCGCCGACCGTCGCCATAGCGCACCGGGCGGTGAGGTCATCCTCACCGCCCATTCGGCTGGGCGACCGGGAGACGCCAGCTCAATCCGTCGAAGCGGGCGAAGTCTCGGTCCAGCGTCACCCAGGTTGCCCCCGCCTCAATTGCCGTCGCGGCGTGTGCCGCGTCGGACACGAGGTTCCCTCGAGCGTCAGCGTCCCGGCAGAGCCGCTCGAAGATCTGCCAGTGTGCCCGCCCGGGCGTGACTTTGAGCACTCCCTCGGCGTCCAACAATCGGTCGATCTGGCCAAGCGCTTGATCCAACGGGGTCGGCCTCAGAAACACCTTCGGATGAGTGACGATCCGTACGAAACCGGTGGTGACCGATTCGCTCACTCCGAGCGCTTCGTGGCCGCCGATCGTTTGTTCCAGCCAAGCCCTCGTGACGTCGTGGTGAGTGGAATCCGTGCGGTGCGCGGCGACGAGGACATTGACGTCCGGCATCAGCACGCTCAGCCCTCCATCACATCGGCCAGAGCCGCCGCATCCGTCAAATCCACTCCTGGATGAGTGCCGGATCCTTCGAACGGCTGGACGACGAACCTCTCTCGAGGGGAGCGCTCATCCTGGGAGAGCGCCCGGCGGATCGCTTGCTCAATGAACGATGTAACGGTGACCCCGTCCTCCAGTGATCGACGACGAACGTCACCGTACAACTCGTCTGGCAACCGGATCGTTGTCCGCATGCAGCTCAGCATACGCTAGCTGATGAAAGTATGTCAGCCTGGGTGTGCGCCCTTACCTTCCCAGTCACGTGGCCCTCGACAGGCTCGGGGCACCTCCTACCGCAGGGTGATCTCGAGGGTCGACTTCCGCTGACCTGGGCGAACATTCACAGTGGCCTCCAGGCCGCGCGCCGTCCTGACAATGGTCGGGCTGACCCGTCGACCGTTCAGGGTCACCGAGACCCGTCGCGTCGGGACTACCGCGCCAATGGTTAGGGCGAGACGAACGTCGCGCTTCACCTCGGTGACGTACCGCCGTCCGACCCGGGAGGCCGACACGTCGATCGAGCCGGAACCGAGGCGGATCTGCTTCCCGGACGCCTGCGTCTGACGGGCCGGGATCTGCGGCACGACCGCCACTCGGCCGCGGCCGAGATCCGGCGAGACGCCTAGCCACTGGTGCACGACCGGCCAGATGGTCCCGTACGCGCCCCAGGCCTGCATGACCATCGACCGCTCCGTGAACAGCTTGTTGATGTTGGCACCGAAGTCGCCGCCGGGCACGATCTCCGGCATCATGCCGGGCATCTCCCAGAGGTCCGGGTCGAGCTGCGACTGCGCATTGCCGGCGGTGTAGATGCCCTGCTGATTCCTACCCAGCCGGCCGTAGTTGCCTTCGCTGACCGCGGCGATCGCCGAGTTGAGGGTGAAGATGTTGCGTTCGCTCTGCACGGCCGAGACCACCGTGTCACATGACGGTCCCCGGTTGCCGCCCGTGGCCGAGGTGGGTCCGGTGCCGGTGTGGTAGAGCCCGCTCCCGTCGAGGGGACCGCTGGCGCTGCCTCTCAGGGTGTAGCAGTTCTGCTCGTGCTCATTCAGCGTCGCCCTGGCGCGGTCCCAGCGGGCCAACGGCCCCGCCGGCCGGCCGGGCAGCCGCGGCAGCACCGCATCCGTCGGCGTCAGGGTGATCCAGTGCCGCTGGTAGATCTTCTCGTTGTTGTCGCCGAGGGAGTCGGCGTAGGAGCGGGTGGTGCCGCCGAACCACCAGTCCCGCTCGAACTTCGCCAGCAGCCGCTGCGCCCGGACGATGGCCCACCGCCGGGTCCGCTGGTCGTTCATCACCTGAGCCATATCGGCCACGTCGGCGTACCCACGGA
Source organism: uncultured Actinomycetota bacterium (assembly GCA_963791865.1). GTDB lineage: Bacteria > Actinomycetota > Actinomycetes > Propionibacteriales > Propionibacteriaceae > Microlunatus. The sequence goes on from CAWBUC010000014.1 coordinate 101,784, forward strand.
TCGTGTAGACGGCGTTGTCGAGCTTCTCCTCGCCCATCCCGGGTCGCTCGACGTTGCCCAGGCCCTCGGGCCAGCCGTCGCCGTCGGCGTCGAGCCGGCGGTCGATGTAGCGCATCGCGTTCACGCTGGCCGGATAGAGGTCCCTCAGGAACCGCCGGTCGCCGGTCCACTTCCAGACCAGGTTGACCGCCGACGGGTACTTCGAGGACTCGTCGGTGTTGCCGGGGTCCCGGTTCTGACCGAAGTAGACCGCACCGTCCGGCGTCACCTCGTGCACGATCTTGCCGCTGCCGCGATTGACGATCTCCGACACATCGCGGAGCGCCCGCAGATGGTCCTTGATCGGCCCGAACTGACCGGCGGCCACGGCGGCGTACGCGGTGTACTCCCCGTCGGTGCCGAACAGCCAGGTGTAGTCCGGCCAGCCGGCGCCGAACCAGCGCATCGAGTCCAGCCGCCCAGCCGGGGCGGGATACTGCCGGCCCGCGTCGACCCAGCGCAGCGACAGGTCGGAGACCCGCTGCTCGGAGGCGGCGAGCATCTGCTTGGACCAGCGGATGCTGGACGCCAGCGTCCGGTCGTCGGGCAGCCTGATCTGCGACCAGCGGTCGATCCGGTTCCGGGTGCGCAACTTGTTCTCCAGCGCGCCGACCGGGTCGCGGAGCGCGTCCCGCAGCTCGGCGCGAGCCTTCGCCGGCCCCTGCGTCGATCCGCCGACGCCGAACCAGACGGTCGTCACCTCACCCGCGCGCAGGCGCAGCGAGTAGCGCAGCTGACCGCCGACGCCCTCGCCGTACTCGGTGTCGTCGCAGCGTGCAGGCTGAGGCGGTGCGTCCGGGCCCGATGCGGGGCAAATGACGTTGCCCTGCGGTCCGCGGAAGGCCGGGCCGGTGTCGTGACCGGCCGGCTGCAGGCGCGTGCCGAACGCGGCCGCCCAGTCGTGGCGGGGGATGTTGGGGTGCGGGGGGTTCCCACTGTCGCGGAACACCAGGTGGCGGCCCTGCCGCGACACCGTGTCCGGCAGGTTCTCGGTGAGCTGGCTCGGAGTGGTCTCACCCCAGGGGTAGGAGCTCATCAGCTCGGAGTGGGCGTCGGCGCGCAGGGTGATCGTCTTCGTCGGTGGCCGAGCGCAGGCTCAGTCCGACCAGCGCGCCGGACACCCCGTCCGGTACGAAATCCGTACGGCTGGCGGAGACGCCGGCGGTGTCGGGCAGATCGGTCCGGACGTACCCCCAGCCGGTGGTCGTCTTGGTGCCCGCGCCGATCCAGGCGTCATTGATGCCGAACCACATGCCGTCCAGCAGCTTGAGGTTGGGCAGCCAGAAGCCGCCCATCTCGCCGCGGGTGTGGAAGCCGGCCGCCGGGATAGTGGCCGTCGGCGGTGCCGAGCGCCCAGGCCCGGTCGCCGGTCACCACGAGTCCGCCGATCGGCCAGTCGCCTGGTCTCCGACAGTTCCGCGGACCTCGGCAGGGCCCGATCGACCACCGGGGTCGGCGCCGCCTGGGCCGGACTGGTGAGCGGGATGGCCAGCGCCGCCAGCAATCCAGCGGAGGTCAGACCGACGGCAAGTTTCGTACGCGGCGAACGAGACACAGAGGGAAGCCTCTCCGTTGAAACTGGGTCGTGTCCCGTCCTACGTCAACAGCTCACCCGTTGGCAAGAGCCCTCTTGACACATTCCCGCTCAGGCCCGATCATCGAACCGTGGTAGTTTTGCCTAAGCGCAATAGGCTCGCCGAAAGACGTGAGGCAACGAGGCTGGAAATCCTCGAGGCAGCCTGGGACTCCGCCCACGAGCACGGCCTCGCCGGCCTGACCTTGCGCGACGTGGCAGAGCGGGTCGGCATGCAGCCGCCGTCGCTGTACTCCCACTTCGCCTCGAAGAACGCGATCTACGACGCCATGTTCGAGCAGGCTTGGCGCACCCTGCTGGAACAGACCCCGTCCTGGGTCGAGCGCCTGCCGCCCGATCCCCGCGGTCGGCTGATCAAGGACGCCGAGCTGTACTTCGACTTCTCCGTGGCCGATCTGGCGCGATACCAGTTGATGAACGTCAAGATCCTTCCCGACTTCGAACCGAGCCCGCAGGCGTACGCAGCCTCCCTCGAGGTGTACACCACGATGGGGGCCTACCTCCCGATCACCGACCCGGCCGATGCCGACGTCTACACGGCGCTGATCGCGGGACTGGTGGCGCAGCAGCTCGCCAACGACCCGGGAGGACAGCGGTGGCGCCGGCTGATCCCCCGGGTGATCAACATGTTCGCCGACGACATCGGCCTTCCCTCCACCCGCTGAACCTCTCCGAATCGAGTTGATCATGGAACCCCGTACGAGCAAGCTGGACCGCACCACCGCCATGGCCCTCGCCGCCACCGAGTACGACCGCTGTACGGCGCTGCTGCGCAGCCTGCGGTCCGAGGATTGGAGCAGGCCGACCGCGTGTCCCGCCTGGGATGTTCGCCAAATGGCCGCCCACATGCTCGGCATGGTGGAGATGGTCGCCTCGGTGCCCGAGCTGATTCGGCAGCAGGTGATCACGGCCCGGCGGGGCGGCGAGACCGACGCGCTGACCCAGCTCCAGGTCGACGAGCGGGCGGACTGGTCGCCGGAGCGGATCGTGGAGCGGTTCGCCGCCCGCGGACCTAAGGCGGCGCAGGGGCGTCGCCGGTTTCCCGGATTCGTCCGGGCCCGAACCATGGGCTCGGAGCGTGTGAACGGGGCCGACGAGCCATGGACGTTCGGCTTCCTCTTCGACGTGATCTTGACCCGGGATCCGTGGCTGCACCGGACCGACATCGCCGCAGCCAGCGGATGCGCGCTGGAACTTACTCCTGATCATGACGGCGTGATCGTCGGCGACGTGGTCGACGAATGGGCCGACCGGCACGGCAAGGACTTCACCTTGACCCTGACCGGGCCGGCGGGCGGTCACTGGGGAGTCGGGGTCAATGGGCCGATGATCACGCTCGACGCGATCGACTTCTGTCGCGTGCTGTCCGGCCGGAGTGGCACCGTCGAACTGGACGACCTGATGAGCACGGCGGTGCCGTTCTGAGCCCTGCCGGGCGCACGATCCGGCCGGTGCGCCGATCTTCGCGGAGTAACGTGCTTCCATGTCCGACTGGGCTCGTCGAGCCGACGAGCTGGCAGGGAACGCCTACGCCGGCGGTGAGCCGACCGCCTGGTTCGAGCAGCTGTACGCCGAAGGCGTCGCCGGTCGGGTGTCGATTCCGTGGGACCACAGCGCGCCAAACCCGCTGCTGGCCGACTGGGCCGAGGGCGAGCACGCGGACAGGGTCCGTCGACGGGCCGGGGTCGTGGGGTGCGGCCTGGGCGCCGACGCGGAATTCCTTGCCTCCTTGGGCTACGCGACGACCGGGTTTGACATTTCACCTACGGCGATCGAGCTGGCGCGGGCCCGGCACCCGCAGAGCCCGGTGAACTATCGGGTCGCCGATCTACTGGCCCTTCCGGACGACATGGTGGGACGTTTCGACCTCGTGGTCGAGATCTACACCCTGCAAGCCCTGCCCGATCCGCCGCGATCGGAGGCGGCGCGGGCTGTGGTCACGCTGGTACGGCCGGGAGGCACCCTGCTGGTCGTCGCCTTCCGGCAGGACGGAACCCGGCCTTACGACGAAGGTCCGCCGTTTCCGCTTTCCCGCGAGACGATGACCGGCCTGGCCGTCGACGGCCTCGAGATCGTCGCCGTCGAGGAGCACGACGGACCCCTGTGGCGGGCGGAGTACCGGCGAGCCTGATTATCCCGGCGCCCGGGTCGCCGGCTCCCGCCGGACCGCGTGCGGTTAGCGTGCCGACCGTGAACCTCGACACCGCCCTCGACTTCGCCCGCGCGAACACTCGATCCGTACTGACGACGATGCGCCAGGACGGCAGGCCGCAGCTGTCGAATGTCCTGCACCACACCGACACCGACGGAGTCATCCGCATCTCGACCACCGCGGACCGGGCCAAGTACACCAATCTGCGTCGACAACCATGGGCGGCTTTGAAGGTCGACGGCGACAACTTCTGGACCTTCGCCGTGCTCGAAGGCGACGTCGAGCTGTCTGACGTCGCCGCCGCGCCCGACGACGAGGCCGTCGAGGAACTGGTGGCGCTCTATCGTTCGCTGTCCGGCGAGCACGACAACTGGGCGGAGTACCGAGCGGCCATGGTGGCCGACCGCCGGGTCGTCATCCGGCTGCGCCCGACGCGCACGTACGGGAAGTCGAGCTAGCCCTGGTCATTGGACCCTTCGACAGGCTCAGGGCGCGGGCTCGATTGGCCCTTCGACGGGCTAGCCGGAAACGGGTACGCCGGCGGGCTTGCGTTGCGTCCAGGCGAAGATCAGACCCGCGGCCAGGATGACCACGCCGGTCCACAGCAGGGTCGACGCGGTGGCCGTGGCCAGATCCGATCCGAACGACTCCATCCCGACCGCTCCGACGATGACTCCGAACCCTCCCAGGGTGATGATCGTGGTCAGCACCACTCCGGAGGCCTCGCCCGACAAGGTCACCGGCAGTACGCTCTGGGTCGCGATCGTGGTGAAGGTGTATCCCATCCCGTAGCTGATCGCCGTGACCACCAGTCCAACGATGTCCAGCCACAGGCTGGTGGCGAAGGCTTGCACGATCATCCCGACCGATCCGGTCACCAGACAGACCGCCATCACCTGGCCACCGGGGAACCGGGGAGCCAGCCGTCCCGCGATCGGCCCGCACAACGCGTTGGCGGTGGCCGGGGCGACGAAGATCAGACCGGCCAGCGCCGAGGAGAAGTCGCGGACGTCCTGCAACTGCACCGTGACGACGATGATCATCACGCAGTAGCCGGCGTTGGCCAGGGTGCCCGCCAACAAAAGCTGGACGAACGATCGTCGCCGCATCAACGCACCGCTGACCAGCGGCCAGACGTGGCGTCGTTCCTGTTGGACAAAAGCGGCCAGCGTGGCCGCACCGACGAGCAGTCCACCGAGCGCAGAGACGCTGAGCAGGCCGACCCCCGAGACGCTGTCGAGACCGAAGCTCAGCGCAGCCACCCCCACGCTGACCAGCGCGACTCCGAGCCAGTCCACATCGCGTAGGGACCGGCCCGCTGGGTCACGGCTCTCCTGCAGGCTCCGCCACCCCCAGACGAAGGCGGCCAGCGCGAACGGCACGTTGAACCAAAACACCCAGCGCCAACCCCACGTCGAAGCCAGCACGCCACCGACGATCGGCCCCAACGCCGTGCCGATGTTGGCCACCCCGGAGATCACCCCGAGGATCGCCGGCCGGACCTCATCGCTGGTCGAGTTGCTGATCAACGAGAAGCCCACGGGCAAGATCATCGCGCCGCCCACACCTTGGAACACACGAGCCGCGATGAGCAGCGAAGCCGCCGGAGCGAGGCCACAGACCAGCGACGCCGTTCCGAAGAGCGCAGTGCCGATCAGCAACACGCGCTTTCGACCCAGCAGATCGGCGAGCCGGCTGGCGGGGATCATCAAGGCGCCCAAGGCCAACATGTAGCCCGACACCACCCACTGGAGATCGGTGGTCGTCGTGCCCAGATCGCTCGCGATGACCGGCAGCGCGAGGCCGAGGGCGAAGAAGTCCAGCTGGATACAGAAAAAGGCCAAGGCGACCGAGCCGAAGCTCACCCAGGATTCTTTGCTTACCGAACCCGCCGTCATCTCGCGCCGAGCTCACCGGTAGAACCGCCCAGGCCCATGACCGCAGCATCGCAGAATGTCCAGCGCCGGGGCCAGCGTCATCGCGACTCAGGAGGTCTCGACCGCCTTGGGCGTCGGATCGAGCTGCGGCAGCACCTCCTCCCCGAAGACGTCGATGAACTCGGTCTGCGTCTGGCCGACGTGATGCAGGTAGATCTCGTCGAAGCCGAGCTCGAGCAGGTCGGCGAGGTGCTGGGCGTGCACCGCCGGATCGCTGGAGACGAAGACGGCCTTCGCCACGTCCTCGGGCCGCACCGGGGTCGACACCACGTCGAAGGCCTCCACGGTCTCCAGGTCCCAGCAGATCGGCGGCGGATAGATGTTGGTGCGCCACTGGTCGTACGCGATGGCCATCGCCTCGTCTTGGGTCGGGGCGTAGGACAGGTGGATCTGCAGGATCAGCGGACCCTGTCCGCCGGCGTTGCGGTAGTTGTCGATCATGGTCCGCAGGGTGTCGGGTGGCTGCTCGATGGTGACGAAGCCATCGGCCCACTCGGCCACCCAGCTGGCCGTCTCGGGAGTGACGGCCGGACCGATCAACTTCGGCATGACCTTCGGCCGGGTCCACACCTTCGCCCGGTCGACGGTGACCAGGCCGTCGTGGGTGACTTCCTCGCCGGCGAGCAGCGCACGGATGATGTCGACGCACTCGCGGAGCCGGCGGTTGCGTAGGTCCTTGCGCAGCCACTCCCCGCCGGTGACGTGCTCGTTGGCGTTCTCGCCGCTGCCCAGCGCGGCCCAGAAGCGGCCCTCGTACATGGCGCCGAGCGTTCCGATGGCCTGGGCGATGATCACCGGGTGGTAGCGCTGACCCGGCGCGTTGACCACCCCGAACGGCAGCTGGGTCGACTGCAGCGCCGCGCCGAGCCAGGACCAGGCGAAGGCCGAATGCCCCTGCCGCTCGCTCCACGGCATCAGGTGATCGGAACACATCGCCGCGGTGAAGCCCGCCTGCTCGGCCCGCTGCACCGCCGCCAGCAGTTCGGACGGATGGATCTGCTCGTGGGAGTTGTGGAAGCCGATGACGGGCATCCGCCCACTATGCCTGGTGCCTCCCAGCATCCCGCCAGCTACTCCAGGTCGAAGGCAGCCTCGATAGCGGCACTGAGGAGCAGCTCTTGGGCGCCCGCCAGGAATCCGACCTGCCGGCCGAGCGCCTCGGTCGGCACCGTGATGATGTTGTCGCAACTGACCACGGAGTCCTGGTCAAGACCATTGGCCCGGCCGACCGGCACCTCCGTGGAGAGTCCACGGATCGTCGATGTGATGGGTGCGACGGTTACTCGCCGGAGGTGCGGTCGCACGATCTCGCGCGTGAGGATGAGGACCGGTCGCGTCTTGTCCAGGCGAGCAAGGTGGATCGGCCTCATCAGGCCAGGTCGTCGAAGCCGAGCCGAAGGCCGAACGCGGCCAGCCGATCAAGGTCCGGGTCTTCGACTCCGGCCAGGATGGCAGCGTCCCGCTCCGCCAGAACCCGCCGCCGCTCCCGTTCGAGGGCCTTCGCAACCGCATCGGCTCGACTCGTTGCTCGACCCTCCCGTACCAACTGGTCAACGAACTCCACCATCGAATCAGGAAGGCGGACAGCGATCTGGGTGCTCACGGCGGCAATGGTAGCGCTATGGGATGCAGAATAGTACCGACCGACGGTGTCACGGCCTGTCGTCGAATGGCGTTCGCCAGTCGCTGCTGTACGGCTGTCCGCCGGGCTGCGGTCCGCCGTACGGGCCGAAATCCGGCTCCTCGTCGGACGCGTAGAGCGGCCCGTCCCCACCGCCCAGCAGCACCCGGGTGAACAGTTCCGCGTCGGACTGCATCTCCTCGGCGGCGGCGAGCAGGTCGTCGTCGCCGACGGGCCGGCCCGCGCGAGCGGCCCGGACGACGACCCGGCGAACGAGTTCCTTAGCGAACGAGGCGGTGACTCCGTCGGTCTGTAGGCTGCGGCGGCGATCGCTGTCGGCGAGAGGGGCCGGTCGGCCAGCAGGTCCCCCCGCGTACAGGCGGTCATGCTGCCGATGCTGTCAGGGACTAGGGCTGCGTTCAGGCTCGGGTCGGACCGTTGTGCGAGTCCTGCGACTCAGCCGAAGCGGAGCGAGCCGACCGCCGCCGTCACGTCCATGATCAACACGACCCGCTTCGGGTTGACCCGCGGGGTGCGGTAGCGGGCGGCGTAGCGCTGCTCGGCGTCCCTGACCACCTCAGGCTGTCGGTCTATCCGGATCGGGCCGGAGAAAGTCAGCCACCGGGCGCCGTCCACCGAGCACAGGGCGGCGACCGCGCCGTCACGATCGGCGTTGCGGGCCTTGACCGAGTCGCCGGAAGTGATCACCCGGGCGAGCCTGGTCTCCGGCTCGTAGGTGAAGCCGACCGGTACGACGTGGGGGCTTCCGTTCCGGCGCAGGGTGGTGAGGGTGGCCAGGTGGCGCTCCGTGAGGAAGGTGAGCGCCTCCTGTGAAAGCAGCTCGAGGTCGAGCCGCACTAGACCCGATCCTCGAGATCACCTTCCACGTCGAGATAGACCCGCTGCAGCTCGGCCATCAGCTCCGGGTCCGGGTCCTCCCAGAGGCCGCGGTCGGCCGCCTCGGTGAGCTTCTCGATGATGCCGTTCAGCGCCCACGGGTTGGCGGCGCGCATGAAATCCTGGTTTTCCTTGTCCAGTACGTACTTCTCGGACAGTTGCTCATACATCCAGTCGGGCACCACCCCGGCGGTGGCGTCGAACCCGAAGAGGTAATCGACGGTGGCGGCGAGCTCGAACGCTCCCTTGTAGCCGTGGCGCTGCATGGCGGCGATCCACCGGGGATTGACCACCCGGGCCCGGAAGACGCGGCTGGTCTCCTCGGTCAGGGTGCGGGTCTTGACCGACTCTGGAGTGGTCGAGTCGCCGACGTAGGCAACCGGCTCGGCACCGGTCAGCGCCCGGACCGTGGCGATCATGCCGCCGTGGTACTGGAAGTAGTCGTCGGAGTCGGCGATGTCGTGCTCGCGGGTATCGATGTTCTTGGCCGCGACATTGATCCGGCGGTAATTGGCCTGAAGATCATCGCGGGCCGGCGCTCCGTCGAGATCACGCCCGTACGCGAAGCCGCCCCAGGTGGTGTAGACCTCGGCGATGTCGCTGTTGTCGCGCCAGTTGCCGGCCTCCATCAGGGGCAGAATGCCGGCGCCGTACGAGCCGGGCTTTGAGCCGAAGATCCTCGTCGTCGCCCGGCGGTGATCACCGTGGGCGGCGAGATCGGCAGCAGCGTGGGCGCGGACGAAGTTCTGCTCGTGCGGCTCGTCGAGGGCGGCGACCAGCCGGACGGCATCGTCCAGCATGGCCACCACGTGGGGGAACGCGTCGCGGAAGAAGCCGGAGATGCGTACGGTGACGTCGATCCGGGGTCTTTGCAACTCGGGCAGGGGAACCACTTCCAGATCGACCACGCGGCGGGACATCTCGTCCCACACCGGCAGCACGCCCAGCAGGGCGAAGACCTCGGCGATGTCGTCGCCGGAGGTCCGCATGGCGGAGGTGCCCCACACCGACAGCCCAACGGAGCGCGGGTAGTCGCCGGTGTCGGCCAGGTAGCGGGCCAGCAGCGATTCGGCCATGGCTTGCCCGGTCTGGAACGCCAGCCGGGACGGGATCGCCTTGGGGTCGACGGAGTAGAAGTTCCGGCCGGTGGGGAGGACGTTCACGAGACCGCGGAGCGGCGAGCCGGAGGGGCCAGCCGGCACGTAGCCGCCGTCCAGCGCGTGCAGCACCGCGTCGATCTCACCGCTCGTCTTGGCCAGCCGCGGCACGACCTCCTCGCAGGCGAACAGGAGCGACGCCTCGACGCCGGCAAGGTCCGCGCCCTGAGCCTGTCGAAGGGCGCGAGCCACAATGCCGGGTACGGCGTCGGCGCGCCAGCCGGCCGTCTGCGAGCGCCTCCACCAGCGCCCGGGCCGCCTCCTCCGCCTCGTCAGTCTGCAGGCGCACCCCTTCGTCGCCAGTTGCACCCTCTCGAGAGGGTGCAAACGCGACTAATGGGTGCGCCTGTGGGGTAAGTCCCTCAATCAAGCCGAGTGCGGTGCGGAGGCCGGGGACGCCGCTGACCTGGCCCCCGAAGACCTGATTGGAGCGCAGAATGGCCAGTACCAGATTGATCAGGCCGTCACCGGTCGGGGCCTGACCGAGCACGTGCAGGCCGTCGCGGATCTGGACGTCCTTGATCTCACACAGCCAGCCGTCCACGTGCAGAACGAACTCCCCGAACTCTCCCGCGTCGGGGCGCTCGGTCAGACCAAGATCATGGTGCAGCTGGGCGGCCTGAATCAGCGTCCAGATCTCGCCCTGCAGGGCCGGGGCCTTGGCCGGGTCCATGGCGGCGACGTTGCCGTACTCGTCCAGGAGCTGCTCCAGCCGGGCGATGTCGCCGTAGCTCTCGGCGCGCGCCATGGGTGGCACCAGATGATCGACGATCGTCGCGTGCGCGCGCCGCTTGGCCTGCGTGCCCTCGCCCGGATCGTTGACCAGGAAGGGATAGATCAAGGGGAGTGAGCCGAGCGCGGCGTCGGTGCCGCAGGCGGCGGACATCCCGAGGTTCTTGCCCGGCAGCCATTCCAGGTTGCCGTGCTTCCCCATGTGCACGACGGCGTGGGCGCCGAACTCGCGCTCGATCCAGCGGTAGACGGCCAGGTAGTGGTGGGTCGGCGCCAGATCAGGATCGTGGTAGATGGCGATCGGGTTCTCCCCGAAGCCGCGCGGCGGCTGCACCAAGATCACGACGTGGCCGGCCTGCAGGGTCGCGGCCACGATCTCGCCGTCCGCATCACGACTCCGGTCGACGAACAGCTCGCCGGGTGCCTCGCCCCAGGTCTTGATCATGGGCTCGGTCAATTCGGCTGGGAGCTCCGCGAACCATGATCGATAGGTCGCCGCCGGAATCCGTACGGGCTGTCCGGAGAGCTGGGCGGCGGTCAGCCATTCCGGGTCCTGGCCGCCGGCGTCGATGAGGGCGTGGATCAACGCGTTGCCGGCGGTGGTGTCGGGGTCCTCGCCCTCCACCTCGGGCAGCGGGCCCGTGCCGGGGATGTCGCCGGGCACGCCGAGGTCGTAGCCCTCCTCGCGCAGAGCCCGGAGCAACCGGATCACCGACACCGGCGTGTCCAGGCCGACGGCGTTGCCGATCCGGGAGTGCTTGGTGGGGTAGGCGGACAGGACGACGGCGATCTTGCGTTCGGCGGGCGGGATGTGGCGGAGGCGGGCGTGGTTGACCGCGATCTCGGCCACCCGACGACAGCGTTCAGGATCGGGTGCGTAGTGCGGGAGTCCGTCCGCGTCGGTCTCCTTGAACGAGAAGGGCACGGTGATCAGCCGGCCGTCGAATTCCGGTACGGCGACCTGGGTGGCCACGTCGAGCGGGCTCATGCCCTCGTCGGAGTCGGACCACCAGGCGCGCGGGCTGGTCAGGCACAGACCCTGCAGGATCGGGATGTCCAGGGCGGCCAGGGCGCGGACGTCCCAGCCCTCGTCCTCCTCGCCCGCGGATGCGGTTGCCGGCCGCGTGCCGCCGGCGGCCAGCACCGTGGTGATCAAGGCGTCGAGCGTGCCGAGCCGCTCGAGCAGATCCGCCGGGGCGTCGCGGAGCGAGGCGGCGAAGATCGGCACGCCGACTCCGCCCGCCGCGTCGACCGCGTCGGCCAGCGCCTCGACGTACGCGGTGTTTCCGGCCGCGTACTGCGCCCGGTAGAAGAGGATGCCGACCCGTGGGCGAACGTCCCCTGCCCCTTCGTGCCCTGAGTGCTCGTGCCCTGAGCTTGTCGAAGGGTCAATGGTGCTGACCCCCATCGGCCCTTCGACAGGCTCAGGGCACGAGCTGGTTGGCTCAGGGCGCGAGCTGGTTGGCTCAGGGCGCGAGCTGGTTGGCTCAGGCGCGAGCTGGTTGACCCCTTCAACAGGCTCCGGGAACGTTCCAAGAGTCCCCAGACCGGTTGCTCGGCGGGCGGTTCGAAGCCGACGCCGGTGAGCAGCACCGTGTCGGAGAGGAACGCGTGGAGTTCCCGCAGGTTGGCCGGCCCGCCCTGCGCCAGGTAGACGTGCGCCTCGGCGGCAACGCCAATGGGTACCGTCGACTGCTCCATGAGGGCAGCGTCGGGCACCTGCTCGCCGCCCACCACCACCATCGGCTTGCCGGCTGCGCGGAAGCGAGCGAACCCGCTGCACAGGTCCTTCGGCGAGCCCAGCAGCCGCACCACGATCAGGTCACACGCCTCGAGCGCCGCCGACATCTCGGTGTGGGCGGCCTTGCTCGGATTGACGAGCAGGTAGTCGGCGCCCGACGTCCGGGCCGACAGCAAGTCGGTGTCGGAGGTGGACAGCAGGGCGGTGCGGGTCACCGGCGAAGTCTAGTGTCGTGGTGCCACTGGATCGGTCGCGTCGGTCAGCGGCGCCGCTCGTCCCAGATGGCGACGCCCAGAGCTCCGGTCAAGACGACCAGGGAACAGCCGATGGCGATCTGCACCGCCGTACCGGCCGGCGTGCCGGACGCGAGCGGCACGCGGAACGCGGTGACCAGTGCCGCGGCGCCCAGCGCGCTGCCGATGCGCTGACCCGTCTGCAGCGCGGCACCCGCGGCTCCACCCATGCGCGGCGGCACGTCGTTCAACGACAGTGTCATGTTGGGGCTGATCACCGCCCCACCGCCGAGTCCCGCGATCAGCAAGGGCACCACGACCAACGGCCAGGACACCTCCTCCGGCCGGGCCGGCAAGGCCACGAGCAGCGCGAGCAACCCGATCAGCACGACGGCGAGCGCGTACACGGTGATGCGGCGTCCGATCCGGGACACGATGCGACCGGCGATCGGCGCCATCACCGCGGCCCCCACGGCGAACGGGGTCAGCAGCAGGCCGGCCTGCAGCGGCGCGTACCCGGCCTCGTCCTGCAGGAAGATCGACAGCACCAGGAAGACGCCGGTGAATCCGGTGAAGTAGACGGTGCCGACGACAAGGCCAGAGGCGTACCCGGGGGTCTGCCTCAGCAGCTGGATGTCGAGCAGCGGCGCCAGGCCCGCGCGACGCTCCCGCCGCTCCCAGAACACGAAGGCCGCCGCGAACACCAGGGCGCCGAGAGAGGAGGAACAAGATCGGGCCGCCACCGCGCTGGGCTTCGATCGTCGGCAGCAGCAGGCAGAGCACCGCTGCTCCGAGCAGCAGCGCCCCGACGACGTCCAGGTGCCGTTGCGCCGCCGACTCGCCTTCGGCGCGCCGGCGCTTCGGCACCCACCGCCACACCAGGACCAGAGCGACCAGCCCGATCGGAACGTTGATGCCGAAGACGTAGCGCCAACCGTTCTCCGGACCGAAGAGGGCGATCAGGGCGCCCCCGAGGATCGGGCCGGCCGCGCTGGCGACGCCGACGGTGGTCCCGAAGTAGCCGAAGGCGATCCCGCGCTCGGCGCCGGAGAACAGCTGCTGGATCAGCCCCGAGCTCTGCGGGGTCAGCAAGCCGGCCGCGGCGCCCTGCACCAGCCGGGCGACGACGACGAGCTCCGCCGTAGGCGCAAGTCCGACCGCCGCGCTCGAGAGCACGAACGCGGTCATACCGACCAGCATCATGACCCGCCGGCCGTGCAGGTCACCTAGCCGACCACCCGCGACCAGCACCAAGCCGAACGTCAACGCGTACCCCGAAACGACCCACTGAACGGCTTCCGGCGACGTACCCAAGCCGGACTGGATCGAGGGGATGGCGACGTTGACGATGGTGACGTCGAGCAGCGCCATGAAGCCGATCACCAGCGTGACGCCCAGGATTCGCCAGCGGTGCGGATGCGGCTCGGACGCCTGCTGCTGCGAACTCGTCTCGGTCGACGGTCACTAGGGGCGGCGTCGCAGCCCGAACACGACCAGCACCACGCCGACCAGCCCGACCAGCAACCCGACGTAGAACCATGTCCGGTTGCCGGTCATGAAGCTGCCGGGAATCAGATTGAGCCCCTGCCCGATCCAGACGGCGCCGATCAGCAGCGCCAGGCCACCGAGGACGACGAGGACGATGCGCACCTCAGGCCCGGCGTCCGAATCGCCCGAAGAGGCCGCCACGACGAGGGTTTTGCTCGACGGGTTCCTCGGCCGGGGGCGCTGTGGTCGCCGGGTCGGGATCGATCCGGGTGAGCAGACCGGGTATCTCGCTCAACGACGCCGCGGCGTCCGCCCGCCGCGGACCGACCTCTCCCTCGACGGCGTAGAGCGTCTTGGTCAGCTCGGCCGTACAGCGGGTGCCCATGTCGAACTCCAGGACTTCACAGCCGTAGCACTTCACGCGACCGGGGGTGACTCGGAGGTCAGGATTGGCGTCGCTGAGGGCCGCCTCCCGGTCGTTGATCGCGGTGACGTAGGCCGCGATGGCGTCGGTGTTCCAGCAAGCGACGCCGTCGCCGCCCTCCCGGATCTCCATCAGCATCGGTCACCTCCGCGGTGCGTCATCCCGATTGAGGCTGCCGTCGAGGCTGCTTCGAACTCGACGTTACCCCTCAGCCGTACCGACAGGCAGGTGACGCAACCTTCGAGCTTCTCGAACTCCGTAATCGGCACGGGCACGACGTCGAGACCGCGGCGGGTCAGCAACTCGGCGGTCCGAGGCGCGTCCATCGACATGATCACCGCCCCGTCGCCCAGATCCACCACGGCCGTGCCCTGTTTCTCGGGCACCGGGAGGTAGCGGAGATAACGGTTGGGCCGGTCGACCAGCGGTTCCAAGCCGATGATCGTGCCGTCCGGCAGCGCGGTCACGCCGGACTTGAGGTGCAAGACTTGGGTGACCGGCACGGTCACCACGGACCAGCCGCGCGGCTCGATCACGGTGTTCAGCTGCCGGGTTCCCTCGGCGTTGGTGCGTGATCCGAGCCCGACGTACGCCGTCCGGTCGACCTTCAGCACATCCCCACCGTCGAGCCGCCCCGGTGGCTCGATGCGAGCGAACTCGAGGTGGTCGTGCAGCGCCAGCAGCGCCCGCTCCACCGACGCCACCTCGCCGCGGCGGGACGACGCGCCCGGTGAGGTCAGCACGGCCAATTCGCCGAAGACCACCACCGTGTCCTCGATGAACACCCCGTCGGGATGCTCATCGGCGGGCTCGACCTCGGTCACATCCCAGTCGTACGCCCGAAACGCCGATACGTAGCCGGTCCACTGCTCGAGCGCCAACCCAGCGTCCACCGGCAACCGGCTCAGGTGGGTCAGCTGACCGTCGGCGAGCTGCGGCGAGGGGCGGCGGACCAAGATCCGGGGCATGGCGCCATCGTTTCACCGGATCAACTCAGCTGGTGTCTCCGCCGTCTGACGCAGACGCTTGCCGAGCTCATCCCCGGTAGGGCGGCGCGACACCCCAACCCCAGCGCGGCACCGGAGCCGCGGTGACCACCTCGGCGTCCGGAGCGGAGTTGTGCAGGGCCAGCCGGGTCCCCCACTCGACGTAGCCGACGAACGCCGCCCGGAACTCCGGGTCGTCGGGCAACCCGGCGTCGTCTGCGGCCAGGCTCATCAGTGACGCGAAGCGGAAGCGCTGCTCCGGGCTGATGTTCAGCCCTCGATGATGGGAGAGCATCCGGGGATAACCTCCCAGCGGGCTGTACTCCGCTGGTCCGCCGAAGACCTCGCTCCACCAGCGGGTCACGTGATCCCGGTGCTCGGCCGAGACGCCGCCGGGAAAGAAGCCGCTCAACATCTCGTCGGCCTCGACCCGGTCGTAGAAGGCGTCGATCAGGCGACGGAACGCGTCGGCGCCACCGGCCCACTCGTACAGGGTCGGGGTGGCCTCGTCCATGGCGCTCCTTCACAGCGGTGAGTCCCAGTGTGCTCCCCTACGATGACCGGGTGACGATCGCGGACCGCTGTCCCGGGGTGCTGCGGCCGCACCCGGCCGAGGACGGTGCCGTCGTGCGGCTCCGGATCCCCGGCGGGCGGACCACGGGCCCAGTGCTGGCGGGCGTTGCCGAGTTGTCCCAGCGGTACGGCAACGGCGAGCTTCAACTCACCACCCGGGCCAGCCTCCAGATCCGCGGGCTGCCGGATCCGCTGCCGACGGCGCTCGTGGACGAGATCGCCGACCTCGGCCTCCTGCCGTCCGCGACCCACGACCGGGTCCGCAACATCGTGGCCTCCCCGTTGACCGGGCTCGTCGGAGGCCGCGCCGATCTGGGGCCGATGATCGACGAGCTGGATCGCGCCCTCCTCGCGGCGCCGGAGCTGGCCGACCTCTCGGGGCGCTTCCTCTTCGCCTTGGACGACGGGCGTGGCGACGTGAGCGAACTGCCGTTCAACCTCGGCCTACGTTGCCGACTCGCCCAGCCGGTGGGTCCGTCCTGGACGGCTCCCGACGGGGCCCCATCCCGGTCGCCGTGCTCGGATGCGGTGCCGACGCTGATCCGGCTGGCGAAGGACCAGCTCGTCGCGGGCACGGTTCAACCCGGCGATGCCGACGCGCGAACAGCCGGACTGGCCGCCGCTCGGTGCGGTGGCCGGCGCCGCGTCGGTGCTGGTGCCGCTGGGTCTGCTGACTCCGGAACAGACGGCGGCCGTGTGCCGGGTGGCGGGCGGCGGTCCGGTGATCATCACGCCGTGGCGCGGGCTGATCATCCCCGACGGTGCCACCGGAATGCTCCGACTCCTGGAGGCCGGCCTGGTCGCCGATGCGCATTCCGGGTGGGCGCTGGTCAGCGCCTGCGTCGGTGCACCCCACTGCGCACGGACCACCCTGGACACCCGGGCCATCGCTCTCGACCTGGTGGACCGCGGGGTCACCGAACGGGTGCACGTCAGCGGCTGCGGCCGGCGCTGCGGAGCGCCCCGCGTGCCCCACCGTGAATTGGTCCCGCGATGATCATCTCCGAGATCACGGCCGGGATCGCCGCTCCCCCGCGCCGCTACGACTACGAACGCAACGCCGACGCCATCTACGCGTCGTCGTTCGCCACCATCCGGGCCGAGAGCGACCTGAGCCGGCTGCCGGAGGACGTGCATGCGCTAGCCGTGCGCATGGTCCACGCTTGCGGCGACGTCGATCTGCCGCAGGACATCGCGATCCATCCGCAGCTGGTGAGAGCGACCCGGACCGCCCTCAACGCGGGCGCCCCGATTTTCACCGACGCGGAGATGACCGCTTCGGGGATCACTCGGCGTCGGCTGCCGGCCGCGAACGAGGTCCGCTGCCTGCTGCACGACCCGCGGGTGCCGGACCTGGCCCGACGGTGGCAGACGACCCGTACGGCCGCCGCAGTTTCTTTGTGGGGAGGCGATCTGGAGGGCGCGGTGGTAGCGATCGGGAACGCGCCCACCGCCTTGTTTCACCTACTGGAGCTGATCGCGGGCGGTGGTCCCCACCCGGCGGCGATCATCGGTATCCCGGTCGGCTTCGTCGGCTCGGCGGAGTCCAAGATCGCGTTGGCCGACAACCCGTGGGACGTTCCGTACCTGGTCGTGCACGGTCGCCGTGGCGGCTCGGCCCTGTGCGCGGCGGCGATCAACGCGCTGGCCCGTCCGGAGGAGATCTAGTGATTGGTCGCCTGTACGCGGTCGGCGTCGGTCCCGGCGACCCGGATCTCCTGACCGTCAAGGCGGCCCGGCTCATCGCCTCGGCGGACGTGGTCGCCTACCACTCCGGTCCCCACGGGTCCTCGATCGCGCGTTCGATCGTTGCCGACCTCATACCCGTTGGCGCTCAGGAGGAGCTGCTCGCCTATCCGGTGACGACCGGCGAGACTGACCACCCGGGCGGCTACGCCGGCGTCATGGCCGACTTCTACGACGCCTCCACCGAGCGATTGGCCGCACACCTCGACGCAGGGCGCTCCGTAGTTGTGCTGGCCGAGGGCGACCCGCTGTTCTACAGCTCCTACGGCTATCTTCATGATCGTCTCGCCGGTCGCTACCGCTGCGATGTGGTGCCGGGCGTGACGTCGCTGAGCGCGACCTCCGCGGCCGTCTCCGCAGCCCTCGGCCGCCACGAGGACGTTCTGACCGTGCTGCCCGGCACCCTGCCGGTGCCTGAGCTCACCGCCCGGCTCGCCGGGACCGATGCCGTGATGATCATGAAGCTGGGGCGCACGTTTCCCGGTGTGGTCGAGGCGTTGCGGCAGGCGGACCGGCTGGCCGAGGCGGTCTACGTCGAACGGGCCAGCACCGCCGCGGAGCGGGTGCTGGCGGTGGCGGACGTGGATCCCCGTACGGTTCCATACTTCTCAATGATCATGGTTCCGGGGCGTGATCGACAGACGCACCGCGCGTTCCCTGAGCTTGTCGAAGGGCAGCACCCTGAGCTGCTGATTCTGGGAATCGGACCCGGCGCCGAGCACTGGCTCACGACCGAGGTCCGTGCGGCGCTGGCCGGGGTCGACCACGTGGTGGGCTACGGGCCATATCTCGACCGCGTTCCCGACCGGACCGGTCTGACCAAGCACTCCTCGGGCAACACCGTCGAGCTGGACCGGGCCCGGTCGGCGCTCGATCTGACCCTGAGTGGCGAGCGGGTCGGCCGTCGTCTCCGGCGGCGACGCCGGAGTCTTCGGGATGGCAGCCGCGGTCTTCGAGGCGGCGGAGGATCCGCGATACACCGACGTGCGCATCCGGGTCCTGCCGGGCGTAACGGCGGCCCAAGCCGTTGCGGCCCGGGCCGGTGCCCCGCTGGGTGGCGACTACGCGGTGCTGTCGCTGTCGGACCGGCTCAAGCCGTGGGCGGTGATCGAGGACCGGCTCCGGGCCGTGGCGGCGGCTGATCTCGTGATCGCGATCTACAACCCGGCGTCGATCTCGCGGACCACCCAGGTCAAGGAGGCCAAGGAGATCCTTCTCGAATACCGCGCGGAGAAGACCCCCGTCGTCGTCGGGCGGGACGTCGGCCGCACCGGTGAGGAGCTGATCGTCACCACGCTCGGTGATCTTGATCCCGACGTGATCGACATGCACTGCCTGCTGATCATCGGCGCCCGACAGACCTTGATCAGCGGGAGCGGCGTCTGGACTTCCCGCTCGGTTTCAACGTCTTGACAAACTCGTAGGCCTCGTCGGCCAACGCCTCTGCGTCGGCGTCGTACGGAAGGCTGACCCACTCCCGCATCGGCCGGTCCTCCCTGGTTCCGAACGGTGCCCCGGCGCCGTCGCCGATCAACTCTGCCACCCGGGCGGCCGGCAGCTTCAGCACGAGCCGATCGTCCATGTCCATGGCGAAGATCGACCCGCTCACCTTGAGCGCGGCCGAGCCGAAGTGGCGGCCATCGCGCTCGGGCCGCTGGACGTCGGGACGGCCGTCGTACCGCTCGACGAGTCGGTCGAAGCTCACGACGGCGTCCACGCTGAGTCATTCATCAAGGTCGACATGCTTTATAACTCAAGCTAGTAGTTGCTTTTGTCAAGTGGGAGTCCCATGCGTTCGTACGACCAGCTCTGCGGCCTGGCGATGGCGTTGGACGCCGTCGGCGACCGCTGGAGCCTGCTCGTCGTGCGCGAGCTTCTGGTCCGCGGCGAGGCGCGGTACACCGACCTCCGGGAGGGGCTGCCCGGCATCGCGACAAACCTGCTGGCCGACCGGCTCCGCGATCTGGAGAACAACGGTGTGGTCGAGCGGGTTGCGCCCTCCCCGCCGGTCTCGACTGTCCGGCACCGGCTCACCGACTGGGGAGCGGGCCTCCGCCCGGTCGTTTCGTCCCTGGCCTTGTGGGCCAAGCCGCGGGTGGCCGTCGCCAGCGGGGCCGAGGCGTTCCGCAGTCGGTGGCTGGTCCTGCCGGTGGAGGCCATGCTGCACGACTTCCGACCGGAGGCGGACGCCGCCACGATCGAGGTGCACACCGGCGACGAGCCGATCACGATCGAGATCGACGGTGGCGGGGTGAATGCCCGCGTGGGCGCCGCGACGACCGCGCCCGACCTGATCATCAGCGGCCCCCCGCGTTCGATCCTGGGACTGCTGTCCGGCTCGCTCGACCGCCACCGGGCCGCCGCGCTGGGAGTTCAGCTCGACGGTGATCAGGCGGTGCTGGCTCGGGTTGTGCCGTCCGCGTCACGATGACGTCACAATGACGTGGTGAACAGCACCGACGTGATGAGCTGGGTCGCCGGCTACGAACAAGCCTGGCGGGACCGTGACGTCGACGCAATCGAGCGGCTCTTCACCCCCGACGCCAGCTATCGGCGATCACCGTACGAGCCGGCGGACGTCGGGCACGAGGCGATCAAGGCTAACTGGGCCGAACCGGACGGCACCACCTTCACCGTGGAGGCCAGCCCGGTCGCCGTAGAGGGTGACCGGGCCGTGGTCCGCTTGACCGTGGTCTACCTGACCCCGAAGCACCAGGAGTACGCCGACCTGTGGCTGCTCCGCTTCGCCGACGACGGTCGGGTCGACGGCTTCGAGGAGTGGGCGTATTGGCCCGGGAAGAGCTACTCGGCTGCCGCCGAGTAGCGTCCGTCACTGAGCAAGATGCGTTCCGAACCAGTTCTCCAGCGCCGCGCCACTGGTCCTTCCGAACCCGGACGGGACGGGTCTATCCGCCGCCGAGGAAGACGTACCGGGCTATCAGCAGTAGGGCCACGACGTAGAGGATCGGGTGGACCTGCTTGCCGTGTCCGCTGAGGGCCTTGATCGCGCAGTAGCTGATCACGCCGAAACTCACACCGTTGGCGATCGAGAAGGTCAGCGGCATCACGATGATCGTGAGGAAGGCCGGCACCGCCTCAGACATGTCGGCCCAGTCGATGTGCTTGACGCCCTCCATCATCAGCGCACCGATCAAGATCAACGCTGGGGCGGTCGCCGCGCCGGGCACGGCACCGGCCAACGGCCAGATGAACATCGAGGCCGCGAAGAAGAGCCCGACGAACGTCGCCGTGAGCCCGGTCCGGCCGCCCTCCTCGATGCCGGATGCGCTTTCCACGTACGCCGTGGTCGTCGAGGTGCCGACCGCGGCGCCGAACATGGCGGCCGCGCCGTCCATCGAGAAGGTGAGCCGGGCTCGCGGCATGTCGCCCTTCTCGTCCAGATATCCCGCGCGCTGCGCCAGCCCGGTCAGGGTGCCCGTCGCGTCGAAGAAGTCCACGAAGAAGAAGGTGAAGACGACGCTGAACAGGCCGATGCCGAGCGCGGCACCGATGTCCAGCTTGAGAACCAGATCGCCCGGCCACACCGGCAGCCCGAGGATGCCGTTCGGGAAGCCGGCGAAGGCCTGCATGGCGCCCTCGGGACCGACGAAGACCGGCACGCGGGTCACGATGGCCAGCACCGAGGTGATCAAGATGCCGAAGAGGATGGCGCCCTTGACCTTGCGGTACAAGCAGCACGGCCGTGATGAGCAGGCCGATGACGGCGAGCCACGCCGTCGGTTGGGTCAACGAGCCCAACCCGATCAGGGTGGCCTCATTGGTCACGACGATGCCGGCCGCGCGCAACCCGAGGAACGCGAGGAAGGCGCCGATCCCGGCGGTGATCGCGAACTTCAGTCCGAGCGGGATCGCCCGGACAATGGCCTGCCGAGCACCGATCACGCTCAAGATCACGAACAGCGCGCCGGAGATGAACACCGCTCCGAGTGCGGTCTGCCAGGGATAACCGAGGGCGCCGACGACAGTGAAGGAGAAGAAGGCGTTCAGGCCCATGCCGGGCGCCTGGGCGAACGGGTAGCGGGCGACGATACCCATCGCCAGCGAGCCGAAACAGGCCGCGATGCAGGTCGTCATCAGCAACTGGACGAAGGCGTTCGGCACCGGGATGGCGGGGGCGAGCACCTGCGGGTTGACGAAGATCACGTAGCTCATCGTCAGCCAGGTGGTGAATCCGGCTCGGAGCTCGCGCGGGATGGTGGAGCCGTGCGCGGTGATCCCGAAGAAGCGGTCGATGAACGAGCCGCCTTCGGGTGCTTTGGCTTGTCGTTCCTGGGTGGTCTGGGTCATGAGCGAGCCTTTCGGGAGTGAGGAGCGCTGCCGAGCGAATCACCTCAGGGCGCGTCGGTTGGAGAGGGAGATGACGGCGACGTCGAGCCTCCCGCGGAAGGTTGCGAGTACAGCTGGCGGCCGCCGACCCAGACCCCCGCGACGTCGGCCGACGTCCCGAGGGCGAAGATCTTGGCCAGAACCTCGTCGGCGTCGGCGGCGTGGCCGAGGACGACGTCGAGGGTGCTACGGGGTTGCGGACACAGCCAGACGGCGTCGAACTGCTTGCCGACACCGAAATCACCCACCTGACCGGCCAGGCCGAGGGCCTGCGCTCCGGCGCGGGTGGCCAGATAGAGCAGGTGGACGGGAGCCAGCGGGTAGCCGGCGGGACCGAGCAGTTGTTGGAAGAAGTAGGCCTGTAGGCCCTCTTTGAGCAGGCAGAAACCGGTACCGGCCCCGACGTCGGAGCCGAGCGCCACGCCGACGCCGTAGTCGACGTGCCGACGCAGCGGGAACAAGTCCACTGCCCAGCGCCGCGTTGCTGGTCGGGCAGTGCGCCGCCCAGGCCCCGGTCGCGGCCATCACCTCGAGTTCGTGGTCGGTGGCATGGACGTTGTGGGCCAGAACGCTGTGGTCGGTGATCAACGAGTGGTGCTGATAGGTGTCGAGATAGTGCGCGCGCGCCGGGAAGTAGCTCGCGACCTGGTCGACCTCGGCGCCGTTCTCGTTGATGTGGGTGGTGAACCAGGTGCCCGGCGCACGCAGCAGCTCTTCGCAGACGTCGAGCATCGGCTCCGACGCCGACAGGGAGAAGCGCGGGGTGACGGCGTAGCGCAGGTTCGGCTGGTCGCGCCACCGCTCGATCAGGGCCAGCCCCTCCGCCAGGGCCTTGTCGGGCGTGGTCAGCAGGGGCTCAGGCAGCACCCGGTCGCTGAGCACCTGACCGGCGGTGATCCGCAGACCGGAGTCCAGCGGCCACGGTGAAGAAGGAGTCCATCGCGGTGGCGAAGTGGGAGCCGAAGACCAGCGCCGACGTCGTGCCGGCACTCACCAGCCCGTGCAGGAACTCTCTCGCCACGGCCGTGCCGTACGCCTGGTCGGCGAGCTTGATCTCCTCCGGCATCACGATGGTCTGCAGCCAGTCCAGCAGCGGCTGGCCGAAGCCGCCGATGATCCGGATCTGCGGATAGTGCACATGCGTGTCGACGAAGCCGGGCAGCAGCACGCCGCCACGCAGGTCTACGACCTCCTCGTCGGCGTGCTCGGCGATCACGGTCTCGTACGGGCCGCGCGCGATGATCACGCCGTCGCGGACCACCAGAGCGCCGTCGGCGTCGTGCGTAAGCACGCTGCGTCGGATCGTCGACGAACGGGTTGCCCGTCGTGTCGAAGATCGTCCCCCGATAGATCGTCATGATGATCGGTGCCCTGGTTCGTGCCCTGAGCTTGTCGAAGGGTGCATAGAGCTTGCCGCCATGGGCCCTTCGACAGGCTCAGGGCGCGAGGTGGTTGGCTCAGGGCGCGAGGTGGTTGCCCCTGCGACAGGCTCAGGGCGTGAGGTGGCTGGCTCAGGGCGCGACTCGTGATCACCGGCAGGAGCGAAGCGGCGACGCTGACCGCGATGACGGCGGGATCCTTGCCCTCGAGGCCGGGCAGTCCGATGGGCGAGGTGATCCGGGCGATGGTCTCGGCGTCGTGGCCCTCGGCGGCGAGCAGCTTGCGGAAGCGGGCCCACTTGGCGCTGGAGCCGATCAGCCCGATGCTGCCCAGCCGGCCGTTCCGCAGGCTGGCGTCACACAGCGCGAAGTCCTCGGCGTGATCGTGGGTCATGATCAACACGTGGGCGCCGCGCGGCAGCCGGTCCAGCACGACCTCGCCGACCAGCTCGCGGTGCACCGTCACGTCGGCAACCCCGTCCGTCACGTCGGCCAGCCGAAGTTGATCAAGCTGCTCCGGCGCGCGAATCGACCAGATGCAGCTGCACCTCGTGCCGGGACAGGATTCTGGCGAGCTCGTAGCCGACGTGGCCGATCCCGAAGATCGCGACCGCGGGCCGGGCCGGCAGCGGCTCGAGCAGCAGCTGGACGACGCCACCGCAGCACTGGCGGCCGTGTTCGGTGCGCTCGTGCTCGTTGAGCCGGGACTCGATGATCTCCGGTGCGGTCCCGCCCGAATCGAGCAGCGAGCGGGCCCGATCGATCGCGGTCTCCTCCAGGTTGCCGCCGCCGACGCTGCCCCACGTTCGGTCGGTGCCGACCACCATCTTGGCGCCGGGGTCGCGGGGGGCGTGACCGCGGACCGTGAGCACGGTGATCAACACCCCGGGCACGCCCTCGGCGCGCAGCTGCGCGACCGCTCTCAGCCAGTCCACCTTAGTGTCCTGAGCCTGTCGAAGGATCCTGGTCCGAAGCGAAGTCGGGCTCGGTCCAGTCGGCGCCGGCGCCCGCGTGGGCCGGCTCGTGCGCGTGGTGGGTCCGGGCCGACTCGAGCGCCCAGTAGACCGCCTCCGGGCGTCGCCGGGCTGTTGAGGTGGACCTCCTCGTCGCCGGAGCCGAACGCGCCGCACGCCTGCCGCAGCGCCTCGCGCACGCTGAAGGCGAGCATCAGCGGCGGCTCGCCGACGGCCTTCGATCCGTAGACCGACGCCCATCTCGGTGGCTCGCTCGTACAGGTGGACGTTGAACTCCTCCGGCATCTCGGAGAAGCTCGGCAGCTTGTACGTGCTGGCGGCCTGCGTGCTCAGCCGGCCGCGATGAGCACCGTCGCCGGTGTCCCAGCGGAGCTCCTCCAGGGTCAGCCAGCCGGCGCCCTGGACGAAGCCGCCCTCCACCTGGCCGAGGTCGATCAGCGGGGACAGGCTGTCGCCGACGTCGTGCACGATGTCGGTGCGTCGGAAGCCGGTAGGCGCCGGTGAAGCCGTCGACCTCGACCTCGGACAGCGAGGCCCCGTAGGAGTAGTACTTGAACGGCTCGCCCTGCATCCGGTTCGCGTCCCAGTGCAGGCCCTCGGTGCGGTAGTAGCCGGCCGCCCACAGGGAGACCCGCTGGTGGTAGGCGTTGTGCACGAGCTCGGCGAAGCTGATCTCGCGATCATGGAAGCCGATCCCGGTGACGACGCCGTCGTGGAACCGCACGTCGGCGGAGTGGATCCCGAGCATCCGGCCGGCGACCTCGCAGAGCCGCGCCTTGATCTGCTCGCAGGCGTTCTTGATCGCTCCGCCGTTGAGGTCGGCGCCCGGAGCTGGCCGCCGTGGCCGAGGTGTTGGGCACCTTGTCGGTGCGGGTCGGCGCCAGCCGGACGTAGCTCAGCGGCACCCCGAGCGCGGTGGCCGCCACCTGGATCATCTTGGTGTGCAGGCCCTGGCCCATCTCGGTGCCGCCGTGGTTGATCAACACCGAGCCGTCCTTGTAGACGTGCACCAGCGCGCCCGCCTGGTTGAAGGCGGTCAGGTTGAACGAGATGCCGAACTTGACCGGCGTGATCGCCAAGCCCGCGCTTGACGTCGGTGTGGCTGGCGTTGAACGCCTCCACCTCGGCGACCCGGCGCGTCGTAATCCGCGCGCTCCTTGAGGATGGCCCAGATGTCGGCGAGCCGCTCGGCGTGCCGGACCGGCTGCCCGTACGGCGTGGTCTGCCCGGGCTCGTAGAGGTTGCGGCGGCGCAGCTCCTCCGCCGGCAGCCCCATCCGCGGAGCGCACCGGCCCAGGATGTCCTCGATGACGATCATGCCCTGCGGTCCACCGAACCCGCGGAACGCGGTCTGCGAGGTCTTGTTGGTCTTGGCGATCTTGCCGACGACCTCGATGTTGGGGATCCAGTAGGCGTTGTCGATGTGGCACAGCGCCCGGGCGAGCACCGGCTCGGACAGATCGAGGCTCCAGCCGCCGTCGCTGACCAGCGTCGCCTTGAGCCCGGTGATCTTCTTCTCGTCGTCGAACCCGACCTCCCAGGTGGAGTGGAACGGGTGCCGCTTGCCGGACATGGTCATGTCCTGGGTGCGGTTCAGCCGCAGCCGGACCGGTCGGCCGGTCAGCTTCGCGGCCAGCGCGGCGATCGCGGCGTAGCCGTGCGGCTGCATCTCCTTGCCGCCGAACCCACCACCCATCCGCAGGCACTGCACCGTCACCTCGTGGGCGTGCAGCCCGAGCACGTGCGCCACGATCTCCTGGGTCTCCGACGGGTGCTGGGTGCTGCACTGGACGAAGACCTGGCCGTTCTCGTCGATCTGGGCGAGCGAGGCGTGCGTCTCCAGGTAGAAGTGCTCCTGGCCGCCGTACTCGAACTCGCCCGAGAACCGGTAGACCGCCTCGGCCAGCCCGGCGTCGGCGTCGCCGCGGGAGATGGTCCGCTCGTGTCCCTGGAAGCTGCCGGCCTCGATCGCCTCCTCGAGGGTGATCAACGCCGGTGCCGGCTCGTAGTCCACCTCGACCGCCTCGGCCCCCATCCGGGCCGCCTCCAGGTTCTCCGCGATCACCCAGCAGACCGCGTGACCGTAGAACATCACCTCGGCGGGAAAGAGCGGCTCGTCGTGCTTGATGCCCGCGTCGTTGACGCCAGGGACGTCCTCGGCGGTCAGCACCCGGACCACACCCGGGACGTCGTACGCCGGCTTGGGCCGGAGCTCGGTGACGAACGCGTGGCCGTGGGGCGCCTGCACCGGCCAGGCGTGCAGCGTGCCGGCGTTGCGGACGACGAGGTCGTCGGTGTAGAGCGCGGCGCCGGTGACGTGCAGATCGGCGCTCTCGTGCGGCATCTCGATGCCGACCTTGGCGTCGGCGGGACGCTCGGCCAGGCTGCTCGTCACCACTGCGCTGATCGAGGCGGCGTTCGTCTCGCGGGTGATCGGGCTGCTCGTCATGAGGCCACCTCCTCGGTCTGCGGGGCAGGGTTCTGGGCGTAGAACTTACGCAGCGACTGGCGAAGCATCGCCGCCCGGTAGACCGCGCTGGCGCGATGGTCGTCCATCGGGCGTGCCCTCGTGGCCGAGGATCTCGGCGGCTCGGCGTACGGTCTCGGCGGTCCACGGCTTCCCGAGCAGCGCCTCCTCCGTCGCGGTGGCCCGGATCGGCGTGGCGGCGACCCCGCCGAGGCCGATGGCGATGTCGGCGACGACGGCCGCCGTCGAGGCGGAGCCCGAACGCCGACCGCCACGCTGGAGATGTCGTCGAAGCGGCGCTTGGCGATCTTGTGGAAGGCGCTGAGCGGCGCGAGGGGCAGCGGGATGAGGATCGTCTTGATCAACTCGTCGTCGCGCTTGAGCGTCTGCCGGTAGCCGGTGAAGTAGTCGGCCAGCTCGACCGTGCGCTCGCCGTCGCGGGAGGCGAGGACCAGCGACGCCTTGAGGGCCAGCAGCACCGGCGGGGAGTCGCCGATCGGCGAGCCGGTGCCGAGGTTGCCGCCGAGCGTCGCGCCGTTGCGGATCAGCCGGGAGGCGAACTGCGGGAAGAGCTCGGCCAGCACCGGCACCCGGCCCGCCAGCCCGCGCTCGATCTCCGACAGGGTCAGGGCGGCACCGATCTCGATCACGTCGTCGCCGACGTCGAGCGACCCGCAGTTCGGCGAGCCGGTCGATCCCGACGCTCAGGGCGGCGCGGGAGTGCTTGAGGTTGAGGTCGACGCCCCAGTCGGTGGAGCCGGCGACCAGCCGCGCGTCGGGCCGCTCGGCGATGATCTCCAGCGCCTCGGCCAGCGACGTCGGCCGGACGAACTCGCCCTGGGTGCTGCCCAGCGCGGTGTGCGACGGGGCCGGCGCCGGCTGGGAGCACCGGGCCATCAGCGGGTCGTTCTCCCGCGGCTGCGCCCGAGCGCGTACGCGGCGTCGCGGATCGGCCGGTAGCCGGTGCAGCGGCACAGGTTGCCGCTCAGGGCGTGCAGATCGAAGCCGTTCGGACCGTGCTCGTGGTCGACGTGCTCAGGGTGGCCGTCACCGTTGGCCGGCTGCCGATCCGGACGGTAGAACTCCGACGCCATCGAGCAGACGAAACCCGGCGTGCAGTAGCCGCACTGCGAGCCGCCGCGGTCGGCCATCTCCCGCTGCACCGGGTGCAGGTCGCCCGGCCGGCCGAGTCCCTCGGCGGTGACGATTTCCTGGCCGTCGAATCCGGCCGCCGGGACCAGGCAGGCGTTGATCGCCGTCCAGCGGCTGCGGTCGCCGTCCGGCCGCACGACGAGCACGGCGCAGGCGCCGCACTCACCCTCCGCGCAGCCCTCCTTGCTGCCGGTCAGTCCGTCGGCCCGCAGCCAGTCGAGCAAGGTGACGTGGCCGCCGACCTCGACCAGCGAACGCGACCGGCCGTTGACGACGACTGCCGCGCCCTCTGCTTCCATGTAACGCTCCTGTCCGAATCCGCACCTTGTCGCGCTGCGCGCGACCTACACCGCCCCGCCCTCGCCGGAGGAGCAGGTGCATGGTTCATACGGTTCGTCGATCCCCTGCAGCTGGTTATCCATGCGAACAACTGCCGGAGCGTTACGCGGACTCTAACGCAACTCTCAGCCTCTTGACTAGTGGTTCGCGGAATAAAGTTTCCACGATGCGGTTACGTTGCCGTTACGCATCGGGGTCGAGCCGGGAACGATTCACTTGCCCTCGGCCCGCACAGCTGTTGGTCGCTGATACCGCGAAGCCCGGAGCTCCGGCGTAGATTGACACGGGTGGCGGATCGATCGGCAGACCTCACCGAGTGGCTGCTGACCAAGACCGAGCGCGGCAACGCCCAGAGCGTTCTCGATACGCACGTACCCGGGCGAGCAGGCCTGGTCGACGGGCAATCACGTACGGCCCCTGGTGCACGGGGCGACCTACTTCGCCGAACTGCGCGAGCGGATCGAGGAGACCCGGGCCGGCGACATCATCTACTTCACCGACTGGCGCGGCGACCCCGACGAGCAGCTCACCGACGAACCCGGATCGACCATGGAGAAGCTGCTGTCGGCGGCCGACATCCGCGGCGTCGACGTTCGCGGCCTGATCTGGCGCTCCCACCTCGACATCTTGTCGTTCTCCTCCGCCGAGAACCGGCAGACCGGCGAGCAGCTGCAGAGCAACGGGGCCGAGGTGCTGCTCGACATGCGGGTCCGGACCGGCGGGTCGCATCACCAGAAGCTGGTGGTGATCCGCTACCGGGGCCGGCCGGAGCGGGACGTCGCCTACGTCGGCGGGATCGACCTGTGCCACTCGCGCCGGGACGACGCCCGGCATCTCGGCGACCCGCAGCCCCAGTCGATGGCGGAGGCGTACGGGGAGCGCCCGCCCTGGCACGACGTCCAGGCCGCCGTCGCGGGTCCGGCCGTCTACGACGTCGAGACGGTCTTCCGCGAGCGGTGGCAGGATCCGACGCCGCTCAGCCGGCATCCGGTGCACCGCGCTCGCGACACGCTCAGCCGCACCGACACCTCGCCGGATCCGCTGCCGGAGCAAGCCCCGCCGCCCGCACCGGTCCCCGGCGGTACCCACATCGTCCAGCTCCTCCGCACCTACCCGAACCTGCGGCACGGTCGCGACTACCCGTTCGCCCGAGGCGGCGAGCGCAGCGTCGCCCGCGGCTACAGCAAGGCGCTGGCCCGAGCCCGAACGAGCTGGTCTACATCGAAGACCAGTACCTCTGGTCACCGGAGGTGGCCGAAGCCTTCGTGGCGAGTCTGCGGGACAGTCCGGAGCTGCGGGTGATCGCCGTGCTGCCGCACCTGCCCGACCGGTCGGCTCCGCTGTCCCGGATCCCGCAGGAACTCGGCCGGCTGGAGGCGGTCCGCATGCTCAAGGACGCCGCACCCGACCGGGTGGCCGTCTACGGCGTCGAGAACCACGCCGGCACGCCGGTCTACGTCCACGCCAAGGTCTGCGTGATGGACGACCAGTGGGCCACCATCGGCTCCGACAACTTCAACCGGCGCTCGTGGACGCACGACTCCGAGCTGTCGGTGGTCGTCGTCGACTCCTCCGGCGCCGATCACAGCGCCTACGCCCGCCGGCTGCGGCTGACCCTGGCGGCGGAGCACCTGGACCGCGAGGTGGGATCCGGCCGAGTTCCCGGGTGACATCTCCAAGATCGAGAACGGTACGGCCCCGGGCGACCTCGACGACGCCGAACTCCTCCGGGTGATGGCGGACTGCGTCGACGGTGCCGGCATGTTCGACGTCTTCGCCGCCTCGGCCGCCGAGCTCGCAGGCCTGGCACGACGGCGGGCGGCGTGGTCCGCGACCACCCGGGCCGGCTGCGGCCGCTGCAGCGAGCCGCGGATCTCGAAGCTGACCCGATTCTGGGCCCGACCCTTCCATCGCGCCGTCCTGGACCCCGACGGACGGCCGCGCGCCCTGCGCCGACGCGGCGAGTTCTGAGGACCGCGATAACGCCTCGGCCACGGTCTCACAGCTGCTCGAGTTGCTAGCCCTTGCTCGGGTTGCAACTCGAGCAGGAACGTGGAACTCGAGCAGCTGCGCAAAAGGGGGTCTAGGGGCGGCGGCGGGAGCGGTAGAGGTGGGATTCGGTGAAGCCCTCGGCGTCCAGCGCCCAGCCGACGAGGATCACGGCGGCCTGCCGGAGGTCCGCCTGCTCGACCTGGTCCGCGATGTCGGCCAGGGTGCCGCGAAGCACGAGCTGACTCGGCTTGGAGGCGTCGGCCACCACCACGACCGGGCAGTCGGCGCCGTAGAACTCGGTCAGCTCCGCGGCCAGCTCGCGCGTCCGCCGGATGGCCAGGTGCAGCACCAGCGTGGCGCGGCTGGCGGCCAGCCGCGCCAGCGATTCGCTGTCCGGCATCGCCGTGGAGGCCGCCTGGGTACGGGTGAGGATCACCGTTTGCGTCACCTCGGGCACGGTCAGTTCGCGGCCGACCACGCGCAGCCGCGGCGGCGTAGGCCGGCACGCCGGGAGTGACGTCCCACGCCACCCCGGCGCGGTCCAGCCGGCGGGCCTGTTCGGCCAGCGCGGAGTAGAGGGAAGGGTCACCGGAGCAGAGCCGGGCCACGTCCTGACCGGCCTCGGTGGCGGCGACCAACCGGTCCGTTATCTGGTCCAGGTTCAGGCCGGAGCTGTCGATCAGCTCGGCGCCGGACGGGCAGAGAGCCAAGATGTCGGCGCCGACGTAGGTGCCCGCGTACACACAGACCGGCGAGGACTCGATCAACCGCACCGCCCGTACGGTGAGCAGATCGGCGGCACCGGGACCGGCGCCGATGAAGTGCACGGTCATCCGGTGAGCCCGCGAGAAGCGAGCACCGACACGCCCGTTCCCGACTGGCTGCGTTTTCCGACAACGGGCGGCTTTCGCGACGCCGCCGGCCCAGACTGGCTGCGTTTTCAGACCACGGGCGGCTTTCGCGACGCCGCCGCCCCAGAAGTGACTGCGTTTTCCGACCACGGACGGCTTTCGCGCTCGTACGGCGTCCAACGACCGCGCCACCCGGACCACGCTCACGAGGCGGAGGGCTTCCGCATGCTCCACTGCACGACCGCTCGAGCGGGCTGCCAGCTGGTGAAGGTGCCCAGCGGCGCGGCGGTCTCGACGGCGATCCGGATCAGCTCGCCGCCCCAGGTGCGGTAGGCCGTGGCGGCCACCGCCTCGGTCTCCAGGGTCACCGCGTGCACGACGATCCGGCCGCCCGGCCGCAGCAGGTGCCAGCACCGCCGCACGAGGTCCTCGTCGGCCCCGCCGCCCAGGAAGATCGCGTCGGGCTCGGGCAGCCAGTCCAGAGCGTCGGCGCTGGTGGTGGCGATGACCTGGACCTGCGGCACGCCGAGCCGGGTGGCGTTCCGGCCGATCCGCTGGGCGCGGTCCGGATTCTGTTCGACGGCGATGGCCCGGCAGCGAGGATCGGCCCGGGCCCACTCGATGGCGATCGACCCGGCGCCGGCCCCGAGATCCCAGATGAGTTCGCCGGGCGAGGGAGCCAGCCGCGCCAGGGCGGAGGCCCGCAGATCGCGCTTGGTCAGCTGGCCGTCGTGCTCGTACGCCTCGTCAGGGAGCCCGGCCGTCCAGCCCAGCACCTTGCCCTCGTCACTTGCATGACAGATCACGCCGACGACGTTGAGGGCCGGGCTCGGCCCGGACCAGTCCTGGGCGTTGCCCTTCCCGCCGCTTCTCGTGCGGAGCCCCCAGGTCGCCGAGCACCACCATCCAGCTGTCGCCGTACCCGGCGTCGACCAGCAGATCGGCCAGCTGGCCGGGGGTCTCGCCGTCGGAGGACAAGATCAGCAACCGCTCACCCGGAGCCAGCCGGCGGCGGACCTGATTGAGGTCGCGGCCGACCACGGTGATGATGTCGGAGTTCTCGGCGGACCAGCCCAGCCGGGAGCGGGCCAGCGCCGCCGAGGAAACGGCGGGATGGATGCGTACCTGTTCGCTGCCGAGCAGGTCCACCAGCGTCGTGCCGATGCCGGAGAGGGTCGGATCGCCGCTGGCCAGGGCGACCACGCGGCGGCCGTTGAGCCCGGCCAGCATCTCGGGGAGCTTCGCCCGCAGGGGGCTGGGCCACGTCAACCGCTGCTGACCCAGCCGCTGGTCGATCTGATCCAGGTGCCGCCGGCCGCCGACCAGCACGTCGGCCTCGGCGATGAGCTGCCGCTCCGGCTCCGGCAGGTCGACCCATCCGCGGGCGGTCATGCCCACGACGTCGATCCGGCCACGCCCTTAAACTGCTGCTCGCGCGAGCCGACGTTCAGCAAGCTGTGCAGGCGCCGCCGTGCGGGCCGAACGTGTGGGATGATCCTTGCGGCGACAGGTGAGGAATCCAGCGCACTTCTGGAGCGGTCCCGCCACTGTGACCGGAGCAGATCCGGGCAGCCAGAACGTCACCGTCGCCCGTCTCCGGCTGGCTCCAGGAGACGCCGTTCAGCTACCGCGGGCGTGGACACCCGCAAGGAGGCTCGGAGTGCGCACGTTCCCGTTCTCGGCGGTCGTCGGCTCCGACGACCTGGCGCTGGCCCTGATCTTGACCTCGGTGTCGCCGGAGGTGGGCGGGGTCTTGGTGCGCGGCGAGAAGGGCACGGCCAAGTCGACGATGGTCCGGGCGCTGGCCGCGGTGCTGCCGGACCAGGCGGTGGTCGACGGCTGCCGGTTCGGGTGCGATCCGGCCGACCCGGATCCGACCTGCCCGGACGGTCCGCACGTCGCCGCCGCGTCGGTCCGGCGAGCGGCGCGGCTTGGTCGAACTGCCCGTCGGCGCGACCGAGGACCGGGTGATCGGCTCCCTCGACCTGCAGGCCGCGCTCGGTTCGGGGCGCGTCGCGTACGAGCCGGGGCTGCTGGCCGCCGCCAACCGCGGCATCCTGTACGTCGACGAGGTCAACCTGCTCCATGATCATCTCGTCGACCTGCTGCTGGACGCGGCCGCCATGGGCCGCTCCACGGTGGAACGGGAGGGCGTCTCGGTCGCCCACGCCGCCCGGCTGATCCTGGTCGGCACCATGAACCCCGAGGAGGGGGAGCTTCGGCCGCAGCTGCTCGACCGCTTCGGGTTGACGGTGGAGATCGCGGCGCCGCGGGAGCCCGAGTTGCGAGCCGAGGTGGTGCGGCGACGGATGGCGTACGACGCCGACCCCGACACCTTCGTGGCCCGCTTCGCCGACGACGAGGCCGCACTGCAGGCACGGATCGCCGCCGCCCGGAAGCTGGTCGAGCGAGGTCCGGCTGTCGGACTGGGCGTTGACCAAGATCGCGGTGGTCTGCGCCGGTTTCGAGGTCGACGGGATGCGGGCCGACCTGGTCACGGCCCGGGGCGCGGTGGCCCACGCGGCCTGGCACGGGCGTACCGACGTGACCCGGGCGGACATCCGCGCCGCCGCCCGGCTGGCCCTGCCGCACCGTCGGCGGCGCAATCCCTTCGACGCCCCGGGCTTGGACGAGGAACTGCTCGATCGGCTGCTCGGCGACGATGATCATGAGCCCGAGCCCGACGGAGATTCGTCTCCGTGAGGCTGCCGAAGGGCCGACCGGCGCGTCACTGAGCCTGTCGAAGGCCAGGACCGAGCTCGGCGCCCTGAGCCTTCGACGGGCTCGGGCACGAGGTGCGACCAGCTCGGCACCCTGAGCCTGTCGGACGGGCCAGCAACGGTCGCGCCGATGGGCGAGCCGTACCGCGCCAAGGTGCTGCGGGCGCGGGGGCAGGGGTAGCGGCACGGCGGGTCGCCGGAGCCGGGCCATCACGTCGGTGGGCCGAACCGTTCGGGCCAGCGCCGCCGCCGACGGGACGGCTGCACCTGCCCGCCACGATTCGGGCGGCGGCCGGTCAGCAGCGGTCGCGAGGCCGTAGCCGCGGGCGCGCTGCGCTTCACCGGCGGAGGACCTCCGGCGAGCCGTGCTCGAGGGCCGCGAGGCGAATCTGATCTTGTTCTGCGTGGACGCGTCCGGCTCGATGGCCGCCCGCCGGCGGATGGAGGCGGTGAAGACCGCGGTGCTCTCGCTGCTGCTCGACGCCTACCAGCGTCGGGACAAGGTCGCGCTGGTCACGTTCCGTGGCACCGGCGCCACCTTGGCGCTGCCGGCCACCTCGCTCGGTGGAGGTCGCGGCCCGGCGGCTGGCCGACCTGCCGAGCGGCGGCCGTACACCGCTGGCCGAGGGACTGCTCTGTGCGGCCGAAACCCTGCGGGTCGAAGGCATCCGGGACCCCCGGCGCCGGCCGCTGCTGGTGGTGGTCACCGACGGTCGGGCGACCGCCGGCGCGGATGCCCTCCGGCGCGTCGGCGCAGGCCGCTGATCATCTGCGTCGTACCGGGGTCGCCTCGGTGGTGATCGACTGCGAGACCGGCAAGATCAACTTCGGTCTCGCTCGGCGCCCTGGCCCGGCACCTCGGCGCCGAGTGCCTCGCGGTCGGCGAGGTCAGCGCGGCGAGCCGCTGACCACGACGCGGCCCTTCGACAGGCTCAGGACGCGGCTCTTCGACAGCGGCTCAGGACGCGGCCTGATGCCGGAGGGCCGAGTCGAACAGGTTCCGGACGACGGGCTGACCACCCGGCAACGCCGCAACCGGCCACTGCTGATCGTGCACACCGGTGAGGGCAAGGGAAAGTCCACGGCCGCGTTCGGCCTGGCGCTCCGGGGCTGGAACCAGGGCTGGTCGATCGGGGTGTTCCAGTTCGTGAAGTCGGCCAAGTGGCGGATCGGTGAGCAGACCGCCCTCGAGGCCCTCGGAGCGCTGCACGAGTCGACCGGGCAGGGCGGCGCGGTCGAGTGGCACAAGATGGGTTCCGGGTGGTCCTGGAGCCGAAAGCCCGGCACCGATGCCGATCATGCCGAGGCCGCCCGCGAGGGGTGGCAGGAGATCAAACGCCGGCTGGCCGGAGCAGACCCACCAGCTCTACGTGCTCGACGAGTTCACCTATCCCGCTCAACTGGGGCTGGGTCGACGTCGACGACGTCGTCGAGACCCTGACCAGTCGCGGCGGTCAGCAGCACGTGATCATCACCGGGCGGCGACGCCGACCCGAAGATCATCGCCGTCGGCCGAGCTGGTCACCGAGATGACCAAGATCAACCATCCGTTCGACTCACGGCCAGAAGGGCCAGCGAGGCATCGAATGGTGAGCAGGTTGCCCAGGCTGGTGATCGCCGCTCCGGGTTCGGGACACGGCAAGACCACCATCGCCTCCGGACTGATGGGCGCGCTGCGGGCCGAGGGTCTGGAGGTCGCCGGCTTCAAGATCGGCCCGGACTACATCGACCCCGGCTATCACACCCTGGCCACGGGCCGGCCCGGACGCAATCTCGATCCGTTCCTGTGCCGGCCGGAGCAGATGGTGCCGCTGCTCCTGCACGGCGCCGAGGTGCCACGGCCCGCGGATCTGGCGGTCGTCGAGGGTGTCATGGGTCTGTTCGACGGCCAGATCGGTGGCGAGGGGTACGCGTCGACCGCCCACGTGGCCCAGCTGATCAACGCCC
Organism: uncultured Actinomycetota bacterium; assembly: GCA_963791865.1. Taxonomy (GTDB): domain Bacteria; phylum Actinomycetota; class Actinomycetes; order Propionibacteriales; family Propionibacteriaceae; genus Microlunatus. The sequence continues at coordinate 137,272 of CAWBUC010000014.1, forward strand.
CGGTGGTCGTGGTCCTGGACATCTCCCACATGTCGCGGACCGCCGCGGCCGTCGTGCACGGCCTCAGCACCTTCGAGCCCGGTCTGCGCCTGGCCGGGGTCATCCTCAACAAGGCGGGGTCGGCCCGACACGCGCGCGAGGTGGTGTCGGCTCTGGAGGCCACCGGAATCGAGGTCCTCGGCGTCCTGCCCCGAGACGCCGGCATCGAGGCTCCGTCGCGCCACCTCGGGCTGGTTCCGGCGGCGGAGCGCGACGACGCGCGCGGCCGCCCTGGACCGACTGGCCGGGCATGTCGCCGAGCACGTCGACCTCACCAAGGTGCTCGCGGTGGCCCACGCGGCGCCTCCCCTCGACGGCGAACCGTGGCGGCCCGAGGAGCAGTCTCGCCTGCCTCCGATCGACGGCCGGTGGTCGCCGTCGCCGGCGGTCGCGCCTTCACGTTCCGCTACCCGGAGACCGACGAATTGCTCCGGGCCGCTGGCTGTGAGCCGGTGATCTTCGACCCGCTGCGCGACGACCGGCTGCCGGACGGCACGGCCGGGCTCTATCTCGGCGGGGGCTTCCCCGAGATGCACGCCGCCGATCTGGCCGGCAACACGGCGATGATCGAAGCCGTACGGCGCGGCCGTGCTGCGCGGCGTGCCGACCGTCGCCGAGTGCGCCGGTCTGCTCTACCTGTGCCGAACCGTCGACGGTCAACCGATGGTCGGGGCGGTTCCGGCGGGCGCGGCGATGACGCCCGCGACTGGTGCTCGAGCTACCGCAGCGCGGTGGCCGACCATGATCATCTTCTCGGCCCGGCCGGCACCCGCGTGACCGGTCACGAGTTCCATCGCACCGCGGTGACCGCCACCGAGGATCCCGGCGGCCTGGCTGCTGGACGGTCAGCGCGACGGCTTCTCCCTGGACCCGGCGGCATCGGCCGTCCGACCCTGCACGCCAGCTACCTGCACACCCACTGGGCCGGTCACCCGCAACTGGCGCAGCGCTTCGCCGACGCCGTGCACACGTTCGCGGACACGGCCCTTCGACAGCTCAGGCACATGCCGCTTCGCAGGGCCCATCTGGCTCGTCGACAGGCTCAGGGCACGGGTACTGGCCCTTCGACAGAGCTCAGGGCACCAGGGCGCAAGATCTTGATCATCACGGCGACGCCGAGGTGGCGGACGGCCTGGTCGACCTGGCGGTGAACGTACGGGTCTCCGAGCCGCCGGACTGGCTGGCCGAGGTGATCAACGTCGAGCATCCCGGACCTGGCCGCCTATCCGCGCGCCGACGCGGCCGATCGAGGCCATCGCCCGGGCCCACGGCGTGCCCCAGGATCAGGTGCTGCCCACCGCCGGAGCGGCCGAGGCGTTCACCCTGCTGGCACGCGCCCGGCGCTGGCGGCGGCCGGCGGTGATCCATCCGCAGTTCACCGAGCCGGAGGCCGCTCTTCGTGCCGCTGGGTACGACCCCGTACGCGTACTCCTCGATCCGGCCATCGGATTCCGCCTCGATCCCGAGCTCGGTCCCCGACGACGCAGACCTCGTGATCATCGGGAATCCCGACGAACCCGACCAGCGTCCTGCACCCGGCGCGCGTGCTCGGCGCGACTGGCCCGCCCCGGACGGGTGCTGTGCGTCGACGAGGCGTTCATGGACGCCGTACCCGGCGAGATCGGAATCCATGATCAACCGGCCGCTTGACCGGTGTGCTCGTGCTTCGCTCACTGACCAAGACCTGGGGGCTGGCGGGGCTGCGCGTGGGCTACGCGGTCGGCGACACCGAGATCATCGCCGACCTGCGCCGGCAGCAGCCGCCGTGGTCGGTGTCGACCCCGGCCCTCGCCGTCATCACGGCCTGCCTCGCCGCCGCCGCGTCGCGACCTCGCGCAGGACGCCGCCCAGGAGGTCGAGCGAGCACCGAGACGTCCTGGTCCGCGGCCTCGCCGACCGAGGACTGACGGTGGTCGCTGACCCGGCGGCTCCGTTCGTGTTGGTCGACGCTTCCGGCTGGGTCGAGGACCGAGCCCGCCGGCTGGCTGCGACTGGCGCTGCGCGAGCAGGGCTTCGCCGTCCGCCGCGGCGAGACCTTCCCCGGACTGGGGCCGGACTGGATCCGCATCGCCGTACGCGATCCCGAGACCAGCCGCGCGCTGCTCAAGGCGCTGACGGTGATCCGCGAGCACGGCAAGATGATCGAGGGGCTTGGACGTCACCGGTCGGCGGGTGCTGGTCTGCGGCGGTCATCCCGCCGCGCTGCCGGTGATCACCCGGCTGAGAGCGCGCGGGGCCCTGATCACCGTGATCGCCCCGTCGGCGGCGACCACCCTGCAGGATCTGGCCGATCGTGGCGACGTCGACTGGGAGCAGCGGGAGCACGACGAGAATGACATCGCCGCGAGCCGCCCTGGTCGTCGCCGCCACGGGAACCGAGCTCGGGGATGCGGCCGTCTCGGCGCTGGCGGAGGAGCACAACCGTCCGACGATCCGCACGACCCTGCATCCCGGAGCCGTCTCTGCCCGGGGTCGGGCCGGGTGATCCTGGTCGGCGGTGGACCGGGTGACCCGGGCCTGCTCACCGTCGCGGGCCTGGACGCCATCCGGGCCGCCGACGTCATCGTCTGCGATCGGCTGGCCCCGCTGGAGGCGTTGAGCGAGGCGCGGCCGGGTGCCGAGATCATCGACGTGGCCAAGATCCCGCGCGGGGCGCACACGCCGCAGGAGCGGATCAACGAGCTTCTGGTCCAGCACGCCTCGGCCGGCCGGCTGGTCGTACGTCTGAAGGGTGGCGACAACTTCGTCTTCGGACGCGGCGGCGAGGAGTGGCAGGCCTGCGTCGAGGCCGGGCTGCCCGTCGAGATCGTGCCCGGGGTGAGCGCCGCCGTCGCCGCGCCCGCCCTGGCGGGCATCCCGCTGACGCACCGCCAGCTCACCCAGGGCTTCACCGTGGTGTCGGGTCATCTGCCACCCGGCGACCCCGGCAGCACGCTGGACTGGGCGGCCCTGGCGCACGCCAACACCACCTTGGTGATCATGATGGGCGTGGCCACCCTGCCGCAGATCACGGCCGCACTACTGACGCACGGACTGGGCGCCGACACTCCAGCCGCCACCGTGGCCAACGCCGGGCTGCCGGGCCAGCAGACCGTACGCGGCACTCTCACCGACATCGCCGATCGCACCCGGACGGCCGGCATCCGGCCACCGGCGGTCACCGTCATCGGCGCCGTCGTCGGCTTCGATCCCACCCGCTGAGCCGCCGCACACGCTCACATCACCCAGGAAACTGATACCTCACTCGGCGTGCATGCCACGTCAGGTAGCGGAATACCAGGTAAACCTGGTATTCCGACGCCCGGCGCCCTTCGCTACTTGGTGTCGCGGCGCAACAGGGCCCGGGTGACGGTGAGCCCGACCAGCCGGGAGACGAAGAGCGCGACGTAGCCCAACCCGGCCAGCTGCTCGATCATGACCACCGAGCGTGCGTGGGCGGTGATCGGCACCACGTCCGACAGACCCGTGCTGGTCAGGGTGGTGAAGCTCAGGAAGAGCAGCTCCATCCACGTGCGCTGCGCGGCCGGGTTCACCGCGGCGGTGAAGCAGCCCGGCTGGAGGATCTGGACGACGACGTAGACGTACGCGAAGCCCCAGGCCACCAGGGTGAAGGTGGCGCCGACCGCGAACAGCTCGTCCAGCGTGACGTCGACGTCGGCCAGCATGTAGACCATCAGGCTCGTCGCCGCCCAGAAGTAGAAGAGGGCGTGGAAGGCGGCCGAGGTGCCCGCCAGGAAGGGTTCCTCGTTCACGGCGTCCCAGATGGACAGGGCGACCGCCGTCACGCCCAGCACCACGGCCAGCCGGGTCCGCCAGGGAGCACCGGGCACCGCCCAGACGGCCAGCGCCAGCACCAAGGCGCCGAAGGCCTCGAACAGCCCTCGGCCCAGCACCGTCTGCTCGAAGAACGGATAGAGGAGCACCCCGACGAGCTGGACCGCCAGCAGCACCGCGGACGGATGCTTGACCAGCTCGCGCACACTCCGCCGAGCCTCCGCGGTGTCCACCCGGTGACCCTATCCTGCTGGGCTCGTGGCCCCTTCTGGCCGCGGCGGCCAGGGATACGGTGAGCACGCGAGAGGGCCGGAAGTCGGTGAGAATCCGACGCGGTCGCGCCACTGTGTGAGCCTGGACCGGGTCGCCCCAGCCCAGGTTCGAGTCAGACCCACCTCCCGCATCCGGTTCCAGACACCACGGGTCGCCGAAACCCAGGAGGACACATGTCGAATCCCCGCTGCGAATCCTCGCCACCGCCAACCAGCCCGCCGGTCGCCGTTCCGCGGCTCTCCGTCCGCGCCGTACTGCCCTGGCTGATCTTCGCCGCGCTGCTCTTCGCGGTGGCGCTGTACTTCGTGTCGACCGAGCAGGGGGCGACCTCGCTCATCGGCGGCACCGCGCTCCACGAGTGGACGCACGACGGCCGGCACCTGCTCGGCTTCCCCTGCCACTGAGCGAGGTCTGGTCATGCTCTCGGCCCGCTCGTTCCTCGTCCGCGGCCTCCTCGCCGGCCTGATCGCCGGAATCGTCGCCTTCGGCGTCGCCTTCGTGGTCGGCGAACCCTCGATCAACGCCGCCATCGCCTTCGGAAGAGGCCGCTGCCGCGCCGGAACACACTCACGACGAGGCGGTCCCGCACGAGCACGGTGAGGAAACCGAGGTGCCTCGCTCGCTCCAGGCCACGGCCGGGCTGCTGACCGCGACCGCGGTCGCCGGCACGACGCTCGGCGGGCTGGTCGGCGTGCTCAGCGCGCTGGCCCTGGGCCGCTTCGGCGGGCTCGGACCGCGTGGCCTCGACGTTGGCCGTGACGGCGATCGGCTTCGTGGCCCTCTACGTCGTCCCGTTCGCCGCCTATCCACCCAATCCGCCCGCCGTCGGCAGCCCGGACACGATCGGCCTCCGTACCGCCCTCTACTTCGTCGCCGTGGCGATCTCGGTCATCGCCGCCGTCGTCGCCGTCCTGGTCGGGCGCCGCCTCGCCCAGCGCTGGAGCGGCTGGCACGCTGCGCTGGCGGCCGGAGCCGGCTATCTCGTGGTCGTGGTCGTCGCCTTGGCGCTGCTGCCGAACGTACAACGAAGTGCCCGACCACGCTTCCCGGCGACCGTGCTGTACGAGTTCCGGACCGCCAGCTTCATGATCACGCTGACCATGTGGGCGGTGCTCGGCCTGGTGCTCGCCGAGCTCGTCGGGCGGGTCACCGCGGCGTCCCGCGCCGGGGACACGCGCCCTGGCCGACGTCACCCGCTGACGTGACCGATCAGCCCCACCCGACCGCGAGATCCGCGAGCGGACCCGGCAGCGAGTTCGCCGCTCTCGCCCAGCCGTACGGGGCACTGGGACGGCTGGAGGAACTCGGTGCCTGGGTGGCCGCCTGTCAGGGCGTCTGCCCGCCGCGGCCGCTGGAGCGGGTGCGGCTGGTGGTGCTGGCCGGCGATCACGGAGTCGCCCGGTACGGCGTGTCCGCCTATCCCGCCGAGGTGACCGCCGGCGATGCTGCGGACGCCTTCGTCGTCCGGCGGCGCCGGGGTCAACGTGCTGGCCCGCCAGCACGGCCTGGCCGTACGCGTGCTGGACATCGCCGTGGACACCGAGAGCGACCGACCTGCCGGCCGAGGTGACCGCCTACAAGCTGCGCCGATCCTCCGGACCGATCCACCTCGACGACGCGCTGTCGATCGCCGAGGTCGAGGCGGCGCTGGAGGTGGGGACGACGCGTGGCGGAGCAGGAGATCGCGGCGGGTGCGGACCTCCTGGTGCTCGGGGACATGGGCATCGGCAACACCACGCCCGGCGGCGGCGCTGATCGCCGCCACGTTCGGCGTCGGGGCCGACCAGGTGACCGGCCGCGGCACCGGCATCGACGACGCGCGACTGGCCGCCAAGATCGCAGTTGATCGCCACCGCGCCTGGCAGCGAGCCGGCGAACGCGTACGGGATCCGCGCCAGCGGCTGGCGGCGCTCGGCTCGGCCGATATCGCGGTGGGCGTCGGATTCCTGGTGGCGGCGGCGCGGGCCGGGGTGCCCGTCCTGCTGGACGGGGTCGTCAGCGTGGCCGAGGCGTGCGTCGCGGAGGATCTCGCTCCCGGTGTGCTGGGTTGGTGCGCCGCCGGGCATCGCTCGACCGAGCCCTCGCAGCGGCTGGCGCTGGAGAAGCTGGGGCTGGAGCCGGTGCTCGATCTCGGGCTGCGTCTCGGCGAGGGTAGCGGCGCGGTGGCCGCGGTCCCGTTGCTGCGCTCGGCCGTGCTGCTCGTACGGGAGATGGCCCGGCTCAGCGAGCTCGTCCCAGGTCCGTGAAGGGGTCCTGGCCGGCGCTGCGGTTGGCGGTCGGCACGCTGACGGTGCTGCCGGTCGGTGTTTCGGTCCCGACGGCGGCAGTCACCGGACGCGCCATGCTGCTGGCGCCGCTGGCGGTCCTCCCGCTGGCGCATCGCATCGGCGGCGGCGAGCTGGGGCGCGGACGCGATCGGCTGGCCGTCGCTGCTCGTCGGGCTGGTCGGCGTGGGGGTGCTCGCTCTCGGCACGCGGGCCCTGCACCTCGACGGCCTGGCCGACACGGTGGATGCCCTGGGGTCGGGCTGGGATCGCGAACGCGCGCTGGCGATCATGCGCAGCGGCGACATCGGGCCGATGGGTGTGGTCGCGTTGATCTTGGTCCTCGGCGCGCAGGTGGTGGCCATCGGCGAGCTCGTCTCCGGGTGGCCGAGCGCCGCCTTGCTGATGGTGATCATCTGCTCGTCGCGGGCCGCCGTCGGATTGGCCTGCCTGCGGGGCATTCCGGCCGCACGGACCGGGAGGTCTGGGCGCCGCCGTGGCCGGATCGGTGCCACGCGGCGCGGTGGTGATCAGCTGGCTGGCCGTACTCGTCGTGATCACCGCGGCGCTGGTCCTGAGTCGGCGGGCGCTGGTGGTTCGGTCCGTTGTCGGTGGGCGCCGCACTGCTCGCGGTCGGTCTGGTGCTCCGGCACTGCGTCCGGCGCTTCGGCGGAGTGACCGGCGACGTCATGGGCGCCGTGGTGGAGATCGCGTTCACCGTGTCTCATCTTGGGGGCCATGAGTGCCTGACACCGGCCTCAGACGACGATCGGTCGACCCGCCACCACCAAGATCACCTCGTCGCTGGCGGCGGCCATGGCCGTGTTGACGCGGCCGAGCAGATCGGTGAACAGCCGGCCCGAGCGATGCTCCGACACCAGGCCCCAGCCCACCTCGTTGGTGACCGCGACGGCCAGGCCCGGGACGTCGCGCCAGGCGGCCACGAGGATCGCCAGCTGGGCGTCGAAGTCGCCCTGCCACTCCGATCGTGGGCGCTCCCACGCTCCGACGTCGTCGAGGTAGCCGAGCCAGCCAGGTGCCCAGACAGTCCAGCAGCAAGCGGTGGCGGAGCTGGTACGCAGAGCGCCGGTGATGTCGCCGGTCTCGACGGTGGTCCAGTCGCGCCGGCCGTCGTCGCCGGTGCGCCGCCACCCGCTCGGCCCACTCGGCGTCGGCGTCGGGATCCGGCAGCGGCGCCCGGGGCGATGTAGCTGACCCGCTCGTCCGGGCCGAAGAGACCCTCCGCGTACCGGGATTTTCCCGAGCCGCTGCCGCCGGTGATCAAGATCCGTCGCGGAGCGCCGTCCTGAGCCGTCGAAGGGTGTTCTGAGCTGGTCGAAGGGTCATCGCCGATGAGCCTATCGATGCGGCTCGGCCGACGCGCGTCGGTCTCGGGCTGGGCTACCTGGCCGATCTGGTGCTGGGTGATCCGCGACGCGGCCACCCCGTGGCCGGCTTCGGCCGGTTGGCCGGCGCGGTCGAGGATCGGCTCTACGCCGACCGCCGCGCGGCCGGTGCCGTCACAGTGTTGATCTTGGTCGGCGGCGCCGCTGGCACTCGGCGCGGCTGGCCGTCGGCTGACACGCGATCAGTCCGGTGGCGCGGGCCGCTGGCGGTGGCTGCCGGCACCTGGGCCGTCCTGGGTGGTCGGTCGCTGCGGCGCGAGGCCATGATCATCTCCGCTCAGCTGGCCGCGGCCGACCTGCCGGCGGCGCGGAAGCGGATCCAGCACCTCGTCGGGCGCGATCCGAGCGATCTCGATGCCGCGGAGTTGTCCCGCGCCTGCGTCGAATCGGTGGCCGAGAACACCTCCGACGCCGTGGTCGCACCGCTGTTCTGGGGCGCGGTGCTGGGCCTGCCCGGTCTGCTGGCCTACCGCGCCGTGAACACCCTGGACGCCATGTTCGGACACCGCTCGGCCCGCTACGAGCGGTTCGGCTGGGCGGCCGCCCGGCTCGACGACGTCGCCAACTGGCTGCCGGCCCGGCTCACCGCCGGCTTCGTCGCCGCGCTGGCGCCCGCCGTCGGCGGGTCGCCGCGGATGGCCCTCCGCGTGGCCGCCCGCGACGCGGCCGCCCATCCCAGCCCGAACGCCGGTGTGGTCGAGGCGGCCTTCGCCGGCGCCCTCGGTGTGCGGCTCGGCGGCACCAACGTCTACCGCGGGCGGATCGAGCACCGAGGCGTGCTCGGCGACGGACGCGCCGCGGGACCGCAGCGACATCGAGCGAGCCGTCCGGCTCTGTGCCTACGTCTCGGCTGCGGCCGCGGCGCTGGCCGTCGGCCTTCTGCTGGGTGCGCCCGTGACGATCTTGATCTTGGGCGGGACGGCGGAGGCCCGCGCACTGGCGGCGGAGCTCGCCCGCCGGAACCAACCCGTCGTGTCGTCGCTGGCCGGACGTGTGTCCCGCCCGGCCCTCCCGGTGGGCCCGGTGCGGATCGGCGGATTCGGTGGCGTCGACGGAATGATGCGGTTCCTGGCCGACCAGCACGTCAGCGTGATCGTCGACGCCACGCATCCGTTCGCCGCCCGGATCTCGGCCAACGCCGCCGCCGCCGCTCAGTCGTACGGGTGCCCGCTATGGCGGCTGGAACGGCCGAGCTGGGCCGACCACCCCGACGCGTCGGCCTGGACGTGGGTGGCGGACACCGCTGCGGTCCTGCCCGCTGCCGATCCGCTACCGGCGTCCCTTCGTCACCACCGGCCGCCAGACCCTGGCCGAGTTCCTGCCCTGGCGAGACCGTGCCGTGCTCGTCCGGCTGGTCGACCCGCCGGAGCTGGAGTGGCCACCGCGCTGGGAGTTGATCACCTCCCGCGGTCCGTACGATCAGACCAGCGAGAAAATCGATCATGCTCGGCCACCGCACGGACGTCTTGATCACCAAGGACTCCGGCGGCTCGGCGACCGTCGGAAAGCTCGAGGCCGCCGAGGAGTTGGGGATCCCGGTCGTGATCGTGCGGCGGCCGGTCCCGCCCGCGGACGTGCCCACGGTCCCGGACGTAGCCGCTCTGCTCGAGGTGATCGGCTGAGCGGGCTCACTCGCGCGTCGCGGCGTCGTACGACGAAGAAGGTGACGTGTGAGCAGAATTTCGTTAGTTGGTTGGCTTGCATCCGTATACGACTAGAGTCTGGGACCGTGGCGTATGACCGGATCAAACGGGCGTGGCGATGCCGGATAGGGCCGGCGGCGTCACGAGCCACGACGTGGCCCGGCTGGCCGGCGTGTCCCAGCCGACGGTCTCCCGGGCGCTCCGGGAGGACCCGCGGGTGAGCGAGCAGACCCGGGAGCGGGTCCGCCGGGCGGCGGAGCGACTGAACTACGTTCCCAGCGAGATCGGTCGTAGCCTCTCCACCCGGAGCACGCGGCGCGTCGCGATGGTGGCCGACCTCGGCAACCCGTTGTACCCGCAGCTCATGGGCCCGGTCCACGCCGCCCTGGAACGCCACGGCTACCGGATGCTGCTGTTCGCCGAGGACGAGAACCTGGACGAGGCGACGGCGTACGACCGGCTCTTCGACCGGTCCATCGACGGCGTGATCCTCACCACCACCCGGCTGGGCTCGACCCTGCCCGCGGCCCTGACGCGACGGCGGATCCCGTACGTCATGCTCAACCGGACCGTGCCGGGTGCGGAGGCGGTCAGCTGCGTCGCCGACAACGACAGTGGCGCCCGCCAGGTGGCCGAGCAGTTCGTCCGCGACGGGCACCGCCGGATCGCGGCGCTGATGGGGCCCGAGCAGACGTCCACGGCGCGGGAGCGCGAACGAGGCTTCCGCGATGCGCTGGCTGATGGCGGGCGTGGCGCTGCCCGAGCGCTACGTCGGGCGGGACTGGTTCACCTACGGGTCGGGGTACGCGGGCATGCAGCGGCTGCTGGCCGAGCGGCCGGCCCCGACGGCCGTCTTCTGCGCCAACGACCACGTGGCGATCGGCGCGATCAACGCCGCCGCCGAGCTGGGCGTGGCCGTGCCGGGTGACGTCGCGCGTCATCGGGTTCGACGACCTCCCGATCGCCCGCTGGCCGGTCTTCAACCTGACCACGGTGCGCGTCGCCTTCGAGGAGATGAGCGAGGCGGTGGTCGAGCTGCTGCTGAGCCAGCTCGCGGGGCGACGGCGCGGAGCCAGCGGGCCGCGTGTTCCCCACCGAGCTCATCCTGCGCCGCACCCACGGGACACCATTGGACTAGAACGGCTGACCAGCTCCGCCCCCTGCGCCAGGGTGGCCAGTTTCGCGTAGACGATGTCGGGATCCACCGCGCCGAAGCCCGCGAAGGTGGAGAACCCGCAGTCGGTGCCCGCCATCACCCGCTCGGAACCGACCAGATCGACGAAGCCGCGGAGCCGGTTCGCCACCACCTTCGGGTGCTCGATGAAGTTGGTGGTCGAGTCGATGACGCCCGGGATCAAGACCTTGTCGTCGGCGATCAGGCCCCGGTGCGTCGACGAAGGCCTCGAGGTCGTGCTGGTGGCGGGGATTGGCCGTCTCGAACAGCAGCGCCGGACGGCTTGGCCCGGAGCAGCGTGGGCAGGATGACTGCCATTTCGACGTCGCGGTGGTGCGGGCCCTCGTAGTTGCCCCAGCACACGTGCATCCGGGCCCGGTCGGCCGGCACGTTGCGCAGTGCGTGGTTCAGGACGGCCACGTGCCGCTCGATCAGCCGCAGGTAGTCCTCGATCGTCGCGGTCCTTGTACATCATGTGCCGGCCCAGACCCAGATCGGGACTGTCGAGCTGCAGCACGAGGCCGGCGGCCACGATCGCCTCGTACTCGGGTCGCATCGCCTCGGCCAGCGCCTCGAGGTAGGCGTCGTCGTCGGGGTAGAAGTCGTTGGGCTGGAACAGCGCGATGACCCCGGGCGACGCCGCGTTCATGAAACCCGCCGGATCCCCGTGCCGAGCTCGCGCCTCCGCGAACCGGCGCAGATCCGCCTCGAGCGGCGCGAGCGTCGCGGGCCGCACCTCGCCGACGCAGCGCGGCCTCCGGTACTCCGGCGTTCCCCCGCTCCGGGCCTGGCGCTGCAGGAAGCCCGGGAAGTCCTCGAGGTCGGCCGGCGGCCGGCGCGGGGAGTCGCCGTCGAAGCCGGTGATGCGGTCCTTGATGTAGGTCGCGTAGCTGATCTTGGCCATCTCGCCGTCGGAGATCAGGTCGATGCCCGCCTCGACCTGGCGCCGCACGGCGTCGTCCACCGCCGTCGGTCAGCACCTCGTCGAACCGCTCGGCGTCGATCGGTTCGCCTCGCTCGGCCGCGAACAAGAGATCGGTGACCGCGGCGGACCGGGGCAGCGAGCCGACGTGGGTGGTCGCGATCCGGCCGGCCGATTCGATCATGCACTGCACCTTCCTGTCGTCGACGGCTGACTTGCCAGGGCCACTCTCCGGCCACCTAGTTTATACGTATGCACCTTACCGACCAGGACCGCGCACTGATCACCGGCACCGTCACGACCGTACGGGAGCCGGCCCGGCCCGACGTCTCGGCCCAGTCCGATCCGCAGGTCGCGGCGACCGTCTCGGCGATGCTCAGCGAGATCGAGCAGGACGGACTGCAAGGCCGTCCGTCGCTACGCCTCCCAGCTCGACGGCTGGACCGGCGGGGAGGACTTCGAGATCAGCCGGGAGCAGGTCGCCGCGCTGACCGCGGATCTGCCGGCGGACCTGTGCGAGGCGCTCGACGCCGGCGCCGAGCGCACCCGGCGCTTCGCCGGGATGCAACGGGCACACCTCACCGACTTCGAGGACGAGGTGATCCCCGGGGTGGTGTGCGGGCAGAAGTACATCCCGGTCAACACCGTCGGGGCCTACCTGCCGGCCGGGCGCTTTCCCTTGCTGGCCAGCGCGTTCATGACCGTCGGGGTGGCCCGGGCCGCCGGGGTGCCGAACGTGCTGAGCTGCACCCCGCCGTCCCGGCAGGGGCAGCCGCATCCGGCCGTGCTGTACGCGGCGCGGGCCTCCGGTGCCGAGCGGATCTTCGCCCTCGGCGGCGTGCAAGCGCTGGCGGCCATGGCCTTCGGGCTGCTGGACGGCCGGCCGGCCGACATGATCGTCGGCGCCGGCAACGCGTACGTGGCCGAGGCCAAGCGCCAGCTGTACGGCCAGGTGGGCATCGACGTGCTGGCCGGCCCGTCGGAGGTCGCGGTCATCGCCGACGACACCGCGAGCGCGGCGATGGTGGCCGCCGACCTGCTCGCCCAGGCCGAGCACGGGCCCAGCTCGCCGGCCTGCCTGGTGACGACCTCGCCGGAGCTCGCCGCGGCGGTCGAGGTCGAGATCGAGCGGCAGTTGGCGGGCCTGGCGACCCGCGACATCGCCGGCGCGGCGTGGCGGGACTGGGGGTCGATCTACGTCGCCGACTCGGCCAAGACGGCGGTCGAGGTGATGGACCTGCTCGCCCCCGAGCACCTCGAGATCCTGACCGCCGACACCGACTTCTACCTCGAGCACCTGCACAACTACGGCTCGTTGTTCCTCGGCGACTGGTCGACGGTGGCCTACGCGGACAAGGGCATGTCGGGCACCAACCACGTCCTGCCGACGGGCCGCGCCGCCCGCTACACCGGCGGGCTGTCGGTGACCGGGTTCCTCAAGCAGCTGACTTACCAGCGCGCCACCCAAGCGGCCACCCGACCCCAAGCCGAACTGGTCGTCACCATCGCCGACTTCGAGGGCATGCCCGGCCACCGGGACAGTGCTCAACTCCGACTGGACCTGATCGACGGAGATCCGAGCCGACGACCGGCAACGTCCGCGTCCCAGCCGGTCGACAAGCTCAGGGCACGGCTTGGTTACAGCCGCGCATCGAATGCCAACTTAGTCTCGCCTTACTCGTGTGCATACGTATAGCCTGATCCGTCAGTCTCCCGCTTTCGACCCTGATCTGCTTCCCGCTCCCGACCCCAACAGGAGAGCTCCATGCGATTTCGACCCCACACCAAAGCGCTCGTCGGCACCCTGGCCGTCGCCGTCTCCCTGACCCTGGTGGGTTGCAGCGCCGGCTCGCGGACCGGCGCCCAGACCGCCACCCAGGTCGCCTGCGACTTCGAGAACCCGGCCGAGAAGACGACCGTCAACGTGCTGGCCTACAACTCCTCGGCCATCGACCCCTTCACCAACACGATGGTCAAGAGCTGCACCCACGACAACGTCACGGTCAAGCACGACCCGATCGACTTCCCCGGGCAGGTGCAGAAGACGACCGCGACGCTGGCCGGCGACAAGGGCACCTACGACATCATCGAGACCTACAGCTTCATCATCGGCACCAACGCCGCGGCCCAGAAGATCCGGCCGCTCGACGAGCTGTTCGCCAACGAACGCCGAGAAGTACAAGCTGAACGACCTCAACGAGTCGATGCGCGAGGGCATGAGCTACGAGGGCAAGCTGTACGGCTTGCCGATGCAGGCGCAGATGTTCGTCATGGCCTACCGCAAGGACGTCTTCGACAAGAACGGGCTGCAGCCGCCGAAGACCTTGGACGAGATGGTCGCCGCCGCCAAGAAGATCCAGGACATCCGGCGACATGAAGTACCCGATCGCCCTGCCCTGGCTGGCCACCGGCGACATCATCACCCAGTACGACGCCGCGATGGCGACGCTCGGCAGCCCGTTGGTCGATCCCGGCGACCAAGAAGCCGCAGTTCGACTCGCCGAAGTCCAAGCAGGCGCTGGAATTCATGAAGTCGCTGGTGCCCTACATGGATCCCCAGGTGACGACCTTCGACCAGCCCAAGGTCCAGCAGCAGATGTTCAACGGGACCGCGGCGATGGCGATCATGTTCTCCGGCCGGATGAACGACCTGACCGTCGAGACCAACAGCAAGTACGCCAAGCAGTTCGCCTTCGCGGCTCCGCCGGCGGCGACCAGCGGTGGGCCGCTGTTCAGCCGGCTCTCCATCGACGGCTGGTCGATTCCGGAGAACACCGCTGGAGCCCGGAGCTGCTGTTCCAGATGATCGCTGCCTCGGTCAGCGAGGACGCCTCCAAGGCGTCGGTCCCGGCCGCCTTCCCGGCCCGCACCGGCGCCGTTACTCCGGACAGCTCGCCGTACGCGCAGGCCGCCATCGACTCGATCGCCAAGACCACTCCGACGCCCTCGACGCCGTACGGTCCGGACGTGTCGAACGCGACGATCTCGTTGGTCGCTCAGGTCATCCTCGGCAAGTTCACGGTCGAGCAGGGCATGCAGCAGATGCAGGCGGCTGCCGAGAAGGTCATGGAGAAGTACTGATCGACATCGTCGGCGCGAGCCTGTCGCAGCGCTTTCGACCACCCCGTCGATCGGCTCAGAGCCCGTTCCTCCGACCGAGTGAAGGAGAATGACGCGATGCGCAGACGTGAATTCGCCCTGCTGGTCGCTCCCAGCATGATCGTGATGTTCGGCCTGTTGCTGGTGCCCCTGTTCCGTACCCTGCAGTGGAGCTTCCAGGAGGTCGAGTACGGCGCAGCCGGCACCTTCGTCGGGCTGCAGAACTACGTGACCGCCCTGAGCGACCAGCGGTTCCTCAGGGCCGTCGCCTTCACCGTGGTGCTGACCCTGATCGTCACCGCGATCCTGGTCGTGCTCGGCTACATCATCGCGACGCTGGTCAACCAGCTCGGCAAGCTGCGGCCCGGTCGTGCTCGGCATCCTGCTGGTGTCCTACGTGCTGCCCAACGTCGTCGGGGCGGCCGCCTTCTCCTGGCTGTTCGACACCAACTTCGGCGGGGTGGCCAACTACCTGATCAGCAGCCTCACCGGCGCGGAGATCCTCTGGTTCACCGACGTCTGGCCGAACCGGATCATCATCATCCTGGACACCGTCTGGCACCTGCTGCCGTTCAGCATGCTGATCATCCTCGCCGGCCTGCAGGGCGTGCCCGACGAGATCATCGAGGCGGCGAAGATCGATGGGGCCTCGGGCTTGAGGACCCACCTCTTCGTCATCGTGCCGACGATCCGGGGCGTGCTGTTCTTCGTCAGCCTGATCTCGATCATGGACGTGCTGCGGACCTTCGACCAGTTGATCCCGTTGGCTCCCCAGGCCGTCGAGATCGGCAACGAGTCGATCATGCTCTACATCTACAACATCGCCTTCCGGGAGGGCAGTGAACTGCTCGGGCTGGGCAGCGCCATCAGCGTGCTGACGATCCTGCTCATCCTGATCATGCTCACGCCGTTCATCCGCGACACGTTCAAGGAATCGAGGGCCGCCCGATGACCACTACCGCATCGACGACCCCGTCGGTCTCCGAGGGCATCGAGGCCACCCGGCCGGCACCGAGCGGTCCGCAACAAGCGCTCGCGGCTTCTGGGTCGTGGCCGGGCTGTTCCTGTTCGTCACCTGCCTGATGATGCTGAGCCCGTTCATCTGGACGGCCATGTCGGTGACCAAGCCGACCGACGTGGCCTTTTCCAACCCGCCGGTGTTCTTCTACCAGCCCACCCTGCAGGCCTTCGTCGACCTGTGGGAGACCACCTACTTCGCGCAGTACCTGGTGAACACCCTGATCGTCGCGGTCATCACCACCGTGCTCGGCCTGGTGATCGGCATCCCGGCTGCCTACGCGCTGTCCCGGATGCCGGGCTACATCTCCGCCGTCCTCCTGGTCCTCGCGTTGATCTTCCGGGCGCTGCCCCGCTTCGCCGTTGTGTTGCCGATGTACGAGGTCAGCCAGCGACTGGGGATCTACGACACGACGTACGCGCTGGCCATCGCCCTGGTGGCGATCAACCAGCCGTTCAGCATCTGGCTGCTGCGCAACTTCTTCGCCGAGATCCCCAAGGACCTCGACGAGGCGGCCATGATCGACGGCTGCACCCGGATCAGCATGCTGCGCAAGGTGATGATCCCGCTGATGGGACCGGGCATCCTGACCGCCGGGATCTTCCTGTTCCTCTTCGCCTTCCAGGAGTACCTGACCGCGGCCATCCTGACCGACACGGCCAGCAAGACGGTGCCGGTCTTCATCACCACCCAGCTCGGCCAGACGCTGCCCGATGTTGCAGCAGGCCGGAGCGGCGGCCATCCTGCTCACCCTGCCGGTGATCGGGATCGCGTTCATCGCCCAGAAGTACCTCGTCGCCGGCCTCGCCTCGGGGGCGGTCAAGGGTTAGGGGTCGAGAGGCTTGAGCGATCCGCTCGTCCTGCTGCCGGGCCTGAACTGCTCGGCCGCGCTCTGGTCGGAGATCGACGTCGGCCCGGCGATCGTGCCGGTCCTGAGCGAACCGACTCTCGACGGTCAGGTCGACCGACTCCTGGACGAGCTGCCCGGGCGGTTCGTCGCTGGCCGGGCTATCCCTCGGCGGCATCGTCGCCATGGCCCTGACCCGCCGGGCGCCGGAGCGCGTGGGCCGGCTCTGCCTGCTGTCGACGACCTCGCGCCCCCCGACCAGCCGGCAGTACGCCATGTGGACCCGGCAGCGGGAGGCCCTGGCCGCCGGGGCCACTGCTCGCGACCTGCAGCGCGAACTGAAGGCGGCCCTGCTGTCCCCGACGGCCCGCGGCCGCCAGGTCCGACCTGGTCGAGATCACCCTCGCCATGGCCGACTCCGTGGGCACCGCGAGCCCTCGACGCCCAGCTGTCGCTGCAGTCGACCCGGGTCGACGAGCGCCCTGGACTGGCGAAAGTGCGCTGCCCGACCCTGATCATCGCCGGCGAGGCCGATGCCTTGTGCAGCCCCGACCGGCACCCGAGATCCAGCGGCTTGTCACCGACTCGGAGTTGATCATGCTCCCCGACTGCGGCCACCTGTCGCCGCTCGAGCAGCCCGCCGCGGTCGAGGCGGCGCTGCGCCGATGGCGGGAGCCGGCTCCCTCCTGCCCCAGCTCGCTCTGGGCGCACCCTTTCGTCGCCAGATGCACCCTTACATGAGGGTGCAACTGGCGACGTAGGGGTGCCGCAGCGAGGAGATTGGATTCTGGGAGGGTTAGCGCCGGGCCGACGTCAACGTGGCGAGGTGCTCCATGATCGTGTGGGTGAGGTTGTAGACGACGAGCGCCGCACCGTCGGCGAAGGCCCGCTCGGCCGCGTCCAGACCGTTGACGATGTCCATCCGGACCGCGCCCAGCTCGGCGACCTGGGCGTGGACCGCCCGCATCGCCTCGCCCGGATCGAGATCCGCGGCGGTGCTGCTCGCGCGGAGGTCGGCGGTGCCGATCATCGTCCCGTCCAACCCAGGCGTGCTCAGGATCTCGCGCGCGTTCCGCACACCCTCGGGCGACTCGATCATGCCCAGCACGAGGGTCTCGTTCTGCATGCTCTGCTGATGAGCGGCCGGCTCGACCTGTCCGTAGCGGCCGGCGCGGGAGTACGACGCGAACCCGCGGTGGCCGAGCGGCGGGTAGTGCGCGGAGTCGACCAGGGCCCGCGCCTGCGGCTGGCGTGTCGATGTGCGGGGCGACGATGCCGGCGGCCCCGGCGTCCAGGGCCCGCAGCACGAGGGCGGGCTCCTCGGCGCCGACCCGCACCAGGGTGGGCACACCGTGCATCGTCGCCGCGGCGAGGTGCCCGCGCAGCGTGCTCACGTCCGCCGGCCCGTGCTCGCAGTCGATCAGGATGAAGTCGAAGCCCGCCACCGCGCACATCTCCACCAGCTCGTCGGCCGGCATTCGCAGCAGCACTCCGAGCAGGCGCTCACCGCCCTGCAGTCGACTCTTCAGCCCCATCTCTCCCCTTTTCGCATTGTGTATACGTATGTACCGCGTGCTCGCTAGGCTCAGGCGAGGACGGCCGTGACGTTGCTCGCGATGCTGCAACACCTGCTTGCACCCAGTTCGTGCATACGCATACACTAGCAGCCATGCCGCTCGATCCCATCGCCTACAAACCGTACGCCGACCCCGACGACTTCATCCGCGAGGTCACCGATCTGATCTGGGTGAACCGGGCGATCGGCTACATCCGGGAGAACTACGAGCCGGACTCGATCGTGCACGGCGCGTACGGGACATCGACGACCCGGGACGAGGTCATCGAGGGCAGCCTGATGAGGATCGCCGACCTGCCCGACCGGATCGGCCAGGCCGACGACGTGATCTGGGAGGCACGCGGCGACGACGCGTTCCTCAGCTCCCACCGGATCCTGTCCGCCGACCCGAGCAACGAGTTCCTGAGCCGGACCATCGCCAACTGCCTCTACCGGCGCGGGCGCATGGTCGAGGAGTGGGTCGTCCGCGACTCCCTGGCTATCGCGTTGCAACTCGGTCTGGACCCGGACGCCGTCGCCCGGGAGAAGGTGTTCCGCGGCTACGTCGGCAGCCTCACCGAGCCGGCCCAGCCGGACGTGATCGCCGCCGGCGACAGCGGACCGCGGCCCGACGACTCACCGGGCCGAAGTCGAGATGGTCCTCGAGTTCATCCAGCGGGTGTGGAACGACCGCGACCTGGAGAAGGTCGAGGACTTCATGCGTCCGCGATCTGACGCTGCACACGGTCGGGTTCCGGACCTTCATCCGACCCGAGGGCTACCGGCGGTCGCTGCTCGGCCTGCTGCGGTCGTTCCCGAGCGGGCAGTTCGAGGTCCGCGACGTCGCCACCAACTACGCCGAGCGGTACGCCGGACTGCGCGTCGCCGTGTTGTGGAAGTTCACCGGGACCTACAACGGCTTCCCCGCATACGGCCCGAACAACAACGCCACGATCGATCTCCTCGGCGTCTCGCAGTTCCTGATCCAGTCCGGTCGGATTGTCCAGGAGGTGCGGCTCTTCGACGAGATCGCCCTGCGGACCCAGATCTACAGCTACGGCGAGGGCGACGGAATCGTCACCGCCAACATCTACTGATATCCACAACCAGCAACACAGTAAGGAAAGAGAATGACCGAGGTCCTCATCGAAGCGTCAGAGCTGGAACGCCGCACCGTGCGCCGCGCGGACTGGGTCCCGTGTAACTCAGCCTTCATCGATTGCCGCACGCCCGGCTCGGACCGCAAGCAGAACTACGCCTTCATCGGCTCCGGCGTCTCGCAGAACTCCGACCAGTTCGTCAATCTGACCGAGCTGCACGGCTTCAACCTGGGCGCGGCGGGCATGCCCAACGGCGTGACGAACAATCTGCACCTGCACTTCACCGCCGAGGTGTTCATCAACTTCGGCGGGACCTTCCGCATCCGTTGGGGGGTCGACGGCCAGCAGGGCGAGTACGTGTCGAACGACGGTGACGTCATCTCGGTCCCGACCTGGATCTTCCGCGGCTTCACCAACGAGGGTCCCGACGACGGAATCCTGCTCACCGTGCTCGGCCAGGACGTCACCGGTGGCATCATCTGGGGGCCGTCGGTGCTGCGTGACGCCGAGTCGTACGGCTTGCACCTCACCGCGGACAACCGGCTGATCGACACCGTGGCCGGCGACGTCGTGCCGCCGGACGTGCCGCTGATCAAGCCGATGAAGCAGGAGTTCATCGACGAGCTGACCCACTACACCCCCGAGGAGCTGCGGTCTCGGGTGATCCAGCCGGGTGACCGGACCTACAGCCGGCGGTCATTCCTCTGCACGGGCCTGCCGGGCGGCAACGCCGAGCTCGCCCTCGGCATCGGCTACGGGATGGCCGAGGACCGTCGCGCCGTTCCACGGGTGCACGAACCGCACTCGTTCAACCTGGCCTTCCTCCGCGCGACTGCGGGCGAGGGCGTGTTGCGGCACCGCCACCACGCCACCCAGGTGCTCACCGTGAAGTCGGGCCAATGGCGGGTGACGCTGAACGAGGGGCCTGCCGAACAGGCCGTCGTGCTGGGACCGCAGGACGCCCTGTCGGTGCCGGCGGGCAGCTGGCGCCGGTTCGAACTCGTCGAGGCCGACGGGACCGCCGCCACTGAGGACAACGGGGCGGGCACCGGGGAGCTGCTGGTGGTCAACGGCGGCGACGGCCGGATCCGGCTGGAGTGGGCGCCCGAGGTGATCGAGGCCGCCTTCGACGCCGGCTGGATGCTCGACCCCAACGGCTACCTCGCTCCGGTGGCCGTGATGGTGACGGCCACGGAGGACGACTGAGGTCGGCGTGATCCGCGTCGCCGCCGCCCAGGTCGCCATCGACGTCGACGCCCCGGACGCCACCTGGCGCGGGGCGGTCGCCTTGGTGGCGCAAGCGGTGTCCTCTCGGCGCTGACCTGGTCGTGCTGCCCGAGCTGGTGACCACCGGGTCGGGCTTCGCCGATGCCGCCGAGGCCACTCGGCGGGCCGAGTCGCTGACCGGGCCCACCGTCACCGCGCTGCAGGAGCTCGCCGCCCGGCACAAAATCGTGCTGGTGGCCGGGTTCAACGAGACCTCCGGGTTGGACCGGCCGTACAACAGCGCGGTCGTGATCGACCGCGGCGAGCTGGTGACGTGGTACCGCAAGACCCACCTCTGGGACCGCGAGAAGCTGCTCTTCACCCCGGGCGACCAGCCGCCGCCGGTGGTGGCGACCAGCGTCGGGCGGGTGGGGCTGCTGGTCTGCTACGACCTCGAGTTCCCGGAGGTGACGCGGCGGCTCGCGCTCGAGGAGGCGCAGATTCTCGTCGCGCCGGCCAACTGGCCGCTGCTCGGCAAGCCGGCGGGAGAACGTCCGGTCGAGGTCGCCAAGGCCCAGGCGGCCGCGGCGCAGAACAAGGTGTACGTCGTGGTCGCCGACCGCTGTGGCGCGGACCGCGGTGAGGCGTACACGGGTAGCAGCGTGATCTGCGACGTGACCGGCTACCTGCTGGCCGAGGCGCCGATCGAGCAGCCGGGCGTCATCGGCGCCGACATCGAGCCCGGCCGCACCGACGACAAGTGGCTGGGCCCGCACAACGACGCCTTCGCCGACCGGAGACCTGAGCTCTATACGAAAGAACTGTGAGGAAGACGTGACCACCTACCTGAAATCTCGGACCACCCCGGAAAGTGACGCCGCCCAGCGGGTGGCGGTACATGAGACGGTCACCGAGGTGATCGAAGCGGTGCGGCAGCGCGGCGACGCGGCCGTGCGGGAGTTCTCGGAGAAGTTCGACCACTGGTCGCCGGAGACCTTCCGGCTGAGCGCGAAGCAGATCACCGAGATCGTCGCGACGGTGCCCGAGCAGGCCCTCACCGACATCGCTACGGTGCAGGACCGGGTGCGGGCGTTCGCGCAGCACCAGCTCGACTCATTGGCCGACTTCGAGGTCGAGTTGTCCCCGGGGGTGCATCTGGGTCAGAAGAACATCCCGGTCGCCGCGGCGGGCGCGTACGTACCGGGCGGCCGCTACCCCCTCGTCGCGTCCGCCCACATGACCGTGGTCACCGCCAAGGTGGCCGGCGTCGACCGGGTGACGGCGTGCACCCCGCCGATCCGCGGCGAGATCCCGGCGGCCACCGTCGCTGCGCTGCACCTGGCGGGTGCGGACGAGATCTACCTCCTGGGTGGCACGCAGGCGGTGGCCGCGATGGCGCTCGGCACCGAGACGATCGGCAAGGTCGACCTGCTCGCTGGGCCCGGCAACGCGTACGTGGCCGAGGCAAAGCGACAACTCTTCGGCGAGGTCGGCATCGACCTGTTCGCCGGCCCGACCGAGACCCTGATCGTCGCCGACGACGCCGCCGACCCGTTCGTGGTCGCCGTCGATCTCCTCAGCCAGGCCGAGCACGGGCCGGACTCGCCGGCGGTATTGATCACCACCAGCGAGGCGCTCGGCCGACGGGTGATCGACCTGGTGGAGGAGATCCTGCTCGACATGCCGACCGCCGACTTCGCCGGCCCGGCGTGGCGGGACCACGGCCAGGTGGCGGTCGTCGACGATCTCGACGCCGCCTACGCCCTCGCCGACCGCTACGCCTCCGAGCACGTCCAGATCCTGACCCGCAACCCCCGGGAGGCGCTGGCGAAGATGCGGAACTTCGGGGCCCTCTTCCTGGGTGAGGGCACCTGCGTCTCCTACGGCGACAAGGTCATCGGCACCAACCACACCCTGCCGACCCGAGGCGCCGCGAACTACACCGGCGGCCTGTGGGTGGGCAAGTACCTGAAGACCGTCACCTACCAGGAGGTGACCGACGAGTCCGCCAGCGCCTGGCTCGGGGAGCTGTGCGGACGGGCCGCGCGGGTCGAGTTGTTCGAAGGTCACGCCCGCTCCGGCGACGTCCGCGCCGCCAAGTACGCCGGCGCTCCGCTGCCCTGGGCGCCCGCCAGTCTGCGCGCGCCAGCCGGACGGTGATCTGTGGCCAGTCGATGGACAGCGTCATCGCAAGGGTTGGGCAAGTCTGCACCGGGTAGAGCGTGTCGCATTTTCCGACCACGGCCGACTTCCGCAGCTGCCAGACGCGAGCAAGGCCACATTTTCCGACCACGGCCGACATCGGGCTCCGCCGCTGCGCCGTCCATCACATGGCGGGAAACGGCAGCTCGTTCGCGCGGGCCGCTGCCGCCCCATGAAACCGGCATCTCGCAAGAGACTCAGTGCGGTGCGCGGCTTACGCAAGCCTGACCAGTTGCCTGTCCCTTACCACCCGATGATCTCGTGGTAGTCCGTGTGGGGCGCATCCCCCGGGAGACGGGTGACGTACTTGCCCCACGGCTCTATGAGCGGTCCGGCTGCAGTCACCCATTCGCGCCCTTCGTCGGTGTGATCCATCCCCTCCTCGGGTGAGACGCGGTCGCGCGCCTCGATGCTGTCCACCTCGATCAGGACCCGGTATTGCCCGACCTGGTCGCCGCGATCACCTTTGAGCAACGCAATTCGCCACCCAGGCAAGGACGGCCACTGCTCAACATTGGCGGCGACGAAACCCTCGAAGTCTTCGCCGCTGACTCCCGGACGAAGCTCCAGGGTGTGCAATCCGTAGATCTTGCCCATTTGCTCTCTCCTGAGACTCGAATTTCGTCGAACGTCAACACATCCTGTCAGACGGCCGCGTCGAGCCGCCGCGTCAGGTGTGCCCGCTCAGCCGGGTTGCCGACCAGCTCCAGCGCCTCGCGGTAGGCCTTTTGCCGCTTCGTCGCGACGTCCGAGTCGGGTGAGCAGATCGGCGCGAGCCACGGGTAGCGACCCGACCCGGCGAAATCGACACCCGCGAAAGAATCTCAGGCCAACGAGTCGCGCCAGGCCTGATGCAGCCCGGCGTAGTGCCCGCCCGTCCGGCCGAGCAGTTGCTCGGGCGGACCGTCCTCGACGATCTCGCCGTGTTCCAGCACCAGGACCCGGTCGGCGATCTCCACCGTGCTCAGCCGGTGCGCGATGATCACCGCCGTCCGGTCGGCCAGGATCGTCCGGAGCGCCCGCTGCACCAGTCGCTCGCTCGGCACGTCCAGGCTCGAGGTCGCCTCGTCCAAGATCAACACCGCCGGGTCGGCCAAAAAGGCTCGGGCGAAGGCCACCAGTTGTCGTTGGCCGGCCGACAGTCGCCCGCCCCGCTTGGCCACGTCGGTGTCGTAGCCCTCGGGCAGCTCCTCGATAAAGGTGTCGGCTCCGACGGCGCGGGCGGCCTCGACGATCTCCCGGGGGCTGGCCCCGGGTCGCCCGAAGGCGATGTTCTCCCCGACCGTCCCGTCGAAGATGAAGTTCTCCTGGGTGACCAGGACGACGGCGCGCCGGAGGTCTGCGTCGGCGAGATCGCGCAGGTCCACCCCGTCCAGCCGGACCGCACCGGAGCCGGGGTCGTAGAAGCGAGACATCAACTTGGCGATCGTGGTCTTCCCCGCCCCTGTGGTCCCCACCAGCGCGACGGTCTGGCCGGCCGGAATCGTGAGGTCGAACTCGGACAGGACGGGAGCCTCCGGAACGTAGGCGAAACTCACCGCGTCCAGGCGGACCTCCCCGGTCGCCGCCGGGAGCGCGACCGGGTCGGTCGGCTCGGTCACCTCGGGCACCTCCTCGAGCACCCCGGACAACTTCTCCAGAGCAGCCGAGGCGGACTGGAAGGTGTTGTAGAACTGGCTGATCTCCTGCATCGGCTCGAAGAACATCCGCAGGTAGAGCAAAAAGGCCGCTAGCACCCCGACCGTCATGTCGCCCTCGATCACCCGGTAGCCGCCGTAGAGGAGCACGACCCCGATGGTCAGGTTGCCGATCAGCCGCGTGCCCGGCATGAAGATCGCGACCAGCCGGAAGGCCCCGACGTTCGCGTCGGCGTACCGGTCGGCGACGTCTTCGAAGATCTCCTGGTTGCGGCCCTCCCGACGGTAGGACTGCACTGCCCGGATCCCGGTCATGGTCTCGACGAAGTGCACGATGGTCAGCGCCGACGTCTCCCGCACGCGGCGGTAGGTGCGGGCCGAGGACGTGGAGAACCACCGGACCAGCGCCAGCACCAGCGGGAAGCAGATCAGGCACACCAGGCCGAGATGCCAATCCAGAGTGAGGAGCAGAACCGCTACCCCGACCATGGTCAGCGCCGCGCTGATCAGCCCGTCGAAGCCGCCGACGAGCAACTCCATGATCGCGTCGATGTCGCTGGTCAACCGGGAGACGACCCGTCCGGTGGTGTAGCGATCATGGAAACGGATGTCGAGGCGCTGGAAGTGCGTGAACAGCCGGCGCCGGAGCTCCAGGAGCACCTCCTGCCCGATGCGTCCCGACTGCCGAAGGAAGACCGTCCGGCAGATCGCCTGCACGACGACCGCGGCGATCATCAGCCCCACGGTCTGGTAGATCACCTCGCCGCCCTGACCGGCCAGGAGCGGCGGCACCCCCAGGTCGATACCCCGCTGGACCAGCCAGGGAATCGACAGCACGGCCGCGTTCTCGATCACCACCACCGCGATGAGCAGCATGACGAACCCGGCGTACGGGCGGAGCAGGTC
This sequence comes from uncultured Actinomycetota bacterium, assembly GCA_963791865.1. Classification (GTDB taxonomy): domain Bacteria; phylum Actinomycetota; class Actinomycetes; order Propionibacteriales; family Propionibacteriaceae; genus Microlunatus. The sequence continues at coordinate 162,337 of CAWBUC010000014.1, forward strand.
CGCGAGCAGCGCCCGACTCCGCTTGCGCAAGAAAGCGTTGCCACGCTGGCTGATGTCGTCGACGTGTTCGGCGGCGACACCGCGCCAGGACTCCACGGCCTTCGCGTCGTCCGGCACGGCCGCCGACCGGCGGTTCATCGGACAACCTCTTCGGCCACCGGGTCGGGGCTGGCGGACAGCAGGTGGCGATACTCCGGCACCTCGGCCAGCAGTTCCGCGTGGGTGCCAATGTGGGTGATCGTCCCGTGGGACAGCACGGCGACCCGGTCGGCCAGCAGCACCGTCGACGCCCGGTGGGCCACCAGGATGCCGGTCACGCCTTGGAGCACGCGGCGCAGTGCGTCCTCGACCAGAGCTTCGGTGTGGATGTCCAGCGCCGACAAGGTGTCGTCGAGGACCAGCACGGTCGGCTTGGCCAGCACGGCGCGGGCGAGGGCCAACCGCTGCCGCTGACCGCCGGACAGGCTCATCCCCTGCTCACCGATACGCGTGTCGAGGCCCCAGGGCAGCTCGTACACGAACTGCGCCTGAGCCACCTCCACGGCCTCGGCGACGTCGTCGTCGCTCGCGTCGGGAGCGCCCAAGGTGAGGTTCTCCCGTACCGACATCGAGAAGAGGGTCGGATCCTCGAACGCCGTCGCAACGATGCCGCGCAGGTCGTCCAGCCGTAGGTCACGGACGTCGACGCCGTCGATCCGGATCGCGCCGCCCGTCACGTCCCGGAGTCGCGGCACCAGGGCGGTGAAGGCGGTCTTGCCGGAGCCGGTCGCGCCGACGACCGCGAGCGTCTCCCCCGGCGCGATCTCCAGATTGAGGCCAGCCAAGACGTCGGTCTCCGCGTCCGGGAACCGGAACGACACCTCGTCGAACGTCACCCGCCCGCGCGGGTGCTCGAGCGCGCGCTCGCCGTCGGTGATCTCGCTCTCGGCGTCGAAGATCTCGCAGATCCGGTCCGCCGCCGTCATCGCCTCCTGCGTCATGGCCAGCAGGAAGCCCAGCGCCGCCACCGGCCACACCAGGGACAACGTCAAGGTGATGAAGGCGACCAGCGTCCCCAGGCTCACCCGCCCCTGCCCGGCCGCGACGGCCCCGACGCCCAGGACCAGGATCAACGTCACGTTGGGGATGACCCTGAGGAAGGTCCAGAACCGGGCGCTGACCCGGACACGTGCCATCGACGTCTCGTACAGCCGGGTGCTCCGGGCGTCGAAGGTCTTGAACACGTGCCGCGCCCGCCCGAAGGCCTTGATCACGCGCAGTCCGTAGGCGCCCTCTTCCACCGTGGAGGCGACGTCGCCGACCTGATCTTGGACCTGCCGGGACAGCCGGGTGTACTCGCGCTCGTTGCGCAGGCAGGCGATCACCACCGGAGCCGTCGAGGCGAGCACGATGAGACCCAGCGGCCAGTACATCGAGATCAGCAAGGCACAGACGACGCCGATCTGGATCACGTTGATGATCAGGAACGTCAGCCCGAAGCCCAGGAACCGCCGGATGCTGGACAGGTCGTTCATGATTCGGGACAGAAGCTGGCCCGACTGCCAATGACTGTGAAAGGACATCGGCAGCTGCTGCAGCTTGGCGTACAGGTCACGGCGGATCTGGTTCTCGACGCCGATGGTCCCCTTGGTCACGATCCAGCGGCGAAAGAACATCAGCACGGCCTCGAGCACGCCGAGTCCGATGGCCAGCAGACCGAACGCGATCAACCCGGCTCGATCCGATTCCGCGATCGGGCCGTCGATCACCGCTTTGGTCACCAGCGGGATCACGATGACCGCCCCGATACCGAGGGCGGCGAAGGCGATCATCACCACGAACCGCCACCGATAAGGACGCAGGTACGGACGCAGGCGCAGCATTGAGTCGAACGAGCGCCCGCGGCCCTCGGCGCCGTCGCGGCCTCGCGCGGGAGCCAGGACGTACGCCGGGTGATCGAGAGCGGTCACCCGATCTGGAACCGCAGAGGGGTGGCTGCCGGTCCGGGCTCGGGGAGCCGAGAGGTCGGCAGACATGCGCAGATCAGTCCTGACATCGTTGGTCGTGGCGGCTGGGGGTGAGTGCTGGATAATTCCAATCCAACCCGGGACAGCAAACCGAGGCCAGTCGATATTCCGCGGTTGAACGGAGGCGAGCATGACCAGTTCGATTTGTCGCACGTGTGGAGTGGAACGCAGCGCAGGCCTTGAGGAATCCGCGATCTGCGCCATCTGCAGTGACGACCGGCAGTACGTACGCCCCAGCGGCCAGCGCTGGACCACCCTGGAGGAGCTGGCCGCCGAGGGCCACAAGGGAGAGCTCGCCGAGGTCGAGCCCGGGTTGGCCGGCATCAGCATCGAACCGTCGGTGGGGATCGGCCAGCGGGCGCTCCTGGTCCGCACGCCGGGTGGCAACCTGCTCTGGGACGCCACCGGCTACGTCGACGACGACCTCGTCGAACGGGTTGGTGAGCTCGGTGGAGTAGCCGCGGTCGCGGCCAGCCACCCGCACATGTTCGGCGTGCAGGTCTCGTGGTCGCACCGCTTCGGCGGCGTTCCCGTGTACGTACAAGCTCTGGACCGGGAGTGGGTGCAGCGCGAAGACCCGGTGGTCACGTCCTGGGAGGAAGAGGTCGAGGTCCTGCCCGGGGTGCGGCTGCTGCGGATCGGCGGACACTTTCCGGGCAGCGCCGTCGCGCACTTCGTCGGCGCCGACGGCCGCGGCGTCCTGCTGAGCGGCGACACGGTGGCTTGCACACCGGACGAGCGCTGGGTCTCGTTCATGCGCAGCTTCCCCAACAAGATCCCGCTCTCGGCTGCCGTCGTGGCGAAGGTGGCGGAGCGGGTCCTGCGACTCGACTTCGACCGGCTCTACGACAACTTCGGCGGGCGGGTGACGAGCGACGCGGCCGCATGGGTGCGCCGCTCGGCCGACCGTTACATGGCCTGGGTCCGCGGGGACTTCGATCACCTCACCGGTTAGGCTCTCGCCAACCCACGAGACGACGGAGTCCGCCATGCCCCAGCCCGTCCAAGGAGTGATCGTCCGCGCCAAGGACGCGCCGGTCGAGCTCGTCACGGTCAACGTTCCCGACCCTGGACCGGGCGAGGCTGTGGTGGCGATCCAGGCCTGCGGCGTCTGCCACACCGACCTGCACTATCGCGAGGGCGGCATCGGCGACGAATTCCCGTACCTCCTCGGGCACGAGGCGGCCGGCGTGGTCGAGGCCGTCGGCGAGGGTGTGCGGGATCTCGCGGCCGGTGACTACGTGATCTTGAACTGGCGGGCGGTGTGCGGCACCTGCCGGGCCTGCCGGCGCGGCCGCCCGTGGTACTGCTTCGCGACGTTCAACGCCACCCAGAAGATGACCCTGGAGGACGGGACCGAGCTCTCTCCGGCGCTGGGCATCGGGGCATTCATCGACAAGACTCTGGTGGCCGCCGGTCAGTGCACCAAGGTCGATCCGGCGGCGGCGCCGGCCGTCGCGGGCCTGTTGGGCTGCGGCGTGATGGCCGGTCTCGGGGCAGCGATCAACACCGGCAACGTGACCCGCGGCGACTCCGTCGCGGTCATCGGGTGCGGCGGCGTGGGCGCTGCGTCCATCGCCGGTGCTCGGCTGGCCGGGGCGGCGACGATCATCGCCGTGGACGTCGACGATCGCAAGCTGACCAAAGCCTCCGAACTCGGCGCCACCCATACGATCAACGCAAAGCAGACCGATCCCGTGGAGGGGATCCAGGATCTGACCGGCGGCTTCGGTGCCGATGTGGTCATCGACGCGGTCGGTCGGCCGGAGACCTATCGGCAAGCCTTCTACGCCCGCGATCTGGCCGGCACGGTCGTGCTGGTCGGCGTCCCGACTCCGCAGATGAAGCTGGAACTGCCGCTGCTGGACGTCTTCGGCCGCGGTGGCTCACTGAAGTCCAGCTGGTACGGCGACTGCCTGCCGGATCGGGACTTTCCGATGCTGATCGACCTCCACCTGCAGGGCCGCCTGCCCCTGGACGCCTTTGTCAGCGAAGAGATCGGCATCAACGACATCGAGGAGGCGTTCGCGAAGATGCAGCGGGGGGACGTCCTCCGCTCGGTGGTGATCTGGTCGTGAAGGCGGGTATCGACCACACCATCACGTCCGGCACCTTCTCGCTCGACGGTGAGACGTTCGAGGTCGACAACAACGTCTGGGTGGTCGGAGACGACAGCGAGTGCGTGGTCATCGACGCGCCCCACGACGTGGCGGCCATCCGCGAGGTGATCGGCGATCGCCGCGTGCTCGCGATCCTGTGCACGCACGCGCACGACGATCACGTACGGGTCGCGCCGGAACTGGCCGCCGCACTGAGCGCGCCGATCCTGCTGCACCCCGATGACCTGGAGGTGTGGGCGCTCACCCACGATCAGCCTCCGGATGGTGAGCTGACCGACGGACAGGCGATCTCCGTCGGCGACGTGGCGTTGACGGTGCTGCACACCCCAGGGCACGCACCGGGCGCGGTCTGCTTCTCGTGCCCGGATCTCGGGGTGGTGTTCACCGGTGACACGCTGTTCCAGGGCGGTCCGGGCGCCACTGGGCGGAGCTTCAGCGACCCCGACCTGATTCGCCAGAGCATCCGGGAGCGGTTGCTGGTGCTGCCGGACGACACCGTGGTCAAGACCGGTCACGGCGACGACACCACGATCGGCGCCGAGCGCACTTCTTTTTAGAGCTGCTCGCGCGGCTCGGGCGCCCCGAGGACTGCCCTCTTCCTCCTCGATCGCCGACGAAAAGCGTGTCGGCTCCTCGTCGTCAGAGCACAGCCGGCGCCCGATCCACTCGACGCTCGCAGCTAGCTCGACTGGAGTTCGCGGATGCGGTCCAGCACGCCCGGCATGGCGGCTTCGATGGCGGCCAGGGTCTCCTCGAAGCCTGACGCCGAGCCGTACCACGGGTCGGGCACCCCCGAGCCTGGGTCCGCATCGGGGTCGAAGTCGGTGAGCAGGGCAACGTTGCTTGCCTCGGGCGCCAGTCCGGCCATCTTCGAGACGTGAATGTCCTCCATGGCGACGACGAGATCGGCCTCGGCGATCTCCTCCGCGGTGATGCGATGCGCCTGGTGGAGGTCGGAGCGGTAGCCGTTTCGTTCGAGCACGCGGACTGCCCGGGGATCGATCGGCGCCCCGAGTTCTTCGGCGCTGGTCGCGGCGCTGGTGAACCGTACCCCGGTCACGCCCTCGTCGGCGGCCATCCGTTCGGCGATCCGCTCGGCCATCGGGGACCGGCAGATATTGCCCCAGCAGACGAAGACCACGCGCACGCCATCGTCGCCTGCCTCAGGCACGCCGCTTCTCCTCCCGGTCGGGGATGAAGACGTTCAGCACGAAGCTGACGATGGAGACGATGATCGCGCCGAACAGTGCGGTCCAGAAGCCGTCCACGCTCCAGCCGAGGTTGAACAGGCCTGCCAGCCACGACGTCAGCAGCAGCATGCAGGCGTTGATGACGACCAGGAACAGGCCGAGCGTCAACAGGACCAGCGGAATGGTCACCAGCTGGAAGATCGGCTTGATGATCGCGTTGAGGATCCCGAAGACGGCGCCCACGATGAGGAACGTGACGATCTTGCCCTCGAGTGTGGTCGCCGTCAGGGAAATGCCGCTGAGCAGGAACGTGGCTACGGCGAGCGCGGCGGCGTTGGCCAGCAGACGGAGTATCAACCTCATGGATTGAATGGTGGCAGATCTTGCCAACCCCGGGCCCGCGCTCGGAGGTGAATCAGGGACCGTTCCGGGTCGACCTATTCTGGCGCCACACCGCTGGAACGAGCGGCACGAGGAGTCCGATGCCCAGGCGCGCGAGAACCCGACGTTGGCTGGCGGGCCTGCTGATCGTGGGGCTGGTGGCCGGCTGTGCCGCACCCGTTCCGGCGCCGCAGGCATCGGTCGACTCACCTGCGCCCAGCGTCTCCCGAGCACCCGAGACCCCCCAGGCCCTGCCGAACCTCGCGCCGGAGCTCGAGAGCGCGATCGCCGCCGATCAGACAGGGGAGCTTGACAACGTCGAGTCGGTGCTGGTCAGCGTGAAGGGGCGTCTGGTCGCTGAGCTCTACCGCCACGAGACGACGCCGGGCACGTACACCCAGGTCTGGTCGGTGACGAAGTCGGTCGTCTCGACGTTGGTCGGGATCGCGATCGCCGAGGGCAAGATCGACGATGTTGATCAGACGGTGGCGGAGCTTCTTCCGCAGCATCGTCGGCAGATTTCCGCTGCCTTGGCCCGCGTGACGCTTCGTCAGCTGCTGACCATGAGCTCCGGCCTGACCGACCAGACCTACGTCGAGCAGACCTCGGCCTCCGACGATTCGTTGCCGACGATCCTGGGACTGCCGCTGGATGCCGAGGGCATCTTCAGCTACTCCAACGTCGGCTCGCATCTCGTGGCGGCCATCGTCGCCGAGCGGGTGGGCATGCCGCTGCTCAGCTACGCCCGATCACGCCTGTTCACGCCGCTGGGGATCGAGGCGACCTCGGCGTACACCGGTGACGAGACCGCCCTGCAGCCGTCGCGAGCCTTCTTGGACGCCGGCTTTGCCTGGGCAACGACGTCCGACGGTTTCCAGCACGGATGCTGCCTGCTCAAGCTGACCGGCCGGGACATGATCAAGATCGGCCGGCTGTACGAGCAGAACGGCCGTTGGAACGGTCGACAGGTCCTGCCCGCGGCGTGGGTCCGAGAGGCAACGGCGCCCAGCGAAGCCAATCCCGACTACGGATTGATGTGGTGGCGGCCGACGGTGGACGGCCGCGAGGCGTTCGCCGCCCTGGGTGCCTTCGGGCAGATGATCTTGGTCGTGCCGGAGCTGTCGGCGGTCATCGCGGTGAGCTCTCGCCGGGCCGGCGACTCGAGCGTGGACGAGAGCAAGCTGTTGGCCTTGATCGGGCGGGTGGTCGTGCCAGCCATCGATTGAGCCTACGCGCGACCTCGGTGGTCGGCTCAGAACCCTGAAAATCACCCGCTCGGTCGCGGCGACAGCCTGATTTCCCGGCGTGTCGGGGGCTCCGCGGGAATCGAGCGGTTGGTTTTCAGGGATCACGTCGCGTGCGCGGGCGCCACCGCCGGCAACACCCGCCGGCGCGCGACGGCAAGCACGGCGGCGGTCACTCCGATCACCAGCCAGGCGAGCAGCAGGCCAACACTGCCGAGCAGCCCGGTTCCGGCGCTCACGATGGCTCGCGCTCCCTCCAGAGCGGGGGTCAGGGGCAGGAAGGGCGTGACGACATCCAGCAGTTCCGGCACCGCCGACGTGATCGCCCCCGCTGCGGCGAGCACGACCAACGCCACCGAGATGAAGCGGCCGATCCCGCCGAACCAGGCCACCAGCGCCTGGTTGACCGCCGCGAACGCGACCCCGGCCAGCAGGAGGAACGGCAGCAGCTGGGCCACTTGCCCGACGTTCAGCTCGAGCAGCACCTGCAGGACGGCGGTCAGGACCAGCGCCTGCACCGCGGCAATGGCGGCGCCGGGCAGCAGCGCCTCGGCCGCGAGCCGCCACGAGGCCTTCATCGAGGTCAAGACACTGGACGGGACGGCCCGGAGCACGACGAAGCTGGCCAGTCCGCCGAGCCACAGCGCGATGGCCGCCAGGAACGTGGTGTTGGCGATGTCGGCGAAGAGGGATGCGGGCCGCTCGGCGGTCACCGGGGTGGCCACGACCTCGGCCAGCTTGGTGCGGGTGCTCTGGTCGTAGGTGGGCACCTGATCGGCACCCTTGGCCAGCCCGTCGGCCAGCTTCTCCGTGCCGCCGGCCAGCTTCTCGCCGCCGTCGGACAGCTTCGCCAGTCCGTCGCTGAGCTCGCGGGCACCGGTCGCCGACTGGCCGGTGCCGTCGGCCAGATCCTCGGTCCCTGAACTGAGTTGCGCGGCACCCGCGGCGAGCTGGGCGGCACCGTTCGCCGACGAGCGGATGCCCGTCGCCAGCGGCCTCAGACCGTCGGCCAACTGGATGGTCCCGTCGGCTAACCGGTCGAGACCGTCCGCCAGCTCACGGGTTCCGCCGGAGAGGTCCTTGACCCCGCCGGCCAGTTTCCGCGCTCCCGTGTCGAGCTTCGTAGCCCCGGCGCTGAGCCTGTCAGCACCATCGGCCAGGCCACTGCCGCCGTTGGCGACGGTCTCGGAGTTGGTCGCCAGCTGCTCGGCCCCGGCCAGCAGGCCCGTCTTGGCGGACGGCTGGTTCAGGCCGGTAACGGCCGCACCGGCGCCGGCCTTGAACCCCTCGAGAAAGACCGGGCAGGCCTGCTCCGGAATCTGCGGCGGACACTGCGGCAGCCCGTTCTCGGCCAGTGCGGAGATGCTTTGCTCGTACTGCTTCAGTCCGGAGCCGAGCCCCGACACGCCCTCGGTGTACTGGGTGAGTCCCCGGCTGAACTCTTCGGCTCCGGCCGCAAATTCCCGGTTACCCCGGGCGTTGGCCCGGGTGCCGCGCGCGAACTCCGAAAGACCACTGCTGAGTTGCTCGGCACCGTCCGCGAGCTCGTCGGCGCCGTCGGCGGTGTCGCTGACTCCGTTGGCCAGCTTGCGGGTCTGCGTCGGCAGCTGCGCGGTCCCGTCGGCCAGCTTGTCCAGCCCGGTAGAGAACTGATCGACCCCGGTGCTGAGCTGCGCGGCGCCGTTGGAAAGCTGGTCGGCGCCATCGTCCAATTGGCTGAGGCCGTCGGCCAGCTCGTCGGCCCCGGACGCGGTCTGGTCGATGCCGTCGGCCAGCTCGTCGGTGCCTTGGGACACGTCGCCAGCAGCCTTGGCCACCGTACGGAACTGTTCGCCGGTTGTGTTGAAGCCGACGTAGATGTTGTCCAGGTACTGCTCGGTCAGCGACGTGTTGAGCGCGCTGGTCGCGGCGGCGGCGATCGTCTGCCCGACAACCGAGTCGGCGATGCCGCGGATCTGCGAGGTCTGCACCGTGATCTCTGCCGGATTGATCTGGTTCGCGTCCGTCTTGGAGAACGAGGTGGCCCGCGCCGAGAAGCTCGGCGGGATGGTCACGACCGCGGCGTAGCGGCCGGCGGCGAGCCCGCTGGCCGCGTCGGCCGCGTCGGTCAGCAGCCAGTTGAAGTTGTCGCTGTCGGAATCGCCGCCGGTCACCAGTCCGCCCGCCAACTGCCGGCCCAGCGGCACGAGTTGACCGTTGAGCCGCACCGGCTCGTCGGAGTTGACAATGGCTGCCTCGACCCGGTCGAGCCGGGTATCGGAGTTCCAAGTCGCCCAGAGGAATCCGCCGGCCACCAGCAGCGGGACCAGCACCAGACCCAGCAGAGACAGCCAGGTGACACGACGCGACGCGGAGGCACGTTCCAGTACGAACATCAGAGTTTTCCTGTTCGGTATCGGTAGTCAGGCCGTACGGTCGAGTGCCGGATCGGGCTGAGGGGAATCGGGCTGGGGGGACAAGCTGAGGTAGGAGTAGCGGGTCGGCATCAGGTCGGCCACGGACTCGCGGTCGCGCGCCGCCAGCACGACGCCGCGGTCGCCGCTGCCGCCGACAGCAACCTCGTCCAACAGGCTGGCGAGCGCGGCCCGGTCGTCGACGCCGAGGAGGACGTCGGCATGATCCACGAAGATCACCTGCGGGCGGGCCTTCTGCACCGTCCGGAACGCTGCCCGAGCGTCGGTCACCGTGCGGCAGTCGACGACGCCCGTACGCGAGCGCACCGTGCGCGCCTGCTCGGGCAGCACCAGGCCAGCAACCTTGAGTCGGCCGCCCAGCAGTTTCATGCGACCCGCGAGGGTGAGCAGCAGAGCCGACTTGCCCGCGGCGGGCGGGCCCTCGACGACGAGGATCTCCCGTGGTCGGAGCGCGACCGCCAGCGGCTGATCTCGGCCCGCCAGGCGCAGGTCCTCGCCGACGACGAGGTGATCATCACCGGGAGCCGGCCAGTCGGCCAGCGCCACCTGGTGAGCCAGACCCTCGCCCTCGACGTCGAAGGACGGCAGCCGCCGGTCGATCCAGCGCGGCAGCCACCACGCCGAGCGACCGAGGAGGGACAGGACCGCGGGGACGAAAGTCATGCGCACCACGAAGGCGTCCACGAAGACCCCGACGGCCAAGGCGAACGCAATAGTCTTGATCGCGCCTTCCCCCTCGGGGACGAACGCTGCGAAGACGGCAAACATGATCACCGCGGCCGCCACCACCACCCGGGCCGAGGCCGCGAAGCCGTTCTCGATGGCGGCCCGCGCGTCGCCGCCGTGCACGAAGTCCTCCCGTATCCGGGAAACCAGGAACACTTCATAGTCCATGGCCAGGCCGAACAGCACGCCCATCAACAGAATCGGCAGGAAGCTGATCACCGGGCCGGTCTGGTGGACGTTGAAGAGCTGCGGGAACCAGCCCCAGTTGAAGACCATAACGGTGGCGCCGAAGGCGGCGGCCACGCTGAGCAGGTAGCCGATGGTCGCCTTGATGGGCACCGCGATCGAGCGGAAGACCATCGTGAGCAGCACGAGCGAGAGCCCGACCACGATGATCCCGAACGGCAGTAGTGCGCCGCCGAGGCGGTTGGAGACGTCGATGGCTACCGCGGTGAACCCGGTGACCGCGACCGGAACGTCGTAGTCGGCGCGAAACTGCTCGTGCATCGAGCGGATACGCAGCACGAGATCCTTGGTCTCCGGAGCTTCCGGCCCGGTGGTCGGAATGACCTGGACGATGCCGAACGACGCGTCGGAGTTGGGCGTCGCCAGCGGCACACTGGCCACACCCGGCAGGACCCGGATGTCGTCCGCGATCCCGTCCATCACCTCGAGCGGCTTGTCGGAGCCGACGATCACGGCCGACACGACCAGCGGGCCGTTGTAGCCGACCCCGAAGTGTTCGCTCACCAAGTCGTACGTGACGCGGGCCGGGGTGCCAGGATCGGCCTGGCCGTTGTCGGGCAGGGCAATCTGGAGGTCTTTGGCCGGATAGGCCATCGCGCCCAGCGCCACGACAACAATGGCGATGGTCAGCACCGGCCACTTGGTGATGATCCGCACCCAGCGCCGCGGCACCGTGATCTTGCTCGTGCCCCGAGCTTGCTCCTTCGTGCCCTGAGCTTGTTTCTTCGTGCCTCTGGGCCGCAGCTTGTCGCCGCCGAAGCCCAACAGCGCCGGCAGCAGGGTCAGGGCGATCAGTACCGCGATCGCGACGGCCAACGCGGCAGCGATGCCCATCGTGGTCAGGAAAGGGATCCGGGCCACCGACAGGCCGATCAAGGCGATCATCACCGTCAACCCGGCGAACACCACGGCCGAGCCGGCGGTGGCTGTGGCCCGCGCGGCGGACTCCTCCGGCTCCATCCCGTCCCGCAACTGGTCGCGGTGCCGCGAGGTGATGAACAGCGCGTAGTCGATGCCGACAGCCAGGCCCAACATCACCGCCAGCATGGGCGTGGTCGAGGAGACTACCGTCAGACCCGTGGCGGCGAAGATCATCACGACCGAGATCGCCACCCCCAGCAGGGCGGTGACGAGCGGCATACCGGCCGCGCGGAGCGAGCCCAACGTGATCATGAGGACGATCAGGGCCACGACCACACCGAGCGCCTCGACGATGCTGAAGCTCGGGGTCTGGTCGTTGAACGCTTCACCGCCAACGGAGGCGGTCGAGCCCGGTACGGCCGCCTGCAGCCGCTGGGTCTCCTCGGCCAGGGCGGCGGTGGTCGCGTCCGGGACCTGCCCGTCGACGCGCTCCAACCGGATGCTCATGATCGCCGCGGAGGAATCCGGAGAGATCATGCCCTTGGCGAACTCGTCGAACGGAGAGGTGACCTCGAGAACGCCACTGATCCGCTCGAACGCCCCGGCGCCGTCCTCGATGGCCTGTTTGACTCCTGCGTCGCGGACCGTCATGCCCGGCGGCGCCACCACGATCGCCTGCGCCGTAATACCCGCGGCTTGCGGGAAGTTGCGGTTCAGGGCGTCCAGCGCGGTCTGCGACTCGGTGCCCGGCACGCTGAACTTCTCGTCGAACCGGTCGCTGATCAGAAAAGCGAGCCCGATCAGGAGCGCAAGACTGCCCAGCCAGGCCACCAGCACCGCCCGGCGACGGCGGAACACGGCGCGGCCGAGGCTGTACAAGAACGACGACACGCCTCTCCTTCCGATTCGGTGGGCGTCGCGTACGCGAGACCTGGCAATGAATACGCTAATGTATCCGATACAATTCTGTATCGGATACGAGTCTGCATCGGAGCAGGGGGTGGAGCAGGATGCCGGAGCTGTTCACGGCTGACCCGCCGATCACCGCTCGGCGGGCGCAGACGCGCGAACGGCTGCTGACCGCGGCCGTTGCCGTCTTCGCCGACCGGGGCATCAACGGCGCCAGCGTCGAGGAGATCTGCGAGACCGCGGGCTTCACCCGCGGCGCCTTCTACTCCAATTTCGCCGACAAGTCGGAGTTGGTCCTGGCGCTACTGGAAGCCAACATGACCGCTCAGTTCGCCGCCGCCAACTCCGCTGTCGCCGAAATGAAGGCGGCCACTAAGCTCAGCGCCGAGGAACTGGTGACGTTGGCCCTCAGCGCCTTCGAGGGCGGCGGCCGGCCGATCCGCGAGGGCATCCTGCTGGATCAGGAGTTGCAACTGCACGCGGCCCGCGAGGCCGCGCTCCACGCGGCGTACCTGGAGTTCGTGGCCGAGTGCGATCGGCAACTCTCGGTCCTGATCAGCGATGCCCTCGCCCATCTGGGACTGGAGCTGACCGTCCCCTTCGACCACGCCCTCCGGCTGCTCGCCGCCGTCCATGATCACGAACAGCGGCTCGCCGTTTTCGAGGGCAAACCGGCCGACCCCGCGGTGATGCGGTCCCTCCTGTTGGCGATCACGAGGCCCTCTTGAACTGGCCGGTCGATTCCACCGGCGGTTGCGTGCCGAGCAGGAATCACCCCGCCGGCGCCCGGACCGTGAGCTGGACCAGCGGCGGAAGCCGGAGGCTCGTGGCGGCGGTCTCGCGAGTGCGAGGATCGAACACGGCCAGTCGGGAGTTGCGCAGCCACAGCAGGCGCCCGTCGGGGAGCCAGATTGCCGACGGATCGAGCATGTCGGTATCGCCGAGTGGGAGCCCCGCGATTCGTCGTCCCGTCTTGATCTCGACGACGGTGAGAGTGGGACCGGAGGTCTCTCCCCAGTTCCACAGCGCGACGTGGCGGCCGTCCGGGGAAAGCGTTGCCGGAGGGCCCGGCTGCAGGTGCAGCGACGCGGCTCGACGACGAGTGTCCGTCCGCCGGTCGTAGACGAAGGTAAGGCACGCATAGCGCTCGTCGCATTCGACGGCGACGAAGCGATTGCGGCTCGTGGCCACGACCCGGCCGGGGGTGACCCGGCGGAGACCCGACGGCGTGGCCCGGTACGTGCCGCCGACGTCGGTGTAGAACAGGCCGCCGGCGCCGTCGGCCTCCAATACGCCAGTCCCGGTGACGTTGACCCGCACGTACATCCGGCTCCCGGCGGAGTCGGTGAGATTGGCGACGAACCGGCTCGGGCTCAATGCGGTGATCGCCCACAGCCGACCGGTTGCTCCCGGCAAGAATTGGTCACCGCTCGTCAGGAGACCCGTGAGCGGTCGAGCCGGCTGACCGTCGATCACCGCGACCCCTCCAACCTCATCCTGCGGTCGGATAATCACCCCGTCCGGCGTGGTCAAGAAGGTGACCGGACCGCCTGACGCCGGTCCCGCGACGGCGGTCCGGGTCACCTGACGTGCGCGGGTATCGATCCGGTAGACGGCTCGGTCGCTGCGCGCGAAGACGACGACGTCGAGGTCGGCCAGGAACCCGCTGCTGCTGAACACCGGAGGGCGGGTCGGCGTCGGCGACGGCGCCCGCGGCGAGGGCCACGAGATGGTGCTCGGCGTCGGGCTGGATGTCGGGTTGGGCGTCGGGCTGGGCTCTGGAGCACTCCGATCCGTCGCCCCGCCGAAGCCGAGGGCCGCCACCAGCCCCACCGCGCCCACGACCAGGATCGCGATGACCACCGTACGCACGCTCGACGGCCCCGACGTCGCGGAGGTTTCCAGAAGCTCCGGCTCCTCGAAATCTCCGGGCTCCGCGGGCTGGAGCGGCTCCATCCGTCCAGTATCGCGCGCTCCGAGCTGGACTACCGGTCCTCGTGTGAGCGCTTCCCGCTCGTCCTTCTGGCACCCTTGGGAACATGCACATCCTGGTCGTCGACGATGATCAAGCGGTCCGTGACTCGCTGAAGCGGTCCCTGCAGTACAACGGGTACGAGGTGAGCAGCGCCGAAGACGGAATGCAGGCGCTGGCTCGACTGGCGGCGGTACGCCCCGACGCCGTGATCATGGACGTGATGATGCCGCGGCTGGATGGGCTGGAGGCCACCCGAATGCTGCGCGCGGCCGGCAACGACGTACCGATCCTGGTGCTGACCGCCCGGGACGCGGTCGGCGACCGGGTCGACGGCCTCGACGCGGGCGGGGACGACTACCTCGCCAAGCCGTTCGCGCTCGACGAGCTGCTCGCCCGGCTGCGGGCTCTCGTCCGGCGGGCCGGCACGGTGGCCGACTCCGCCGATCCCTCCACCCACGCCCTGTCCTTCTCCGACCTGATCTTGAACACCCAGACCCGGGAGGTGCTGCGCGGCAGCAGGTCGATCAACCTCACGCGTACGGAGTTCGCCCTGCTCGAGGCATTCATGCATCATCCGCGCCGCGTACTGGAGCGCAGCTGGTTGTTGAACGAGGTGTGGGGTTTCGACTTCCCGACCACCGCCAACTCGCTCGAGGTCTACATCGGCTACCTGCGCCGCAAGACCGAGGCCGAGGGCGAGGCGCGCCTCCTGCACACCGTACGAGGGGTCGGCTACGTCCTGCGCGAGACGCCGCCGTGACCGCTCCAGCACCAGCTCCCACCGCATCGGCACCGCCCCTCAATCCCGTCCGACGCTTTGTCCGCTCACTGTCGCTGCGGAAGCGGGTCGCCTACCTGGCCACGGTCGCTGTCGCCCTGGCCGTGGCGGCCACCGGCATCGCCGGCTATGTGACCCTGCGGGTCTCGCTCTATCGCGCGCTCGACTCGGAGCTGATCGAGGTCGCCAACTCACTGGCCGGCCCGGTGGAGGGCAACATCGTCCGAATCGGCGGGCTGACGGGGACCGCGTTGCAGGCCGGCAACCTCAGTCTGTCGGTGATCCGCGCCGACGGACGGGTGGATACGGTCCCCGACGAGCGGGTGCACCTCGTGCTCGGCCCGCAGGAGCTGGCGGTGGCTCGCCTTCAGGGGCCGCCGTCGGCCCGTTCCGGGGTCGCGACCGACGGCAGCGAGTACCGCATCATGGCGGTGCCCCTCACCGGGCTCGGCAACTACGCGCTGGTGGTCGGCCGGCCGTTGCAGGTGATCAACGACACGTTGACCTCGCTCTGGCTCGTGTTGATCCTGTTCGGGGCCACCGGCGTCGTGCTGGCCGCCATCGCCGGCAACGCCGTCGCCCGCTCGAGTCTGCGGCCGGTGCGCGAACTGGCCGCCGCGGTCGAGCACGTCACGCTCACCGAGGATCTGAACCCCATTGCGGTCAGCGGCAGCGACGACGTGACCCGGCTGGCCGAGGCCTTCAACCGGATGCTGCGTTCGCTGGCCTCCTCGCGGGATCGGCAGCAGCGGCTCATCGCCGACGCCGGGCACGAGCTGCGTACGCCGCTCACCAGCCTGCGCACCAACATCGAGCTGCTGGCGGCCGACGAACGCACCCGAATGCTGACCTCCGACGACCGGGCCGCCATCCTGACCGACGTGACGGCGCAGCTGGCCGAGTTCACCACGCTGATCGGCGACCTGGTCCACCTCACGCGCGACGACCGGGTCGCCGCCGCGCCGGAGCCGATCGACCTGCGCGACGTGGTGAACGCCGCGCTGGAGCGGGTACGCCGGCGAGCCAAGGGTTTGATCTTCGACGTCGAGTTGAACCCGCTGTACGTGGTCGGCGAGGCCGACGACCTGGAACGGGCCGTCACCAACCTGTTGGACAACGCCGTGAAATGGAGCCCACCAGGTGGCACCGTCCGGGTGCACCTCGAGGGCGATCGGCTCCGAGTCGCCGACCAGGGACCGGGCATCCCCGGATCCGACCTGCCGTACGTGTTCGACCGGTTCTACCGCGGCGAGGCCGCCCGGACCACACCCGGCACCGGGCTCGGACTGTCCATCGCCGCCCAGACCGTCGCGCGGCACGGCGGCTGGATCCGCGCCGGTCGTTCGGCTCAGGGAGGCGCCGAATTCACCATCCGGCTGCCGGGCGCCACCACCGTCGAGGATCTCGAACCCAACGGTCAGGCGCCGGACCCCGGCTCCCTGAGCCCTTCGACAAGCTCAGGACGGGCTTTGTCGAAGGGTCCGGGAGCGTAGCCGAGCCTCGATCCCTGAGCCCTTCGACAAGCTCAGGAGGCGCCCTGTCGAAGGGCCATTGCGTTTGGGTCAGGACTTCCCACCGGTCGCGTACGGGGTGTGGCTCGGCAGGGTCATCCGCGGCGCCCGGCGAGGTGGCCGGGCCGCCCCGAGACCGAGCAGTAGCTGGACCCGATAGCGGTGTCCCCGGTAGGGCTCGAGGAGTTCGAGGCAGGCGGCGTCGTCCAGGGCCTCGCCGGTGAGCGCGTACGTGATGTCCTTCCCGACGTGGTAGTCGCCGATGCTCCAGGCGTCGGCGTCGCCATGGGCCCGCTGCCGTACCTCGGCCGAGGTCCAGGCCCCGACGCCGGGGAGGCTGCGCAGAGCTCGATCCGCCGTGGCGCTGTCCATGCTCAGCGTGCGCTCGAGTCCAGCGGCCCGGCTGGCGGCGTGCACCAGCGTGCGATAGCGCCGTTCTTCCACTCCGGCGGCGAGGAAGCGCCAGGTCGGGATCCGCGCCCACGCCTCCGGGCCGGGCGGGACGCGCATTCCGTACGCGACCGAGTCAGGATCGGTGGCCGGTCCGGGGGCCGGCTCGCCGTACGCGTAGACGAGCAGCCGGAAGGCCCGGAACGCCTCCTTGCCCGTCACCACCTGCTCCAGACACGCCGGGGCGGTCGCCTCGAACACCGCCTCGGACGCTCCGATCCGCAGGTTCGGGAACCGCCGGTGGGCCGCGACCAGCGCCTCGTGCTCCGGCCGCGGGCGAAAGGAGTCCGGATGGTCCTCGGCGCCGATCAGGCGCGGCAACTGGTCCAGCGCCCAGTGCCGACCCTCGCCCCAGGCCCTGGCGGCCACCTCACGCCCGCTGGCCACGATCTTGATGAGAGTCGGTCCCGCCGGGGTCCGCGTGGCCCGCAGCCAGGCGCCACCCACCCGGCGATGCGTCGGATCACCCGGCCCCCGACGATGAGCCGCCAGCAGGGGATGGAGCAGGGTCGGGTGGGCGAGCTCCAGCCGACGCGTGACGGACCCGGTCATCGGCGGCCGATTTCGAACCAGTGTCCATCGCGATGCCGGAAACCGCACTTCCGCAGGACAGCCTGAGACGCCGGTCCCTGGGCCTCGGCCTGGACCACGTCGGCGCCGTCTCGCCACGCCTGCTCGAGGATGAGCGCGCACGCTCGGGTGGCGACGCCGCGCCCCTGCCAGGTCGGTACGACGGCGTAGCCGATCTCGACCACCGCTCGCGGCCCGGGCTCGGGCGGCCCGTGGAAACCGATATCGCCCACCACCACGTTCTTAACTGCCGCTCCCTCCACGGTCTTGGCGATGATCTGGTGCAGCCACCACCCTCGTTTGGTCGGGTCGGTACCGGCGGCATCGTGGGCGAGTTGCAGCAAGCCGAGCGCAACGAAGGTGTCCGCTGTCGGGTAGTCCTGATCCCAGTCAAGACCCACCGGCGCTCGACCCTCACCGGCCGTCAAGGCGGCGGACTCGCCTGCGGGCAGGAGGCGTAGGCGCACGTCCACCGCGGGTTCGATCACGTCAGTTCGCACGAGGACGGGAGTGCTCGCACTGCTCAGCGCCGCCGCGGTGAGGGCCACGGATTGGCTCGACAGCCCTGCAGCCCCTTGGTCTGCTGCTGCATCACCGGAGCCGCGCTGCCGGCGGACCGACACCGCTCGTGTCCGTAACCGAGGATGTGCCCGACCTCGTGGTTGGCCAGGTAGATCCGGTAGGCGGCCACGTTTCCGCGGTAGTAGCGCACTGCGAACGCCCAGCGCCGGGCGTTGAGGATGACCTCATTCCCGCTCTGGCAGGAGACCTGCCCTCGGGTCAACAGCGGGGCGCATCGCTGATCGGTGGTCCGCGGCGTCGCGATCAGCACAGTGAAATCGGCCCGTTGACCGGCGCCGACCAGTTGCATCCGCCACCGGCCCGAACCGGTCCAGCTGCGGGGATCGCTGAGCGTGCGATGGATCTCGGCGGCCGTGGTCTCCGGGTCGAACGGCAGTCCGTTCTCCACCCGTACGCGGTAGCGAAGCAGTTGGCCGCCCTTGCCGGCGGCCCGGCCAGAGAGTGTGGCCGTACGGAACGTGCCCGGTCCGTCGGCCGCGATCCGGACCGGCCTGGCCGGGACTGCCCTCCGTGCCGTCGGCCGCGGCTTGGCCGCCGGCGGCCGCGCGGCAGGACGGGTGGGCCGGGGCGTGGTGGCGGCGGAGGGAGCGGGCGAGACAGTCGAACGGGCGGGCGGGCGGACGCTCCTCTGGTCGGGTCCGGTCGCAGCAAGCGAGCCGGCCGCGGAGCTGGCGCCGACCAGCCCACTGAGCGGCAGCACGACCACCACGAGGGCCAAGGCCGCCGCCCACAGCCTCGATCGACGTCGATCCAGGGGCGCACGAGACCGCCCCCCAGAGCGCCGCGAGGTAGATTGTGTGCCGCCGGACCGGCCGGTGCGCGAATTCCGACGCGTCGCGTGTCGAGCGTGCGCGCGCCGGACGGCGGGCACCGCTGACGCAGGCGACGAGCGGGACATAGGTATCAACACTAGGCGGACTTCGTGACGGACTCACCAACAGCCGGGCTGGCATCCGGGAGCGTCGCCCGCGTCCGCGCCGGTCGGGCTCGCCAGCGCCGAGCCGTGCGGATCATGATGGTGGTGCTGATTCCACTGGCGATCTGGACCGTGGCCGGGCTGATCGCGCTGTGGCCCAAGGACGTCGCAAGCCACATCGACACCGAAGGCATCACCTACGGTGTGGTCGGCGTCAGTTATCCCACCGGACGGGTCACCAACGTCGCCCGGATCTCCTGCGAGGGGGTTCCTGGCTCGACCTCCGGCGTCAACACCCAGGTGTGCGCCAACCTCAGCGTGCAGGTGTTGGGCGGCGAGGACACGGGCAAGACCGTGGTCGTGCCGGTCACTCACGTCATCTACGCCTCCGGCATCTCTATCGGTCAGCGTGTCAGCCTGGTCCGGATTCCGCCCATCGACGGCCAGCCGGCCCAGTATCAGTTCTCCGACTTCAGTCGAGGGACGCCGCTGCTCGTGCTCACCCTCATCTTCGTTGCCGCAGTGGTTCTGGTGGCGCGCTGGCGCGGCTTCGCGGCGCTACTCGGGCTCGGCTTCGCCGGACTCATCCTGGTCACCTTCTTGTTCCCGGCGCTGATCACCGGGGCGAATCCCGTCCTGGTCGGGCTGATCGCGTCGTCGGCGATCCTCTTCGTGGCGTTGTTCGCCGCGCACGGCCTCAACGTCGCGAGCACGACCGCGCTGGTCGGCTCCTTGGGCGCGCTCATCTTCACCGCTGCGCTGGGCTTCATCGCCACCCGCTGGGCTCATCTGACCGGCATCACCGCCGAGAACGACTATGTCCTGGTCGGAGCGGCCCCCGATCTGTTGCTGTCCTCGGTCATCATGTGCGGCATCATCCTCGCGGGTCTGGGGGTGCTGATCGACGTGACCACCACTCAGGCGTCCGCGGTCTGGCGGCAGGCCGACTCCGAACGCAGCGCACGCCGCCTGTTCGCCACGGTGATGCGTACGGGGCGCGAACACGCTGGAGCGAACGTCTCGACGATCGCCTACGTCACCGTCGGGGCGGCACTGCCGGCGTTGCTGCTGTTAGTGGTCTACGACCGGCCGCTCCTCGAGATGCTGCAGACCGAGCAGTTCGCCGACGACCTGATCCGGATCCTCGTGGCCTCGACCGGAATCGTGATCGCCATCCCGCTCACCACCGCCATCGCGGTCGCGATGGTCAGGCTCAGCCGCGGCGGCACCAAGCCCCGGAAGTCCAAGAAGAGTCCCGACGTGAGCGACGAGGGCGACACCGAGATCGCCCCCCGGCCGACTCGAAGGAGCCGGCGGGACAAGTTCGACGACATCGACTTCTCCGACCTACGCGAACCGGTCGACGAGCCGCCGCGCCCACCCGGGCGCCCCTGAGGGCGCCAGCCTCAAGCCGGTTGGGTGGCAGCGTGTTGCTGTGTTTCGAGTCGAAATGCAACAACAGGCTGCCACGGAACTCAGGAGGCCATCCGCTGCCGCCACCAGTCCGGTTGCTTGAGGGTCCACCGGTCCCGGCTGCGGTCACGCTGGAGGCCTTGGCGGTAGCGGGCGCGCAGCCGGTCGGTGAGGGCCAGCCGGGTCCGCAGGTCGAGGCTGTCGACGCGGGAGACGACCAGGTTGACGCCTTCGAGTTTCTCTTCGCGGATGTTGTCGGCTCGGTGTTGGCGCCGGCCGCGGTGGTCTTGGCCGTCGAATTCGGTGGCCAGCCCGGCCTCGGGGTCGAACAGGTCCGGTTTGGCGACGAATCGGCCGTCGAGGTCGAAGATCGGCTGGTTCACGAGGGGCCGCGGGAGCCGAGCGGTCTCCACGTAGAACATTCGGAGCCGGCTCTCCCACGGACTCTCCGTCAGCGCGTCGGCCCAGTGCACGGCCTGCCGGAGTTGGCTAGCGCCGGGCCACTTCCCCTGCCGGGCGCACCACTCGGCGAAGGCGGCGATGTCGAGGTTGAGGGCGTGGGCGACCTGGTCGACGAAGACCACCGCCTCGACGAGATCGCCGGCCCAGCGGGCACCGTCGAAGGCGGTCCGGAACGGCGTCGTCACGGCAAGCCCGTGCGCGGTCTGCTGGTGATCGACCGGCAGACGGTCGCGGACGTAGCGGATCTGGGCGGTGCCGGCCCGCCCCACGTCTGAGCCCAGTTGGATGGAGATCGGGTCCGGCTGCATGGTCTCTGAGTCGAGCCCGTCGAGCAGGTCCACCCCGAGTGCGTACGCCGCGGCCCAGCCGGCGAACGCGCCGGTCGGGGGGACCAACGGCGCCAGGTCGAGGATCCGCTGGGCGGAGCTCGGGCCGGTCTCGGTCGCGGGAGCGTAGAAGCCGCGGCTGGTCCGGCGCCAAGAACGCCCACGCAACCGGGCCGGTGTGACGCCGAGAGCCGCCAACTCGACCGCCGACCGTGGTCGATGAGCCAGGCGTAGCTCCCGCTCGACGGCTGATTCCACCGGATCACTGTGACGCGTAACCGCACGCCGGAGAACCGCAAGAGAACTCCGACGGCCACATCTGTGGAAAACCTCTTGCGTGGCAGCGTGTTGCTACTCTCCCGGTCGATATGCGACAACACGCTGCCACGGAACTCATGAGCTCAAACCGGCGTCAGCGCGCCTCGGCTGGACTGTCGGAGGTATACGGAATGCTCCGCTGGCATGGGGCGGAACAACCAGCAACGGCGGGCCAGCAAACGACGCGAACGGGTGCGGAGGGCGTCGCCCGCGCGGCCCGGACGACCCACACAACCTGAGCAACCTCAGAGTTTCGGCTTCGATGCGTTCGGTCGAGGAGCCTGGTCAGCGACGGAGGTGGACGAGGAGGCCTTGGCGTGGCAGGAGGCCAACCAGAAGCTCGGCGCCTTGATCAGGCGGATTGGGCGACTCCGCGACTCCACGCTGACGCGCTATCTCGTCGAGGAGGAACTCTGCACCGTCAGTGGTGCCGTCCAGAGCCTCATGGAGAGGCAGCTGACCGAGCGACTGCTGGCGGTGCTGACCTCCCTGTGGGAGCACGGCTGGCAGCCGGCCGACCTCATCCACGTCGCTCGGCGGATCGACGCCGCGAGCGCCGACCTCGCAGCAGCGCTGGTCGTTGCCCAGTCCGACCGCCTGCCCATGGACCGTGCTCCCATGAGCTGGCGGTCCCAACTGCAGAGCGCCGAGGCCAGTGCCCGCGCCGCCAGACTGATCCCCCTCGCGCCGGCGACGTTCAACGTCGTGGTCGTCCAGTTCTCGCTGACGACGACGCCGCCCGACGCCTGGGCACGGGTGCTCCGCTTGGCCGCTGAGCTAGAGAACTTGCCGTCCCTTGAATGCATCGTCGATCCGCCGTCGAGGTGGACGACGGGCCGTGAGCGGGTTCGCCACCAAGCTGCTCACGGCGCGCGGGACAAGATGATGGCCAGGATCCGGGCGCTCCTGGCGAAGGCCGAAGGTACGGAGTACGCCGCCGAGGCCGAGGCGTTGACGGCCAAAGCGCAGGACCTCATGACCAGACATGCGATCGATGAGGCTCTGCTGCACGCTCACGACGAGCGGCCTGTCGACGTGGCCAGCCTGCGGATCCACCTCCAGGCTCCATACGCGAGCGAGAAGATGACGTTGCTGAACCAGGTCGCCCGCAGCAACCGGTGCAAGGCGATCTGGCTGGAGCAGGTGGCCATGGGCACACTGGTCGGCACACCCGTCGACGTCGACCAGGTCGAGCTGCTATTCACCTCGTTGCTGATCCAGGCCACCCGGGCCATGGCCGAAGCTGGGGCCAGCAGGGCCGGATCCTACGACCGCTCAGCCGGGTTCCGCCGGTCGTTTCTGGTGTCGTACGCCGTCCGCATCGGCGAGCGGCTTGACGAGTCCGCGGCGTCGGCGACTGCGGAGTACGGACAGGAACTGGTCCCGGTGCTTCAGCGCCAGGCCGATGCCGTCGACGGCGAGTTCGAGCGCCTCTTCCCGCACACGTACGCCATGAACGCGAACCGGCGCTACAGCCAGCGTGGCTGGGAGGCCGGCCGGGCGGCCGCCGACCAGGCCACCTTCGTCGCCGGAAGGCTCGCGGCCAGCTGAACTCGGCTCGCAGGCACCAGGTTCGGTACCAGCGCTGAAGCCGTGCTGCGCGCGGGAACCTTCGCCCGCACCGCGCAGTCGCGCGCGAGACGTGAATTGAAGACGAACACTCCAGTTGGGTTGCGAGCCAGGCAAGCCTGACTTAAGTTAGGCGAGGCTCACCTATTGGGAGCCGCGATCGAGTCTGCCTGCCCAAGCCCCAGTCAGACGGGGCCGAACGAGAAGTGACCGGATGCTTGCCAACTATCTGATCGGATTGCGGGAGGGCCTCGAGGCCGCTCTCGTGGTCAGCATTCTGGTGGCCTACCTGGTCAAGTCCGATCGCCGACACCTGCTACCGAGGATCTGGGTCGGCGTTGGCGTCGCCGTCGCCATCTCGCTCTGCTTCGGAGCGGCGCTCACGTTCGGCCCGAAGGGGCTGACGTTCGAGGCCCAGGAGCTGATCGGGGGGCTGCTGTCGATCATCGCGGTCGGCTTCGTGACCTGGATGATCTTTTGGATGGCGAGCGCGGCCAAGGGCATGTCGGGTGAACTGCGCTCCCAGGTCGACCGGACTGCCGACGCCAAGCCGTGGTCGCTGATGGTCGTCGCCATGCTGGCCGTCGGACGCGAGGGGCTGGAGACCGCGCTGTTCTTGTGGGCAGCGACGCGGGCCACCGGCACGACGACCATTCCGCTGATCGGCGCCCTGCTCGGGATAGTGACGGCCATAGCACTCGGCTATCTCTTCTACCGCGGGGCGATCAAGATCAACCTCACCAAGTTCTTCACCTGGACCGGGCTGTTCTTGATCATCGTGGCTGCCGGCGTCCTCGCGTATGGAGTGCACGATCTCCAGGAGGCACGCTTCCTGCCCGGCCTGAACAACCTGGCCTTCGACGTGTCGAGCGCCATCCCGCCCACGTCGTGGTACGGCACGCTCCTCAAGGGCATCTTCAACTTCTCCCCCGCCACCACCAAGCTCGAACTCATCGTCTGGATCGCCTACGTCGTGCCCACCGTCATCTTGTTCTTGCGTCGCATCCGCCCACGCAGCACTTCGCCGGCCACCGGCGGGTCGGCCCCCGCGGCAGCGCAGGCCGACTCAAAGACTGTCGTCACCTCGGGAGGAAACTGATATGACCGCCAACTCGTACAAAGTCGTCGGAGCGTTGTCCGGCGCCCTGCTGGCGCTGCCGTTGCTGGCTGCCTGCACCGACAACGTCCCGACGCAGAGCAGCAGCAACGAGAGCGCGCCGTCGGGTCGCGCCCTAACGGTGCAGGCCACCGACGACGCCTGCACGGTCTCGGCGCCCGCCGCCCCGTCGGGCAACCTCAGCTTCGCGGTGACGAACGGCGGCTCGAAGGTGACCGAGTTCTACCTGCTCGGCTCGGACGGTCTGCGGATCGTCGGCGAGGTCGAGAACATCGGGCCGGGCCTGTCACGGGATCTCGTGGTGACCGCCCCGCCCGGCTCGTACTACACGGCCTGCAAGCCCGGCATGGTCGGCGACGGCATTCGCAACACCTTCGCTGTCACCGATTCCGGTGAGGACCTCACGCCCAAGGGTGACGACAAGGCCCTGGTCGACGAGGCCAACAAGAACTACCAGGCCTACGTCAAGGACCAGACCGAGCAGCTCGTCACCAAGACGAAGGAGTTCGCCGCGCTGTATGTCGGCAAGTCCGACGACGAGGCGCGGGCCCTCTATCCGGTGGCCCGGGTGCACTGGGAGCGGATCGAGACCGTCGCCGAGTCCTTCGGTGACCTTGATCCGAAGATGGACGCTCGCGAGGCCGACCTCGAACCCGACGAGAAGTGGACCGGCTGGCACAAGATCGAAAAGGACCTCTGGCCGGAGCGCGCCGAGAACTACAAGCCGCTCACCGACGCCGAGCGCAAAGCGTTCGCCGCCGACCTGGTGACCAACACCGACACTCTGTACAAGCGGGTCCGCACGCTCAGCTACACCGCCGACCAGATCGCCAACGGCTCCAAAGGCCTGCTGGACGAGGTGGCCACCGGCAAGGTGACTGGCGAAGAGGAGTTCTGGTCGCGGACCGACCTGTGGGACTTCCAGGCCAACGTCGACGGGGCCCGGGTCGGCTTCGACGGCCTTCGTCCGCTGCTCGAGAAGCGCGGCGAGACCGAGCTCGACACCCAGATCGACACCCGGTTCGTCGCGCTGCAGAAACTGCTCGACCAGCACAAGGAGGGTGAGGGCTTCGTGCTCTACAACGAGCTCACCCCCGCCGAGGTGAAGGCGCTGTCCAACGCCGTCAACGCCCTCTCCGAACCCCTGTCCAAACTCACCGCCGCCGTGGTGTGACCGATGCCCGAACGTCTGTCCCCGGAGCCCTTCGACAAGTCGCGAGTCTCCCGGCGCGGCCTCATCGGCGCGGCGGGTGCGGGCGCGCTCGGTGTCGGCCTCGGAGTCGGGGCGACCGTACTGGCGACGCAGAACAGCGGATCCAGCGGACCGGCGGCCGAGGCGCCGAACGGCAACCGGACCTACCCCTTCTACGGGGAGCGGCAGGCGGGCATCGTCACCCCGATGCAAGACCGGCTGCACTTCGCCGCGTTCGACGTCACGGCGGCCACTCGGGCGGAACTCGTCGGTCTGCTGAAGGACTGGACGTCGGCCGCCGCCCGGATGACCGCCGCCGAGCCGGCCGGTGACCTCGGTCCGACGTCAGGGCCCTACGACGCGCCTCCCGACGACACGGGCGAGGCCATCGGGTTGCCCGCCGCCGGGCTGACCATCACGTTCGGCTTCGGTCCCAGCCTGTTCCGCGACGAGGGTAAGGACCGCTTCGGCCTGGCCGCACGGCAACCCGCCGCACTCCGGCGGCTGCCGCATTTCCCTGCTGACAATCTCGACCCAGCACGTTCCGACGGAGACCTGTGTGTCCAGGCGTGCGCCGACGATCCGCAGGTCGCCGTGCACGCCGTACGGAATCTGGCCCGGATCGCCTTCGGCCGTGCCGCTCTGCGCTGGTCGCAGCTCGGTTTCGGCCGGACCTCGACCACGTCGACCAGCCAGACGACCCCCCGGAACCTCTTCGGGTTCAAGGACGGCAGCCACAACATCAAGGCCGAACAACCCGAGGACCTGGACAACCACGTGTGGGTGAAGCAGGGGACCGATCCCAAGGCGGACTGGCTGGCCGGCGGTTCGTACCTCGTGGCCCGGCGGATCAACATGACCATCGAGACCTGGGACCGGCAGTCGCTGCGGGAACAGGAGCGGGTGATCGGCCGGACGAAGGCCGAGGGAGCACCGTTGTCGGGTGGCGGCGAGATGGATCAACCGAACTTCACGCTCACCGGCCGGGCCGACGAGCCGCTGATCGCCACCGACGCCCATGTGGCGTTGGTGCACCCGAGCGCCAACGAGGGCGCCCGCATGCTGCGGCGTGGGTACAACTTCGTCGACGGCAGCAACGGGCTCGGCCGGATCGATGCCGGCTTGTTCTTCCTCGCCTTCGTCGTCGACCCGCGGACACACTTCATCCCGATGCAGACCCGACTCGGGGTCGGTGACGCGATGAGTGAGTACCTCCAGCACACCGGCTCGGCCCTCTTCGCTGTCCCGCCGGGAGTGCGCGACGGCGAATACGTCGGTCAAACCCTCTTCGGTTAAGCGGATTGGTGCCCTGAGCCCTTCGACTGGCTCAGGAGGGCCCTGTCGAAGGGCCAGTTGCAGCACCGCTCTTCTCCACCAGGGTCGGCACCGGCCGCTTGGGCTCGATGCCCCAGCCTTGCCGGATGCCGCGCAACCCCTTCGACAGGAACGGTCCGAAGTGGTGCACCGCCCAGTCGACGTCGCTGCTCAGCCGCTCCCGCGGTTTGGGCCGGACGAGTTCCTCGGGGAACGGATCAGCCCAGCTCGCGTCGGCGCCGGGAATGCCCAGGCGCCAGGCCAGCGCCGACGCGACGCGCTCGTGGCCGAGGCTGTTGCCGTGGAGCCGATCGTCGTACCAGAGCCGCGGATCCTCCGCGATCGGATACCGCTGGAAGTCCATCACCAGCACGCCGTACCGCTCGGCCTCCGCGCGGATCATGTCGTTCAGCCTCAACACGCGTGGCCGCAGCCGGGATCCCAGCGGGTTGATGCCGGTGGGGTCAGGCATCGTGAAGGTCAGCACGGTCGCGCCGCGCTGCGTGGCGGCACCGAACATCGTGCCCAAATCGGCGCTCCAGGTCGGCCAGTCGCACCGCAGAGCCGCGATGATGTCGTTCGCCCCGGCGAAAATGGTGAGCAGGTCCGGCTCCATGGCCAGGGCCCGCCCGAATTGGGTTTCGAGAATTTCTGCGATATGCAGGCCCCGGATAGCCAGATTGGCGTACAACAACGGTTCAATCTGGGCGTCCGCGATGGTCTGGGCCAATCTGTCGGCCCAGCCGCGGTAGCCGCCGTTGCCGTCCGGGTCCATCAGGCCCTCCGTAGAGGAGTCCCCGATCGCCACGAAGCGCCGGAAAACCGTCATGTCTCAACCAATACCAAGTCCGTCCATCGAAGGGGCCGCTCTGCGGCTCTCCGTCTCGTCGTCGACCGTCTGCATACCCTCTACCTGCGCATTTGGAAACTGGTCATCCAGACGGCTGGCCGCACGACGAATAAGATCAGGAGAGGAGGGGATGGTCGATGTTGATGGGCGCCCGTGATGAGCCGTTCGCCGCGTTCGTCAGCGCCTATCGGACGCGGCTGCTCGGCACCGCGACTCCTGGTCCATCTCGATCCGGAGCGGGCAGAGATCCTCACCGACGCCGTCCTCGCGCAGCTGTACGCCGCCTGGCCCAGGCTCGACGACCCGTACGCCTATGCGATCCGGGCGGTGGTGAATCCCGCGTGTGCCGGGGTCCGCTTGCCGGGTCGACGCGGTCGACCACTTCGAGTTGGTGGACGTCGACGCCGTGCCCCCTCGTTCCGGCGACGACATCCTCTACGAACTGGCTGCGCTCACCGAAGACGAGCGTCGGATCCTCGTGTTGGCCTCCTACACGCGTCTCCCCCTGGTTGGCATCGCCAGCGTGCTCGACCGCGACGTTTCCGACGTCATTGCCCAACTACGGGCCGCCACGGACAGGTTGCAGACCATGCCCCGCGCCCACGGGCGGCGGCACCTCGCCGTCGAGCTGGCGCGGCCGCGACGACGCTTCCCGGGGCCCAAGAGGTGGCCGACGCACCAAGGGCAGGTCGATCCTTGCTCCGCCACCGCCGGCTCAAGCTCGTGGCGGTGGCCGCCGCCCTGATCGTCGTAGCCGGGCTGGGGATCCGGCAGGCGGTGCCGCTCCTCACTCCGGTGGCGTCCCGCGGCCCGGAAGCCGCCACAAGCCCAGCCACCACGAGCAGGCCGACACCACCGTGCGACACGAAAGACCTGCGCTGCCGGACCGAGATCGTCTCTGGCTGGCGGTCCGAGATGGCGGACGTGATCAGCTCCTACCTTGACCCGAACGGGAACTACTTCACTGCCTCCAGCTACTCCTACAGCGCGGAGGATCGGCGCTCGGGATTCTGGAGCGGCGGCGACGGGGCACTGGAACTCGAGCTTTACCGGAGCAAGGGCGGCGCCACCCAGATCTACCTGCAGATCGCCACCAGCCGGCAGTACGCGATCCGCTGCGGACAGATCACCAAGCGCGAGTGTCAGAGCACGCGCTTCATGGACGGCAACCGCTACACCCTCACCGATCCTGCCAGCCTCGCCCGCGGCCTCGAGGCTCAACACCGGCCGGCGGGCACGTACGTCATCACCATCGTGGCTCGGAACACCTCGAAGGCCGGCCGCGAGCTCCCCGTTGACCGCGCCGACCTGGTCAGCCTGATCGGTGACAAGCGACTTCGGCTCCCTCCCCGCTGACCCCTGTTCCCTGAGCGCAGTCGTTGGGCCCGAACGACGGCGCTCCCTGAGCCGGGTGAATCAGCCGTCCAGCCCAGAGACCGGCACCGTGCGCCCGTCGGCTTCACCCGGAGGGCCGGGCTGGCCCGGGCGGAGCCGGTACAACACCTCGCCGGCGTGCGGCTCGACGAAGGTGTCGGGATCGGCCTCGTACGCAGCTACGTCGACCTCGGCAGGGTCCAGGTAGTCGAGGTTGACCGCACGTACGAGGTCCTCGGGGATTCCGGTGGCCAGCGTCACCGTCACGCGGTTCTGCTCACCCTCCTCGGCGTCCCAGGTGCCCTGCCCCCGGAGGTGGGTGGAGTGCGCCAGGTCCCCCCACGGCTGATCCCGGAACTGCTTCCACTGACCGAGGAAGTAGTCGCGGTTGTGGTAGCCGATTTCGGCGATCTGCGGGTGCATGACCGAGATCGAGGTGATGTGCGGGGCGTAGATGATCACTTGGCCGCCGTCGGCGACGATCGGCTCCAACTTGTAGAAACCCTTGGCCGCGGTCCAGATGTCGGCGTACTTCGTCGGCATGATCGACAACACCCGTTTCACCGGGTGGTCGAGGTAGGTGACGTGGGTCTCGGCGGAGACGGCCGCGCACGCGGCCCACGCGTCCTCGGGCGTACCGAACGCCGCCGCGTGCAGGGTGTCGGTTCCGGACGCCACCACCAGGCAGAGCGCCAGCCGCCGGGCGGGGATCATGGTTGCCGCCTCGTTGATCAACGCACGGACCGGAGTGACGCCCCGGGTGCCGATCATTTCCGCACTGGTGATCAAGGCCCCGACCCAGTGGGACAGATCGATCAGTTCCTGACCGGACACCCCGGGGAAGAAGTACTTGTTGCCGCCCGAGAACCCGACCACTTCATGCGGGAACACCGGCCCGATCACGACGGCGACGTCGGCCTCGGCCACGTGCCGGTTGATCCGGACGTCCACCGAGACGTCGGTCATCAGCCCGCCGGTCAACTCTGCCAGCCGGTCGGACCCGATGCTGCCCAAATGGGTGAAGGTCTCGGGCAGCCAGGACTCATGGTTGAGGATCCGCCACCCCGGGTAGGTCGCCTCGGACTCGCCGGGCTCGTAGCCGAGGTGGCGGCGCCAGATGATCATCACTCATGCCCTGATGCGTTCCGAGCGCGATCACCACCGTCACCTCCGACGCGCGATCGGCCAGGGCGTCGCGCGCCGCTCCGAGGAGCAACGGCAGCGGACACGTCCGCGTGCCGTCCGGCACCACCAGACAGACGCGCTGACCGTCCAGATCGGCGCTCGCCAGCGCCTCCGTGACGAAGTCCCTCACCTGCTCGGAGCTGAGGTGCTCCCCCACCCCGCCGATGGTCGAGGCCCGGCCGGGGTCACCTGGATCCGTTCCGTAGCTGGTCGGTCGCTCGACATCAATCGCCATGTCCTCACGATGACGTACGCGCTCCGCACCAGACAACCCGCCCGACTGCTCCGGATGACCCGACCGGGCGGGGCTAGCCTCGGTCGATGAACGCGTCTCGAAAGGAGTCGAACATGAACAAGATCGGCGTGCAGGCGATGATGCTCAAGACACAGTTCGCCGAGGACGGAGCCTTCGCGACACTGAAACGGCTCAGCGACGTGGGCTTCCACGCCGTCGAGCTCTCGCAGATCTCGATGGCGAAAGACGACGTCGCGGAGATCGATCGGGCGAGATCCGAGCTCGGCATGGAGATCGCGGCCCTGTCGGCCACGCTGGAGACACCGGAGGGAATGCCGGGCGACTCGCTCGCGAACGACTTCGACAAGATCGTGGCCGACTGCCAGCTCCTGGACACGACGATGGTACGGATCGGCATGATGCCCTCCTGGGCGATGGCCTCGCACCAGGCACTTCTGGAGTTCTGCACGAAGAGCCAGGAGATGGCTGCGCGACTGTCCGAGCACGGCATCGGCCTCTACTACCACAACCACCACGTCGAGTTCGCGAAGTACGACGGGCGGTACATCCTCGACATCATCCGGGCGAAGGCACCGTCGATGCGCTTCGAACTCGACGTCCACTGGATCCACCGCGGCGGGAAGGATCCGGTCCTGATCTTGCGGGACTACGCAGGCCTGGTGGACCTGGTGCACCTCAAGGACTACCGCATCGGTCCGCTGGACGAGGACGCATTCGCGGCGCTGAGGGCGGGCGACGCGCAGGCCTTCATGGCGGCCTTCACCGGCGTCGTCCAGTTCGCCGAGGTCGGCGAAGGGAATCTGGACTTTAAGTCGATCATCGACCAGAGCCTCGCCAGCGGGGCGAAGTACCTCCTCATCGAACAGGACGACCAATACGGCCGCGACCCGTTCGACTGCCTCGTCACCTCAAGGGACAACCTCATCGCCCTCGGCTACCAACACCTCCTCTGAGGCCGTACGCACGCGAAACCGCGCAACTGTCGGGAAATCGCGGCAGGACCCGCCCCCCACCCCCCAAAATCGCGAAACTGTTAACAGATGCCGCCATATGGGGACGGAGACCCGCGTGTTGCTGCGATTTCCCGACAGTTAGTGAGGTCCGGGGGCAGGAGCGGCGGCCCTAGGTCCGCTCCGCGAACTCACCTTCGGCGCGGATGCGCTTGTTGAGCTCGGTCAGATACTCGTCCTCGTCGAAGTCGAGCGAGACCTCGCGGCCGGTCCAGCTGGAGAGGTGGATGGCGTTGGCCAGCCGGACACCGTTGATGCCGTCCGATCCCGGCGCGAGCAGCGGCGTCCCGTCGAGAACGTTGGCCGCGAAGTTCTCCAGGACGCCGGCGTGCTGGTCTCCCCAGGCCGACTCGAACTCGACGACCTCGGTCGTGTAGAGGTCGGCCACGTCGAGCTGACCCGTGAACAGGCTCTTGACATCGTCGGCGTCCATGCCCTCGCTGAGTTCCCGCTCCGGCTTGTGCAGCCGGCTGACGGTAGCGGTTTTGCTGTTCTCGACGACGATCTTGCCGCTGTCGCCGAGGATCTCGAATCGGTCCGTGCCGATGAGGTCATGGGTGGCCGTGATGAAGACACCCGTAGCACCGTCCCCGTAGTCCACGACCGCTGTCACCTCGTCTTCGACCGCGATGTTACGGCGGAACCCGTAGGCGACCTTGGCGTACACCGAGTTGGGAACGCCGCAAATCCACTGCCAGAGATCGAGCTGGTGCGGGGCCTGGTTGACCAGGACACCGCCTCCCTCGCCGCCCCACGTCGCGCGCCAGGCGCTCTGGTCGTAGTAGCCCTGCGGGCGCCACCAGTTGGTGATGATCCAGTTCGTTCGCCTGATCTTGCCGATGTCGTCGTTGTCGACGATCTCCTTGATCCTGCGGTACAGCGGGTTGTTGCGCTGGTTGAACATGATGCCGAAGGTCAGGTCCGGTTTGGTGGCCGCGAACGCCGTGAGCTCCTTGACCTGTTTCGTGTAGACCCCGGCCGGCTTCTCGACGAGCGCGTGAACGTCCCGCTCGAGGGCCTGGATGCCCATCTCCGGGTGCAGGTAGTGCGGGACGCAAGTGACGACGCCGTCCACGTCGCCGCTCTCCAGCATCGCGATGTAGTCGTCGTAGAACGGCACGCCGGGGTACGTGGACTCGGACGCGACGGCCTTCGAAGGGTCGATGTCGCAGATGGCACCGATCTCCACGTTGGCGACCATCCCCTGCTCGATGAACTGCGCGTACATCGAGCCCTGGGCTCCGAGCCCGACTATGCCGAGCCGCAGTTTCTTGGCCATCGCTTGAACTCCTCGATTGTCGTCAGGTGTTGGAGTTGTCGGTCGGCAGATTGGCGGGAAACTCGGCCGCCGGTTCGATCCCGTCGTCCGCTCCCGGACACTGCAGATCGAGTGTGTAGGCGGTCATGGAGAGTGATCCGTAGGTGTATCCGTCGACCAGCACATCAGCTCCGCTTCCGGCGGCTCCCGCCACCCCGGCCAGGTACAGCAGGGGGATGAAGTGGTCCGGTGTCGGCACGGCCGCGGCGAAGTCACGGTGTCGATCGACCGAGGGAACGTTGCTCGGGTCCTCCTGCATGGCTTCGCGTACCTGGTCGTTGAACCGCTGGGCCCAGCCGAAGCCCTGGTCGGGCAGGGAGGGATTCATGCCGCGCAGGTTGTGCACGACGTTGCCGCTGCCGATGATCAACACCCCGCGCTCCCGCAGCGGTGCCAGCTTCGCGCCGAGGTCGAGGTGGTAGTCGAAGTCGCGATCGGCGTTGATGCTCAGTTGCACGACGGGGATGTCGGCGCCCGGGAAGGCGTGCAGCAGCACCGACCAGGTGCCGTGGTCGATGCCCCAGCTGTCGACGTCGGCCCCGACCCAGGTCGGCTTGACGACCTCGCTGACCTCCTCGACGAAGCGCGGGAGACCGGGCGCGGGGTAGTCGACGTCGAACAGCGGCTGCGGAAAGCCGTAGAAGTCGTGGATGGTGCGGGGGTTGGCCATCGCCGTGACCGCGGTCGCGTTGATGTACCAGTGCGCCGACACCACGAGGATGGCGCGGGGTCTCGGCGTCGCGGCCCCGAACGCACGCCAGGCCTGGGTGTACCGGTTCTGCTCCAGCGCGTTCATCGGGTTCCCGTGACCGAGGAACGCCGCTGGCATCAGCTGGCCTGTGGTTTCGCTCATCCCGCCGCCCTTGCTCGGGCGGTCTGGACGATGAGGTCGGAGCAGAAGTCCAGATCCAGCAGTCCCGTGTTCAGGACCAGGTGGTAGCGATCCACCTCTCGCGGGTCCCAGCCGTAGAACTCGATCGACATGTCGGCGCGGACCTGGTCCTCGTTCTGCTGGAGCTTCTCCGCCCGTTCCCGGTCGGTTCCACTCTCCTGCGCGGCGCGGGCGATCCGCTGCTCGACGGGACCGTCCAGCCGAACGTGCAGCGCTCCCGGCCAGTCGGCCAGGATGAGAGCACCGTTGCGGCCCAGGATCACGCCGCCTTCCCGCGCCGCCTCACGCACGAAACGAGTGTTGGCCGCCACGAGCTGGGTGCTGTCCCCCTCCGGTGCCAGGAGGATGTTCGGGCCTTCTCCACCGGCAATCGAGGCGTACGAGCCGCCCATCGCGGTGAAAACACGGGTAAGCAGCCCGCGACTTTCACGCACGCTCATGGCGGCCTCGATCTCCTCCGACGAGAACGCCTGCGCATGTAGTGGGGCCCCCAGCGCCTCAGCGACCTTGGCGCCGACGTAACTGGCCCCCGACCCGTAGGACTCGAACAGGGTCACGACAAGCTTCGGCGAGTTCCCCGCCGCTGGGATCGTACTGGTCATCGAAAACTCCTAACGTGGGTTGTTGGACAGCGATGGTGAACCGAAAGTCACCGCGTGCGGGGTGTTGTCGGCGGAGGTGCCGACGTAGACGGTGTACTCCCCCGGCAACGTCTGAAAGCCTTGGGTGCCGTAGTCCCAGACGCCGAACGGGTGGTTCGTTGCCGCCGGATCGACGGTGATCGTCACCCGCTTCGATTCTCCTGGCTCCAGGTACACCTTCGAGAACCCGACGAGTCGTTTGGGCGGTTGTCCGTCCATCGGCACCCCGAGGTACACCTGAACGACCTCGGCCCCCGCCCTCGCGCCGGTGTTGGTCACCGTGGCGGTTACGACGACCGGCGCGTTCGCCCCGTCCGGCGCGTCCACGGAGACGTCACCGAGATCGAAGGTCGTGTACGAGAGCCCGAAGCCGAAGCCGAACAGCGGCTCGATGCCCTGCGCCTGGAACCAGCGGTACCCGATCTCCAAGCCCTCGGAGTAGCGGATCACCGGATAGCCGGCACCCTCGTCCGTGCCCGGGTAGCGCTCCGGGTGCCCCGCGTACAGCGTGTCGTCTTCGGACCTCGGGTACGAGGTCGGCACCTTGCCCGAGGGATTGACGACCCCGAACAGCAGGTCGGCGACGACGTGGCCGTCCTCGCTGCCCTGGTTCCACACCTCCAGCACCGCCCGCGCCCGGTCGATCCACGGCATCAGCACCGGGTTGCTGTCCTTCAGGACCACGACCGTCGCGGCGTTGACCCCGAGCAGTTCGTCCAGCATCCGGTTCTGGTCGTTCAGCATGTTGGCGTCCGGCTGGTCGGCACCTTCGGTAGCGACCAGACCCGCCATGAGAACGACCACGTCGGCCTCCTTGGCCGCTGTGCGGGCCTCCGCCAGGTTGGACAGATCGTCGGCCACGGTCAGCTTGGTCACCGTCGCCGACGAGCCGAGATCCTGCAGCACGTGCTGCAGGCCCGCCAGCGGCGGCACGGTGTACAGCGGCGTCACCTTCGACGAACCGCCGCCACCCAGGCACGCATCGTCGACGAACTTCGACTGGCCGATGATCACGATCGAACCCGCGTTGGCGTCCAGCGGCAGCAGCCCGCCGTCGTTCTTGAGCAGAACGGCGATCCGTCCTCCGATGGATCGCGCGATCGCACCGTTGGCCCGGGCGTCGATCTCGCCCGGCTCGTAGGGTCGCGCGAACTGACCGAACCGGAACATCTGCGTGTAGCGGCGGACCAGCGCCCGGTCGATCGTCTCGATCTCGAGGCTGGTGTCCTGCAGAGCGGCCTTGACGTTGTCCTCGTTGAGCCACTTGGCGTCCGGCATCTCGTGATCCATCCCGGCGTTCAACGACGGAGCCGCCGAGCGGCAGGACCAGAAATCGGACTGCACGTAGCCGTCGAAGCCCCACTCCGTGCGCAGGACGTCGGTCAGGGTGTAGCGGTACTCGGTGGCGTAGACCCCCCGGATGCGGTTGTAGGCGCTCATGATCGCGGCGATCTCCGCATCCTTTACCAGCATCTCGAACGGCAACAGATACAGCTCGCGCAGGACGTGCTCGTCCACCTCGACACTCGTCCGGAACCGCTCGTACTCCTGGTCGTTGACCACGTAATGCTTGCCCATGGCGATCACGTCGTTGGCCTGGATCGCCTTGGTGACGGCGACCCCCAGCACCCCGGACAGGTACGGGTCCTCGGAGAAGTATTCGAAGTTGCGGCCGGCGATCGTGGTCCGGTGCAGGCACACCCCGGGCCCCTCCAGCACGTGCTGGCCGAGTGTCGCGGTCTCTGAACCGATGATGTCGCCGTACGCATGCGCGAGCTCGGGGTCGAAACCGGCCGCCAGACCGATCGTCATCGGTAGCGACGTGGCGGGCGGGCTCGGAGTGCCGTCGCCCATGCCGACCCCCACCGGCCCGTTGGTGACCCGGAACCGAGGAATGCCCAGCTCCTCGATCGCCTTGACGTGCCGCTCGATCTGGATCTGCGCCGCCAGCTGGTCCATATCCACTCCGGACTCCGCCGCCTCCGCGGCGATGGAGTAGATGTCGATAGTCTCCATCGCGCCGTGCAACTGCGCGATCTTCTGCTCCACCGTCATGGCCTCGACGAGCCTCACGGCCCGCTCACGGGAGGACAGTGCGGCGTCCTGCCAGGCGTACGTAGTTTCGGACATTCTCGATCCTCCTTTGCCGCGCTCTCTCACGAGAGGCGGATCATCACCTTCGACGAACCGGTCGACCGGTCCGCCGCGAGTTCGAAGCCCCGGAGCGCGTCGTCGATCGTCACCTCGTGGGTCATGACCGGGCTGACGTCCACGCCGCCCGCCATGAGCCCGAGAGCCTGGGAGATCTCGTCGATGAAGCGGTACGAGCCTCGGTAGTCGATCTCCCGGGTCACGATGTTCCCCAGGGCGACCGACACCTCGTCGGCCGGCAGGTTGCCGACCTGGACCACGACGCCGCCACGGCGGACTGCCGCGATCACCGCGCCGAGCGCCCGTGGCGCGCCCGAGGCTTCGATCGCGACCGGAACGTCTTGCGGCAGATCGTGGCGGACCGGATTGACGGTCTCGTCCGCGCCCATCTGCACAGCGATGCCGAGCGCCGCGTCGGAGAGGTCGGCGGCGATCACGCGCCTCGCTCCGGTTGCTTTGGCCGCGGCGACGGCTAGGACCCCGATCGGCCCGCAGCCGTTGACGAGGACGTCCCGACCCGACACGTCGCCGGCTCGCGCGACCGCGTGCAGCGCGACCCCGAAGGGCTCGGCGATCGCGGCTTCCTTCGTCGAGAGGCCCTCGGGCAAGGACCGGAGTTGGTCCGGACGGACGGCGCGGAACTGGCTGAACCCGCCCTGCTCGTGCGGGCGGAAGGCCGCCGACCCGAAGTAGCGGACCTCCGGCCACAGATTCGTCCGCTCGGCGATCGCCTCGGGCACGTCGTACTCGCCCACCAGGGTGGCCGGATGAATCGTCACCGGGACGCCGATCTTCATCCCCCGACCCCGCGAGCAGCCCGGCCGCGTCCGCGCCGATGTCAGCCAGGCGCCCGCCGACCTCGTGCCCGAGCACCAACGGATCCTTGAGCACCGCGGTTCCGGAGACCCCGCTCAGCCAGTAGGCGACGTCGGAGCCGCAGATGCCGCCCCACTCCATCTCGACGAGGACCTGGTCGCGGCCGAGGACCGGGTCCTCGATCTCCTCGACCCGGAGGTCACCCTTGCCGTGTACCACGACAGCCTTCACGACGGCTTCTCCTCTCCTTGGAGTAGGTATTTGGGTCTGGCCACGCGAACGTCACCCGTAGGTCAGGCCGTGTCCGAGCCGGTATTGGTTGCCGTCGGCGTCGACGTAGACGTAGGGACGTCCGTCCATGAACTTCTCCTTGTCGTACCCCGGGACGTCGTTCGGCGAGGCGCAGATCCCGAACTCGTCGACGGCGATAGCGGCGTTGTCGATCGGGAAGGTCAACGGCAGCCGGCCGCTGGGCGCTGCGTCGCCGGTGATCACAGCGAACAGGGCTTCGATTCTGGTGTCGAAGCCGGCCACCAGGGCGTCCGCCAGCGGTTCGACGTTGCCCAGGAGCCACGGCAGAATCACGTTGAGCCCGACGACCACGTGCGGCACGGCCGCCCGGATCTGTTTGATCTTGGCCAGGTCGACGTTCGTGCCCTCGTGGATCTCCAGGTCCAGCAGACCCGTCGCCTTGAAGTAGTCGCCGGTGAACGGGTTGAGGAACAGGACGGCCACGTCGGCGTAGGCGTAGTCGGTGGTGAACTCGATCCCCGGATGGGCGGCGGCCAGGTCGCGGCGCAGCCCGTCGAGCTTGGCCACCCGGAGATCGCGCTCGAACAGCTCGACGTACACCTTCTGGCCCGACAGCCGGTCGGCGGTCAGCGGCAGCATCCCGTCGCGGTTCTTCATCAGCACCACCGACTTGCGATGCGCCGCTTCGGCGGCCGCGACGTAAGCGTCGTTGGCCACGACCTCGTCGGCCGTCGCGGGATCCACGTACGGGTTGTCGAAGAGGCCGAGGGCGAACATCTCCTCGGTCAGCAGACGAGCGGCCTCGTCGAGGCGCTCGGCGGTGAATAGACCCTGGACGTACGCCGTGCGAATCGATCCGACGTCGTTGGTGTCGGCGATGATGTCGGTGCCGGCGGTGACGGCCCGGCCCACCCGTTCGGGCACACTCAGCTCCGTCACTCCCCACGCCATCTTCGACAAGATGCCCGAGTCGGAGTTGATGTAGCCGCGATGCCCCATCGACCGCAGCAGGTCGAGAATCGGCTTGTTGAAGGCGAAGCCGACCTGTTCGAAGTCCTCGAGCGGCGGTTGCGGCATCGCCGACTTCTCGTCGGACGGGATCGCGTAGTACGGCATGACGCTGGCGGTGCCGGCGTCGACCGCCGCCTGGAACGGCGGGAGGTGATACTTCTGCAGCGATCCCGGCGTCGGGTACACGTTGAACTGCCCCTCCGCGTAGTGCGGGTCGAACCCGTTCTCCCGCGCCCCGCCGCCGGGAAAGTGCTTTGTCGTCAGCGCCACGCCCTCGCGACTCAGGCCCTCCTCCCCCTGGAAGCCCTTGACCACGGCGGTGATCGCCTCGGCGTTGAAGGCGGGGTCCTCGCCGAAGGTGCCGTTGGTGCGGAACCAGCGCGGGTCGGTGACCGTGTCGGCCATGTACATGTAGCCCTTGCGCAGGCCCGAGGCGACCCACTCGGTGCGGGACTTCTCGGCGAAGTCGCGGATCAGGGCAACGTCTCCGGTGGCGGCCAGACCCAGCGTGCCGGGCCACGAGGTGAAGTCCTGATCGTCGGGAGTTGCGCCCATCTTGAAGCCGCCGAGCTCGTTCTTGGAGTTGGCCGCGACGATCACCGGCACACCCAGCCGGGTGCCCTCGGCGACCTCGTTCATCGCGTTGACCCAGGTGGCGATCACCGAGCCCTTCGGCGTCTCCCGCATGATGAAGTGCCGCATGTGCAGTTCCGTGATCTGCTCTGTCGTGCCCTCCAGCGGCAGACCCGCGGTGTTGTGCGGGTCGTTCTTGACGGAGACGTACTCCTCGTTCAGGGCGCCGTCGTGACTGGTCAGCTCCGGATCCGGCTGAGAGATACCCATGGACCGCGAGTTGATCACCATCAGCCCGATCTTCTCGTCCGGGCTCATCCGGGCAACCAGGTCCGTCGCGCGCTCCGCCGGACTCAACCGCCAGTCCTCATAAGGATCCAGTGAGCCGTTGCCGTTGAGGTCTTTGAACCGCAGGCCCTCCAACTCGAGGACCGGTTTGACCCGGGCGCCGATGTCCACCTGCTCGGATTCGTTCACGACTGCTCCTCGAGGGCGGCCAGCTTGCGGGCCTCGGTCTCGTTGCGGATCTCGGCGAACCGCTTGTCGTTCAGCGGGTACTTGATGAAGATCAGCATCGCGATCAGGGCGGCCATCGCGGGCAGCAGTCCGATGGTGAACTTGATGGCGAGGATGGCGCTCTCCGGCTGGACCGGGTTCGGGTTGGCGGCGCTGGCGGCGAGGTAGCCACCGATGGCCAGGGCCCACGCACCCACCGCCCCGCCCAGGGACTGGGTGACCTTGCGGGTGAAGGAGAACAGCGCGTACGTCGCACCCTCACTCCGCTTGCCGGTCTTCCACTCGCCGTACTCGACGGTATCGGCCTCGAGGCCGAACATCACGGTGTTGATCAAGCTGGCGCCGATGCCCTTGATGGCCAAGGTGACCAGCACCAGCCAGAACAGGTTGGCCGGAGTGAAGAACAGGCCGACGCCACCGACGATGGTGAACAGACCACAGAACTGGAACACGTTCTTCTTGCCGAAGCGGGAGATCACCGCCGGGATGAAGGGAGTGATGACCAAGGCGATGCCGGTGTTCACCAATGTGATCAGTCCGACCAGGCCGATGTTGCCGAGCACGTACTGGGCGTAGAAGGCCGTCGAGCCGCCGACCGCGAACAGGCCGATCAGGTAGAAGAAGCTCGACCCGCACAGGTAGGCCAGTGGCTTGTTCGACTTGAGGGTGTCGAAGGTTTCCCTGATCGAGATCCGCGGCTGGGTCCGGATGACTTGCTCCCGGCAGGCCCACGCGGTGAACCAGAACGCGAGGGTGCCGACCACGATGAACGCCAGCGTCACGTTGGTGAACACCTGCTGCACCGCGGCCCGGTAGACCTCGAGATCCTCGGGGGTCTGGATCTGCGCCTTCTGGGCACGTAGGCCGTTGATGAATCCGCCGACGACGAAGGTCAACACCACACCGCCGATGCCGGCGCCGAAGGCCCGGGCGGCGACCAGCTTGGCCCGCTCGTGCACCGACTGGGTCACCGCCGAGGCCAGCGAGCCGTACGGGATGTTGACCAAGGAGTAGACCAGACCGAGGATCGCGTACGTGGCGTAGGCGTAGATGATCTTCATGCCGTCGTCGAAGCTGGCCGGCACCCGGAAGGTGAGGAAGCTCATGAACAGCAGCGGAATCGCCCCGAACATGATGAACGGCCGGAACTTGCCCCAGCGGGTCATGGTGCGGTCAACGATCCGGCCCGCGAGCAGGTCTGCGAACGCGTCCCACAGCCGGACGACCAGGAACATCGTGCCGACCGCTGCAGCCGAGATGCCCGCCACGTCGGTGTAGTAGTAGAGCAGGAATGCGGTGCTCAGGCTGAAAGCGAGGTTGAAGGCGAAGTCGCCCGCGCCGTAGCCGGCCACCGTCTTGAACGGTAGCTTTTCCAGCGACTTGAGCTTCGGGGAGTCGAGAGCTGCAGAGGACATTCGGTACTCCTGGTTCGGGGCCTGGGTGGCCTCTCGGTGATTGTTGAACATTCAATTGCACTCGGCTGGGCTCGGTCCACGCATTGCCACTTGTTGCCAGCTTCGCCGTCTAGTGCCTCACTGGCTAGCGGCCACCTGCTGGCTGCGCTGCTCCTGCAGTGCGACGTCCCGCGGGTAGACCCGGTAGAACAAGAACCAGAACGCGGCGTTGACCAGGTAGGGCAGCACCACGACGTACAGGAAGGTCTGGCTCGAGTCCGAGGACGTTGGCCAGCTGACCCATGAGCAGGGACAGGACCGCCGTCAGCCCGCCCTGGATCAGCGAGAACAGCAGCGCGAAGGCGGTGGCGCTGAGCTGCCGCGGCACGACGGTGGAGACCATCGGCAGCACACAGCCGGAGAAGCCGATGGAGAACACCAGGCCCATCAAGAAGGTCAGCCCGTACTGAGCGCCCTTGCTGCCGAAGTCGATCTGGGTGGTCACGAAGACGACCGCGGCGAAGGCGACCAGGTAGATCTGCATCAAGACGATCCGGCCCTTGGGTCCGAAGCGCCGGGCGAACAGGTCGCCGAGGAAGCCGCCGAGGAACGCCGACAGCATGGCGCCGACGGAGAACACGGCCATCACGTAGGTGCCTTCGACCACGGTGAATCCGCGGGCGTCGACCACGAACGTGGCGTAGAAGGCCAGCAGGATGAGGCTGGTGACCATCGGCAGCATCAGGGCCAGCAGGGTCACGGTCGGGATCTTGAACAGGCGGCCGGCGTCGGAGAGCTTGAAGACACCGGACTCGGGGTCGTCGACCACGGAGACCGTCTTCTGCGCCGGCTTCGGCACCAGCAGCAGGATCAGCACGCCGGAGAGAACCGAGATGCCGCCCATCACCCACATGGCCCAGCGCCAGCCGTCGGGGTTGTTGCCGAACTGGCCGATCAGCGGGCCGATGACGATGCCGAGGCCCGAGCCGATGCCCCGGACCATCCCGTACGCCTTGCCGCGCTCGGAGCTGCGGAACAGATCGGGCAGCAGCCCGTTGATGATCGGCTCCGAGGCCACCGTGCCGATGACGCTGATGATGTAGAGGGTCAGCAGCGCCGAGTAGCTGGTGGCGAAGCCGCTGGCCACCGTGAACAGGCCCCAGACGCCGGTGACCAGGAAGAGCACCTTCTTGCGCCCGTAGCGGTCCGCCGCCATCGCCCAGAGCGGGCCGAAGATCATCCGCGCGAACTTGCTCAGCGAGCTGAGCAGACCGAGCGCTCCGTAGTCGAGGCCGAAGGCGTTGCGGATCAGCGGGAAGAAGCTGTTGATCAGGCCGCCCTCGGAGTTGTCGACGGCCTGGGAGAAGCCCAGGGCACCTACGGCTCCGGCCCGTCCTTTCGGTTTCGGCGACGTTGAGCTCGGCCCTGATGACGGTATTGGGGCCGGTACGTCCTGCTGCAGTGTGCTCATGATGGGCTCCTCGGCGAGAAGTTGAATGGTGAATTGATGGTCGCCGTCGGACGTCAACGGGCGCCAACACTTGCCAGTTGTTGCCACCACTGGGACTTCAGCCACATCCTTGGACGCGATGACGAATCGTGAAGCGAACCCGATCGAGCAGTGGTGCAGCGGACAGACCGCTACGACAATCGCCGAGCATCCGGTCGTCGAGGTCCTCGCCGCTCGCGACGTCCCCCTCGGCGGCCCACGGGCGATGACCGTCCGCCGGACCTTGCCGCAACGGAAGCGGTCCCTCATCGGAGCGTGGTGCTTCGCCGATCACTACGGCCCGGATGATGTCGCCCTCACCGGTGGGATGGACGTTGCGCCGC
Source organism: uncultured Actinomycetota bacterium (assembly GCA_963791865.1). Classification (GTDB taxonomy): domain Bacteria; phylum Actinomycetota; class Actinomycetes; order Propionibacteriales; family Propionibacteriaceae; genus Microlunatus. Next base: position 204,999 of record CAWBUC010000014.1, read on the forward strand.
ACCCGCACACTGGTCTCCAGACGGTCAGCTGGCTCTTCACGGGAGAGATCGAGCATCGCGACAGCTTCGGCGTCCACGCCACGGTCCGGCCGGGTGAGCTCAACCTCATGACGGCCGGGCGCGGCATCTGCCACTCCGAGGTATCGACGCCCGAGACGACCATCCTGCACGGCGTGCAGCTCTGGGTCGCCCTCCCGGACAAGGATCGGCACGCGCCGCGAAACTTCGAGCACCACGTCCCGGATCCCGTCGGACTCGACGGTGTCGTGGTGCGAGTCTTCGTCGGCCGCCTCGCCGGGAGCACCTCACCCGTAGCGACGTTCACGCCGCTGCTCGGCGCGGAGATCGTCATCGAGGCCGGTGCCACAACGACGCTCCCGGTGGACCCGAGCTTCGAGCACGGCGTCCTCCTCGACCAAGGCACCGTGTCCGTGGGTGACACGCGCCTGCGGAGGGGCGAGCTCGGTTACGTGGGCATCGGCCCGTCGACCCTGACCTTGGCGAACTCCGACGCGAGCCCTGCGCGACTGATCATGCTCGGCGGCGAACCGTTCGGCGAGGAGATCCTCATGTGGTGGAACTTCGTCGGCCGCGCCCACGACGAGATCGTCGCCTATCGCGAGGCGTGGGAGGCGCCCCAATTCGACAAGTCCGACCAGTTCGGGCGGGTGGACGGCTACGCCGGCGAGGTGCAACGGCTCCCGGCACCTGTGCTACCCAACGTCACGATCAAGCCCCGCCGCAATCCTGGACGCTGAAGGTCCCACCGACTCAGGAGGGGAGGAGGCCGAGTTCCTCGAGCGCTTGGTCAGCGATCTGCTGCGGCGAGCCGGCGACCTCGATCACGACGCCGTCCTCGTCCGGCTCCAACGGCTCCAGAGCGGCGAGCTGGGAGGCCAGCAGCGCCGGCGGCATGAAGTGGTCGGTCCGGGCCCGCATGCGGGCTTCGATCAGGCCGTGGGGATCATCGAGGTGCAGGAAGCGGACGCGGGCGTTCGCGGTCCGGAGAATGTCGCGGTAGCGGCGGCGCAGGGCCGAGCAGGTGAGCAGGACGCTCGTGTCGGCTGCGTTGATCCAATCGCGGATCGAGATCAGCCAGGGCGCGCGATCCTCGTCGGTCAACGCGACGCCACTGGACATCTTGGCCACGTTGGCCGTGCTGTGGAAGTCGTCCGCCTCGGCCACCGGCCAACCCAACCTGGCGGCCAGCGTCTCGGCGAGGGTGGTCTTGCCCGACCCGGAAACGCCCATGATCACGACCGCCGTCCTGCGTGCCTCGTCGCGACCCATCATCATCCGCTGCTGTAATCGGTCACGCCCGCCCTCACCGTCGAGATGGCTCCTGACTCAGATCATGCCGCCACGCCGATACGCCGAGAATCCGGGTGGCGGGCCGTGCCCGGCGACAACTTGCGGCAACCTCTAGGCAACCGGCTTGCGAGTCCAGAGGATGCTGATATGCCTTCTGCCTCGCCCCTCACGCTGGATCCCGATCGGCTGTTGCCCACCGACGCGGCGGTGCGGCCCCTCGCCCGTTCCCTGTACGAAGGTGTGCGCGGGCTGCCGATCATCTCCCCCATGGGCATGTGCCGGCGCAGTGGCTCGCCGAGGACACTCCGTTCACCGATCCGACGTCGTTGCTGATCACCCCCGACCACTACGTCAACCGGCTACTCCATGCGCACGGCGTTCCGCTGTCCGAGCTCGGAGTGGGCCGTGGGCCGCTCGACGAGCGGGACGCCCGCGCGGCGTTCCGCATCCTGTGCGCGAACTGGAAGGTCTACCGCGGCACTCCGGTCCGCTTCTGGCTCGACGCCCAGCTGCACGACATCTTCGGCGTGCGGCTGCGGCCGAGCGCCGAGACGGCGGACGCCATCTACGACCAGGTGGCGGAGGCGCTCGCCTCACCAGGACTTCCGGCCCCGGGCGCTCTACCGTCGCTTCGGCATCGAGGTGCTGGCCACCACCGACGACCCCTGCGACGACCTGGCCGCCCACGAATACCTGCGCGACGATCCCACCTGGACCGGCCGGGTCGTGCCGACGTTCCGCCCCGACCGCTACCTCGAGCCGTCGTCGCCGACCTGGAACGCCGACGCCGACCGGCTCGCCGAGGTCTCGGGCATCGACACCGGCGACTACGCCGGCTTCCTGGCCGCGATGGCGAACCGCCGCGCGTACTTCAAGGCCCACGGCGCCGTTTCCTCCGACCACAGCCATGCCGACGCCCGCACCGACGTCCTGGCCGAACACGACGCCCAGCAGCTTTACGGCCTGGCGCGCAAGGGCGACATCACCGACGACGAGGCCACCGCCCTGCGGCGGCACCTCGTCTTCGAGATGGCCCGGATGGCCTGCGATGACGGCCTGGTGATGACGCTCCACCCCGGAGTCTCCCGGTCACACCATCGGCCGACCCACGAGCAGTACGGCAGCGACGTCGGGGCCGACATCCCGATCCGCGTCGAGTTCACCGAGGCGCTGCGGCCGACGCTCAACCGGTACGGGACCCACCCGAACTTCCAACTGATCATCTTCACCCTCGACGAGACCACCTTCTCCACCGAGATCGGTCCGCTCGCCGGGTTCTACCCATCGGTCTACGCCGGGGCGCCGTGGTGGTTCATCGACGCTCCGGAGGCGATCCGCCGCTACCGGTCGGCGGTCACCGAGTCAGCCGGCTTCGGCAAGACCTCGGGCTTCATCGACGACACCCGCGCCTTCTGCTCCATCCCCGCCCGACACGACATGTCGCGGCGGCTCGACGCCGGATTCGTGGCCCAATTGGTCACCGAAGGGCGCCTCGACGAGGATGAGGCGGTCGAGACCATGCACGACCTCGTCGTCACCAATCCGCGGAAGGCGTTCAAGCTGTGACAGAGCAATCGTCCCCTGAGCCTTCGACAAGCTCAGGAGGGCCCCTGTTGAAGGGCCTGAGCGTGTCGAAGATCCACGGCTGAGCCGCTCCCTCCCCGACACGCCCCCGGCACCACCGGTCCGCATCGTCCACCTCGGTCTGGGCAACTTCCACCGCGCCCATCAGGCCTGGTACACCTCCCGGGCAACTGACGCATCCGAATGGGGCATCGCCGCCTTCACCGGCCGGCGGGCCGAGGCGGCGGACGCGTTGGCTCCCCAGGACGGTCTCTACACCTTGATCACCCGGCAGGTCGACGGCGACGAGTTCGAGGTGATCGGGTCGGTTGCGGCCGTGCACCCGTCGACCGAGCACCAGACCTACCTCGACTACCTTTCTCGTCCCGAGGTCACGATGATCACCATCACGGTGACCGAGGCCGGTTACCTGCGCGGGTCGGACGGGCACCTCGACACCGATTCCGTACGCTCCGACCTCGCGGCCCTGACCGACGATGTGACCGCGCCGGTGGTCTCGCTGCCCGCCAAGCTGGTCGCCGGACTTCTCGCGCGGCGTCGCAGCGGCGCCGGACCGATCACGATCCTGTCGTGTGACAACCTGCCGGAGAACGGCGCCGTCACCTCCGAGGTCGTCCGGGACCTGGTCGGGCTCGTCGATCCAGACCTGCTCGGTTGGATCGAGGACAACGTCGACTTCGCCACCTCCATGGTGGACCGGATCACTCCCGTCACCACCGACGCCGACCGCGACGCCGTGACCTCGTCGCAGGGGTACGTGGACGCCTCACCGGTGCCGACCGAACCGTTCAGCGAATGGGTCGTCTCCGGCCGGTTCCCGGCGGGGCGGCCGGCCTGGGAGGGCGCCGGGGTCCGGGTGGTCGACGACGTCACGCCGTACGAGCAGCGCAAGCTCTGGCTGCTCAACGGCTCTCACTCCATGCTCGCCTACGCCGGCAGCATCCGCGGCCACGAGACGATCGACGCCGCCATCGCCGACCCCGCCTGCCGGGGTTGGGTCGAGACGTTCTGGGACGAGGCCTGCCGGAATCTGACCCTCCCCGGTGACGAACTGGCCGCCTACCGAGGCGCGCTCCTCGAGCGGTTCTCCAACCCGCGGATGCGCGACGTGCTGAGCCGGATCGCGGCCGACGGTTCGGCCAAGCTCGTCGTGCGCACGGTGCCGACCATCGTGGCCGAGCGCGCGGCCGGTCGCGTCCCGGTGGGCGCCGCCACGACCGTCGCCGCCTGGGTGCTCCATCTGCGCGGTGCCGGCGCTCCGCTCAAGGACGTCAACGCCGATGCGGCCAAGGCCGCGGCCGCCGGCGAGGACCTCGAAGCAGCCGTTCGGACGGTCCTCGACTATCTGCGTTCCGGGCTCGGCAGCGACGACGACCTGGTCCAGGCCGTCGCGCACCAGGCCCACCAGATCACGGCCTGACCTGCGGGTGCACCCTTCCGTCGCCAGTTGCACCCTCACATGAGGGTGCAACTGGCGACAAGAGGGTGCGCCGGAAAGGGGGACGGGCTCACGTCCGGGCGGCCAGCGACTGCTGAGCCCACTCGAACGAGATCCGATAGGACTCGTACCGGGAGGCGACGCTGGGGTGGTCGACCTCGATCATGAAGTCCCCGTCGTAGTCGTCCGGGAACGCGGCGAGGACAGCGTCGAAGTCGATCACCCCCAGGCCCGGCTCGGCCCACAACCGTTGCGTCGCCACGAGTTCGGGGTAGGTACCGCCTGGATCGTTGCCGTCCAGATGATCACCGAAGATGTCCTTGATGTGGATTCCGCCGACCCGGTCGGCGTAGCGCTTGGTGATCGCCGCCGGATCGATCCCGGCCCAGCGCAGGTGTCCCGTGTCCGGAGCGAACCCGATGACGCTCGGACCGAGCTCGTCGAGCAGCCGGGTGATCTCGTACTCGGTCTCGAAGACTCCGCCGGTCTGCGGGTGATGCAGCGGCCGTAGTCCCTCTCGGCGGAGCACCTCACAGACGATGCCGCAGTTCTCGATGGCCAGAGCCAGCCGATCCGGATCGAAGGCGGCTCCCACCGCCGGCCGTTCCCACCGCTCCGGGATGGACATCGACGACACCATGGTCCGGTCCAATCCCAGCGCGACCTGGGTCTCCGCAAACCGCTTCGCCCGCTCCATCTCTTCGACGATGTCGATGGTCTCGTCGAACGGGGAGTTGAATAGACTGATCGACGGCTCCAGGCCGTACCCGCCGATCCACGACGCGTACTCAGCCGCCGTCATGTCGTCGGGCACGTCGGCCTTGACCGCGGGGAAGCCGATGGCCGCGAGATCGGCGAAGGCCTCCTCGAAGGTGGCCCGGGACTTGTCGAGCCGGCCGTCGCGGACCCAGTACGGAACCGGGTTGGCGGCGATCCTCCTCACGTCAGCTGCACCGGGCGCCCGGTCCGCGCGGACTCGTACGCCCCCACGATCAGGCCGATCGATTGGCGGTTCTCGGCCAGGCCGACCCGAATCTCGGCCTCCCCACGCAGCGCGGCCAGGAAATTCTCGTACTGATAGAGGTGCGCGTCGGAGAGTTGACCGGGGTCGCGGCCGGCCGTGGTGGCAGGGTCGCTGGCCGCTCGATAGCGATCGACCTCGTTGAGGTCCTTGCCGGATGATCCCATCAGCTTCTCGTCGGGATCGCTGCCGGCCGGTGTCAGGTGCACGAAGGTGAGCTCGTCGTTCTCGATCACCACCGAGCCCCGGTCACCGTGCACCTGCAGCCGGGCGCTCAGCCCTGGGTACGCAGCCGTCGAGCCGTGCAACACGCCCAGTGCACCATTGGCGAACTTCACCACGGCCACCGCTACGTCCTCGGTCTCGATCCGCTCGTGGGCCAGGGTGCCGGTGTAGGCGAACACTTCGACCGGCTCGCCCAGGGTGGCGACGAGCAGGTCGACGGTGTGCACACCCTGATTCATCAGGGCGCCGCCACCGTCGAGTTCCCAGGTGCCACGCCAGTCGCCGGAGTCGTAGTAGCTCTGTCCGCGCCACCAGTCGATGGAGGCGATGCCGGACGTGATCCGGCCCAGTTCGCCGTTGGCGATGGCGCTCAGCGTCGTCTCGGTCGCGGGATCGAAGCGGTGCTGGGAGATCACGGCCACCTTCGTGCCCGCGGCGCGCTGGGCTGCGATGATCCGATCGGTCTTCTCCACGGTGATCTCGGCCGGCTTCTCGATGATCACGTGTTTGCCGGCGGCAAGGGCCTCGATCGCGACCTCACCGTGCGCTCCGGTCGGGGTGCACACGACGACCACGTCGACATCGACGGCGGCGAGCGCATCGGTGAGGCTGGTGAAGGCCTTTCCGCCGCGCTCACCGGCCAGTTGCTCGGCTCGATCGGTCTCATGGTCGACGACAGCCACGAGGTCGATCTGATGCGCAAGGGAGTTGATCACCTTGCCGTGGTGGGTGCCGATGACCCCAGCCCCGACCAGTGCGAATCGATATCTGTCGGGTGAGTTCCTCATGCGTACGTGATCCCCTCGTTCTTCAAGATCGTGGTGAAGGCCGCCCAGGCCCTCCGGAAGTGCTCGGGCCCGGAGAACCCACCCAGCGCATAAGCCATGTTCAGGTGGGGCTCCAGGGAGAAGAACCCGTCGAAGCCGTCCTCGTGTAGGGCCCGCACGGTCTCGACCACCTCGCCGTCACCGGCGCCCGCGACAACCACCGAAGCATCGGCGAGGAGGGCGTCCTTGATCTGCACGTACTCCACGTGCGGCCGCAGGTCCGCGTAACCCTCGGCGAACGGTCGGACGCCGACCTGCACGAAGTTGGCCGGATCCCAGGCCAGCTTGAGATTGGGCGAGCCGACCGAGGTGACGATGTCGAGGCAGCGATCGGGGATGTCCCCGTAGATCTCCTTCTCGTTCTCGTGCAGGAGGATCACGCCGGACTCCTCGGCGACGTCGGCCAGCGCCCGCATCCGCCGGAGCACCTCGTCGCGGTGCTCCGCCGGGTCGGCGCCCTCGCGGAGGAAGAAGGAGAAGATGCGGATGTACGGCGCCTCGAAAAAGGCCGCCACGTCGGCGGCGTGCCGCATCCGGGCCAGGTGGGGCTCGAAGTCCTCGTCGACAAAGATCTTGCCGATCGGCGAACCGATGCTGGAGACGCCCAGCCCGTGGTCGGCGAGGATTTCCCGCGCCTTGGTGAGTTCACCGTCGTCGAGGTCCAAGACGTTGATTCCCCAGGCGCTGCGGAACTCGAGGTACCTCAACCCGAGATCCTTGATCACGGCGCACTGCTCGGTGAAGTCGTCGGAGATCTCGTCGGCGAAGCCCGACAGGGTCCACATGTTCGTTGTCCGTTCTCTAGGTGTTGTCGATGCCGCTGGCCGCGTAGAGGTCCTTGATCACGCGGAGGGTCTTGGCCGCCTCGCGCGGACTGATCCAGAAAGGCTCGGGATCGTCGAGCCGGTCGTAGAAGTCCTTGATCAACAGCTGGTGGGATGCGCCCCAGTACGCGCGTCCACTGGTGGCGGCTACGCGCTCCGCAACCTGCTCGACGCTCCCGTCGTTGAAGCTGATCGTCAGGTCACCACGGACGGACAAGGTGGCACGCTCGGTGACGATCTCCAACGTGACGGGGGAATCGACCACATTGGCGTTGGTGGCGAACATGACGCTCCGGGCGCCCAAGGCGTGCTCCAGCACGAGCTCGGCGGTGTCCTCCACCTCGACCTGACCATTGAGGAGGTGCCGGCTGATGTGTCCGTCGACGCGGACGACGTCGCCCAGGAACCACTGGAGTAGGTCGAGGGTGTGAATGGCCTGATTGATCATGACCCCGCCGCCACTGCTCTGCCACCGCCCGCGCCACGGCCGGGCGTCGTAGTAGGCCGCCGGTCGGTGCCACAGCACGGTGCCGGACCCGCCCTGCACCGCACCGAGCCGCCCGGAGTCGAGCAATTCGCGGACGGCCATGGCCACCTTGTTGTAGCGGTTCTGGAAGCAGATCCCGATCTTGGCGCCCGACGACGCCGCCGCCTGGACGATGCGCTCCCCCTCGGCCACGGTGTGCGCCAGCGGCTTCTCCTGGAGCACAGCGACCCCGGCCTCGAGACACGCGATCGTCACGTCGGCGTGCTGATCATGCGGGGTACACACGTGCACGACGTCCGGCTCGACGGTGTCCAACAGCTGCCGATGATCAGCGAAGCCCGGGACTCCGTACCGCTCGGCGGCCTCACTCCGCGTTCCGGGATCGGCGTCCGCCACCGCGACCAACTCGGCGCCCGGGATCGAGGCGATCGCCTCGAAGTGGACGACCGAGATGGTCCCGCAGCCCACCACGGCTACCTTCGGCATCTGCTCACCCGACCCACCCGACCATGCCGTTCCTCGTACGCCAACGAGTTGCCAAAAGTTGCCAAAGCGCTCGATGGATTGGACCTACCGGAAGGGCCCGGTCGACTCGCGCACCACGAGCCGCGCCGGCAAGACGACGGGCTCGGCGGTGGCCTCGTCGGTGCGACGACTTCGCAGCAGGTGGGAGACGGCTGCCGAGCCCAAGCTCACCAACGGCGAGGCGATACTGGTGAGGTGAGGCTCGACGAGCGTGTCGTCGAGGATGTTGTCGAAGCCGATGACGCTGACGTCGCGCGGCACCGACCGGCCGGCCGCCGTGACTCCCTGCATGAACCCAATGGCCATCAGGTCGTTGTACGCGATCACGCCCGTACTCGGCTTGGCGGCCCACTGCTCGGCGGCCTGCGTGCCGCCGCGGATCGTCGGGAGGAAGGGACCGAGCCGGCGCACCTGGAGGTCCAGGTCCAAACCGGCCTCGCGCAGTCCCCGCCAGCGCATCCCGTCGGCCCACGAGGCCTCCGGCCCCGCCAAGTAGCAGATCGAGGTGTGACCGAGACCGACCAGATGCTCGGTGGCCTTCTTGATGGCGTGCACGTTGTCGCTGATGACCGAGGAGACCTCGGCCACCGTCCGGTTCAGCAAGACCACCGGCGTGCGTTTGGCCACGTTGCGGATCGCCTGGTCACCCATCCGCGAGGCACTCAGGATGACCCCGTCCACCAGGGGCAGCAGCCGGTCGACCGCGTCCCGTTCGATCGGCTCGGACTCCTGGGTCTCGACCACCAGCATGGTGAAGCCCCCCGCGTGAGCCGCACGTTCGGCGCCTCGGATCATCCCGAAGAAGACCGGGTTGGCGATGTCGGCCACGATGATCGCCAGCATGCCGGTACCTCGCGCCGACACCGGCCGCTCCAACTTCTGAGAGCGGTACCCGAGCTTCTCGGCGACCCGGCGTACGTGCTCCGCGGTCTTGAAGCTCACTCGTCCCGGCTTGGACAACGCCCGAGAGACGGTGGACGGCGCCACCCCGGCCACCCGCGCGACGTCGTAGATCGTCGGCTCAGCCGGTTCCGGCATGGTGACGGCTTGTGTGGGCTCGGTCATGGTGCTCAGCACGAACGCTAACAACAACCGGCAACAAGTGGCTGCCCCGAGCACCCGAATGGGTCAATGGAGTGTGCCCGACCGCGGGCCCCGATCACGTCCCGATCGCACCCCTATCACGTCCCCATCAGCAAGGAGAGACTCAGATGTTGCGCCCCCAAGACACCTTGACCCGCGAAGTCAAGAACCTCGACGGCCTCTGGCAGTTCGCCCTCGACGGAGGGCGGGCCGGCCAGCCGGATCGCTGGTTCGCCGGACCCTTGACCGACGCCCGGGAGATGGCCGTACCGGCCAGCTACAACGACATCGCGGCCGACGCGGCCGTTCGTGATCATGTGGGCCCGGTCTGGTACCAGCGGTCAGTTTGGGTGCCCCGCGGCTGGAGCGGGCGGCGGATCGTGCTGCACTTCGAATCGGCTACCCATCGCGCCCGGGTATGGGTCGACGACGTAGAGGTAGTCAGCCACGTCGGTGGCTACACGCCGTTCGAGGTCGATGTGACCGACCAACTCACGCCGGGGGTGGAGGCACGCATCACCGTCGAGGTCGACAACACCCTCACCTTCCAATCGATCCCACCCGGCGTCGTGGAGGACACCCCGCACGGACCGCGGCAGCGCTACTGGCACGACTTCTTCAACTACTCGGGCCTGCATCGTTCGGTCTGGCTCTACGCCACCGCTCCGGCCCACCTCACCGACGTCACCGTCACCACCGACCTCGACGGTGCCGACGGCCTCGTCACCTACGTCGCCGAGGCCGAGGGCGGCGACGGCGCCGACATCGAGGTCGTGCTGCGTGACGCCGACGGCGCCGAAGTGGCCCGTGGCGCCGGCGCGAGCGGCACCCTGAGCGTGACCGGTGTGCACAAGTGGGCGCCCGGTGACGGCTACCTCTACAACCTCGAGCTGCGGTTGACCAAGGATCGCGAGCTGCTCGACTCCTACCACCAAAGCGTGGGCGTCCGCACCGTGCGGGTCGACGGCGCTCGCTTCTTGATCAACGGCGAACCGTTCTACTTCACCGGCTTTGGCAAGCACGAGGACATCCCGGTGATCGGCAAGGGCCACAACAACGCCTATCTGCTGCACGACTTCGAGTTGCTGCGCTGGATCGGCGCCAACTCGTTTCGGACCTCGCACTACCCGTACGCCGAGGACGTGTTGGACTACGCCGACCGGCAGGGCATCGTGCTGATCGACGAGACCGCCGCGGTCGGGCTGAACATGGGATTGGGTGGCGGGATCTTCGGCGGCCAGGGCTACACCACGTTCTCCCCGGAGACCGCCAACGACGAAACGCAGGAGGTCCACGCCCAAGCCATCCGCGACCTGATCGCCCGCGACAAGAACCACCCCAGCGTCGTGCTGTGGAGCATCGCCAACGAGCCGGAGTCGGAGACCGAGGCGGCCGAGAACTACTTCCGACCGCTGTTCGACGTGGCCCGGGAGGCCGACCCGACGCGTCCGGTCGGCTTCGTCAACGTGATGCTGGCCCCGCACGGCAAGTGCCGGGTGTCGCAGTTCGCCGACGTGTTGATGTTGAACCGCTACTACGGCTGGTACGTCCAGACCGGAGACCTCGATGCCGCCGAGGCCGCCTGGGAGGACGAGCTCACCGGTTGGGCAAGCGAGAACAAGCCGATCATCATCACCGAGTACGGGGCCGACACCTACCCCGGCCTGCACTCGGTGGCAGCCGGCAGCCCATGGACCGAGGAGTACCAGGTCGAGTACCTGGACATGAACCACCGCGTGTTCGACCGGATCGACGCCGTGGTCGGCGAGCAGGTGTGGAACTTCGCCGACTTCACCACCACGTCGGGGATCATGCGGGTCGGCGGCAACAAGAAGGGCGTCTTCACCCGCGACCGGCAACCGAAGGCCGCCGCACACGCCCTCCGCCGCCGGTGGCGCAAGGACCTCGGCTGAGCCGATCCCGTCCCCTGGGCTCCGAAGTCCTCATCCGCCAGGTGGCGGCTGGCGCAGCAGGAATCAGCCACCACCGCTGCGCCGTCCGCCATGTGTGGGCGCGAAACGACAGCGGCCTGCACTCGTACGCAGGCAGCCCCGTCAGCTGGGTGCGGAGTCTGGTGTCGGCTTCTCGGGTGGGGCGGGGGGCGGCTCGACGTCGGCGGGCGAGGGCTTCCTCCGCTGACGGGGTCCCTCCCCGCTGCTGAACAGGGCGTGCACCCAGCGGAGGTTGGGCCGGGAATCGATGAACAGGGCCCGCACCAGCAGCGTCATCGGGATGGCCAGGATCGCGCCCAGGCCACCCAGGATCCACGTCCACAGCACCAACGCGACGAAGGTCAGGGTCGTGTTCAACTGGACCGTGTCACCGACGACCTTCGGCTGGATCAGAATCTGCACGACCACGTTGATCACCGAGTACCCGGCGACGATGACCACGGCCGCCTGCCAGTCCTGGGTGAGCAGCGCGATCAGTGCCGGCGGGATGAGCCCGATCAAGAAGCCGACGTTGGGGATGAAGTTGGTGACGAAGGCCAGCAGGGCCCACAGCCAGGCGTTCGGTACATCGACGATCAGCAACAGAAGCCAGTCCAGGACGGCCACGATCGCCCCGAAGATCGCGGCGACGGCGAAGTAGCTGCGGGTGGATTTGCCGAAGTACTCCAGCGCATCCGCCATGGCCGGCTGGAACCGTACGGCGACCCGCAGCCGGCGGGAGAAGTTGGCGACGTCCAGGGCCATGAAGAAGACCAGGGCGGCCAAAAAGGCGAGCGTCGAGGTCAGTGAGGCTGTCGTGGACAGCAGAGACTGAGCCAGGCTGGCGATCCGTTCCGGCGAGACCAGGTTTACCATCGCGCGGGTGTCGGTGGTCGCGACCCCCAAGGACTGCAGGATGCCGCTGACCCAGGCCCAGAAGGTCACCAGCCGGTCCGAGTTCTGGCTGACGGTGATGGCGAAGCGAGCGATCGCGAGGTAGATGCAGAGGCCGAGCACGAACAGCACGCCGTAGATCAGCAGGATCATGCTGACGATGGAGATCGCCCGTGGCACGCGGTGACCCTCCATCCAGGTGCCGAGCGGCCGGAAGCACACCATCAAGAAGAAGGCGAGCAGGATCGGCGCGACGATGGGCGCCGCGAGCTTGAGCCCGGCCAGCGCGACCACCACGCCGGCCAGCGTGACCACCACGGTGCTCATCGGCGTGCGTACGGTCTCGTCGCCCGGCTTCACGACGACGTACCTCTGCTCTGGGCGAGGGCCCGTTCCGCCAACCTGGCGTGCACCTGCGGCGGCCGGCCCAGGTGACCACGTACCCGGATCCAGGCGCGCTGCTGACCGGTGAGGTCCATGTACTCCGTCATCAGGCTCATCCGTGGGAAGGTGTTGATCATCACCGGGTCAGGTGCCAGCCGCCCGATCAGCCGATCCCAGCCGCTCTCGGCGTCGGCGACCTGTTCGCCACCGGCCTTGCTCTCCAGCGCGTTCACTCGGCGGCGGATGCGGCCGAAGGACGCCATCGTCAACACCACCGACGCCAGGGTGAGAACGATCAGCACCGAGAGGACGACCTGCCCGACCGCGGGACTGAAGAGGTTGACGAAGCCGAGGACGACCGGGTCAAGAATGTAGAGCACCAGCAGCGACAGGAGACCCCAGTAGATCGAATACTCCAGGCAGACCCGGCCGTGGACATTGAACGGCTTGTCGCTGTAGTCCCAGAACAACGTTCCGAACAACTTCTCCATCACGAAGCTGGCCACGTACTCCAACACCGTGCCGACCACGATGCCCATCAAGAACAGCAGAACCGGTTGCTCGAAGTACGGGAAGAGGAACTGGGTCAGTGCGACCGCGCCGATCCCGTAGATCGGACTGAGCGGAATGTAGAGCAGCCCGAGGCGGGACTCGAGAACACCCTCCCGGGAGAGGCAGAAGACCATCTCGACGATGACGCCCAGAAAGCCGTAGATCAGAAAGAACCAACCGATCAGATAGATCGGAGCCCCGAGAATCGTCGTGGCGTAGAAGGCGTCCATCGCCAACCCTCCTGGTGTCGTCGGGACTCGATCGCGAGTTGACTGGCCTACCTGGCGACGTGGTCCGGCACGGCCCGGTCCGCGACCCGCTGGAACGCCGGAATCAGCAGCAAGAAGAAAAGCGCGTAGTGCTCGATGAACAGCGAGAAGATCAACGCCAACACGATGGCGGCGATCATCGTCAGCCCCCCGATCCGGTTGCGACGGACGACCGCAGGCGGGCAGCACTTCGTCCTGCAACTCAGGATGTGCGTTGATGTAGGTCGCCAGGGCCACGGTCAGTAAAGAGGTCAGCAACAGGTTGATCAGGTACAGGGTGGCGTATCCCTCCTCGCCGTCCAGCACCGCGGTCGTGAAGGGCATCAAGGCGATGGAAAGGAGCCACGTCGTGTTGAGCACGAGAAGCGCCGAGTCGTGACTGACCAGGCTCCGGAAGATCCGGTGGTGGGAGAACCAGAACTTGGCGATGACCGCGAACGAGATGGCGAAAGCGAAGATCTCGTTCCAGTGCGTTCGCACCAACGCGAGGGCGGATTGTCCCTCCACGGGTTTCAGGTCGGTCAGCGGCAACACGAGTAACGTGATCGCGATGGCCACCACGGCATCGCTGAACAAGATGAGCCGCTCGAGTCCCCGCTCTTCTGGCTTCGCCACGGGCACCAGTATGGGTCCGGGTGCCCAGGAGGTTGTCGAACAACGCCGCCGCCCCACTCACAAAGCGGTCAGGTCGACAAGGTGTTGGCGATGTAGTGGACGTGGGGGCGGGAGTCGGAGAGCGCCCAGTCCCCGCTGACCCGCCCCGCGGTCTCCAGGAGCAGCGGGAGGTGGTGCTCCAGTAGCCTCTCGGTGGAGGTCTCGGCGGCGTGAACGGTGACGTTCATGGCCGCCCGGACGGCGCCGCTCCCGTCCCGCACCGGGGCGGCGATGGAACGCACGCCGGGAGCGAGTTCCTCGTCGGCCAGCGCCCAGCCCTGCGCCCGCACCCGTACGAGTTCACGCCGGAAGTCGGCCCCCGACCGTTCCGGCACCGCCGGGAGACCGGAACGGCTTGGTTGGGACAGCGCGTTCTCCAGTGCGGCCTCGGGCAGCGCGGCGAGCAGCACCTTGCCCTGGGAGGTGCGCTCGGCGGGGAAGCGAGTGCCGATGTCGACCCGCAGCGCGATGAGCTTGGCTACCGACACCCGGGCCACGTAGACGATGTCCGAGCCGTCGAGCTGAGCCATCGACGACGACTCGCCCGTACGGGCAACGAGGGCCTCCAGATGTGGACGCGCGATGTCCCATAGGCCGAGCGACGCAGCGTAGGCAACGCCGAGACTGAGCACCTTCGGGGTCAGAGCGAACGTGTGGTTGGCGCTGACCCGGACGTAGCCGAGTTCGGCGAGGGTCAGCAGCAGGCGGCGGGCGGTGGGACGGGCCAGTTCGGTGGCGACGGCCACCTCACTCAGCGTCATGGTGGGATGGCGGGCGTCGAAGCAGGCCAAGATGTCCAGCCCACGAGCCAACGCCTCGACGAAGTCGGGTCCGCTACCGCGTCCGGCCATCAGGTCGAGGTCGAGTCCCCGAAGATCGACTCCCGAGCCTCCCGGGTGGCGGCCGACCGGTAGTCGGTGTAGGTGTACGGGTTGTCCAAGACCTTGTCGTCGTCGGACGGCAGGTCGGGATGCATTCCCGCCTGCCAGACGTCCTCGCCCATGGCGGATCGCAGGTAGTCGACGGTGTTCTCGACGGCGCTGCGGGCCTTGGCCAGGTCGACTCCGACCAGCTTGTGGTCCTGCTTGACGATCTTCCCGCCGATGATCACGGTGTGCACATCAGCCCGCTGCGCCTGGAACGCGACATGGCCATACGGGTTGAGCAGCGGGAAGGAGACCGGCGAGTCGTCGTTCTTGATCAGAATCAGGTCGGCCAGCTTGCCGGGTTCGATGCTGCCGATGTCGTCCCGCTTCAAGGCCGCAGCACCGCCTCGGGTCGCCCACTCGACCACGTGCTCGG
Source organism: uncultured Actinomycetota bacterium (assembly GCA_963791865.1). Taxonomy (GTDB): domain Bacteria; phylum Actinomycetota; class Actinomycetes; order Propionibacteriales; family Propionibacteriaceae; genus Microlunatus. The sequence goes on from CAWBUC010000014.1 coordinate 220,310, forward strand.
CCCGCAGGTGGGACGACGTGACCGTTTCTCCGGCCACGTGCGCCTCGAGGTGCTCGCGGGCCCGGTCGGCGCCCAGGGTCGCCCGCATCGCCGAGAACAGGTCACCGCTCCACCAGACGCTGGTGTCCATCGAGAGCGACACCGGAATGTCGTACCGCCGGACCTGCCAGGTGGGCGGGTATCCCTGTCCCGCACTCTGCTCCGACTCCGTCGCGACCGAGAGCGAGCCCCCGCTCGCCGCGATCCGCAGGTAGGAGTCGCTGTCCAGGGTGGCCGCGTGAACGTAGGTGGTCTCGGGGGTGGCAAAGCCGTTCTCGTGCATCAGCCGGATGCCGTCGTCGGTGGTGGCGCCCCATACGCCGGCGTGCGTGGTGACGGGTAATTCGAGTTCACGGGCCACCTCGAAGGCGGCGCGCTCAGGGAAGGTGGGATCGCCGGTCACGTCGAAGGCCAGCTGCACCCGCAGCCAGTCGTCGGCCGTGCTCTTGCGGTCCTCCAGGAACCGGCGGACCTCCGGCTGCGCCGTCCACTCCCAGGGACCGGCCTGGATGTTCCCGTAGGCCAGCACGAAACGGGCCGGCACCTCCTGGAGAGCCTCGACGGCCGCCGCCGCGTGTTCGACGGACTGCAGACCGTGGGACCAATCCAGGGTCGTTGTCACGCCGGCGTCGATCGCCTCGATCGCTCCCAGCAGGTTCCCGGCGTAGACATCCTCGGGTCGGAACCGGCGACCGTGCTCCAGGTAGTACCAGACGAAGTACTGGGTCAGTGTCCAGTCGGCGCCGTAGCCGCGCATGGCCGTCTGCCACAGGTGTCGATGGGTGTCGATCATGCCCGGCATCACGATGCCGCGGCTGGCGTCAACCTCCCGCGTCCCGGGCGGCGCCTCCAGCCCCGCTCCCACGCCGACGATCCGGTCGTCGACCACCAAAACGTCGGCGTCGGTCAGTACGCGATGGCCCGCGTCCATGGTCAGGACGGTGCCGTGACGCAGCACGGTCGCGGTTGCACTGTTTTCGGACACTTCTCCTCCTCGAGGTACCCCGTACGTATGTCCGTATAGCGGTCGAAACGTCTCAGTTCACTCTGCTGCGGAAGCTCATCGCTGTCAACGATGCTTGCTTGACAGACTTCTCCGCGCGGAGACAAACTGCACTTGAGTGGACGTCTGTCCGCTGGTCGGACGGAAGGCACGATGCAAGCCGGATCCACGAGGTCAGGGCCTCTCGCCGGGCTGCTCGTGGCCGATTTGTCTCGCATCCTGGCCGGGCCGTACGCCACCATGCTGCTCGCCGACCTGGGCGCCGACGTGATCAAGGTCGAGGGGCCGGGCGGCGACGACACCCGGACCTGGCAGCCGCCGGTGCGCGACGGCGAGGCCACCTACTACCTGGGCATCAACCGCAACAAGCGCTCGATCGTCCTGGACTTCGCCGAACCAGACGATGCCGCCGCGGCGCGCGAACTCCTGCGCCGGGCCGACATCGTGCTCGAGAACTTCCGGCCAGGCGGGCTGGCCCGATTCGGGCTGGACTACGAGAACGCGGCGGCGGTCAATCCCAAGATCATCTACGCTTCGATCAGCGGCTTCGGCAGCGGCCCGAAGGGGGCCTCGCTACCCGGCTACGACCTCATGGTGCAGGCGATTTCGGGGTTGATGAGCCTGACCGGCGACCCGGACGGGCCGCCGTACCGGGCCGGGATCTCGGTCTTCGACGTGATGGCCGGGCTGCACGCCACGATCGGCGTGTTGGCCGCTCTGCACAAGCGTCGCGAGACGGGGCGGGGCCAACACGTCGAGGTCAATCTGCTCTCCTCGGCACTGTCGGGGCTGGTCAATCACTCGAGCGCCTACGTCGCCGGCGGGGTCGTGCCGCACCGGATGGGCAACTCTCATCCCAGCCTGTTCCCGTACGAGCCGCTCCCCTGTGCCGACGGCGACCTGATCATCACCGCCGGGAACGACGGCCAGTTCCGCCGGCTGTGCGACGTCCTCGGGCTTTCGGAGCTGGTCGAGGATCCGCGCTTCGTGCACAACCAGGACCGGACGGCCAACCGCGAGGACCTGCGCCCGCTGCTGGTGGAGCGGCTGCAGACACGCAGCAAGGAGGAATGGTTCCGCGACATCACCGCCGCCGGCGTGCCGTGCGGACCGATCAACACGATCGACGGCGGGGTGGCGTTCGCGGAGGAGATCGGGCTCGATCCGGTCGTCACGATCGGTCCGCCGGGCGCGGCGGTTCCCAGCGTGCGAAACCCCATCACGCTGTCGGAGACGCCCACCGACTATCGGTTCCCTCCGCCGAGACTCGACGAGCACGGCACCGAGATCCGGGCGTGGCTGGCCAACCAGGAGGAGTCATGACCACCTCGCGCCCTGAGCCTGTCGAAGGGCCAACCACCTCGCGCCCTGAGCCTGCCGAAGGGCCCACCTTCCCCACCTCCCTGGGCACCTCTGATGCCGACCACATCCGGCTGCTGGGTCTCGACGTCGCCGACGACCTGATGGGTCAGGTCGGATTCGGTGAGCTGGCCTTCTGGCTGGTGGCCCTGCGCCGACCCGCGCCGGAAGAGGTGCGGGTCTTCGAGGCCGTGCTGGTGGCGCTGGCTGATCACGGCTTCACCCCGACCGCCATCGCGGCCCGGCTCACTTATCTCTCGGCACCCGATGCGCTTCAGGGGGCGCTCGCCGCCGGCCTGCTGGGCGGCGGGTCCCGCTTTCTCGGGGTGACCGAGGACTGCGGCCGCTATCTGCACGAGGCGCTGGCCGATCATGGCCCCAATCTCCCGAGCGACGACGATGGCTGGGACGCGCTCGCGCTCGAGACCGTGCGCGCCACTCGAGCCGCAGGTCGTTACGTGCCAGGACTGGGTCATCCGGTGCACAAGGTGCAGGATCCGCGCACTCCGGTCCTGATCAGGATCGCCACCGAGGAAGGGCTCCGCGGACCGCACCTGCAGCTGTTCGAGGCCATCGGACGGGTTCATGATCACGTTCTGGGCCGCCGGCTGCCACTTAACGGGGCCGGCGTCTGCGGAGCCGCTCTGGCTGATCTTGGGCTGCCGGTTGACCTGCTCCGCGGCTTCGCCCTGCTGGCCCGGGCCGCCGGATTGCTGGGCCAGCTGGCCGAGGAGCGCCGCCGCCCGGTCGCGATGGACATCTACCGCAGTGTTGATGATCATGCCCGCTATGTCGAGCACGTCGAGCACGTCGAGAACAGGGAGGATCCATGGCCACCATCGCCGCGGTGATCGCGTCGACCCACCACCCGTTCTACTACCGGGCGAGTACGGCGACCGGAGCCGACCGCCCGCCGTTCGCGGACGAGTGGGTGGCCAAGATCGAACGCTTCCGCGAGACGCTCACCCGCGCCCAGCCCGATGTGCTCGTCATGGTGGGCAGTGATCACTTCCACCAGCTGTGGCTGGACAACATGCCGCAGTTCCTGGTGGGCAAGGCGCCGTACTTCGACGGGAACTTCTACAACGAGGAGCGCGAGTTCGGCCTGCCGCGGATGACCCTGCGAGGGCAGGAGGATCTCGCCGCGTACATCCTCCGCCACGGTCTCGACCAGAACTTCGATCTGGCCTTTTCCAACGAGCTGCGGATCGATCACAGCATCACCTGCCCCATCATCACGCTGCGGCCTCAGGCGGACCTGCCGATCGTGCCGATCTACACGAACATCTTCGCGCCGCCGATGCCGCAGCCGCGGCGGTTCGTCGAGTTGGGTCGGGCGATCCGGGCTCTGGTCGAGACCTGGCCATCGGACCTGCGGGTCGCGATCATCGGTACCGGCCACCTGTCCCTGGAACTGGGCGGGCCACGCCAGTTCGGCCCACACGGTCCCGATCCCGATTTCGATCGGCAGGCCGTGGAGTGGATCGCCACCGGCGATCTCGGCGGCTGCCTGGCCGAGGTGAGCCTCGACAGTCTGCACCGGCCGGGCAACGCGACCCACGGGTTCATGGACTTCATGTTGATGATGGGCGTGGCCGGGGAGGGCGTCGTTGCCGATCACGTCGACACGCTCGACCTGTTCCACACGATGGAGGCGTACTTCACCTGGTACCCGAACGGAGTGCCAGCATGAGCAAGTACTTGCTGGACAAGTTCCTCTACACGATCGACCGCGACGCGGAGCTGGTGGAGCGCTACCGCGACGACCCGGCGGGGACGGTCGAGTGGTGGGAGCAGGAGATGGCCAACACGATCTTGAACTGCACGAGCGGGGAGCGCAGCACCTGGCTCACCTTCACCGACGATGAACGTCGCGCCCTGCGCGAACAAGATCACGTCGCCCTCTTCGGGCTCGGTGCGCACCCCTTCCTGACCCTGACGCTCTTCATCGCCATGTTCGAACGTGATCATGGACCGCTGGAGTACCAACTGGCCTACGGCCGCGCGATGCAGCACATCAGCCTCCCGTACCCCGACATCGCCACCTGATCATGCGCGCAGCCCTGCTCCACGCCTACGGTGCACCACCCCAGCTCGTCGAACGCGCCGACCCGGTACCGAGCCAGGACCAAACCCTGTTGCACGTGACGGCGGCCCCGATCGTGCCGCTCGATCTGCTGTGCGCCAGTGGCACGTCGTACTTCGGAGAGCCACCGCTGCCGTACGTGCCCGGGGTGCAAGGTGTCGGGATCGTACGGAGTTCGCCCGACCTGGCGGTCGGGAGCCGGGTATGGTTCGCGACCACGGCCGGGATGACGCCAGGCGACGGCAGCCTGGCGGAGGTCTGCGCGGTCGGACCCCGTGATCTCGTGCCGATCGAGACCACAGCGACCGACGCCGCCGTCGCGGCGATCGGCACCTCGGGTATCGCCGCCTGGATGTCGCTGACCTGGCGCGCCGGCTTACAACCCGGCGAACGCGTGGTGGTGCTGGGAGCGAATGGAGCCGTTGGTCAAGTGGCGGTGGCCGTGGCCAAAGCGCTCGGTGCCGGCCGGGTGGTCGGAGTTGTCCGCGCGCACGGCGTCGACGCTGCGGCCGACGACATCGTCGTGCTCGAGCCGGGCGAGGATCGGGTCGCGTTAGCGGCTCGTCTGCGCAACGCGGTCGGCGGAGCGGTGGACGTCGTCATCGACCCGGTGTTCGGCGAGCCCGCCGCCGCGGCGGCACTTTCGCTCGGTCCCTGGGGCCGACTGGTCAACATCGGCGGGACGGCCGGCAACACGACCCAGCTCTCGTCGGCCGCCCTTCGGCAGCATTCCCTCAGCATCCTTGGTTACACCAACAACGCCATCACCGCCGAGCAGCGGGCCGAGGCGCTGCGACGCGTACTGACTCTGGCCGCGGACGGAGCCGTGTCCGTCGACCACCGCATCTTGCCCTTGTCTGAGTGTGCGGCCGCCTGGGATGCCGCCAGAGCCGCCGGCCCTCGCGTCGTACTGAAAACCGACGACACGCACACCACCGTCGGAGTTGCGACAAGATGAGCAGACCCGAAGCTGTCGTTGACGAAGGAGTGCCTGTGTTGGCCGCCGAACGATCGACATTCCTGCTGGACGAGACCCAGATCCCCACCCAGTGGTACAACCTGATCCCCGATCTGCCCTCACCACCGCCACCGCCGCTCCACCCGGGCACGCGTCAGCCCGTCGGGCCGGATGATCTTGCTCCACTGTTCCCGATGGCCCTGATCGAGCAGGAGGTCACGACCGCGTCGTACGTCGACATCCCGGGCGGGGTCCTTGACGTTTACCGGGTGTGGCGGCCGACCCCTCTGGTGCGGGCGCGGCGGCTCGAGAGGTGGCTGGACACTCCAGCCAAGATCTTCTTCAAGTACGAGGGGGTGAGCCCGGGCGGCTCGCACAAGCCGAACACCGCCGTCCCCCAGGCCTACTACAACCACGCGGACGGCATCCGCCGGCTCACCACCGAGACCGGCGCCGGCCAGTGGGGCACCGCGTTGGCCTTCGCCACCGCGCAGTACGGAATCGAGTGCGAAATCTGGCAGGTCCGGTCCTCCTACGACCAGAAGCCGGCGCGGCGAACGATGATGGAGATCTACGGCGCCACGTTGCACCCGAGCCCGTCGGAGCTGACGCAGGCCGGACGCAGCATCCTCGCCGAGCATCCGGACAGCCCCGGCTCGCTCGGCATCGCCATCTCCGAAGCCGTCGAGGCCGCCGTCTCGCGCGAGGACACCCGGTACTCGCTGGGCAGTGTCCTCAACCACGTCCTCCTCCATCAGACGGTGATTGGTGAGGAGGCGCTGCGCCAGCTCGAACTCGCCGAGGCCGTCCCGGACGTGATCGTCGGCTGCACGGGTGGCGGCTCCAACTTCGGCGGGCTCGCCTTCCCGTTCCTGCGCGAGAAGCTGGCCGGGCGGATGGACCCCATCATCCGCTGCGTCGAACCGGCCGCCTGCCCCTCCCTGACCCGCGGCGAGTACCGCTACGACTTCGGCGACGCCATCGGAATGACCCCGCTGATGAAGATGCACACGTTGGGCCACGGCTTCATTCCCGACCCGATCCACGCCGGTGGGCTGCGCTACCACGGGATGAGCCCGCTGGTGTCGCACGTCTACGAGCTGGGGCTGGCCGAAGCGGTCGCCATTCCGCAGCTGGAGTGCTTCCAGGCCGCGATCGCCTTCGCCCGTACCCAAGGCATCGTGCCCGCGCCGGAGCCGACCCACGCCCTCGCCGCGGCGATCCGCGAGGCCAACCGCTGCAAGGAGAGTGGTGAGTCCAAGACGATCCTCACCGCGCTGTGCGGTCACGGCCACCTCGACATGGGCGCCTACGAGGCGTACCTCACCGGCGCGATGGCTGACTTGGATTTCCCCGAGGCCGAGCTGCGCGAGGCGATGGCTCAGGTGCCCGTGCTCGATCCGGTCTGAATACCAATCCGAGGTCGAGCCATCCGGAGCCGGCCTTCTACGCGGCACCGACAGGGTGCGTCAGGTAACTGCTGGCTTGGGACACGTATCCGAGCACGAACCATGTACCACCCCATCAGTTGCTGGCGATCAGGCGCCGGATCGAAAGGCCAATCCATCCGCTTCGTCGCGCGAGGCTAGCGGCTCGCGCGGCAGCGGCAGCGGCAGCGGGCAGACTGCAAGCATGTTCGAAGCGTTCGCCGAGGGCATGGTCGAGGCAGGTGACCTGCGCCTGTTCGGGCGCTGGGGCGGATCTGGGCCAGCAGTGCTGCTTCTCCATGGCCACCCGCGAACCTCGGCCACCTGGCACCGAATCGCGCCGCAGCTCGTCGACTCCGGCTTCACGGTGGTGTGCTTCGACCTGCCGGGTTACGGCCGGTCGGACAAGCCGACGCCGACCGTGGACCACGTACCGCACTCGAAGAAGGTCGGAGCCCGCCGGCTCTTGGCGGCGATGAGCTCGCTCGGTCACCGACAGTTCTCGCTGGTAGGACACGACCGTGGCAGCCTCTACGCCTTCCGGCTGGCCCTCGACAATCCGGCCGTGGTCGACCGCGTGGCGTTGCTGGACTGTCTGCCCGTGAGCGAACATCTCGACCGCGCTGACGCCCGCTTCGCGACCGCCTGGTGGCACTGGTTCTTCTTTGCCCAACCCGAGATACCGGAACGGGTCATTACCGCTGACCCCGACAGCTGGTATCGAGGCGATCCCGAATCGATGGGCCGGGAGAACTACGAGGAGTGGCGCACGGCGATGCGGGACCCCCGGGTGGTCCGGGCCATGCTCGAGGACTACCGAGCCGGTCTGACCGTCGATTACCACGACGAGGTCGCCGATCGTGCACGAGGGCGCCGCCTGCAGATGCCGTTACTGCTCTTGTGGTCGACCCGCGATGACCTCGAAGACTTGTACGGCGATCCGCGGCTGATCTGGCGCAGCTGGGCTGACCAAATCGACGGCCATGGCATCGACTCCGACCACCACATGGCCGAACTTGCACCTCACGCGTTGACGGAGTCCCTCACCCGCTTCCTTCTCAATGGTGGAAGAGCCGAAGCCCGGTTTGGATGTGGTTGATGCCGTACGAGGCCGCGATCTCGGCGACTTCGTGGGTTCGGGTGGATCCGCCCAGCTCGACGATCGTCACCACACCGGCCGATGGGGCGTGGTCAACGTTGTCGCGGAAGGGGAGGTAGGCTCCACGCCGGTGCCTCCGGCCACGCCAGTCGCCCTGTCAGCCCACTGAGCGCCGCTGTCTTGATCAGTTCGGACTGGGGCCCGAGAAGGAGGATCGCGGGGTTCGCGGGCCCTTCAGACCCCGCGTACCTCCTGGTGGCGCCATGGGGGCGTGGAGTGCCGCCGGTTCCGATGGGGGCGTGGAGTGCCGCCGGTTCCGATGGGGACGCTACTTGGGCAGGTGAGCTCGCACCGAGTAGAGGGCTGGGAGGGTTGTGAAGCTCCCGCCCTCGGATGGCTTGGAGAGATTGATCGGGAGCCGACCCTGGCCAGGATGTTCGTGGAGGAACTCGATCACCAGTCCGGCGTCGACCAATGCCGTGACAACCTGGCCGACCGGATGCACACATTCGCAAGTCTCCTGCTGCCGCAACCCGACGTTGGACACGGCGTAGGACCCATCGGCGGCGGAAATGTCCGGCTCCTGGCTCCCGAAGTAGTTCGAGGCCACCCTGAACCCGTTGTCGGTCGGCTCCAACGCCATCGCCAGCGGGTGGATGTCGAGCAAGTAGAAGACCCCGCCCCGGCGTAGGAGCCGGGCGCAGTTCTGGGCCCACCGGTCGAGGTCAGCGATCCACATCAGCACGCCTCCCGTCGTGAACACGAGGTCGTAGCGGCCGGGCAAGGAGTCGGCTGCGTCGAGCACGTCAGCTTGGACAAAGGTTGCCGCGATGCCGGTACGGGTCGACAGGTCGCGGGCGATGCCCAGCGACACCGCGGAGAAGTCCAACCCGGTGACCGTCGCACCACGACGGGCCAACGACAGAGTGTCGAGTCCGATGTGGCATTGAAGATGGCAGAGCGACAGGCCCGCCACAGGCCCGACCTCGGCCTTCTCGATATCGCCGAGGCTGTCAGGGTTGGAGAGGAATCGCTCGACGGCGTAGAACTCCGACGCCGCGTGGTGCGGTGCGATCTCATCCCAGAACGCCCGGTTCGCCGCAGCGTGATCAGCCATGCCGACACGGTGTCATGCCGAGCTCAATCACCACGGGTCGTTGCCGGTCAGCCCGTCGATGGCCTCGCGCAGCAGCGACGCGTGTCCGGTGTGCAGCAGGTTCTCTTCCAGGACATCCACCAAGGCACGACGCCGGTTCACGACGTAGTCTTCGCTGTCCCAGGCCATGGTGACGTCGAGCTCGTTGCGGGCGACCGTCTCGGCCCAGATCCGTCGGGAGCGGTCGATGGTGTCGTACCACAGGCCGTATAGCTCGGACGGTTCGTCGGTGCCCGCCGAATCGAAATCCCACTCGCCCTCCGCCGTCCGGTCGACGGCATCCCACGGAGGGCCGAGCGGCCGACCATGAGCACGGGCGGTCCACGTCGCCTCGACCGAGGCCAGGTGTTTGATCAGCCCTGCCAACGTCAAGCTCGACGGCGGATGGCGCCGACGCAGCTGATCGGCATCGAGCCCTCCGGTCTTCCAGGCGAACTGGCGATGGACCCGGTCGAGCGCGAACAGCAGCACCTCGCCCTCGGTCCCCTGCCGGCAGTCGGCAATGGGGATGTCTCGGTAGTCCACGCTCATGCCCCGCAGAACTCGTTCACGCGACTGAACGTACGCCAGCAGCACCGCGTCGACGAGCGACTCTCAGCTGACCAGTCGATAGGCGATCAAGAGTGATCCGGGTCGCGTCGCAGAAGGCCTTCGATGGTGGCCGCTAGCTCTGCAACCGGTCGGCATCCGTCGAGCTCGAGTGTTGCGGTACGCCGCAGGAGGGGCTCGACCGTCTCCAGATAACCCAGGATCTCGGCCCGCTGCTCCGCGGTTCGACCGTACGGATTGGTCCGTCGGGTCACCCGCTCGAGGATCACCTCGGTCGGGGCACTGAGCAGCACCACGTGATCGAAGCGGTCGTAGAACTGACCCTGGTTGGCGACCGTGCCGGCGACCACGAGATCGGCCTGCCCAGCGAGCAGGTCTTCCATGCGGTCGACGTCCCAGTCCCCGTTGGCCAACACCCACCCTCCGTCGTCGGTGTCGACTGTTCGGTGGCCACGCCGGTGCAGTTCATCGAGCACGCTGGTCTTCCCCGTGCCCGACATCCCCGTCACGAGCACCCGCGCCACGGGCACAGACTAGAGCTCGGGAGACTCGCCAACCCGTCAGCTAGGGAAGCTGCCGTTGGGGGGATGGAGTGATGCAGCTTGCTGGCGACGGTCACGTGCACAGTGAGTGGTCGTGGGACACCGGAGGTCCCGGTTCGGGCGCGGCCGGGCGGATGGAGGCGATGTGCCGGCGGGCGCTCGCTATCGGTCTGCCGTCTCTGGCCTTCACCGAGCACCTGGACCTCACCGGGTGGGCAATCGAGCCGGAGGATCTTCTCGATCACCTCCGGCCCTTGCTGGACGACACGGGAGTGTTCACGCCAGAACCGCTCGATGTGTCTGGCTACCTGGACAGCCTTGACCGGTGCCGAGCCCAGTTTCCTGAGCTCCGGATTCTGTCCGGTGTCGAGTTCGGCCAGCCGCACCTCGACGAAGCCAAGGCCCGTACGCTTCTCGATCTGTCGGCGCTGGATCGGGTGAACGGTTCCCTGCACACGCTGCCGATCACCGACGAACCGGACGCGGTCCGCTCCGAGCCGGTCACGCTCTATCGACGCTGGCCGGCCGACCGCGTGGTCCGGGAGTATCTCGCCGAGGTCCCGCGCATGATGGCCGGCTCGGACGCGTTCGCGGTGTTCACGCATATCGACTACGCGGTGCGCTATCGGCCCACCCATGCGCTAGGGCCGTTCAACCCGCGGGACTTCGAGGATGACTTCCGCGGAGCCCTCCGCAGCATCGCCGCAAGCGAGAGGGTTCTGGAGCTGAACATCGGTGGTCAACTCCGACCATGGATTCCGCAGTGGTGGCGCGAGGAGGGGGGCCGAGCGATCACCTTCGCCAGCGACGCGCACGCCCCGGAGTGGCTGGCCAGAAACTTCTTCGAGGCGATGGCGATGGCTGAACACTTCGGCTTCCGGCCCGGCCGTCGTCCGGAGGACTACTGGCTGCGTTGACGCACCAGACTGTCGCTGGGCCACAAGGGGCCCTGCGGTCATTCAGGCGCCAGATGGCCGCGGAGAGACCCTCGCCGCGATCAGGTTCGGCTTCGCCGGAAGGCCGGGGCGAGCGGTAGCGGTTCGGGCCGCCAGCGAGTGGTCAGGGCGGCGCTGAGTCGATGCGCCAGGTCACGGGTGGACGCAAGTTCGGGTACGTCGGACATGGCAACAAGCTCGAGTCGGTGCTGGACTACCCCCCGCAGCCGGGGCGCGGCGGGGCCCGCGCCGCCGACGCGACGGCCAGCCTCGGCGCCTGGCCAGAACCAGCCAACCGTGATCAGACACCAGACCAGAGAGGCCAGCTTGACGGCAGCATCCATCGCCGGCCGGTTGAGATCATGCCCGCGCCCGGCAAGGCCAACGGCGAGCCGATCCCGCCAGGCCTGCTGAGCCCGCTTGGCGGTCTCGTCCGGCAACCGCCACGCGCACCAGCACGACGGCCACGGGACGCGGAGATAGGCGACGTCCCAAGCCGGGTGCGCCACCGTCGCACCCTCGAAGTCGAACAGGCGAAGACCGGAAGCGGTCCGGAGATTGTTGTCTGGACAGGCGTCGAAAGGTGACACCACCCGGACGTCGTCCCCGAGCTGAGCGGCGACTCTCAGGATCTCGCTTCCGACCTGATCGCTGACTTCGACCCCGACCGTGTCGGCCGCCCGCCGCAGCCGCTCGATGCCGTCAGCAAGCACACCCAGTAGCGCATCGGGAGCAACCGGCACCGATCCGGCCAGCTTGCCCAACTCGCTCAACTCGCTCAACGCCGCCACGAATCCGCTGACGTTGTTCCATGTGGCTGCGTGGAGATCGGCCAGCGCCTCCGCCCACTCCACCACTGCCTGCGTCGCAGCCTCGTGATCTAGGCCGAGAAGAACCGTTGCGACAGAGTCGCCGGCACCGAGGTCTTCCATCACCACCACCGGAGGCGACGCCACCACGGCAACCACCTCAGGGGCTTTCGTGTGCAGATCGACCAAGGCGGTCAACGCGGCCGCCTCCCGCGCCCAGCCGTCTCCTGCTCGGTTGGGGTCGTACACCTTGACGATGACGGTCTGCCCGCTGTCGGAACGCCTCGCGCGGACTACGGCCGCTCGGTCCCCGCTCGGAAAGGGCTCACCGACCTCGGCGAGGGTCACTCCCACCATCGCCGACGCCGCTGCCAACGCTGAATCCAGCAGGAGGCGTTGGTCGGCCGTCATGGAGCCGACCCTAATCAGTTGACCGGACGAGAGGGCCGAAGATGGTGTTCGCGCCGCCCGTCGCTGGACCGAACTACAACATCCACGCGCGGGTGGACGGTGCTGCGCCGACCCGGCTGGCTCGGCTGTTCCGCGACTACCTCGCGGCCAACCCGGACAAGGTGCAGGTCTGGTCAGACTTCAAGCGTGCGGTCGCTGTCGTTGCGCCGGATCTGGCCAGCTACGGAAGGATCAAGGCTCCGGCCTAGCTGCTGCTGATGGAGTGCGCCGCTCGTTGGGCAGAGACGACGGCTACTAATCCAGTTCTCGGTCAGCGTCCACCTACGTAGAGGGCCGTGCCACAGGACCGAGCGCTTGCGGTCCGCGGACAAATCCCGCTTACGCTGATGATCATGCGTCCTCGAGACGGGGAGGTCCTCCACTTCTCCGAGGACCCGGATATCGACGAGTTCCTACCGCACATCGCCCGGACTGCTGCAGAGCCCACCGCGTACGTCTGGGCGGTCGACGCTGCCCACGCACCCAGCTACTGGTTCCCGCGCCAATGCCCGCGAGCCATGGCTTGGGTCACCAGCACCACAACGAAGGCTGACCGGATGCGCATCCTCGGTCGTTACTCTCGGCGCGTCCACATGATCGAGTACGCGTGGTTGCACCGGATGCAGACCATCCACCTCTTCGCCTACCGGTTCGACGCGGCGGAGTTCACCCCGTACGGGAACGACCACGACCCGCACGCGTTTGTTGCTCAACAACCGGTTCGACCATTGGGCCCAGCTGAACCCGTCGGTGATCTCCTGGCTCTTCACGAACAGGCCGGGATCGAGTTGCGACTTGCCACGGACCTCTGGCCGTGGTGGGAGGCCGTCATCGCAACTACCGTTGGCTTCAGTGGCATTCGCCTCCGCAACGCCTCACGGCTCCCGTCCAAAGCCACCGGTCACACTCAAGCGCCGCCCTGAGGCGGTCCGCCTACGAAACAGTCCCGCGACGCTTCTCTCCCGGCACGGCGTCGGTTGGCCAAGCCGACTCGGGAAGCAGATCGACAAGTTGGGCGTGGCGGTCGACAGCGAGCACGACTTCCGTCTGCAGATTGTTCACGTGGATCTGACGGATGAACTCGCGGCACCGACCGCACGGAGGAAGCACGAACAGCTCACCCTCGGGGCTTCGCCAGACCGCCACTATCCGAGCAATCTCGTACTCACCGGCAGTCACCATGGCGGCGATCGCTGAGTGTTCGGCGCAGAAGCCGGTGCCGCTGCTGGTGTCGAGGCACACCCCTCGATAGAGGTTGCCTTGGACCGTCACGAGGCTGGAGGCCACGTCACCGAAGAGTCTGCCGTCGTACTCGCGAGGTCGCAGCCGCTCAGCGGCCGACGTGATCAGGTCGTGGTTCTGCACACAGCCACGGTGCCGTGAGAGGTGGTGATCCGCCAACCCATTCCAGTCCCCGATCCGCTTAAGGGGCGGCTTGCGGTGGTGACCAATACTCGAAGGCGAAGCGTTGCCCCGACAAGGCCGGCTTGCGCGTGCCGAGTCACGCCACCTCGGACTGCGGTGAGAGCGTTGAGGCTGTGGACGACCGAGAACGGCTGCGGACGACGTTCGATCAAGCTGCCGAGCTCTATCAGGATGCTCGGCCCGAGTACCCCGACGAGCTGTTCGATCGACTCACTGCGGACGCCCGCCTTCAACCCGGTGACCGAGTGCTGGAGATTGGTGCAGGTCCGGGCAAGGCGACTCTGCCGCTGGCCCGCCGCGGGCTGCAGGTCACCGCGCTCGAGCCCGGAGTTGCTCTCGCGGCTCAAGCACGCAAGAACCTGGCCGACTACTCGGTCGATGTGGTCAACGTGCGATTCGAGGATTGGCAAGGCCCGGCCGGACAGTATGCGGCAGTTGTCGCCGCGACCGCCTGGCACTGGATCGACCCCCAATTGCGATACGAGCTCGCCGCACGTGCCCTGCGGCCCGACGGACGCTTGGCCTTCTGGAGCGCCTCGCATGTCTTCCCCCCCGACGGGGATCCCTTCTTCGACGAGATCCAGGCGGTGTACGACGCCATCGGGCAAGGCCTGCCCGACGATGCGCCACGCCCCGCCCCTGGCGAGCTCCTTGAACAGACGAGCGAGATCGAAGCTTCTGGCCTGTTCGATGTCGTGACTGTCCAACACTTCGACTGGACTGTCGACTACGACGCCGAGACCTACATCGACCTCCTCCGGACGTTCTCCAATCACATCGCCATGGAGGCCGAAAGTCGCCAGATTCTGTTCGCCGAGATCCGGAAACGATTGGCGACCCGCGCGAGTGGGCACGTGCGCCGCGGGTGGGGCGCCGTCCTACACATCGCCAGAAAGCGACCGTGCTGACCGGCCCGCGTCCACCACGGCTGCCCGCGCCTAGCGAGAAGTAGCAAATCCACCTCGAACACTCCCTAATCGGGGCCATCTGCTACTTCTCCTTGGTCTCAGCCCTAGCTCCTGCCATACCGACGCCATAGGAGGCGAGCAGCGAGCACCGCGCCGACGAGGGCCAGCACCGGTCGGAGCAGGGCAGCCGCCAGCACGACGCCCAGGGTGAAAACAGACACGGCTAGCTCCCCCGGCTCAGGTCGGCCGACATTTCGGCGGACGCGGGGGAACCAGCCCCAGCCGCAGAAGGCCGGCGAAGGAGACTGCGCCACATCAGCCTCGGCCGGATGAGCGCCGAGGGTGGATCGATCAGCCCGGACACCCGCAGAAAGGCTCGGCCGGCCACGGGGTCGTCCTCGGCGGCCGCCTGTACGCGGTCGACGTGGGCAGCGGCGAGCCGGTCGCGGAGGGCCTGGGGTTGGGCCGACGGCAGCAAGGCACGATCGACGGCGCCCGCCAGCTGCCAGGGCACATCCACGATCTTGGCCACTTCGCGCATCATCGCGCGGCTTGGCGGCATCCGCGCGCCCGAAAGCTGCCGAGCGAGAGCCAGCGCCTCGAGGGCCGCGACGGTCATGCCCTGGCCGTAGACGGGGTTCAAGCTGCACAAGCTGTCACCGAGCAGCACCAGGTTGTCGGGGAGTTGGGTTCGCTCGTAGTAGCGGCGCGTGCTCGCCGGAAAGCGGAATGCAACCGGCGCATCAATCGGCTCGGCTGCGCGGATCAGCGAGGAGAGCTCGTCTGATCCTACCGATGCGGCGAACCGGTCGAAGTCGTCGATGCGGGCCGGCGGGTGGTCTCCGCCGATGCCGATCAAGGTCAGCATCCAGACTCCGTGCTCCAGCCGAGCCAGCGCCGCACCCCTCCGATGAGCGGGGGTCGGGGCCTGCAGGAGGCCAAGGTCGCCGTCGAGTGCGTCCGGCGGCAGCCGGTAACGCCGCGTGGTGTAGCCGAGGTCGACGCTGAGCTGGTCCTCGGGCGGTGCGGGAAACCCGAGGTCCGACAGCCAGACCGGTAGCCGGGACCCGCGGCCGGTGGCGTCCACGACCAGGTCCGCGTCGAGGAGTTCCTCGACGCTGTCATCGGCACGCCGCAACACTCGGACACCAGTGATCCTCCCCTCCGCCTCGGCCAGACCGACGACGTCGCACCGATCGTTGAGAGCGACGTTCGGCAGCGCCCGGACCCGGCGCCGGACATGATGCTCGAGCACATCACGGCTCGCGCTGACCAAGATCAAGCCGCTGTGCGCCTGCCGGAAACGGTGGCCGTTGATCCGGAGCCGGACGTCGGCCAGCGGGTCACCGACCGGCACCCCGTCGGCAGCCAGGTCTTCAGTCAGGCCGGGCAGCAGCTGCTCGACGGCCTGCTGACCGCCGGCCAGCAGTCCGTGGATGTGCTTGCCCTGCGGAACGCCGCGACGCGGCTCCGGAGCATTCGGCAGTCGGTCGCGCTCGACCACGACGACGGTCGTGAAACGCTCCGCCAGCACCCGGGCCGCAAGCAGCCCGGCCATGCTCCCACCGAGTACGACGGCGCGATCTCCAAGGTCTTGTCTCATGTCAGGCACCTCCGGCCCGAGAGGTATGCGTAAACCGCGCCGGCCACGGTGGCGGCGTCGGGGGGAAAGCCGAGGAAGTTGCCGGAGCTTCGGCGGGTCAGCCAGCGCAGGCCGAGATACCACAGACCCGGTACGACCCCCGCCGGGCCGGTGCGCAGGGGGGCGCCGGCGGCGTCGAGGAGGTCGGCGGTCAGCCAGGAGAAGTCACCGACGTAGCCGGTGGCCCAGACCACCACATCGAAGCCTCGCCCGAGGTGCACTGGCGTCGGCGGATCGAGTCGTACCGGAATGTCGGCCTCGTCGGGTGCTGCCTGGACCGAGCGTGCCGAGGGTGGGATGAGTCGATCGAGCATCACCCGGATAGCGGTGGCGTAGCGGTCGGCGGCCGCCACGTTCGCGGGTCCGCTGCCGTCGAAGCGCAGCTCGTTCCCGCCCACGGCGATCAGCCGCCCAGTGACGACGGCCCCGGATCGGACGAGCCGTTGCAGACTCGCGCTGCGGCCGCCGGGTGCCAGTAGCGGTTGAGCCGCAGTCATCACGCCGGGGTCGGCCAGGTCCTGAGGTCGCTGGTCGAAGAAGCCGCAGTCGTACAGCCACTCCACCGTGTCCCGGCCGCGGTGCCGGCCGGGCGCCCGCCCAACCGGGCTGGTGGCCACCACTACCCGGCGTCCGGCCGCGAGAAGCTCCTCAGCGATCTGATAGCCGGACTGCGCGCTGCCAACCACGACGACACCACCCGGTGGCAGCTGCGCGGGTGATCGATAAGCGGCCCCGTGCAGCTGCACGATGGTCCCCGGTACCGCGCGGGACAGGCGAGGGGTTCGGGGCACGTTCTCCCCACCGCTGGCGACCACGAGCGTACGGGCGACGATGTCGCTGTCGCCGGTGTGCAGGACCCAGCGGTCTCGATGCCGCTGCGCCACTGACGACCTCCACCTGTTCGCGGACCGGGCAGCGGGCTGCCAACCGTTCCAGCCGGGCGACGACCTCGCGGGCGGAGAGGTAGGAATCGCTCGGCTGGGGGCCGAGCATCGGATTCAGCCAGCCTGGATTGTTGAGCCGGAGCGAGTCCCACCGTTGGGTGCGCCAGCTGTGCCCGACCCGGTTCCGCTCGACGACCAGATGGTCGACTCTGGCGGCCGCTGAGCGCCACGCTGGCGGCCAAACCTGCCGGGCCGGCGCCGACCACAACGCAGTCGATGGGTGTGCCCGCACGATCCGATCGTGCTCTGATCGATCGTCGACGCGAGGTCAACGCATCGCCGAGCCGCGGCAGTCGTACTGAGTCGGTCATCGTCCGACGCTGCTTGGGTGGCGCCGCTGGCGTAGGCGCTCGCCCACCACCTTGGCCGTGACGGCCCCGACCACTGCGATGGCGGGCACCGCGTACCACCGGGATCGTGGGAGCTGACCCAGATAGACCTCGACGAACATTCCGGCCATGACCCAGGTTGCCGTCTGCCCGACGATTCGCATCGCGCGCTGGCTGGCCGCGCGTGGCGTACCGGTGGCCCAACCGGTGACGGCCAGGCCGGCGAAGAAGGTGTAGATGCCAGCCACCGTGGCCCAGCCACCGACGTCGTGCAGGCTCCGCCCGCCCGGGAACAGGTCGCGGCCGTTGTTGAGGGCTGCGTACCGCGCGACGACGGTGAAGTGGACCGCGTGCGCCGCCATGAAGGCCAGGTAGAGACGGCGCGGCGCTCTGCCGGTCCGCGGTCCGAGGGCTGACGCTGCCTGCGCCGCAGCGAAGAGCAGTGCCGACGTCCGGGCGGTCACCTGGACGGCCCGATAGACGCGCGCGATGCTCACCGTGGGGACGGTGTGCTGGAAGGGGCACTCCTCCACTTCGGCGAAGCGGACCTCGTACACCTGCATCTGGTGACCGCGCATCCGGTAGTACAGAAAGCTCCAGAACAGCGGGCTCCCTGGTTGCAGCAGCCGGGCAAGCCTGCGGTCGTCCTGGCTGATCAGGCGGGCCTGGCCCGGGGTCGCGGGCCCGGTCGCTATGCCGCGGACCGTGGCCGGAGCCAGAGTCACGGCCGGACGGATTGCCAATCGCCGCGCCTTGCCGCTGGTCGCGGATGTCACGAAGTAGATGCCCTCGGCGCGTGCGGCGATGCTCACCGGCGTGGCCACCGGCTCGCCGTTCCGCCGATACGTGGTCAGAAGACCAACCCGGGATCTGCTCAGAGGCTGCGGCGATCTGACGTTCTCCGACACAACACTTAGGTTGAGTCAATAGTTGCAATTTGTCAACTAGTTAGCTCACTCAACCTTCCGGTAGGCTATCGTCCCGTGGGTCCTGAGGCGAAAGATCTTCCCGCCGACGACGAACTCAGGGTGGCGTGGCAGATGTTGATGGAGCTGGTCCTGGACCAGCGGATGCGCTGGCCCGAGGTCGCAGCGAAGCTCGGCATTTCGCAAGCCGGCCTGCGCGCCCTGCTCGCGATCGATCCCGACGAACCCCGGCCGATGCGCGATCTGGCCGTCGCGATGAACTGCGACGCCTCCTACGTCACCGCCATGGTCGACGACCTCGAGCGAGCCGGATACGCAGAACGCCAGCCCGCGCCGGCCGACCGTCGAGTCAAGACGGTTGCGCTGACGCCGAAGGGGCGAGAGGCGTTACAGACCGTACAGAACGAACTCCTCGCCCCTCCCGATCAACTCTCTTACCTTCCCGCATCCGAACGTGCTGCACTGGCCCGCCTTTTGCGGTCGGCCCTGCAAAGCGGTGACCACTGAGCTCAGGGCGCGTGAACATCGGGATCGTTGCGCAGCACGTCGAGGAGGAGAGCGACCACCGCGTCCGGCCGCTCCAGGGACGGCAGGTGACCGGCCCACGACAGCTCGACGAGGTCGGCCCCCGGAATCTCCGCCGCGAGCGTGCGACCCACGGTCTGGAAGAAGTCGAGATCGTAGCCCCCGGTCACCACCACCGTAGGGACGTGCACGTCGCCCGGTAGCACGTCGACCACCGCCCGTTCGGGGTACCGTCCGGCGGCATCGGCCGCCACGTGCACAGTCAGGGCGTGCCGCTGCATCTCGCCCATCCGCGCCCGGGTCGCCTCCGAAGCGTCCGGTCCGAGCCACGTATCGACGTTCAACCGTACGGCCCCTTCGATGTCGCCCGCCTCGATCAGGCGTTCCTCCTGCTCGTCGAACTCCTCGGTCGCGGCCGTCGGAGGGACCCCGCGGTACGCCGGGCACAGCAGGACGAGTTCGCGTACCCGATCGGGATGGCGCATGGCGAGTTCGAGCGCGATCCGCCCGCCGAGGGACGAGCCGACCACACCGACATCGGCCACGCCCAGCTGGTCGAGCAAGGCGGCCACGTCGTCGGCGTCGGTGTACGGGTCGGGTGGCAGGCTGCTCTCCCCGTAGCCACGGAAGTCGGGTCGGATGATGCGGAACTGGTCGGACAGGTGCGGAACCACTGGGTCCCACATCCGGCGGTCGGTGACTCCGGAATGGAGCAGGACCACCGGCGGCCCGGATCCCACGACCTCATGTGCGAGCAGCATTCGGTCACGCTAGCGCCACCGGGTGATGTATCAACACGGATCCCGCTGACCCGGCTCCCTCCAGCGAAGCGTTGCCGGCGTCTCTGCTCTGCCGGCTGACCTGGGCAGACGGAAGAAAACCGGCCTACCGGTTAACGGGTCAGCCACCATGCGCATCCGCGCCACGCCCGCCAGGGTGAAGGGAACGGTCCATTCATCGAGGGAGTGCGTCATGGCTTTCAACAAGCGGCACGGGCCTACCGGCCTTCCGGCCACCGAGGATCTCGGCGGCGACGCACGGGCAGGATCGGGCCTCGCCCGTCACCCACTGCTGACGTTCACCGTCCTGACTCTGGTCCTGTCCTGGCTTCCCGTCATTCCCTTTGCGCTGGGGGTGTTCCCGGCGCCGCTGCTGGCCTGCGGCCCCTTCCTGGCGGCGATCATCACCGTAGCCGTGGTCGGGGGAAGGACCGGGTTGCGCGCGTACTTCCGCCGCCTGATCCGCTGGCGGGTGGGTGTGGGTTGGTACGTCGTCGCGCTGCTCGCTCCGGTAGCCGGATGGGCGATCGCCGCGTACGTGAATGTCCTGCTCGGGGCGGCGCCACCCTCCCCGGACCAGCTCGCCGGCTGGTCGTTGATCATCACTTCGACGCTGATCTTCCTGATCAATCCCTTCGGCGGTGCCTTCGAGGAACCCGGTTGGCGCGGGTATGCGCTGCCCCTGTTGCTGCGCCGGCACTCCGCGCTGGTGGCCAGCGCTGTGCTAGGCGTGCTCTGGGCGGTCTGGCACCTCCCGCTGTTCCTGGTCGGCTTCATTCCCTGGCCCGATGCGGTGCTGATCTTCACCCTGAGCTTCGTATTCACCGCGATCTACCTCCGCACGGAGGGCAGTGTCCTGATCGCCTTCCTCCTCCACGCCTCCCTCAACGGCGCGGGCGAGTTCTTCGTACCGCTGTTCGCCGGAGCTGATCGGGTGCGGATGTACTGGATCCTGACCGCACTGTGCGCTGTGGTCGTGGTCATTGCCATCGTGGCCAGCCGCGATCGGTGGCGCCGCGCGCCCTCCGCGCGGGACAACGACGATGCGGCGATCGGCGCTGGCTCATAACGGAGGCCACCGGGATCGAGGGGTGACCGAATCTCAACGGACGGTCGCCATCTCGGGACGGCGGTCGGTCTGAGTCGAATCGAGTGCGCGAGGGGGGATTTGAACCGGAAACAGACCACGCTCACCTTGCCTCGTTCGGCCGGTCTGAGCGTGAAAATGAGTCCCGTTGGCTCCCATTTCGCCCATTGAAGCGCGGCGCGTGCCACGCGCTGTGGCACCGTCTCGATCTCTTGTTGATGCCCGATGATCACCGGACGATAGAGGCGTAGCGGGCGTCCCACATGGGTCGGCTCACCGCCAATCGTCAGATCACTAGCTAGTTTCTTCGTAGAATCCGCCCCCCTTCACCGGGCTTTGATGCGGGCGGGGCCTAGGGAATCGAGCTATGACACAGGACCGGGGGCGTTGCCTGATAGCTCAGCGACCGGAAGATGCACACCACCTGCGGGAGTAGGTCATGCGTCGGCCGACGGTCCTCAGGCCCAGTTGGCCGACCGCGACGAGCGTTTGCGGCACGCCGATTGTGCCGTCTGACCGACGGCTTGTGAAGACATTGAGTAGTAGTTGCCTTTTGCCAAAAGATCACCAGGTTTCCTGGGCAGGCCAGCGTCGAATGCCAGCGGCTGCGTAGGCCGCTTCGACGTAGGCGGTGAAGCGGAAAGTGGTGCGGCCGCGGCCGGAGAGCTCCCCCCAGTAGTTCGGGGTGTAGCCGAAGGCGAGTTGGTGGTCGGGATCGGCGAAGCCGATAGATCCGCTGGCGCCGGTGTGGCCGAACACGCCCGGGACTCCGAAAGCTGGAACCATCGGTCCGCCCGGGAGGGCGAAGCCGAGTCCCCAGTCGGTCCGCATCCGCAGAACCTGATCGCGTCCGGAAGCGTGCGAGATCCGAGCTCTGTTCATCAGGTCCGCGCTGACCAATCGGGTGCCGCCGACCGGGCCGCCAAGGGCGGCGAACAGGCGAGCCAGCGCCGGGCCTGTTCCGACGCCGCCGGCTGAAGGGTCTTCCACCTCGTAGCGGGTGAGCTCGGCGGTGTCGTTGAAACCAGCGGCGGACCCACCGAAGGTTGCGCGGTATGTCAGGGACTTCTTGCACAACAGCCGGACAGAGTACGGCAACCACATCGGAGTCAGGAGGGCTCGGACAGCATCGCGTCCGGTGGGTCCGATCATGGGCGCCACTCGATCGTGCTCGTCCGCTGCTAGCCCCAGATGCAGGTCCAGATGCCAGGGGCGCGCGATCTCGTCAGCAAAGTACTGCCCGATGGTTCGGCCGGTGATCACGCGGACGATGCCGCTGAGGATGAAGCCGTACGTCATTGCATGGTAGCCGTGCCTGGATCCGGGTGGCCATGCTGGCCGCTGAGCTTCGATGGCCCGTAGGATCGGGTCGAGCTCGGCAGCGTCGTCATTGCTGATCGCTGTGTCCAGAGCGGGGACACCAGAGCGGTGAGCCAGCACTAGAGCGGTCGTAATCTCCCCTTTTCCGGCCGTAGCGAACGCTGGCCAGTAGTCCGCGATCGGCCGGTCGAGGTCAAGGTGCCCACGGTCGACCAGCAGCAAGACGGCCGCCGTCGCCAGCGCCTTGGTGGTTGACGCCAGCGGCGTCACCGTATTGCCTGTCCAGGGCCGCCGCCGGTTCCGGTCGGTGTGTCCGCCCCAGATCTCGACCACCGGCTGACCATCTCGGTACACACCGATACTGGCGCCGACCTCGCGTCCCGCCTCCAACCGCTCCGCCAGCAGGTCGGCCAGCCGACCGTAACCGGACTCGCACGCACCACGGACGGTGCACGTCACGGCTCGTCTCCCCACATCCGGGCTGCTCACCCGCTACTCCAGCGAACGGTAACAAGTCAACCATCAAGACCGAGCGAGATCGATCTCGGCTGAGCACCGAGAGCCTTTCGGTTGAACCCGCTCCGGTCAGGGGTCCGCATGTGGGGCAGCGAACAGTCTCGAATGCTTGAAAAAATCGAACAGCACCCCGGTTCCGGGCCACACGCTGGCCACACGCCGGGGTCGAGTTCGGTCAATCACAGTGCTTCCACGGTCCCGACCTGGACGGTGGCGGACGTCGCTGCACGCTTGGCGGATTACTTCCAAGCTGGTCATGCGAGTTCGATTCTCGTCACCCGCTCCACAGCCAGAGATCGCTTGGTTTCCAGCTCAGGTCGAACCAGGCCTCCTGCCGTTCTCGCCACCGAATCGTCTGAACAGGCAAGCGCTGGACTCGGCCGGTGGAAGACGATAGCGTCCGAATTCGGTGGCCAATCTGGTTCGACTAGCTGTCGAGAGAATGCCTCCCATGGCGCAATGGGGAGAGCGGAGGACACATGGCTCGCTCGATCGTCGTGGGGACCGATGGTTCCGAACCGGCCGCCGAAGCCGTCCGGCAGGCGACCGACCTGGCAAGCCGCGAGGGCGCGCGACTCCACCTGGTGACCGCGTATCACGATCCACAGATCGTGCAAGAGACAACAGTCTGGACCAACGACCCCAAGGGCATGATCGATACGGGCCGCACCGGGGGTGCGCCGCACACCGAGACCGTCAACTTGCGCGAGGTCGCCGAGTCGGTGGTAAAGCGCGCCGCACGCGACGCGCTGAGCAAGGGCGTCGAGGTGGAGACCCATGCCCGCCAGGGCCACCCGGCTGAAGTCATCATCGAGGTTGCGAACCAGGAGCATGCAGACCTCATCGTTGTCGGCAGCCGTGGGCTGACGGGCATTCAGCGTTACCTGCTGGGGAGCGTGTCGAGCAAGGTCTCGGAGCATGCCCACTGCAACGTGATGATCGTTCGCGCCGGCTGACATCGACGCTTCGAAGCTGCGCAACCGCCGCGGTCAACCCCCTGGCCGCGGCCCTAGAGGTGATTCCCCGCCCCCCGTTGCTGTCATCGGGCCCCTGTCCTTGAGCTCGACGAAGATGGCCCGGGTATCCGTGTCCCCGATGTTCTCGCCGTGGTGCTCCTGGGCGTCAAGCCATCGGGCCTCCCCGGCTGTCAGCTGGACGTCAACCTCCCGTCCGCCGACTCCCAGCCGGCGTCGGAACGACGAAAGCGTAACCATGACGCTGTCTGGGTGAGCGTGCACGGTAGTTCGGTGGTGAGGGTGATCGTGGTAGCGCAGGACGCGGACACGGTCATTCTCAAACAGCACCTGATAGGCGTCCGCATACGGCGACGACTAGCGCCCGCAGGATGGACGATGCTTGCGGACATCCCTGAGGTTGGTCTCACCCTGCGGTCCGCCCGTAAGGACCACGACAGCCATTCCCGACGTGAAGTCCCTCTGTCACGATCACAAGATGACGCCCGATCCGCTTATGGGATTGCAGCAGTGGCGGCAGTCCTCGGGGGGCTCGCGTGGCTCGTTAAGAGCTTGTGGATCCTCGCCGGTCGGGGACAACCTGGCCTGACCTTTGAGGTGGCACCATTGTTCTTCGCGATCGCAGTCCTTGGCATCACGGTCGGATCCGATCAACTGGCGCCGTGGCGGCGGCGCGTCGCGTTGATCATTTCATCGTTGGAGTAGCGGCCGGGGCCGTCGTGGTAGCGACCGAGGTGGCCGCGGTGGATGGAACCCGTCGGTCGCAATAGCCGTGGCCGTGACAGTCTGATTTGGCCACCCAGACCGCTGGCCGCCTCGTTCGGGTGGCTCAAGCGGCGATCCAGATTCCCCTCGGCCACATCGTGAAACCAGTTGGGCAGGACCACGACTTCGCCTGTTTCGGCTGTGAGCGGTGGACGAGACGTTCAACCGACTGCACCGAGGCGGCGGTCGACGTCGTGGAGAACGTGCCCCGGCACCCATTTGGCGATCCCGAACTTCTGGGGCCGCAGCTGGCCGTGAGATGTTGGACAGTCCCTAGGGCCGCGGTGCGCGCCTCGGCGAGCCGGCGGCGGCAACGTCGCTGTCAGATGAGTGATCGGCGGCGCCCGATCCGCACCGCTTGGGATCGGGTGGTGGCGCCGAGCTTGCGGTAGACGGCCTGGGCATGGGTTTTCACGGTGTTGGGCGAGACGAAGAGGTCGGCGGCGATGACGCTGAGGCTGGCCGACCCTTGGAGGCGGTGCAGAACGTTGTCTTCGGCCGGGACCCGAGGCCCCGGCCAGGCACTGCAGCTCGGTTGACGGTCAGCTGCTCCACGCCGCGGTGGCGACGTGCGGCCTGGGTATGCCCTGAACGGCCAACGCTAGTGAGAATGATCGACGGTGATCACGACGTTGCCGATCTTCTGCCCGGCTTCGACGTACCGGTAGGCCTCGACGATCCGGTCCAGCGGATACGTTCTGTCGATCACCGGCTTGAACTGTGCAGACTCGATCAGCTCCCTGAAGTAGCCGATCATCAACTGGTCATGCTTCGGGATCGGGAACATGACCCTTTGTCCGCGCTGAAGCGGAGCGATGAGCGCCAGGAACGGATTCTCTGCGCGAGGACCGAGCTCGGAAGAAATGTAGATCCCCGTCGGTTTCAGCAGCCGCCGGCATTGGCTGAAGGAGCTCTTGCCCACCGAGTCCAACACCACGTCGTAGGTCTGATCGTCCTGGGTGAAATCCGTGGCGGTGTAGTCGACGACCCGGTCAGCGCCCAGGCCCGTGACCAGGTCCATGCTGTCGGTGCCGCAGACTGCCGTCACGTTGACACCGAGACCCTTCAACAACTGCACCGACGCCGAGCCGATCGCTCCCGTTGCGCCGTAGACGAGGACGTCCTGCCCCCTGGTGATCTTCGCCCCTCGAATGTGCGCGAGGGCATAATGCGCGCCCTCGGTGCTGGGAGCGGCCTCCTCATAGGTCACGTTCGCCGGCATGGTCGTCAGCGACCCGTCATCCGGAACCGCCAGGTACTGGGCATGAGCGCCGAACGGCCCTTCGTTGTATCCGAACACCTTCTCGCCGACCGAGAACGCCGTGACGCCACTACCGACCGCCTCGACCACCCCGGCATACTCATTCCCCAAGACCATCGCCCGTGGCCTGATGAGCCCGGTGAACAGTCTCATGAAGAAGGGCTTAGCCGCCCGGCACGCGCAATCCGTCCGATTCACCGTCGTGGCATGAACCTGGACGAGCACCTCGTTGACCTTGATCGTCGGCTTCTCCACCTCAGCGATCTGGACCACGTCGGGTGGGCCGTACCTGGTCTGGACCGCTGCCCGCATACCGGCACAGTAGCGACCGTTCCGCACCGAACCGCAACTGTCGCTGATCCGTGAGGGCGGGCTGATGGACCCAACGAGCGCTCGGCCCTTTCCTCCAGGCGGATCCCATTGCACGATCAGGAACGCTCCGTGGGCCGCTCGAGGGTGAATCGCACCGGGTCAGGTGGAGGCTCTCATTCCAGGAAGGATGAGAGTCGTGGTAGCACCGAAGAAGTACAGCGACGAGTTGAGGGAGCGGGCGACCCGGATGGCGCTGGATGCCCGTCGGGATCCGTCGACGAGCACGGGGGCGATCAAGCGGGTCGCTGACCAGCTGGGGATCCACCCGGAAGCTTTGCGGACCTGGGTCCGGCAGGCCGAGATCGACGGCGGTCTACGGCCGGGCACCTCCAGCGACGAGGCAGGCCGGATCGTGGAGCTGGAACGTGAGGTCCGCGAACTGCGCCGAGCGAACGAGATTCTCCGGACGTCTGCCGCGTTTTTCGCGGCGGCGGAGCTCGACCGCAAGATCAAGTAGCCGAGCCGGCTCCGGCCCGGCAGGTGCCGGTCGCGGTGGTCGTCGACTACATCGACACCCATCGTGACCGGCTCGTCGAGGGTCGTGAGCTCGGGGTCGAGCCGATTTGTGCTGTCCTGCGGGAGGCAGGCGTACAGATCGCCCCGAGCACCTATTACGCCACCAAGAACCGCATCCCGTCCGCGCGTGAGCGGCGGGACGCCGAGCTGACCGAGGAGATCACCAGAGTGCATACCGAGAACCTGGGCGTCTACGGCGCCCGCAAAGTCTGGAACGAACTCAAGCGGGAAGGCACGATCGTGGCCCGCTGCACCGTGGAGCGGCTGATGCGAGCCGCCGGGCTGCGCGGGATCCCGCGGGAGAAGACCCGCAAGACCACCATCGGCGAGGGTGCGGAGACCCCGCGGCCGGCCGACACAGTCAACCGCCAGTTCGTCGCCACCGCGCCGAACCAGCTGTGGGTGGCCGACCTGACCTACATCCGCACCTACAGCGGCTGGGTCTACGCCGCGTTCATCCTCGACGTCTACTCCCGCAGGATCGTGGGCTGGCAGGTCTCCACCAGCCTGCGCACCGGCCTCGCCCTCGACGCGCTCGAGATGGGCTTGTGGGCCCGCCGACGGGCCGGGCAGGACACCACCGGCCTGGTCCACCACTCCGACCGAGGCGTGCAAGGCGGAATCAGGCGGTCGTCGCAACACCTTGAGCATGGAGGTGTGTGGTGGCGCGACAGCGGCGTGCGATGGCGGATGTGCCGGCGACGAGTCGTCGGCAGTGGGCAGCGGATCTGGCACTACGGCCGGCGATGCGGTCACCGGGGCGGCCGGAGCCATCGCGGTCGGTGCAGCGTGCATTCTGGCGGTTGATCGCTGCCGGTGTGACCACTGAGGACGCAGCGGCGGCTGTGGGTGTGTCGACACCGGTCGCCGCGAGATGGTTCCACCACGCTGGCGGGATGCCACCGAT
This sequence comes from uncultured Actinomycetota bacterium, assembly GCA_963791865.1. Classification (GTDB taxonomy): domain Bacteria; phylum Actinomycetota; class Actinomycetes; order Propionibacteriales; family Propionibacteriaceae; genus Microlunatus. The sequence continues at coordinate 247,918 of CAWBUC010000014.1, forward strand.
CAGTCTGGATGAGCCCACCGGGCGCTACCTCTCCTTCGCTGAGCGTGAGGAGATCGCTCTGCTGAAGGTGCAGGATCATGGTGTCCGGGAGATCGCCCGCCGGATCGGGCGCGATCCGTCGACGATCTCCCGCGAGCTACGCCGCAACGCCGCGACCCGAGCAGGGCAACGGGTCTACCGGGCCGGGGTGGCGCAGTGGAAGGCACAGCAGGCTGGGAAACGGCCGAAGCCGGCCAAGCTCGCCACCCACCCTCGGCTGCGGGCCTACGTCGAACACCGGCTGGCCGGAGCGGTCACCGCCGCCGACGGGAGACCGATCGCGGGTCCGAACGTGTCGTGGGCCGGACGACGGCACGGACGTCGCAAGGACCGGCGGTGGGGCGTGGCCTGGAGCCCTGAACAGATCAGCCACCGGTTGAAGATCGACTTCCCCGATGATGAGTCGATGAGGGTCTCACCCGAGACGATCTACCAGTCGCTCTACGTGCAGGGACGCGGAGCGCTGAAGCGGGAACTGACCGCGTGCCTGCGGACCGGCCGGGCGCTGCGTGAGCCCCGGGCCCGCAGCCGTCGCAGCGGCAGAACCTTCGTCACCGACGACGTCAAGATCAGCCAGCGGCCCGCCGAGGCCACTGACCGGGCCGTCCCCGGGCACTGGGAAGGCGACTTGATCATCGGCTTGGAGAAGTCAGCAATCGGGACCCTGGTCGAACGCCACAGCAGGTACACGATGCTGCTGCACCTGCCTCGGATGGACGGGTTCGGCACCAGCCCGACCGTCAAGAACGGGCCACCGCTGGCCGGGCACGGCGCCGCAGCGGTCCGAGACGCCATCACCGCCCAGATCGGCACCCTGCCCGAGCAGCTGCGACGGTCACTGACCTGGGACCAAGGAGGCGAGCTGGCCCAACACGTCCAACTCAAGATCGACGCCGGCATCGACGTCTACTTCTGCGACCCCCACTCGCCGTGGCAGCGGCCCAGCAACGAGAACACCAACGGCCTGCTGCGGCAGTACTTCCCCAAGGGCACCGACCTGTCCCGCTGGACCCGGCGTGAGCTCGACGCCGTCGTCGCCACCCTCAACGCCAGACCCCGCAAGAGCCTCGGCTGGCGCACACCCGCCGAGGTCTACCAACAACAGCTATCCTCACCACCACAAGCCGGTGTTGCATCGACCCCCTGAACCTGCCCAATACCGAGCCATCCGCTACACCGAACGGCTCGCCGAGGCCGAGGCGGTCGCCTCCGTCGGCAGCAAGGGCGACAGCTACGACAACGCGATGGCCGAGGCGCTGAACTCGCTGTTCAAGGCCGAATGCATCCGCAACCCGGTCATGCGCGGCAACGGCTGGCGCTGCATCGACGACGTCGAGCTTGCCGTCGCCACCTACATCGACTGGTACAACCATCGACGCCTGCACGGTGAGATCGGCAACCTCCCGCCGGCCGAGATGGAAGCCACCCACTGGGCAAACACCAAGATCAACAACTATCCTGACAACCGAGTCCTCACCGAGGCCGGAACCAACTAACCGAGCCTCCATCCAACCCGGTGCGATTCAATGTGTGATCCCTCCCCGTCGCGGCCAATCTCGAAACAAGAGGCTCGGGACTTGGGCTGGCAGCCCCGACCTCATGGCTACGGCACAGTAACTCAAGCGTGCGACGAGTGGTTGCTGACCAGTCAGGACCAGCGGGCGTACCTTCGCGTGACGTTGCGGTGGATGCAAGAGCGCGTCGAAAACGAGTGGCGCGAGACCATGCAGTCTCCTGGGAGAGCAATGATCAGAACCTGTGGATGGCCCTCGGCCGGGTGACGTGATCGGACGCACCTTCCCGAGGATGATCTGAAGTCCAAGTAGCTCTGATCAGGACCGGCGTTGGCGCGCTGGTTCGGAAAGGTACGTCCATGCTCAAGGTAGTTCAGGACCCGGCTGACCCCAAGTCTGTCGGCGGGTCGTTGCTGGATGAGATTTGCCGCGACGGCGCCCGGCAGATGTTGGCGGCGGCGTTGCTGGCCGAGGTGGCCGCTCATATCGAGGCGCACCAGGATCTGGTGGACGCCGATGGTCACCGGCTGGTGGTCCGCAACGGCTTCCACGCACCGCGGGAGGTGACCACGGCGTCGGGGGCGGTGCCGGTCCGGCAGCCGCGGGTCGACGACCGGCGAGTCGATGAGGTGACCGGTGACCGCAAGCGGTTCTCCTCGGCGATCTTGCCGGCCTGGTCGCGGAAGTCCCCGCAGCTGGCGGAGGTGTTGCCGTTGCTGTATTTGCACGGTCTGTCCAGCTCCGATTTTGCCCCAGCGTTGGAGCAGTTCCTCGGCTCGAGCGCCGGCTTGTCGGCGGCCACCATCACCCGGCTCACCACGCAGTGGCAAGACGAGGCGCGGGCGTTCAACACCCGGTCGCTGGCCGGCACCGACTACATCTACGTTGGGTCGACGGCATCCACCTCAAGGTGCGGCTGGAGGCAGACAAGGTGTGCCTGCTGGTGATCATCGGCGTCCGCGCCGACGGCCGCAAGGAGCTGGTCGCCTTGGCCGACGGCTTCCGGGAGTCGGCCGAGTCGTGGGCCGACCTGCTGCGGGACTGCCGGCGGCGCGGCATGCAGGCTCCGGTGCTGGCGGTCGGCGACGGTGCCCTCGGGTTCTGGAAAGCCATCCGTGATGTGTTTCCCGAAACGAAGGAGCAGCGCTGTTGGTGGCACAAGCTCGGCAACGTGCTCGCCGCCCTGCCGAAGTCGGTGCACGCCGCCGCGAAGAAGGCGCTGGCGGAGATCTACAACGCCGAGGACAAGACCCACGCCCGGACCGCCGCGCAGGCCTTCGCCGCCGACTTCGGCGCCAAGTGGCCCAAGGCGACCGCGAAGATCACCGACGACCTCGACGTGCTGACCGCGTTCTACGACTACCCGGCCGAGCACTGGATCCACCTGCAGGACCAGTAACCCGATCGAGTCGACTTTCGCCACCGTCCGGCTCCGGCAGCGGGTCACCAAAGGCCCCGGCTCCCGCGCCGCCGGCGTCGCCATGGCCTTCAAGCTGATCGAGTCAGCCCAGACGCCGCTGGCGATGCGTCAACGCACCCCAACTCGTCCCGCTGGTGCGGGCCGGCGCCACCTTCATCAACGGCAAACACGTCGAACGGCCCGAGGATCAAGATCAACAAGGAGGTGGCCAGCAAGCCGCATGAGACACGCCAATCCACAGGTTTTGACTATTCCTCCTCCTGGGAACGAGGGGATGGTCCAGACCCGTTTGACATATTCCAGGACCGTCTTGGCCTGTCACCAAGCGACTGGGAGTGGATGACGCTGGCTGGGTCTTTCGAGATGCGGTTACCGCCTACGAGGTATACGTGGTCAAGGCCTACGAGAAAGTGCTTGACGCCCACCGGCACGAAGCAAAGCGAGATTCGTCGCCGCCTCAGTTCCGGACGGTCAAGAAGGACCTGGCGATTCTCGGCCTGGACGCTCGCCCTGAAGCGGTGGATGACGTCTTCAAACTCCGCAACATTTTGACTCATCAGCGTGGGGAGCTACGAACAAGGCAAGAGCGCGAGCAGTACACAGATGACCGGTTCATGGGTTACCTCGCTCACCTAAGCGAGGAGAAAGTTGGGTCCTGCCTCGACGCGCTGGGGTCCGCGGTTGACGAACTGGACCCAGTTCTCTGGGCATATAGCTGGGGCCGGCTAGTGGCGCCGCCGCTGCTGGCACAGTGAGGGGACTACGACAGTCGCGACCAGGCCCGACGACTGCGGCGGCTCACGTGCCCTGTCCGTGTCGCTGAGTCGCACGGAGGCGTTCCTTCCCGCTCTCTTTCGATCTATAAACGACGGCTCCGTCGCCGGCCCGTTGACGGGTCCCTACCCGGGAGAGCCCGAGGCGTTCGCGGCGAGGCTCCGGGAGGTGTTGGCGTGATCGGGGCAAACAGGAAGGCGTGGTGCGCTGTCGCTTCGTCGGCTCGGGCTGCTCGCCCCACCGGCTGCTCGGAATAGGGTTCCGGGCCTGCGTGCGGCGTTCTAGCCCGACGGGAACTCGTGAGCGGCGGCAGCTGAAGTTCGACTGGCTGATCCAGTCGGCCAAGTCCCGTTCCCCTATCAATCATCGTCCTGAGAGAGACGCAAGCGCACGAAACTGTCCGGCGAGAGGGTTCTGAGTGCATGCCAGGCGGGGGCGCGAGGGGGGCCCGGGGGCGCATGATCCGACCTGGGAGATGTCTCCATGCCGTCGTCCCCGTCATACCACCCAGTTGTCGATGAGGCACGCGTCGATCTGGTTGTGGCGGCGCCTGCACTCGGGCAGCAGACTCAGTTGCGTGCCAGATTCTCCAGCC
>CAWBUC010000015.1:0-395213 GCA_963791865.1 uncultured Actinomycetota bacterium
TGTCGAAGGGACGTCATGGGTACAGCCGATTGGTGAGATTCTTCCGTTGGCGGTCGGCATCGCGATCAGTCCGATCCCGATCATCGCCGCGATCTTGATGCTGCTGTCGCCGCAGGCGAAGGGCACGAGTGTCGGGTTCCTGATCGGCTGGGTGGCCGGTGTCGTCATCGCGGTGGTGGTGTTCACCCTGCTGTCCTCGGTGCTGCCGGAGCAGGCCGACAGCGGATCCTCCCCTGTCGCGGGCGTGATCAAGATCGTCCTCGGCGCGCTGTTGCTCCTCCTCGCGGTCCGCCAATGGCGCAGCCGTCCGAAACCGGGCGAGAACGCCGAACTGCCGAAGTGGATGTCGGCCATCGATTCGATGACGTTCGGCAAGGCCCTCGGCCTGGGCTTCCTGCTGTCGGCGGTCAACCCCAAGAACCTATTGCTGGGGGCGTCGGCCGGCGTCGCTATCGGCGGTGCTGGGCTCACCGTTGCCCAGGTCGTTCCCGTGGTGATCGTCTTCACCCTGATCGGCTGCTCCACCGTGCTGATTCCGGTGGTCGGCTACCTGCTGGCGGCCGACCGGATGGCCTCACCGCTGGAGACGTTGCGGGAGTGGCTGGGCGCCCACAACGCCGCCATCATGGCCGTCCTGCTACTGGTCCTCGGCGTATCCATGATCGGCAAGGGCCTGGCCAGCTTCTAGCAGAGCACAGCGACAGCCGTCATGCTATTAGGCTGCATAATCACCCTAGTCAAGGAGCAGTGGGGATCTCATGGCGAAGCTTTCATGCACGAGAGTCTTCCGTTCGACGAGGCCACGGCGCCCTCGCTGGTGTCCACCGGCGAGCTCCCAGCGTCGAGCACGTGAGGGATGTCGTCACCGAGGCTTATGAGCGCTATCGGTCGAACGGCGACGGCGCCGTCGCGGACTACATCCCGGTGCTGGCGAGCGCATCGCCTGAGTTGTTCGGGATCTGCGTGGTCGGGGCCAAGGCCCGGTTCTTCGAGATCGGTGACGTCGAGACGGCGTTCTCGATCCAGAGCGTATCGAAGCCATTCGTCTTCGCGCTGGTCTGCGAGGCGATCGGATACGAGACGGCGCGACATCGGCTGGGCGTCAACGGCACAGGATTTCCGTTCAACTCACTGATGGCCGTCGAGCTGAATGACGACAGGACGATGAACCCGTTGGTCAACGCGGGTGCTATCGCGACCACGAGCCTCGTGCCCGGCAACACCGCCGCCGCGAAATGGGCGAGGATCCGCGATGGGCTCTCGCGCTTCGCCGGCCGCGAGCTCACCTTGAGCACCGATGTCTACGAATCCGAGTCGGCCACCAACCTGCGCAACCAGGGAATCGCCCATCTCCTGGCGAGCTACGAGCGGCTCTACTTCGACCCCGACGAAGCCACCGACGTCTACACCCGGCAGTGCTCCCTCGACGTGACCGTCCACGACCTCGCAGTGATGGCCGCCACACTGGCCAACGGTGGGGTCAACCCGATAACACGCGAGCGCGTCATCGTCGCGGGAGTTTGCCGGCGGGTGCTGGCCGTGATGGCCACCGCCGGGCTGTACGAGCTGTCGGGGGACTGGCTGTACCAGATCGGCATGCCGGGCAAGAGCGGTGTCAGCGGCGGCATCGTGACCGTCTCGCCCGGCAAGGGCGGACTGGCTACCTTCTCCCCACCACTCGACGACGCCGGAAACAGTGTGCGCGGCCAGCTGGTCACGAAGTACCTGGCCGAGCGGCTCGGGCTCAACCTCTTCGCCTCCGAACCAGCGAAAACCTGACCACTGATCGACGTCCTGATCAGCTGGTTTCCCGATCGAGTTCTTCGCGGGCTCGCTTGGTTCGCTGCCCGATCATGGTCGGTCACGACTGGCCATTCCAGGTCGAGACTGCCGATCGTCTCGACGAGGATGGCAGCGACCAGGGCCTGCATGGTGTGCTTCCGATCGGCCGGGATCGACGTACCAGGGCGCCCAATGCGTCGACGTGGCGGTCACCGCAGCCTCGTAGGCACTCATGTAGTCATCCCACCGCGCGCGCTCGGCCACGTCGGCGGCGTTGAACTTCCACTGCTTGTTCGGGTTGTCCAGTCGAGCCATGAAGCGTCTCTTCTGTTCGGCGCGAGAGACGTGCAGGAAGAACTTCACGACTTTGGTCCCGTTGCGGTCGAGGTGGTGCTCGAAAGCGTTCAGATCCTCGTACCGGTCAGCGAAGAAGGCTGGTCCCCGGTCGCCGGATGGCAGTCTTTGGTGTTCGATCCACTCCGGGTGCACCCGCAGCGCGATCACCTCTTCGTAGTGCGACCGGTTGTAGATCCCGATCCGACCCCGCTCCGGCGCCGCTTTGGCGATCCGCCAGAGGAACGTATGGTCCAGCTCCTCGCTCGACGGCTTCTTGAACGACACCACCTGAACGCCTTGCGGGTTGATTCCCGTCATGACGTGCTGAATCGTCGAGTCCTTGCCGGCGGCGTCCATCGCTTGGAAGACCACGAGAAGGGCGTACCGGTCGCTCGCCCAGAGCAGCTCCTGGGCGTCGGAGAGTTCCTCGACCCCACGCGCCAGCACGGACTTCGCGGCCGAGTCCAGCTCAGAACCGGAGAGCGGTGCGTACTCGCCCTCCGGCTCCCACACGGTGCTCCGCGCGCCGATCGCGGCCGCAGTTCCGGGCCGAACCCGAAGTTGGTCGATGATGTGCGCTCGGCTGCGAGCCGCTTCCTGGCTCGGCGAGATGGTACTCATGAAGCCCCTTCCCGATGCACCTTGCGGACGATGAGTTTGATGACCTCGGACAGGATCACGAACACGATCACGGCCAGCAGGCAGGCGCCCCACTGTGTGACATTCAACGGAACGGTGTTGAGGATGCGGTTGAGCCCGTCGAAGATGGTTGCCGCCAGGGCGAGCCCGAGCGCCGCGAGCACCAGCAGGTTGAAGCGGCCGTTGGCGATCGTCTCGCGGGTGAAGATGGAGCGGCTCGGGTCGCGCCACTCAAGGGCAGCCGCGATGTGCAGTAGCGAGGTCGCCGCGAGTCCGGCGGTGGTGGCCGCCTCCAGGCCGTAGGCGCCTTCGGCCCAGGCGACGATGACCAGCACGAGCGCCGCGATCATCAACCCGGAGGCGCCGAGCCACACACCGAGACCCCGCCGAATCACCGGCTCGACCGGCGGCCGCGGCTTTCGCTCCATCAGGCCGGGTGTCTCCGCGTCGAAACCCAGGCCGATGGCCAGCACCACGTCGATGGCGAAGTTGATCCACAAGATCTGCAGGGGAAGCAGCGGAGCGCCGTTGGCGATGTTGAAGATCCCCGCTCCGAGGAAGGTGAGAATGAAGGCGCCGAGGCAGACCATCTGCAACCGGATGTACTTCATCAGGTTGTCGTAGAGCGCGCGCCCGCCCCGCACCGCGGTGACGATGGTCGCGAAGTTGTCGTCGGTGAGGATCATCTCAGCGGCATCCTTGGTCACCTCGGTGCCCGTGATGCCCATGGCAACGCCGATGTCGGCACGGGTGAGAGCCGGCGCGTCGTTCACGCCGTCCCCGGTCATCGCGACGATGTTGCCCTTCTTCTTCAACACACTGACCAGACGCACCTTGTCCTCGGGCGCGACTCGCGCGACCACCCCGATGTCATCGACGTCGGACTCCAGGCGCTCGTCGGACAGGGCGGCGAACTCGGCACCGGTGATCGCACGGCCCTCGATCCCGAGCTGGTGTGCGATCGCGGCGGCCGTCGTGGCGTGGTCACCGGTGATCATGCGAACGCGGATGCCGGCATCCTTGCAGCGTGCGATCGCGTTCTTGGCCTCCAGCCGGGGCGGGTCCACGATGCCCACCAGCGCCAAGAGCTCCAGGTCGTTGACCGTAGGGAACGGATCAGCGCTGCGGTCGAACGATGCTGGGTCAAGGGTTCGTCTCGCCAGCGCGAGGACCCGCATGCCGTCACCGGCCAGCTCGTCGTTCGCCGCCATCACCCGATCCCGCGCCGTTTCGGTCATGGGTGCCGAGCGTCCCTGAGCGTCCACGTACCGAGTCGAGCGAGCGAGGAGGACATCGGGAGCACCCTTGACGAGACACCGAACTATCTGGACCAGAGTCCGGTTCGACCATCTCGTGGAAGGTGGCCATGAACTTGTACTCGGCATCGAACGGCACCTCAGCGACGCGGGGATAGAGTCGCCGGGTCTCCTCGACGTCGACCCCGCCCTTGGCGGAAAGGACGACGAGGGCGCCTTCGGTCGGATCACCGATGCACTGCCCGTCTCGGATCACCGCATCGTTGGCCAGCGCCATGGTCACCATCAACGGCTCGAGGTCTCGGTCCTCGGCGCCACCGCCGTGCAGGATCCGCCCGCTGGTCGAGTAGCCCTCACCGTCCACGCTGAACCACGACCCGACGATCATCAACCGACGTGCGGTCATCTGGTTGAGTGTGAGTGTCCCGGTCTTGTCCGAGCAGATGGCCGAGGTCGAGCCCAGCGTTTCGACAGACTTGAGCCGCTTGACGATCGCGCCCTTGTCCGCCAGCTGCTGGGTCCCGAGCGACAGCAGCATGGTGACGACCGCGGGGAGTCCCGTCGGGATGGCGGAGATGGCCAGACTGATGCCGATGGTGAACAGCGCGCTGAACGGCTCGCCGCGGGCCAGGCCGAGGAGGATGATCGCGACCAGCGCGGCTCCGGCGAGCAAGGTGATCACAACGGTCAGTTGGTCGAGTTGCTTGGTCAGCGGTGACTTTTCCTGTTCGACCGAGGCGAGCATGCCAGAGATCCGGCCGACCTCGGTCGACATGCCCGTCGACGTGACAACCATCTCGCCTCGCCCGCGCGTGACCTGGGAGTTCATGTACGCCATGTCGGTGCGGTCGCCCAACGGAACGTCATCACCCTGAACGGGTACAGCACTCTTGGCTACGGGGGTGCTTTCTCCGGTCAGTCCCGCTTCGTCGATCTCCAGCGATGCTGCGACCAAAACCCGCCCGTCGGCGGGGACCTTGTCCCCAGCCTCGAACCCGACGATGTCGCCGGGCACGAGGTCCTCGGCCGGCACTTTGCTCCGCTGTCCGTCGCGGCGGACGTTCGCGGTGATGATCAACATCTTGCGAAGCGCAGCGACGCTCTCGGCGGCCTTACCTTCTTGGTTCAGCCCCATCAAGGCGTTGAAGACGGTCAGCGCGAGGACCACCAGGCCGGTCGACACGTCTTGGAGGGCGACGATGCTGACCACAGCTGCGCCGAGCAGCACCAGCTGCATCAGGTCCTTGTACTGACGGAGAAACGCTCGCCACGCGGGCTCTTTCGCTTCCTCAGCAAGCCGATTGGGACCATAGCTGGAACGGCGCTTCGTCACCTCCGCGGCGCTCAGCCCGGAGTCCAGGTCGACCTCGAGCTCTCGGCACACCTCCTCGACGCCCATGCCGTACCAGACGCGCTCACGTCCGGACGGGCCGGCGACCGCCGTCGGTCACTGCCGCCATCACACACCACCAATCCGCACCGGGGAGGCCCCGATGCTTTCGCGGGTCGCTAGGCCTACCCTTGGCCGCTTTCGGCGAATCTCCTTGGCAAAGAACTCGAGCGCTGAACGGGTCTTCGTCTGCTGGGGCGCGGCCAGGTCGACGCCGTGCGCGGCCAGAAATGCCTTCGTCTCGGCGGCTGCGGTGAAGGCGTCAGCCGGTGGGCATTTGGTGGAGAGCTCGAGGATCCTCGATCCGTCAGGGTAGAACCACAGCTCGGCAACACAGCGGCGGCCGAAGTCACGCGGTGTGAACTTCAGCTTCAAGACGTTGATCGGGCCGAGGACGGCAAGATCGTCAAGCTGGACGTCGTCGGGGGCGTTGGCGGCGAACAGGGCCCGCTGGTCCTTGCTGAAGAGCCGCCGGACGGGTCGACGACCAGCGAGGACGTCGATGATCTTCGGCATCCGGCACCTCGGCCTTCATCGAGCCGGAGCACACAAAGCCACCCGGCAGGGCGTCGACTTCGACTCCGAATCCCGGGGCCCCGCGTAGTGCCGGATCGAGGCGCTCGGGATCGACCGGCCGCAGCTTCACCACGGAGTCGCCAGGCTTGCCCTGGATACGTCGGGCCCGAACGACCACCCCGTGCTGGCTCAGACGGAGGTCAGGGGTGTCGAAGAAGACCACCTGCCGCATCTGGGCGTTGAGCGGGTCCATGCCCAGCGCCGACACCACCGATCGACGGTCGGCGGTCCGGAACGCTGACCTTCAGCTCGACGCTGTCCGCGCCTTTGACCAACCGCAACACCTCGGCGAGCTGGTCGGCGGAGATCGCCGGCACCGTGCCTTGTTTGTCAACCACTCGGCTCCGCCTCTTGCGGGTCGTGCGGCCAGCATTGACCTGCGTCGTCACGGGCGCCTCCTCTAGGACGACCCCGACGCTAATCCGGTTGAGGGTGGTTCGGCACCACCCCGGCCTGGGTGGGTTGCTCCGCCGTCCCGGCCACGAACGTGACTGATCTGACACCACGCCCAACCTGCTGATACAGCGCAAGTCCATCGAATGGCGCTACCCTCGAAGGGTCCACGGGCCACGAACCCGGTGGCCTACGCGACCAGGGAGCCGATCGCGGACTTTGTGCTCGGCCCCGGTGCGGAGGGGTTGTGGCGGCGACCGAGTCTGGCGAATGGCGGGGAGTCTCAGGTTCACTGGTCTTCCGGTCCAAGTTGCGACCGCCCAGTGCCGATCGACTCGTCACTCGCGCCGCGGCTGCTACAGCTGCTCGACGCGAGTTCGACGAAGCCGCTCACCGTCGTGATCTCGCCGGCCGGCACGGGAAAGACGTCTCTCCTCGCCAGCTGGGCGGCCACCTCGAACAGACCGCTCGCCTGGTTGTCGGTCGACGAATTCGATCACGACGCGACCCAGTTTTGGACCGGAGTGATCGCGGCGCTCGAGGTGCTCGTGCAGGGGGGTCTTCCCCGCCCGCTGACACTCCTCCAGCGCCCGGGCGCGGTCGATGCCGCCGTGGCCGCCGTGTTGGACGACCTCGAAGAGCAGCAGCAGCCATCCTCGACTCTGCTGATCGACGACATCCATCTCGTCGACGACAATCCCGAGGCGGTCGACTCCCTGGCCCTCTTCATCCAGCACCTGCCCCGCTGGCTCAATGTCGTACTCATCGCCAGACGTGCCCCCCGTCTCCCTCTCGCGCGGCTGCGTGCCCGGGGACAGCTCTGTGAGATCAGCTACAGCGACCTCCTGTTCTCCGACGAGGAGGCGGCCGACCTGCTCATGTCGCTGGCGCCGTTCCTGGACGAGGAGCGGGTCCGAGAGATCGGTCACCCGAGCTGGCGGCTGGGCGGCCGGCATTCAGCTGGCCGCACTCGCCGCCCGCTCCTCGAGCCACAGCCCTCGGCAGGTCGGGCCGCTGGACCGTGAAAGCCTTCTCGTCTCCGAATACATGTGGCAGGACGTGCTGGCGAACGAGCCGTCCGAGCTCGTCGACGCCCTGCTGGACATCTCGCGTGGTCGGGCGCGTCAGCACGAGCCTGGCCGAACGCCTGACGGGAGCGGCGGACGCCGGCCGCCTGCTGTCGCTCGCCGAGTCCCGCGGTCTGTTCGTCAGCCGGCTCGGTTCCAGCGAGTGGTTCGAGTTGCACGCGCTGGTCCGCGAACGACTCCAGGCAGAACTCCTGGCTCGCTCGCCCGACCGCGTGGCCGAACTCCACACGCGGGCCGCGATGTGGTTCGAAGAGGCCGGCGAGGTCGCAACCGCAGTCGACCACTGGATCCTCGCTGGTCAGCCCCGCGAAGCACTCCGGCTGCTGGCCGAGAAGAACACGACGCTGTACGACACCGGGCGCGAGGCGACGATCGCCCGAGCGCTCGCACGGCTGCCGGCCGCCGCGGACTTCGGTGACCTGGAGGCCGCGATCGACCTCGCCTGGTGCTCGCTGTCTGGTCGACCCCGACCAGTTCCTGCGCGAGGTCGACCAGGCCAGAGCCTGGGCCGAAGAGATAGCCCGAGATCGCTCCGACGGTGCGCGGGCGGCTGACCATGCTCCACTCCATAGCCGAGACCATGCGGGGCGATTGGTCGAGCGCGAGGTCGACTGGCCCGACAGGCTCTGGGCGACTTCGGCGACACCGGCTGGTCACGAGACCTTCTCGGCCGGTTCGGCTGGAACATGATCGCTCGCGACATCGCGCTTTCAGAGCGCTGGCAGGTGTCCGCCGAGACGCAAACGGTCCGAAGCGAGCTGAGTCGCGACGCCGAACGTCGGCTCGCATTCGAAGGCATTCACGCCCTTGGGAGTGCGCTCGCCGGCCAGCCGCTGGACGCACTTCGAGTCGCCGCTGGTGTCCGTCAGGTTGCCTCGGTCTCCGGCTTGAGCATCCTGCGCACTGGAGATCGCTGCGGCAGAGGCGATCGCCCACCGCGAACTCGGCGAACGTCGGCTCGCGATGTCGGAGCTGACATCACTGTGCGCGGGCCCATCGGGACCGGTCGTGTACGCCCGAGTGCTCGCGCACCTCGAGTTGACGCAGATGTACCTCGACGAGGGACGCCATGGGGAAGCGGCGACCTGTTTCGGCCAGGCGATCGACCTCGTCGAGTCAAGCTTCGGAGGACGAGGCGGCCGGAACTGGCTAGGTCGCGTGGGCACCCAGCTGGCGCTGGCCAACGGTGACCTCGATCAGGCGCAGCACTGGTCCTGCCACCATCGACGACGCGTTCTGGGCGCCCGTCAGCCGCGCCCGTGTCGAACTGGCCTCCGATCAGCGCCGACAAGCGCTGGACAGCCTCGATGACGCCGTTGCCCGTTGCGTTCGCCACGAAGTCGTCCTCGACCTGATCCGGTCGCGCGCACTGGTGAACCACGACGAGGCGGTGAACCTGGCCGGTTCGGCGGCCGAGCGAGCAGCCAGCGTCGGCTTGGTGCAGTCGGTTGCCTCGGAGGGCCCGGACTGCCTCAGATTGATCGAGCTGGTGGCCTGGAGGGTGCCGGAATCGTGGCTCGCCCATGTTCGGCGGGCCCCGACCGGCGGCGGCACGGGCCCGGTCCGAGCGCATCGGCTCCTCATCGAGGCGCTGACCGATCGGGAGCATGACGTGCTCCGACTGCTGCCGACGCGGCTGACGCTGCGCGAAATCGCCGACGAACTCTTCATCTCGATGAACACGCTCAAGTTCCACCTCAAGGTGATCTACCGAAAACTGGGGTGCGGTTCGCGTGCCGAGGCCGCCGCTGCGGCGCGTGAGTTGGCTCATGTCCACGGATCAGGTCAGCCATCGGCGACCTTGCGCCGCTGACGTTCGAACTCGTGGGGCGACATGAGACCCCGCTCGGCCAGACCGGCGAGCTCACCGAGTTGAGCGCTCGGATCGACGATCAGGCGGGTGCTCCAGGTCTCGACGGTGCCCGCGGCGTTGGGTGGAAGCAGATCAGGACATTCCCTCCGTGACCTGCCTGTCCGTTTCCTCACAGCATCACCTCACCTCTTCGGCGACCTTGCGCGAGTTGCCGCCTCTTGCCGAACGAGCTGCATTCCGACCGCCCGCACGGAGGGGGCCGGTGCGGGAGATCAGGCAAGTGCCTTCCGCTTCAATGCCTCGAACTCGTCCTGGGTGATGGTGCCGGAGTCGAGAAGCGCCTTCGCCGACTCGATCTGTTCGGCCGGGTTCGTGCGGGCGGCGACCGAATGGATGTACTGATCCGTGGCGGCCCGAGTTGCTTCGACCTGCCGGGCTTGGCGTTCGGCCATGCCCTGCCCCCGGGCGATCAGATAGATCAGCGCAGTCAGGAACGGCACGATCACCAGGGCGATGATCCACACGGCCTTCAACCAACCACTCATGCCGTGGTCTCGGAAGAGATCGCCGATGATCTGGAACAACACCATCAGATACATCACGAAGAAGAAGCCCCACACCAGCAGCCAGAAGAAGTCCCAGAAGCCCACTGTGAACTATCCACCTCTCGTGTAGAACTGCGCTCGAGTCCTCAGGAGCACCTCACCGCCGAGGCCCCATGACGGCGATCATGCGCCTCGTCCGGGTGGGTGCGCACCACCCGAGCTCGGGGTGGATCGCGCGAGGTCGGCACCGAACATCGCCAAGCTGACCCCGAGCAGACTTCATCCTTGCGGCAGTGGTGAGCTATCACGGCGCGCGAAGTGATCAAGCATGGCGAGGCGCTTCTCCGCCTGTCGGCGCAGCTGCTGCGCAATCGCGGGCGGGACGCGGACGTCGCCTCGGAACTGCTTGTCCTCCAGGTCGGCCCGTTTGACCGCAAGGGCAGCGGGGTCAGCGGCGCATCGCGAGAGGTACTCCGCATCGGATTCGCCCTCCCGATGGGTCAGCACGTCGACCAGCGCTACCACGCGCGCGTCGTTGGACGCAGCCAATAGGCCTTCGAATGTGCCCCGTCCCTTCTCGACCACATCGTGCAGCAGCGCGACGGCGATCAGACGGTCATCTCCGCGAGCACGAACTTTGTCCGCGACTCGTCGGGCGTGTGCGATCTGCAAGCCGCCGAGTTTGGTGCGCGCGTCACCGAGGAGCTCGACGGCCAGCTCATCGGCGGAGGCGGGATCGAGGCCCTCGTTTGACGGGCGCGGCGGCCGGCGCGCTGTTACCTCCGACACGTCCCCAGAGGATCACCGTGCGGCATCCCGACGCACCACCCGCAGACGGGTGGTTCTGGCACAGCTGCTGTGCGCCCGTGTACGGACGGGCCCAGGCTCCGACCACTTACGTATGGCCCGGAAGGCCGAGTCAGCTGTGGCGTGACTCGTCGTGGGAACGCCGAGCGGACGTGGGTGCTGGCATCAACGGCGGTTCCACCAACGCAGCCTCCATCCTGGTGCGCGGGATCCGTCGACCGCCGAGAACTCGACCACCGGCCCGCTGCGCGGCCGAGGAGAGTGACTCCGCCCAGCGATCCTCGACCACGACGAGGATCCCCGTCGAGCCCGGCAGGAGCGCGGCAGAGGCCAAGGCGATGTCGTTCTCGCTCAACAGCGCACCGACGTGATCTTCCACGAGTGCCCTCGTCGCGTCGTCGAGGTCCTCCAGCTCCGCGACCTTGATCTCGCCGCTCCCGCGGCTTCGGGTCACGGAGACAAGGTCGAGAATTCTGATCGCCGCACTCGCAGCCAGCTCGGCCAGTGCTATGGCGACGCCGGCTACCGACTCGGCCTCGGGCACTGCGACGACGATGCACTCGACGAGAGACGTGTCGATGTCGACCGGCCGCCTTCGATCGGCGGCGCTCATTCGAACCTCCCTCTCACGTGGCCATGCTGTCCGATCAGGGAGCGTTCGGGACCACCCCAGAGCGGGTGACATGTCCAGCCGAGTGATTCAGCCAAGCGATGCACCACGGCTTCCGCTACGGCAGCGTACGCGATGTTGCGGCTTGCGTGCCGAAGCGACAGGCTGTCCGCAAGAAGGTTGGAGAAGCGTGGATCGCGGCGCTGGATTCGTGGGGATGGTTGTGCTCCGAGCACGATGCGGGAAGGTGGCAACGATCTTGCTGCGTACGAGGCGCGGTCGCTCCGGGTCCGCGGCTGAGTCATGACAACTCAGTCCGGTGACAACAACGTCACGGCCGCGGGCCCGTTCAATCGGCGGCTGGCGATCCTCCTGGCGATGGCCATGTTCGTGCTGGTGATCGACACCTCGCTGATGAACGTCTCGATATCGGCGGTGGTCACCGATCTCGGCACGACGGTCAGTGGAGTCCAGGGCGCAATCGCCCTCGAGGCGCTGGTCTCGGCGGCCTTCATCTTGATCGGCAGCAAGGTCGGTGACCTCATCGGTCGCAAGCGGGCCTATCTGTTGGGACTGGTCGGCTACGGGATCGGCGCCATTGCGATGACGCTCGCCCAGAACCTGGTCGCGATCCTGATCTTCTGGGCGGTGGTCGGTGGGCTTGGTGCGTCTCTTCTGCTCCCGTCCATGCAGTCCCTCATCCACGGCAACTTCGAGGGCGACGCCCAGAAGAAGGTGTACGCGCTGGTCGGCGCGGCGGCGGCGATCGCCGCCGCGGTCGGACCGTTGCTCGGTGGCTTCATCACCACGTTCCTGTCCTGGCGGGTCGGCTTTCTGCTGGAGGCGGTGATCATCGCCGTGGTGCTGTCCAACATGCGGCTCATCCGCGATGCGCCGTACACCGGCCCACGAACGCTCGACGCCGGCGGAGCGACCTTGTCGGTCATCGGGATGGGTGGCGTCGTGCTGGGAATCCTGGTGTGGCAGGAGGGCGGTGAGTTCGTGGGTGTGCTGCTGGTCCTCGGGGCGGCTGCTCTAGGTGCTCTGGTCTACTGGCTCATCCGGCGGGAGCGGGCTCACAAGCCCACCCTGATCGACCCGGACCTGTTCCGGCACAAGCCCTTCAGGCTGGGGATCTCGGGCCAGATGCTTCAACAGATCGCGCTCGGGGGCATGATGATCGCCCTACCCATCTACCTGCAGATGGTCTTGGAGTACAACGCGATGCAGTCGGGACTGTCGATGGCGCCGCTGTCGCTCAGCATGTTCGCCGCAGCGCTGCTGGCCGGGAAGGATGGCGGGCGCTCGACGGCCGAGCAACATCATTCGGCTCGGGTTCGCGCTCGCCACGATCGGTGCCGTCGTGCTCGTCCCCATCGTTCCCCGGGCCGAGTCAGGGTGGTATCTGGTCGGCCCGCTGCTGCTGGCGGGATCGGGATTGGGGCTGCTCGTGTCCCAGCTCAACAACTACACCTTGGCGCCGATCTCGGACGAGCGCGTGAGCGAAGCGGCAGGCGTCAACTCGGCCGCGGGGTCCTTCGGCCTGTCGTTCGGGTTGGCCTTCGGTGGCGCCATCATGTTGGCGACCCTCTCGACGGCCTTCACGGCGATGGCTCAGGACAGCACGCGTGCTGTCGCCGGGTGAGCAGGAACGCGTCGCACAGGTGTTGGAAGACGACGCCCAGGTGATGAGCACCAGTCAGCTCAACGAGCTACTCGCGAGCCAGCCGGCGGCGTCGAGCGCTGAGATCATCCGGATCAACAACGATGCCCGGAACCTGGCGCTCCAGGTGGCGCTCGTCGTACCCATCGTGGCGGGCTCGCTCGGTTTCGTGAACTCGCTGCGCATGCGGCGGCTGCCAGATCCGAAACCAACAGGGCCGGTCGAGGGGATGGCACTGGGTTGAGACTGCGCGTAGGGCAACGGGCCAAGCCGAGCCGATCGGCACCCAGGACGCCTACAGGCAGGTCAGCGGTCCGTCGGCGCAGTTTCCGCGGTCTCCTCATCCTCGTCGTCATGCAGGTGATCCCGCGAGATCTTGTCCGCCCTGGTCAAAGCCTTCTCGACCTGGCTCACCCACTGCTCATCGAAGATCACCACGATCCCCGAACCGCCCGGAGGGAGCGTCCACTCGACGTCCGCCTTGATCTTGCGCTTGGCAACGCGATCGACCACGGCGCCGGTCCCGGCGCCAACGCCTGCTCCCAACGCGGCCGTGGCGAGAAGCGACGGTGGAAAGATCAGGCCGACCAGCGCGCCGCCGACGGCTCCGATCTTGGCGCCGATCCCGGCTTCGTTGGTGGTGTCCTTGACGTGGATCTTCCCGTCGGCGTCACGATTGACCAGTGCGAGCGCCTCGACCTCGAGCGTCTTGTCGGCGGCGAGACTGTTTGAGCGCGTTCCAATCCTCCTCCGCTACCGAGGCGTCACTGTACGCAGCGACGTAAAGGTCATGCGGAAGTTCGTCCTGCTTGGCCATGTACTCTCACCCTTTCGTGTCGACGCGGAGCCGCGTTGTGTCTGCTGGAAGTAGCGATTGCCTTCGATCACGGGGCGATGGGCTTGCTTGTCAAGCTCGGTCACCTGGCGGCGCTAGCGGTCGGCGGCCGCTTCCTGCACCGTCCGCCGTCTTGGCGTCGCGCTCGATGTCGGCGACGTCTGCCTTGAGCTGCCGGGCCTCGACCTTCTCTGCCCGACGCATCGCTTGCTCGATCCTTGCGCCCATGTCGGTCATTCCGACGACGACGAGTCCAGCCTTGCCGGCGTCCAGGTGCTCGCCGAGCTCCTTGAGATCATCGCGGCTCATGCCGGCCGCCGCATGCCCGGCCACCGCGCCCAGCACCGACCCGCCTGCAGTCGTGGCCGCCAACAACCCGCCTCCGATCGCAGCAAAGGGAAAGAGGACGACGACGAGACCGGTCGCGAGCCCGAGGCCCCCGCCCAGCACGCCGCCGACGCGGGTGGGCGTCTCGTGCTTCCGGGTGATCTTGACCTTCCCATCCTCACGCCGAAGGATCACGGCCGCGTCGTAGGCGTCGAACAGCCCTTCCTTCCTGTGGAGGTCTTTGACCAGCTCGTAGTCCTCCTCCGCGGCCTCTTGGTCGGCATACACGCCGACGTAGACCACGAACGTGTCCACAGCCATGGTTGTCCTTCCCGTTACCCGTGTGCGAGTAGGCGATGTCGGCGCGCGTCCAGCGCGCCGAGCCGACGCGTCGAGGGACGAGCATGCATCGCGTCCGCCTGCTTCCTCAACAGACATGTTGGTCGACGTCGGTGATTTTGGCCCCACCCCAGAACGGGTGGATGGATTCGTCGTGATGAGCGATGGCGTGGAGGACGCAGTCCCCATGCACCAGGAGAAGCTCCGCGGCGGATCGATCGGGCGATTCAGCTCACGATGTGGATCTCACGCGGGGTCTGGTTGAGTCGACGACCGCCATCAGCGGTGACGGTGACGATGTCCTCGATACGGACACCGAACCGGCCGGGCAGATAGATCCCGGGCTCGATCGAGAAACACATGCCCGGCACGAGTTCATGCAATTCGCCCTCGACCATGTAGGGCGGTTCGTGCGTGGTGAGTCCGATTCCGTGCCCGACCCGGTGGATGAAGAACTCGCCGTACCCGGCGTCGGTGATCACCTTCCGCGCGACCCGGTCGATCTCCTGGCAGGAGATGCCCGGCCGTACGGCCTCGAACGCCGTCTGCTGGGCGACCCGGACAATGTCGTGCACCGACTGTTCCTCCGCGGTCGGCTCACCGACGTGGACCGTTCTGGTCGTGTCCGAGCCGTACCCGTCCTTCAGCCCGCCGAAGTCCAGGACGACCATGTCCCCGTCCTCGATCACCCGCTGACCGATCTCGTGATGCGGGTTGGCGCCGTTCGGCCCCGAGCCCACGACCGTGAAATCGACTTGTGAGTGGCCGTGCTTGCGGAGCAGACCGGCCAGGTCGGCAGCAACCTCGACCTCCCTCCGTCCGGCGAAACGCACCGTGACGATCTCGTGGTACGCCGCGTCGGCCGAGGCGCCGGCAGCCGCCAGCCGCTCGATCTCAGCGGCGTCCTTGATCGCTCGCAGCATGGGTAGGGCTGCGGTCATCGACGTGTACGTCGAATCCGGAAGGTTCTCCTGTAAACCCAGAAGGTGCATCGCCCAGGCCGAGTCCGAGACTGCGAAACGCCCATCGTGGGCGAGCAGGCCCGCCGCGGCCCGGTACGGGTCGGTGCCATCGGTCCAGTCGACGAACTGGAGTATCGAGGCGCTGGGTGCGTTCTCGGCGTCGGGCCGTTCCAGCCTGGGGACGATGATGGTCGGCTCGCCGTCGACCGGGACCACCAACATCGTGATCCGCTCGGTGATCGCGACCGGCGCGTAGCCAGTGAGGTAGAGCAGGTCGGGCCCGGGGGTCACCAGCAGTCCGGAAAGACCGGCGTCCTGCGCGGCCTGCGCTGCGCGACCCATCCGCGCGGTGAAATCATCGGCTGTGAAGGAAACCGGAGCCTCGCCTGACTCTGCAGCGGGGCTCCCGGACGGCCTCAACGATGCATTGGCCATACCGGATCGTATAGCGCACGGCACCTACTGTCGTCGCCTCGAGCAGACTACGTGGTGGCGCGACTCGGCTGGGTCGGCACCTCGATCCGCCAACGCTTCTCGGCGCAGGGACCACCCCTAGAAGGGTGGTGCGTGGCCACCCGGCTCAATCGCACGCTGATGTTTACGGGCCGGCGAACGCCTGGTCTGTTTGGGCCGTGGCTTGTCAGTAGGAGGCGGAGAATGTCATCAGTCGAGTCAACCGCTGACGGTGCGGGCCCGGAAGCTGCCGCCCGCGTTGCCCGCAAAACCCAACTACATCACGTGGGCTGCCCTGGCGTTGATGACGGTCTCGTCGGTCGCCAGCCTGCGGCCGGCACCGACGATGGCGGTCTACGGGCTGGCGTGCGTGTTTCTGTACGTGCTTCCGGCGATCGTCTTCCTCATCCCGACGGCACTGGTCTCGGCCGAGCTTGCTTCGGGCTGGTCCGGTGGTGTGTTCCGCTGGGTCACCGAGGGAGTCTCGCCGAACATGGGCTTCGTCGCCGCGTGGCACCAGTACGCGATGACGATCTTCTACTATCCGACGCTGCTGTCCTTCGTGGCCAGCACCCTCGCGTACGTGATCTATCCGGAGTGGGCCTCCAGCGGCGTGTGGACCGCCGTGGTCATCATCACCGTCTACTGGCTCGGGATGATGCTGGCCTTGCGAGGCGGCATCGGAGTCATCGCGAAACTCGCCTCGAGCGGTGTCCTGATCGGAACGCTGATCCCGGGTGCCCTTCTGGTGATCTTGGGCATCGTCTACCTGCTCCAGGGCAATCCGTCCGCTGCGCCCATGACGGCAGATCACGTGTTCCCGGTCTGGAGCGGAATCGCGAGCATCGTGTTGATCGTCAGCAACTTCGGCGCTTACTCCGGGATGGAGATGAACGCGGTCCACGTCAATGAGCTCAAGAACCCGAGCAAGGAGTTCCCGAAGGCGATGTTCGTGGCCATGATCTTGGTGCTCTGCATCTTGATCCTCCCGCCGCTGGTGATCAGCTGGTTCATCCCTGCCGAGCAGCTCAGCCTCACGGCCGGAGTCATGCAGGCCTTCGACGCGGTGTTCGCCCATTTCGGACTGCAGTTCCTCACCCCGATCGTGGGTTTGGCCATCGTGTCCGCGTCGCTCGCGGGTTTCATGACCTGGCTGTCGGGACCCTCCAGAAGCCTCCTGCTCGTCTCGCAGGAAGGCGGCTTCCTGCCGCCCTGGTTCCAGCGGACCAACGAAAATGGGGTGCAGGTCAACATCCTTGCCGCTCAAGGTGTGGTCACCACGATCCTGGCCCTGTTGTTCGCGTTCGTGCCGGCGGTGTCGGATGCCTACTGGATGTTCATGACCATCACGACGTCGGTCTATCTCCTGATGTACCTGTGGCTGTTCATGGCCGCGTACAACCTGCGAAAGCGGCAACCCGACCACCCTCGCGGCTATCGTGCGCCGGCTCTCACTTTGCTGTGTGTCCTCGGCTTTGCCTCATCGCTGGCCGCGATCCTGATCAGCTTCGTGCCACCCTCGCAGTTCGGAGGCGGAAGCCCGGCCGTCTTCGTCCTGATCGTCGGCGGTGGGATCCTGCTTCTCGGCGCGGTCATCCCATTTCTCCTCGTCAAGTTCCGCAAGCCGAGCTGGCAGACCGACTCATCTGCGGAGGTGGCATCGTGAGGCATCGGACCATCTACTTGATCGTCGGCGGCGTCCTGGCCGTGCTCCTCGTCGTGATGCTCGTCCGGTTCAACTACAACCGGTCCAACGAGGAAGCGGTCGCCAAGGCCGAGCAGTTGATCACCGCCTTCGACAAGGCCGGGCTGCGCACGCCGGCGGACGCGCAGAAAGTCGCCAAGGTCCTCGGAACCGACGGTGGGACTGTCTGCGACTCCGTAGGATCAGGTGTCGCCCGTGGAATCGCCAAGCTCAACCTCTCCGTGGGAGGCGCCTTCTACAGCCGTCCCGTGATCGCCGACCGGCGGGTGGCCACTGGCCTGCTCCTGGTCGTCCAGACGTACTGCCCGGACAAGGTTCCTGAGGTCCAACGATTCCTGGACAGCCAGACCTTCGCCGTCGTGGTGCGCGGCTAGCGGCCACGGCCTCGCTTGACCGGCGCACCCGGGCCGGTTTGTCCGCGCCTCCCCCGACTTCGAACCACGGATAAGGAGATCAGATGCCGGCCGACACTCTGCGCAAGAAGGTCTGGGATCTGCTGCCACAGGCCAAGGTCGACCTCGCCCGGATGGTGTCCTTCAAGTCGGTACACGATGCGTTGCAGTTTCCGCCCGAGGAGTGTCAGCGCATGGTCGACTTCCTGGTCGCATCGTTCAGCGACCTCGGCTTCGGCGATGCGCGGGCGTACGAGACTCCGGACGGCAGCCAAGCGGTATGTGGCCACCGGCCCGGTCCGCCAGGAGCCCCGACGGTGCTGTTGTACTTCCATCACGATGTGCAGCCGCCGCTCGACGACGCCGCTTGGGACACCCCGGTCTGGGAGCTCACCGAGAAGGACGGTCGCTGGTATGGACGCGGTGCCGCCGACTGCAAGGGCAACATCGCCATGCACCTCACCGCTCTCCGCGCGCTCGGCAGCGACCTGCCGGTCAGCCTCACGATCATCGGGGAAGGCTCGGAGGAGCAGGGAACGGGAGGGCTGGAGGCGTTCGTCCCCGAGCATGCGGACCTTCTGGCCGCGGACGCCATCCTCGTCTGTGACGCCGGGAACTCTGCCGTCGGCGTGCCCAGCCTGACCACCAGCCTGCGCGGGCTCGCGAACGTCGTGGTGACCGTACGGACCCTCTCCAGCCCCATGCACTCGGGGATGTTCGGAGGCTCGGCACCCGACGCGCTCGCCGCCCTGATCGCCATGCTGGCGACGCTTCGCGACGAGCACGGCAACACAACGATCAGGGGGTTGGACGCGACCCAGAGCTGGCCCGGCGCGGCCTACCCGTCGGAGCAGTTCCGGACGGACGCGAACGTCCTGGATGGTGTCGACCTGCTGGGCGGCTCAGTCGCCGACATGGTCTGGGCGCGACCGGCGGCGACCGTGCTCGGGATCGACTGCCCACCAGTGGTGGGGTCGTCCGCGGCGATCCAGCCGGAAGCCCGAGCACGCATCAACCTCCGAGTTCCGCCAGGGATGCACGCGAAGGACGCGCAGGACGCGTTGATCAAGCACCTTTCGGCGGTCGCCCCGTGGCATGTGCGGGTGGAGTTCGAGCGAGAAGCCGACGGCGAGCCGTTCGTCGGCACCCTCGACGGTCCTGGCTTCGAGGCCATGAGGTCGGCGATGAGGGACGCGTACGGTCGCGACCTGGTCCTGCAGGGTCAGGGCGGCTCGATCCCGTTGTGCAACGTCTTCGCCGAGACGCTTCCGCAGGCGGAGATCATGCTCATCGGGGTCGAAGAGCCACTCTGCCTCATTCACGCGCCGAATGAGAGCGTGGACCCTACCGAGATCGCCAACATGGCGCTCGTCGAAGCGCGGTTCCTCCAGAACTACGCAGCCGCCGCTTGCCCAGCACCGGCAGCCCTGACGGTAACGCCGCCTGAGATGGCCGAAGCCGCTCGGCGAAGCAGGCGGGTGCACCGTGGCCTCGTACCCATCGTCGGCTGGATTCGATCGTATGATCGGCGCTGGTTGCGCGGTGACCTCATCGCCGGCGTGGCGGTCGCGGCCTTGATCGTGCCGAAGAACCTGGGCTACGCCGGCATCGCCGGAGTTCCCCTGCAGAACGGTCTGTACGCGGCCGCTGCGGGTGCCATCCTGTACGCGATCTTCGGGACCAGTCGCCAACTGTCGGTCGGGCCCAGTTCGGGGCTTGCGGCCGTGGCCGCGAGTGCGGTGTTGGCGGCGGGTCTGACCAATCAGCAGGAGGTGGCGTCGTTCGTCGCCGGGATCACGTTGGCCTCCGGGGTGCTGTTTCTTCTGCTTGCGGTGCTGAGGATGGGCTGGATCGCGCAGTTCTTGTCTCGGGCCGTGGTTACCGGCTTTCTCTTCGGGGCGGCGATCGACGTCGTGATCGGTGAGCTTCCGAAGCTGACCGGCACCGAAGCGAGTGGGGCCAACTCGTTCCAGGAGCTGTGGTCGTGGCTCAGGTCGCTGGGGCAGATCCACCCGGCGACGGCCTGGGTCGGCGGAGTCGCATTGGCCGTCGTCTTCGGCCTGCGGCGGGTTGCGCCTCGAGTACCCGGCGCCCTGGTGCTGGTCGTCGGTGGGCTCTTGGCCTCGTGGCTGCTGGACCTCGGTGCCCGGGGGGTCGCGCTCGTCGGAGCCGTCCCGCGCGGTCTGCCCTCCTTCGAGCTGCCCGACGGGAAGATCATGTGGGAGCACGCCAGCATCGTGGCGGTGGCCGCGGTGGCGTTGGTGCTCATCGGCTTCTCGCAGACCGCCGGTGACGCGCGAGCCTTCGCGGCCAAGCACCGATATCAGATCGACATCAACCAGGAGTCGCTGGCCCAAGCAGTGGCGAACACGGGGTCCGGGCTGTTCCAGGGAATGCCGGTCTCGACGAGCCTCTCGGCGAGTTCGTTGAACGACCACTCGGGTGCGCGCACGGGCATGGCGTCGATGACGTCCGGCATCATGGTCCTCCTGACCCTGCTCGTCTTGGCGCCCCTGTTCTCCGACCTGCCCAAACCCGTGCTGGCGGCCCTGATCATCGAGGCCGTCGTGATGGGGATGATGAACGTAGCTGAGATGCGTCGGTTGCGACGGGTGCAGCGCTTCGACTTCTGGATCGCCATCGCCGCGATCCTCGGCACCCTGGTGTTCGGAGTTCTGGCGGGCGTCGTCATCGGCATCGGCTTGTCGCTGCTCTGGTTGATCTCGGTCGCCACGCATCCCGAGATGCCCGTCCTCGGCCGCGAGGTCGGCACCCAGGTCTTCCGGGAGCTGGCTGAGCATCCCGACGACGAACAGCGTCCGGGCGTGGTGGCCATCCGGCTCGACGGGGGGCTGTTCTTTGCCACCTCCGATGCCCTCGAGGACCGGATCCGAGGGCTGATCCACGCGACTCCGGACGTGACCGGTCTCGTGCTGGACTGCGGGGGGATCGACTTCATCGACTCCCAGGGCTCGGCGAAACTGGGCGACATCCTCAACCTCGCCGAGGAGTCGGACATCACGCTTCGCCTGGCTGGCGTCAAGCCCGAGGTCGGCGCCACCTTGGCCAAGGATGGCATTCTCGACCGACTGGGGGCCGACAAGATCCACGGCAACGTCTACACCGCGGTGCAGGCGCACCATGACTCCGCACCAACACCACCCGACACCAGAGAGCTCTGAGACGTCCGACTTCCTGAGGATGTCGACCGCCGTGGTGTGGACGTGGCGGTGGCTCAGCCCCGACGCGGATCCACTTGACCGTAGCGGACTCTCGATCGTGAGGCGTGGGTTGCACGTCGACGTGCCGCTCAGCAAGATGTTGTCATGGCGCAGCTGAGCACGTTGGTTTCCAAGATTGCGGTCTTATCCGTCGGGGCTGTGACCAGCGTCGTTGCTCACAAACTGTTGAGAGTCGGCTGGAAACTGGTCACCGGCAAGAAGCCGCCAAGCCCGACGGATAGCAAGACCCATTGGCTCTGGTGGATCAGCTGGGCCCTCTCCGGCGCGGTCGGCACTGTGGCCTCCCAACTGGCCGCGGAGCGCATCGCCGTCCGGCGACTGCGGAGCGTCCCCTCTTCCAGCCTCGAATAGCCGCCAGTCAAGGCGCGGCGAGACACCCTGCGGGATCCAGGCCGCCCTGGCGGTCTTCGGTGACACGTCAGTCTGCCGATCCTCACGGAGGCGACAGGTCGGAACCGCTCTGTCGGCGCGCTCTCACGATCAGCGGAATGCCTACGGCGGCCCCGACGACCGCGAGACCGATCAGTACCCACACCCACGAGGGAAGCCCGGACGTCGTGGTATCCGACCCAGAAGCCGGAGGAGTTGCCGACGCCGAGCTGGGCGACTGCGTCGCTTGGGCCGTGAGCGACGGCGTCGAGGTGATCGTTGGCTGAGCGGCAGTCGTGGAGCCGGCGGGTGAGGCTGCTCGCGAGGTGGCTGTGGCCGCCGGGCTCTGGGGGACGGCCGCCGGCTCAGTGGAAGTCGGTGGGGGCCGGGACGAGGTGGATGAGGTTTCGGTCGGCCGCGTCGAAGTCGGTGACGTGGCCGCCTGACCGGTCGGCACGGCTTCAGTCGACGCTGACTCCGTGGAACTGAGCGACGTGATTGGCGGCCGTGTCGGGGAGTCGGCTGACGGTGTGGCCGTCGGAGCGGTCGTTCGGGTCGGACTTGTCGATGCGGGCAATGATCGGTCCGGTGTTCGAGTCGGCGCGGTCGTGACTTCTGGGGGCTCGGGGGTGCGAGTGGGGCCCGGCGGTTCGCCGGTCCGGGTCGGCGTCGGCAACTCGGCGGTCCGCGACTCTGTCGGCACCGCGACCGTCGGGCGGGTCGCGGTCACCGACGGTCGAGCGGTCGGCTCAGGCAGGCCCTCACCGCCGCAGGAGGACAGCAGGACCGACGTCACGAGGACGGCGGACAGCTCCAGCACGATGAGATGGGCGGCAACGCGAACTCGCGCTCGACCTGGCCCGACGCGCGGGTCAGCGCCGTTGCCAGGATCGGTCGGCATCGGTCACGGTGCGGGACAGGACGGCGGTGAGCAGACTGCCGATGGCAAGCCCGATCGCGAGATTGACCAACGCAGTGCTGATCTTGCCGGCAACGCTGCCTTCGAACACGAACGGGGCCACCATCGCGCCCAGCGTCACGAGCCCGACGACCCAGCCGAAGAAGACGCGTGGACGCGGGGTCGTCACCGACAGGAGATGCGCAAGCCCGGTGGCCGCCAGCGCCAGCACGAAGGCAGTCACCATGTAGTTCAGCGCCAGCGAGTCGGTGAGCGGCACCAGTATGGTGGCCGGACGAGGGTCACCTTCAGGACGGAGCCGAAAAGCAGCACGCTGACCGCCGCGACCAGGGCCGCGACACAGGCGGTTGCCAGCCCCCCGGCCCATAGTCGGCCCGCGGCGACCGTGACTTGGCCACCCGACGCAGAGCCTTGGGGGTCCGTGGTTGACATCTGTTACCTCCACCACCGTGACGTCGCAATGAGTGACCCGTCGGCACCAGCATGGTCGAGATGGGGTAGGAACGCTTCACCCACGGAAGGGTGGTATCCCCATAACCAACGACCGTAGACGGAACGGCTGACTACCCCGCACACTTAGGTGCAGATGATGACTCAACCCCACGGAACAGCGGCGTGCGTTGGTGAGAAGCGCCGGGACCGTGGAGGCCTGCCCACACTGGTTCGCTGACCGTCATGTCGGCGCTCGCGCACCCGTCCGAGGCGGGAGAGCGCGGGTGGCGCGCGTACGTGCCGATTCTCGCTTGGCTGAGGTCGTACCCACGCGCCTCGCTGCCCCGAGATGTCGTGGCCGGCCTCGTGCTCTCAGCGCTGCTGGTGCCACAGGGGATGGCCTACGCCGAGCTGGCGGGGCTGCCACCGGTGACCGGCCTCTACACGTCGATTCTGTGTCTGCTCGGCTACGCCGTGTTCGGGCCGTCCCGCGTACTCGTGCTCGGACCTGACTCGTCTCTGGGCCCGATGATCGCAGCGATCCTCATCCCGCTCCTGGTGGCTGGAGGTGACCCCGGGCGAGCCGTCGCTCTGGCCTCGCTTCTCGCGGTGCTCGTGGGCGTCGTGATGATCATCGCCGGACTTGCCCGATTCGGATTCGTAGCAGACCTGCTCTCGAAGCCGACCCAGATCGGGTACATGAATGGGCTCGCGCTGACCATCATCGTGGGTCAGCTGCCCAAGTTGCTCGGCTTCTCCGTCGAGGGTGACGGGCTGGTGGCCGAGGCGCGAGGCTTTGTGGTGGGCCTCGCCGACGGCGCAGCAAACGTCACCGCTGCCCTCCTGGGGCTCGGCTCACTCGCCGGCATCCTGCTACTGAACCGGCTACTACCCAAGCTGCCGAGCGTGCTTCTCGTCGTGGTGCTGGCCGCCGTTGCGGTGTACGTGTTGGGTCTGCAGTCCCAGGGCGTCGACACCGTCGGCGTGCTGCCTCAGGGCTTTCCGCCGTTCACGGTTCCCGCCGTGATGTGGAGCGACGTGCCACCGCTCATCGCAGGGGCACTTGCCATCGCCGTGGTTGCCCTCGCCGACACGATGTCGACGGCGTCGGCGTTCGCCGCCCGCCGTGGTGAGCACGTGCGCGGCAATCAGGAGATGG
Source organism: uncultured Actinomycetota bacterium (assembly GCA_963791865.1). Classification (GTDB taxonomy): domain Bacteria; phylum Actinomycetota; class Actinomycetes; order Propionibacteriales; family Propionibacteriaceae; genus Microlunatus. Next base: position 24,033 of record CAWBUC010000015.1, read on the forward strand.
TCGGCATCGGTGCCGCCAACCTCGCCGCCGGCCTGTTCCAGGGCTTTCCGGTCAGCACCAGCGGGTCCCGTACGGCGGTGGCCGAGCAAGCCGGCTCACGGTCCCAGGTGACCGGTGTCGTCGGCGCCGCCGTCATCACCCTGGTCCTCGTGTTTGCGACCTCGTTGATGCAGTACGTCCCTCAGCCGACGTTGGGAGCCATCGTCATCGCCGCCGCGCTGTCGCTGTCCGACGTGGCGGGGACGCGTCGGCTCTGGCGGCAGCGCCCGGTGGAGTTCGCGCTTTCCTTGATCGCGCTGCTCGGCGTCGCCCTCCTTGGCGTCCTGAACGGCATCGTTCTCGCGGTCGGCCTGTCCATCCTCAACGTCTTCCGTCGGACGTGGTGGCCGCACCAAACCGAGCTCGGTCGCGTCGACGGCATCTCGGGATTGCACGACACGAAGAGCTACCCGAACGCCGAGCGACTGCCTGGGCTGGTCGTCTACCGCTTCGACGCCCCGCTGATCTTCGCCAACGCGCGGACGTTCGGCGAGGTCGTCCGCGCGATGGCCAGACAGCGGGCAGATCTGCGCTGGATCCTCATCGCCGCCGAGCCCATCACCGACGTCGACACAACGGCCTCGGACATGCTCGAGGAGCTGGACGTCTGGCTCAACGCGCGCGGAGTGTCGCTGGTCTTCGCGGAAATGAAAGACCCCGTGCGCCAAAAGATCGAGCGCTACGAGCTCACGCGCACCATCGACCCGGCACACTTCTTCCCGACGCTCGATGACGCCGTCGCTCAGTACGTCAAAGAAACCGGCAGCACGTGGCCGGCGCCGGGCGCGGCGTCGTGACCATCATGGTCCTGCGGGCACTCGATGGCTGGATACTCCCGTTCTGGCACCCCGACGGAGGGCACTGATGACATTCTCGATTCTCGGCCGCGACAGGTCCAACGGTGATCTCGGAGTAGCCGTTCAGTCGAAATTCCCGGGCGTCGGGAGCCTCGTTCCGTACGGTGAAGCCGAGGTCGGCGTGGTCGCCACGCAGGCATTCGGGAACCCTCGACACGGATCGCTCGGGCTGACGCTTCTGCAGTGCGGCGCATCACCACAACAGGCCGTGGACGTGCTGGTTGGTGGCGACAGCAACTTCCGCAAGAGGCAGTTCGCGCTGCTCGATCGCAACGGCGACCTCGCCGCCTACACCGGTGCCGATCTGGATGAGTGGGAAGGCTGGGCCGGAAGCACTGCTGGTCAAGACTGCGTCGCGCTCGGAAACGGGCTTGCCGGCAGTGAGGTGGTGGAGAGCATGGTCCACGCCTTCCAGGAATCGCCCGCATCGCTCGCTGAACGATTGATGGCCGCACTCGAAGCCGGACAACGTGCGGGTGGCGACCTGCGAGGCCAGCAATCTGCAGCTCTGTTGGTGCTTCGGCGAAACGGCGGCTACGGGTCGCTGGACGACCGGCACGTGGTGATCTCGATATACGATCACCCGCAGCCCATCGCGGAGCTCCAGCGGTGCTACGCACTGCACCGGCTCTCCTACTTTCCGAGCGACCCGGCGAACCTGGCCCGGATCACGCCCGAACTGGCGCTCGAGTTGAAGACGCTCATGGCCGGGCAGGGCTTCTACCAAGGCCATGTCGACGATCAGTGGGACTCGGCCGCGCAACGCCGGTTCGACCTCTTCCTCGGACACGAGAATTACGACAACCGCATCGACAACGGTGGGCTTCTCGATCTGGAGGTTCTGGCCGACCTGCGGCTGCGCTATCACCATCGGTCCGCCTCTCAGCCGTGACCGAGGGAGCATGGGGGTCGAAGCCGGGTACTGCGCTCCCGGCTCACCCGCATGGGGTGAGGTTTCCAGGCGCGGTTTGGTGAATGCTGGGGCGACACGAAACCGGCACGAGAGCCGAGGCGACATGTGTAGATGGATGGCCTACTCGGGGAGCTCAATCCTCGCCGACGACCTGCTGTTCCGGCCGAAACACTCGATCATCGACCAGAGCTTGCACGCGGATCTCGGAGCCGGAGTCACCACCAACGGCGACGGATTCGGCATCGGGTGGTACGGCGACGCGAGCGGAACTGCGCCGACGGTGTTCAAGAGCACCCATCCCGCGTGGAACGATGAGAATCTGCGCGAAATCGCCACGCAGATCCGGACGTCGCTCCTGTTCGCACACGTGCGTGCTTCCAGCGGAACGCCGGTTCAGCGCAGCAACTGCCACCCATTTCGCTACGACCGGTGGCTGTGGATGCACAACGGTTCGCTCGCCGGGTTCAAGGAAGTCAAGCGCGATCTCCTGACGATGGTCGACCCGTCGCTGTACGGGCTGATCCAGGGCACGACCGACACGGAAGCCTTGTTCTTCCTGGCCCTCACCTTCGGCCTGACCGACGATCCACCCGGCGCTGTCGCCCGCGCGGTCGGACTCGTCGAGCAGGTCGGTCGCCGGCACGGAATCGAATACCCCGTCCACATGACGGTAGCGACCAGCGATGGCGAGTCGATCTGGATCTTCCGCTACTCCAGCGAGAAGGCAACCAGCTCGCTGTACTACTCGACCGACGTAGCCCAGGTGCGCAACCTCTATCCGGACTTGGAGGTGCTCGATCGGCTGGGTCCCGACACCCGCTTCATTGTGTCTGAACCGCTACGAGACCTGCCCGGCGCTTGGAACGAGGTTCCCGAGGGCTCCTGGGCGCGCATTCGAGGGCGTGACCACGAGATGCGGCCATTCGAGCCGATCGCGTAGGCGCGCTGCCTCATCCGGCGCAGCGCGAAGTGTGGGTCCGGCACGAAGGAGTTGACGAGGATGAGTGTGTCCGGAGTCATCGGCCAGGGCAACGTTTCCCATGAGATGCGCAGTTTGGGGCTGAGGGGCGCTCGTCAGGCGCAGGTCGGAGTTCTATGAGCTCGACCGCCACCGCGGGACGGACCGGCGGTGTTCTCGCGGCCACCTGTCTGTCAACGCTCGTGGTCAACGCCAACACGTCTGCGGTCAGCATCCTCTTGCCGGCGATCAGCGAGGACACCGGCATGTCGGTCGACACCCTGCAGTGGGCGGTCACCGGGTACTCGCTCGTCGGGGCGGCGGTGATCGTGACTTCGGGATCTTTGGGTGACGTGTTCGGCAGAAAGCGAGTCTTTCAGCTGGGCCTGCTGTTGTTCGTCGCGTCGTGTGTGCTGATCGCGGTGTCGACGAGTGGTGGCGCGGTTATCGCCGGCCGGTTCATCCAGGGAGCGGCCGGTGCCACGATCCTCGCCTGCGGTCTGAGCCTGCTCTCGGTAGCCAACAGTGGCCAAGCACAGTTGCGAGCGGTGTCTTTGTGGGGCGCGGCGGCCGCCGTCGGCGCGGCGGCCGGACCGCTGCTGGGTGGCGCGCTGGTGGATCTGACCGGCTGGCAGGGCCTGTTCTGGGTTGACGCCGTGGTGGGTGTCGTTTGCATTGTGCTGACGGCGTTCACAGTGACCGAGTCCCGCGATCCCAACCGATCCAGGTCCATCGACTTCGCCGGGACGGTCCTCATCGCCCTGACGCTGGCGCCGTTGATATTGGCGTTCAGCAAAGGCAGTGATTGGGGGTGGACGTCGCTCGCGACTCTGGGCAGCCTGGCCGTGTCCGTCGGAGCCGGCTTTGCCTTCATCGCCGTCGAACAACGGGTCAGCGTCCCCTTGATCGACCTCGCCCTGCTGCGCAACCGAGTCCTGGTCGCCTCGACCGTGGCCATCCTCATTGGGGCGGGCACGATCAACGGACTGATGTACCTGCTGAGCCTGTATTTTCAGAACCCGGAAGCACTCGGCTTCAGCCCTTTGCAAGCCGGCCTCGGAACCCTACCCGCCACGGCCGGACTGGTCGCTGTCGCGCCGCTCGTCCCCCGACTGGCCGCCAGATTTGGTGGTCGGCTCGTCGTCGGGGTGGGTTTCGCGGTCACCACGGCCGGATTCGCCGCGATCGGATTCACCGAGTCCTCGTGGTCCTACACGGCATTCCTGCTGCCCTTGATCGCCGTGGCCGTGGGGATGGGGCTGTCCAACGGTCCGGCGTCCTCGGCTGCGACGGCATCCGTACCCGCCCACCAGGTCGGCGAGGCATCTGGGGTGTCGAACATGGCGCGGTACGTCGGCGCGGCCGTGGCGACCGCCCTGGCCGCCTCCATCAATGGCTCGGTGATCACCTCCCAGACGGCCGAAGGACAGTCGACCTCAGAGGCGCTGGCGTCCGGGCTGGCCACCGCCTCCTGGGTGATGGCAGCGTTCAGCGCCGCCGGCGTGCTGATGGCCGTTGTCATGGCCCGCCACCAAGCGGCCCGCGGCACGCTAGCCGATGCCGCCGCGTCGGCGGCTGCGGTCAGCCACACCCTGCCCACCACCGCAACCGCGACGGCCGACCCGGCGACCCCACGCTCCTGATGGATCAAGGGGGGCCGTCGGCACCGGTCATGCCGATCAGCACGGCCAGCGCCTCACGGTTGGTGCGGTAGACCCTGGCCCCCTCGAGCAGCCCGAAGTGATCGACTCGGGCGATGATCTCGGGGCGCGCCCGGCTGTAGCCGAGCGTGATCTGCTGCCCATGGAGCCAGTCCCGCAGACTCTCCAGATTCGCCGCCCCGGTCACGTCGAGGTCGGTCACCGCCTCCAGGTCCAGGATCAGGTGCTCCACGTGATCAGGTCCGGCCCTCCGTACGGCCTCGCGAACGCTGTCGCCCAGTCCGGTGCTGTTGGCAAAGAACACCGGTGCGGCGAAGCGCAGGATGATCACACCCGGCGCGGTCAGCGGCGTGTCCGCGGCGACCGGCGTGAGCGAACCGTCCTCGATCCCCGCGCGGCTGAGCACATCCGTCGGTGGATTGGCCGCACGCCCGGCCAGCACGATCAGCGACAGGATGAAGGCGAGGGCGATGCCGGCGATCGGGCCGAGCAAGAGCGCACCGAGGAAGCACACGGCACCGACGAGGAACTCGGAGCGGTCCAGCCGCCAGAGCTGCCGGAGCTCCGCGATGCCCAGCAGGGGCAGCACCGCGACGCCGACGATCGCGCCGATGGCAGGGGAGGGGATGTGCTCGAGCAGTGCGGTGCCGAAGACGACCAGCGCGAGGGTCCCGACGGCGGTGACGATGGAGGGCAGCTGGGTCCGGGAGCCGGCCTGATCCAGCGCCGCCGTGCGGGAGGTCGAGGAGCCTACGGCGAATCCGCCGGTGAGGCCGGCGGCGATGTTGCCGCCGCCGAAGGCCAGCAGGTCCTGGTCGGGCTTGGTGGGGTAATTCCGCTTCTCACCGTAGCTGCGGGCTACCAGCAGGCCCTCCGCGGTGGTCACCAGGGTGAGGGCCAGGGCCGAGGGGATGAGCGCGGCCCAGGTGCCAGTCGATGCTCGGCCAGGTCAGTGACGGAGGCCCGGCGTCCACCTTGCCGAGGACCTTGACGCCGTAGCGCTCCAGGCTCGCGAGCACGGTGACGAGGGTGGTGACCACGAGAACGATCAAGGCCCACGGCACCGCGCGGCCAGCCGGCGGCCACCGATCAACAGCACCAACGAGCCGGCGGTGATCGCCACCGACCACCAGTTGATGTCGGGAGTCCGGTGATCAGCTGCCGAGCTTCTCGCCGAACTCGCCCCGGAGTCGATGCTGACGCCGAGCATCTTCGCCACCTGGGAGACCAGATGTCAGGGCGAGACCGCCGACGAACCCGACGAGAATGGGTTTGGACAAGAAGTTGGCCAGGAAGCCGAGTTTGAAGATCGAGAACAGGACGAAGAACACCCCGCACAGGATCGCTTGCGCGAACGCCAGCGTGAGGTAGTCGGCGCTGCCGGCGGCGGCCAGCCCACCCAGTGACGAAGCGACGAGGGCCGCTGCCGCCGCGTCGGGAGAGGCGACCACCTGCCGGGTGGAGGCCAGCAAGGCGTAGACCACGCCCGGCACGATCAAGGCATAGAGGCCCGCCGTCGGCGGCAACCCGGCGATCTGGGCGTAGCCGATGTTGAGCGGGACGGCGATGGCCAGCAGCGTCACGCCCGCGACCAGCTCGGTGACGAGGTTGTGGCGGTTCAGCCCGGTCAGCGGGCGCCACCTGACGGGCCTGGCCACTCGCTCGGTCATCGGACGCCGCCGACCCGGAGGTCAACCCGGACTCGGTGGGTGCGGTCGGCACCCACCGAGCCGGCGTCTGTCACTCCTCGGCGAAGGCCTCGCGCAGTTTCGCTTCCTGCTCGGCCGACAGGTTGCTGGCGATCAACTCGGCGCTGGTGTCGGAGAAGACATCCTTCACCCGGTCGACCACCGCGTCCGAGGTCAGCAAGAACAGCGCGGATGTGCCGGGCGTCACCCGCTGCTTGACCCCGTTGATGAACTTGTCGTCGATGCCGACGTCGGCCATCGAGCCGGTCAGTGCGCCCATCGCGGCACCCACCGCCAGCCCGAGGAGCGGGACGAAGAAGAGCAGGCCGAAGAGCATGCCCCAGAAGGCCCCGCCCAGCGCGCCCGCGCCGGCCAGGTTGTTCAGCTGGCGCGTCTTCGGCTTCTTCTTGCCTTCCTCCCACGACACAACGGCCGCGTCCTGGATGTTGATCAGCTGCTGACTCTGGAGCCCCTGCAACTTGGCGATCGCTTGCTCGGCATCGTTCACGCCTGGAAAAGCCCAGGCGGTCAATGTCGCCATCGGTACTTCCTTTCTGTTGGTCCTTCTTCTGGTGGTGGTCGATGCTAGCGGGCGAGGATCTTGGCCTTCTGGGCCGCGAACTCTTCCGAGAGGGCCGTCACCCGTCGGTCGGGTGAGGCTCTGGGAAGCCGACCACCGCCACGTCGGCTGGGCCCGCCGGCGCGGCGAACTCAACCATGCGCTCCCCTTTCACAGTCACGGTGGACTATAGGGCCGGCTCGATGCGGCCCGACATCACTGTGCCAAGCCGTGGGACCGGCGGGATCACCCCTCGAGGGTGAGCGGCGACTCATCAGGTGGCAGATTCGGAGTCCTCGTGTGCGTGATGGTGCTCGGACGTCTCCGCCCTCGCGAGGACCTTCCGCAACTCGGCGACCCAGCGTTCCTCGACCACGGCCACGATGCCGGAGCTGCCCGGCGGCAGGGTCTTCTCCACGTCGGTCTTGATCTGGTGCTTCTGGACGCGGCCGACGACGCCGCCCGCTCCGGCCCCGATGCCGGCGCCCACCGCGGCGGAGGCCAGCAGTGCGGGCGGGAAGATCAGCCCGACGATCGCGCCGCCGACCGCACCGAGCACCGCGCCGGTGCCGACGTTGTGGGCGTTGTCCTTGACGTGGATCTTGCCGTCCTCGTCCCGGCTGACCAGGACAAGCGCCTCGACCGTGAGCACCTTGTCCTTGACCAGGCGCTTGATCGCGATCCAGTCCTGCTGGGCGCCCGCCGGGTCGGCGTAGGCCGCCACGTAGAGATCCACCGGTACGTCGTCCTTGGCCATCCTGCCTCCTCCGAGAGTTCGCTTGGCTTCTGACGTTAGAGCCAATCGACGTACGGCGCCACGAGGGCGTACCCGACGAAGGCGGCTACGTCGAGCAGGGTGTGGGCGACGACCAGCGGGCCCACCCGCCGCCAACGGAGGTAGATCAGCGCGAAGATGACTCCCATGATCAGGTTGCCGACGAAGCCGCCGAAACCCTGGTAGAGGTGGTAGCTGCCGCGCACGAGCGCGCTGACCGCGATGATCAACGGCACGCGCCACCCCAACTGGGTGAGCCGGACGAAGAGGTAGCCGATCATGATGACCTCTTCGAGCACGGAGTTCTGGACGGCCGACAGAGATCAGCACCGGGATCGTCCACCAGTTGGCGGTGAGCCCGGAGGCCTGGACCTCGGTGTTGAGGTTGAGGGCCCGGGCGGCGAGATAAAGGCCGAGTCCCGGGATCCCGATCCCGAGCGCGATCAAGGCAGCCGAAGCCGACGTCGAAGCCGGGCCGCCGCAGGTCGAACCCGAGGGTCCGACCGGCCGGCGGGTCGCTGCGCTGCACGAGATAGATGACCAGCAGCACCGGCACGAGGGCGAAGGCGATCTGCACCAGCTGGTAGGTGAGGTCGAGCCAGGGCCGATCCGGGACCACGGACGGGTTCAGCGTCGAGGTCTGCTGGTTGAGGGCCTGCTGGCGGGTGAGCCGCTCGATGATCCGCAGCACCGAGTACACCGCCCGACTGCCCCAGCGAGATCGCCAGCACGATCAGGACCTCGACGCCCAGCAGGGAGCGCTGAGCCGTCGCCGGGGCGCTGGTCACCGCCCCATCTTGCCCGTCCAGCCCGTCCGCGCACCCTTCCGTCGCCACTTGCACCCTCACATGAGGGTGCAAGTGGCGACGCAAGGGTGCGCCTCGGCTGGGGTTGGTGGTCCCATTGCAGAAGAAAGAGAGGGCCACCTCTGGACCGGGCTCTAGGCTGGCAGCCATGCGCGTAGGAGTTTTCGGAGCCACGGGCCAGGTGGGCGGCGTGATGCGCACCCTGCTGGCCGAGCGTTCCTTCGACGTCAGCGACATCCGGTTCTTCGCCTCGGCGCGGTCGGCGGGCACGACCCTGCCCTGGGCCGGCGCCGACGTGGTGGTCGAGGACACCGCCACGGCCGACTTCACCGGGCTCGATCTCGCCCTGTTCTCCAACGGCAAGGCCGCCTCGAAGGCCACCGCCCCGCGCGTCGCCGCCGCCGGGGCCGTCGTCATCGACAACTCCTCGGCCTGGCGGATGGATCCCGACGTACCGCTGGTCGTCAGTGAGGTGAATCCCGACGACGCCCGGCATCCGGCCAAGGGCATCATCGCCAACCCGAACTGCACCACCATGGCCGCGATGCCGGTGCTGGCGCCGCTGCACCGCGCGGCGCGGCTGGTCCGCCTGCAGGTGGCCACCTACCAGGCGGTATCGGGCTCCGGCGGCGCCGGCGTCGAGGAGCTCGATTCCCAGGCCCGCGCCGTGGTCGATCAGGCGGCCAAGCTGGCCTTCGCCGGTGACGCGGTGGCCTTCCCCGATCCCCAGCTCTACGCCCGGCCGATCGCCTTCAACGTGCTGCCCCTGGCCGGCTCCATCGTCGACGACGGGTCCGGGGAGACCGACGAGGAGCAGAAGCTCCGCAACGAGACCCGCAAGATCCTGCACATCCCGGACCTGCCCGTCTCCGGTACCTGCGTCCGGGTGCCGGTCTTCACCGGGCACTCGCTGGCCATCCACGCGGAGTTCGCCGACGATCTCACCCCCGCATCCGCCCGCGAGCTGCTGGCGGACGCACCCGGAGTCGCGTTGTCGGACGTACCCACCCCGCTGCAGGCCGCCGGTCGGGACGACAGCTTCGTCGGCCGGATCCGGGCCGACCAGGCCGCACCGGCCGGCAAGGGGCTGATCTTGTTCGTCTCCGGGGACAACCTGCGCAAGGGTGCGGCGCTCAACGCGGTGCAGATCGCCGAACTGGTCGCGGATCAGTTGGTCAGCGGCCGGGCGCGGTGATCGAGTGAGTCGCCTTCGACGGGCTCAGGGAGCGGCCTGCTGGCCATCCTCGGGGCGGGCGTGATGGGGGAGACGGTGCTCTCCGGCCTGTTGCGGGCCGGCTGGGACCCCGACCGGATCGTGGCGACCGACCGGCGTCCGGACCGGCAGATCGAACTCCGCGAGAAGTACGGCGTCACCATGCTCGAGAACGCCGAGGCCGCCGCCACCGCCGACACGGTGATCTTGGTGGTCAAGCCCCAGGACATGAGCGAGTTGCTCGCCGAGATCGCTCCGGTGCTCAAGCCGGGCGCCCTGGTGGTGTCCCTCGCGGCCGGCGTGGCGACCACCTCCATCGAGGCCCAACTGCCCGCCGGTGTCGCCGGTGGTCCGGGTCATGCCGAACACGCCGGCCCAGGTGGACGAAGGCATGGCGGCCATCTCGCCCGGTGCCCACAGCGACCAAGATCATCTCGATCGGGTCACCGAGATCCTCTCCGCGACCGGTCGGGTGCTGGCTGTACCGGAGCGCTATCAGGACGCGGTGACCGCCATCTCCGGCACCGGGCCGGCGTACCTGTTCTTCGTCGTCGAGGCCATGATCGAGGCCGGGGTGCACCTCGGTCTGCCGCGGGACGTCACCACCGAACTGGTGGTCCAGACCATGCTCGGCTCGGCGAAGCTGTTGCGCGAGACCGGTGAGCACCCCACGGTGCTCCGAGAGCGGGTCACCTCACCGGGCGGCACCACCGCCGCCGCCATCCGGCAAGCTCGAGGAGCACAAGGTCCGGGCGGCGTTCATGATCGCGATGGAGGCGGCCCGGGACCGCAGTCGTGATCTTGCTGCGGTGGCCGCCGGCGGGCCAGGACAGCCATGATGGGCCGGCTGGTCCACTCCGAGGAGCTGACCAGGTACGACTTCGGGCCGGATCACGCCATGGGGCCCGGCCGGGTGCGCAACGCCATCTCGCTGGCCCGCCACCTCGGCGTCCTGGATCGGCTCGACGTGGTGGAGCCTCCGGCGATCGATCTTGCGCTTGTTGCAGACGGTGCACACCCCCGACTACATCGCGGCCGTCCAGGCCGGATTGCCCGACCCGGCGTACGGGCTCGGCACGACCGACAATCCGGTCTTTCCCGCGATGCACGAGATCACGGCGACCGTGGTGATGGCCACCGTCGAGGCGGCCCGCAGCGTCTGGGAGTCCGAGGCGCTGCGGGCGAGCAACATCAGCGGCGGGCTCCATCACGCCATGCCGAGCGCGACCAGCGGTTTCTGCATCTACAACGACATCGCGGTGGCCATCCGCTGGTTGCTGGACCACGGCTGCGAGCGGGTCGGCTACGTCGACGTCGACGTGCACCACGGCGACGGGGTGCAGACGATCTTCTACGACGACCCGCGGGTGATGACGGTCAGCCTGCACGAGACGCCGACGATGCTGTTCCCCGGCACCGGATTCCCGCACGAGACCGGTGGTCCGGGGGCGGAGGGCACCGCGGTGAACATCGCCCTGCCGCCCGGGACCGGGGACGCCGGTTGGCTGCGAGCCTTCGACGCGGTGGTGCCGGAGGTGCTCCGCGCGTTCCGAGCCGTCGGTGCTGGTCACCCAGCACGGCTGCGACTCCCACCGCCACGATCCGCTCGCCGATCTCGAGCTGACCGTCGACGGGCAGCGGGCCTCCTACCTGGCGCTGGCGGAGCTGGCCGACGAGCTCTGCGAGGGGCGCTGGGTCTCCACCGGCGGCGGCGGGTACGCGGTGCTGCACGTGGTGCCCCGGGCATGGACGCACCTGCTGGGCATCGTCAGCGGCGAGCCGGTTCCGCCGGAGACTCCGGTGCCGGCGGCCTGGCTGTACGAGGTGTCGGGAAGCCCGCCGTTGTCCATGACCGATGGCGCCGACGTGAGCTTCGCCCGGTTCGTCGACGGCTATTCACCCAGCTGATCGCGTGGATCAGGCCATCATCGCGACGCAGCGCGCTGTCTTCCCGGAGCTGGGCCTGCATCCCGAGGTCTGACCCGGACGTCACGGACGCGACTGCTGGATTGTCGGTGGTGTGTTCGGCCGTGGTCAAGGACCAGTGGCCGTGTCGTTCGAGAAATCTTTGTCTCCGATCTATCCCACAAGCCTCTGTTGCCACTACTCTCACACCAGTACGCGCCATGACGCTGGAGGGGAAGCCAGCGCAGACCCCGTACGGAACGGAAGCACCGAACATGAGCGAGGACTCTTCGCGGGGAGCCGTCAGTGGCCTGGGCGGCGTCAAGTTCCTCACCGTGGCCGAGGTCGCGGCACTGATGCGCGTCTCGAAGATGTCGGTCTATCGGATGATCCACGCCGGCGAGCTCGAGGCTGTGCGCTTCGGCCGCAACTTCCGGGTCACCGAGGCGGCCGTCGACGCCTATCTGCGGGACGCCTTCTACGAGACGGGCTAGCGACGTCGCGTCCAGACATGCTCGACTGGGCAAGTCCAGGGACCGTGTTCGCGACCTGAGGTTACCCACAAGCCCCTACTCGGCGCCCGGGTCGCTGAAGACCACCGAGAACGACCGCGCGCCCGGCCACAGGGCGTGCTGGGGGAGGACGTCGATGCCGCAGGCGCGCGAACCCAGGCCGTGGACGGCATCGTCGAGGAACAGGTAGGACGCGGTCGGCTCGCCCAGCTCGAACGGATGCCGGGCGCGGTCCAGCTCCTGGGGCGTGTGCCGCGTGAAGGTGAAGCCGGGACGATGACCGCCCGTTCCGGGACGGGTGACCAGGCGCAGCCGGGGCCCCTCGGCGTCGGAGAGCACCAGCCAGCGCAGGCCCGGGCGGTGTCCGGTCTCCTGGGGCCGCGAGTAGCGCACGTTCAGCTCGTCGATGCCGGCGGAGAACTGCCCGACGAGGGCCGCGGCGGCCGAGTCGGGATAGGACTCCAGCGGCCCGGTGCCGAACCAGCGGGCGCGGTCGATAGCCACCGGCAGATCGAACCGGACGCCGACGCGCGGCCAGGTGCAGTCCCAGCCCGAGGGAGGGCGTGATCGCCACGGTCAGGTCGAGCGTCTCGTCGAGGAGCCGCCACGCGATAGTCGACGTCCACGAACAAGCCGTTGCTGGCCGCCCCGGATCGGGTGCGCACCGTGAGGGCGTCCTGGCCCGCCCTGACCGAGGCGACCCGGGTCACCAGGCGGTCCAGACCTCGCTCCCGCCAGCGCTGCTCCGACGACGGACCAGGCGCTCCCTCGCCGCCGGTCTCCTCGGGTGAGCCCAGCTCGAACGAGCCACGCATCGCGGACCGGTCGTTGTCGGTCGGACCGCGCCACAGCTCGAACCGCGGACCGGAGACCTCGAGGCCGAACAGCGTCTGCAGCCCGCCGGTGCGCCCGTCGAAGGTGGCCGGGCCCAATTCGACGGCGCCGCTCGGCGACAGCACGACCAGCGGCGCTGACCCGTGGAGGCCGTGGCGAGGTCGCGATCGGGGTGAGGTCGAACTGGGCCCGCGCCACCACGTGCCCGGCCGGCGCCCACGACGTGGCCGTTGATCAACTCGGCGCGGACGCGTCAGCCAGCTCTCCCGCCGGGCGTCGGCAGCCGAGTGAGCTCGGCGGGCAGGCGGACGCTGACCGATGCGCCGGGCTCGGCGATCGGGACATCGAGTTCGACCTCGGCGGCGGGTTCACCGTCGATCTCCAGCACGGCCGACGAAGCGCAACGTCTCGCTGTCGACAACGTGTGATAGCGGTTCGTGATCACGCAGGGTCGATCCGTCCCAGGCGAAGACGATCGGGCGCGTTGACCGCGGCGAACTCGGCCAGGCCGGGGCGTCGGGAGTGTCGTCGGGCAGCACCATGCCGTCCATCACGAAGTTGCCGTCGTGGATCACCTCGCCGAAGTCGCCGCCGTACGCGTAGAACTCGGTGCCATCGGCGGTCCGGGCTCAGCAGGCCATGATCACGCCACTCCCAGACGAACCCGCCGTGCAGGCGTCGGAAGCGGGTGGTGAGGGCGTCGTACTCGGCGAGGGCGCCCGGCCCGTTGCCCATGGCGTGGGCGTACTCACACATCAGGAACGGCATGCTGCGGATCCGCTCGCGCCTCGGCCGGGCCGCAGGCGTAGATCTCTCCGGTCTCCCCACCGATCGCGGCGGTCTCGATCAGGTTGGGGTACATCCGTGAGTAGACGTCGGTGTAGGCGCCGGTGTGGTCACCCTCGTAGTGCACGGGCCGCTCCGGATCGCGGGCGTGGACCCACTGCGACATCGCCGCCAGATTGGCCCCCGTGCCGGCCTCGTTGCCGAGCGACCAGATGATCACGCACGGGTGGTTCTTGTCGCGCTCCACCGTGCGTTCGATCCGGTCCAGGTAGCAGTCCCGCCACCGTGAGATCATCGCTCGGATTGTCCTTCCAGTCCTGGAAGACGAATCCGTGCGTCTCCAGGTCGCATTCGTCGATGACCCAGAAACCCAGCTCGTCGGCAAGATCCAGCACCCGCGGGTGCGGCGGGTAGTGGCTGAAGCGGATGGCGTTGACCCCGAACTGCTTCATCATGATCAAATCGGCTCGGGCGTGATCTTCGTCGAAGACCCGACCACGGACCGGGTGGGTCTCGTGGCGGTTCATGCCCCGGAAGATCACCTGGCGGCCGTTCACGGTCAGCACGTCGCCGATGATCAGCACCGTGCGGAAGCCGAGCCGGAGCCTGACCTGCTCACCGGCGGCGCTGACCTCGGCGTCGTAGAGCCGCGGCTGCTCCGCGCTCCACGGCTCCACTGGTCCGACGTCGATGGCCTCGACGTCGCCCGGCCGCTCGAAGGTCGTGCGGACCCCCAGCTCGGGAATCTCGATCGTGATCGGGTACGCGTCCTCGGCCGCCACCAGCTCTGGCGTGATCAGGCCGGAGCCGCCTCGTCGTACGAGGCGCGGAGCCAGAGATCGTCCAGCCCGCCGGCCGGCCGCCCCAGCAGCGTGACGTCCCGGAAGATGCCCGGCAGCCACCACTGATCCTGGTCCTCCAGATAGCTCATCGACGACCACTGGTGCACCCGTGACCGTGATCTGGTTCCGCCCCGCACGCAGGAGGTCGGTGACGTCGAACTCCTGCACCAGTCGGCTGCCCTTGCCCACGCCGACCTCGGTGCCGTTCAGCCAGACGCGGTAGACCGACTCGACCCCGTCGAAGCGCAGCAGCGTCTGCGGCACGTCCCACTCGGGCAGGTCGAAGTCGCGCCGGTACTCCCCGGTGGGGTTCTCGTCCGGCACGTACGGCGGATCGACCGGGAACGGGTAGGCGACGTTGGTGTAGATCGGGGAGCCGTACGTCCCGTCGTCGATCGAGCACCCAGTGCGCCGGCACCGGCGATGGCGTCCCACGCCGTGTCGTCGAAGTCCGGATCGACGACCGCGTCGTCGACGTCGTGATGACTGCCCAGCAGCCGGAAGCGCCAGGTCCCGTTCAGGCTGAGCGTCGGAGCGTCGGAGTGCAGCCAGGCTCGCGCCGGCGATCGTCGCCCGGTTCCGGGCGAGAAGTCGTCGAGGTAGGACGTCACAGGGCCGAGGCTAGCGGCACGGCACCGGCGTCGACGCTTTCCGGTCGCGTACGAGAAGATCGACGTACGGCTACACAGGACGGAACGATGAACCTGCTCTTGACCTCGATCGGGGTGTCGAACGACAACATCAAGAACGACGATCATGCCTGACAACCGGCAAGCGACCGCTCTCGCCTTCTCCTGTCATCGCTTCGCCGAGGCGTACCCTGCTCTGGCCGAGGACGTGCGGTGGGAACTCATCGGTGGTCCGACCCTGCAGGGGAAGCAAGCGGTCGTCGACGCCTGCCGGGAGACCCTGGCCATGCTCAGCGAGACGCGGACCACCTTCACCAGGGTCAGGACGGTCGTCGGCGCGGACGCCGTGGTCATCGACACCACGGCCACCTACGTCGGGCCGGACGGTGGCGCCTCGATCGTCGCCTCCTGTGACCTCTTCGACTTCACCGGCGAACACATCACGGCCATCACCTCCTACACGAGCGAGCTGAGCAGCTCCTGAGGGCCATCGGCCTCAGCGCACGGGCGCGGCAGAGTTGCGTCAACCGGTAGAGTGCCCTGTCCGGAGGTTCCGGAAAGACGAGGGGTCAGCACAACGTGGGTTCGGTCATCAAGAAGCGTCGCAAGCGGATGGCGAAGAAGAAGCATCGCAAGCTGTTGAAGAAGACGCGGATCCAGCGCCGCCGCGCGGGCAAGTAGCGCGCCTGAGCTGGGTGAGATGACGCGCGTCGTCTTGGTCACCGGGGTCTCGCGCGACCTGGGAGCCAAGTTCGCGCGCACCCTCGCGGCCGACGACGGCTTCGAGGTCGTCGGGGTCGACATCACCCCGCCGCGGCACGAGTTGGGCCGCGCCTCCTTCGTACGAGCGGACATCCGCAACCCGATCATCGTCAAGGTGATCGCCGAGCGCGCGGTCGAGACCGTCGTGCACATGGCCATGGTGGCGACCCCGAGCGGCGCCGGCGGCCGCTCGTCGATGAAGGAGATCAACGTCATCGGCACGATGCAGCTGCTGGCCGCCTGCCAGAAGGCCGACGTCCTGACGAAGCTGGTGGTCCAGAGCTCGGTCTCGGTCTACGGCGCCTCGCCCCGGGACCCGGTGAAGTTCACCGAGGAGATGTCGGCGCAAGGCGCAGCCGCGGACCGGCTTCGGCAAGGACGCGATCGAGGTCGAGTCCTACGTCCGCGGTCTGGCCCGGCGGCGCCCCGACCTGGTGGTGACGACGCTGCGGCTGGCCAACCTGATGGGGGCCGGGGTCGACAGTCAGGTCACCCGCTACCTCTCACTGCCGGTGGTGCCGCGGGTGATGGGCTTCGACGCGCGGCTCCAGTTCCTCCATCCGACCGACGCGGTGGCCGGCCTGCTCGCCGCGACCCGCAACGATCTGCCGGGCACCTACAACGTCGGGGCCGAGGACATGCTGACCCTGTCCCAGGCTCTGAGGTTGATGGGCCGGCCGTCGATCGGCGTCCCCCAACCGCTTCGCGCCCCTGGTGGCGGCGTCGATCCGCCAGGCCCGGCTCGGCGACTTCTCCACCGACCAGATCGCCGCCCTGACCTATGGTCGGGGAATGGACACGAGCCGCTTCGTGACCGCGACCGGGGCTGGTGCCCAGCTACAGCAGTCGCGAGGCGCTGCAGGAGTTCGTCGACCTGGCGCCGGCCGGGTTGCTGAGCGCCGATCGCATCAACTACGTGCTCACCTCGCTCAACGAGCTGGTGGCGGAGCGCCGTGCCTGACGCAGAGATCATCCAACTCGGCAGCCGTGGTCCCGCCGGCCGGGGCAGCCGAAAGGCACCCTCGGCCGCCGCCCGGGGTCTCGTCCCACCCACGCCGCGCCGAGCTCTGCCAGGCGGAAGAAGAAGCCGGCGGCACCGGCGGCTCCGTCCGGGATCTGGGCCGACGAGCCGGTGATCCGACGAGCCCGGTGATCGATCGAGCCGGGCACCGGGAGACGAGCCCGGATTCGCAGGTACGACTCAGCCGGAGAGCAGAGCCGGAGGGTGATCCGGGCGCGATCCCACCGACGCTGGATCTGGCCGCCGTCTTCGCCGAGCTGGCGGACCAGCTGTCCCGCGCGCTCCAGTGGTTGCAGACCGCGCCCGCCGAGCAGCTCCGGGAGGTGTCCGCGGATCCCCTCCGTGCGCTCCTGAGCGTGGCCGAGCGGCTCGGGGTGGACTGGTCGACCTCCGCTGAGCAGCTGGCGACCTTCGCCCGGACGCGGCTGAGCGGCGACTACGCGATCGACGAGTTCGGCTTCGACCCCCAGCTCACGACCGAGCTGTTCCTTCCCGCCATGCGCTGGCTGGCCCAATCCTGGTTCCGGGTGGAGGTGCGAGGCGCGGAGAACGTCCCGAGCACCGGCTCGGCGCTGCTGGTCTCCAATCACGCCGGGACCATGCCGCTGGACGGGATGATCTTGCACTCGGTGGTCTACGACGAGGTCGGCCGGCACGTGCGGATGCTCGGCGCGGACCTGGTGTTCAAGACCCCGTACGTGAACGATTTCGCCCGGAAGACCGGGACCACCCTGGCCTGCCAGGAGGACGCCGAGCGCCTGCTGGCCCGCGAGCAGCTTGTCGCCGTGTACCCGGAGGGGTTCAAGGGGCTCGGCAAGCTGTACAAGGACCGCTACAAGCTCCAGCGGTTCGGCCGCGGTGGTTTCGTCTCGGCGGCCGTCCGCGCCCAGGTGCCGATCGTGCCGGTGTCGGTGGTCGGCTCGGAGGAGATCTACCCCCTGCTGTCCACCGCGCCGATGCTGGCCCGAGCCATGGGTGTCCCGTACTTCCCGGTGACGCCGACCTTCCCGTGGTTCGGGGTGCTGGGCATGATCCCGCTGCCCAGCAAGTGGATCATCGAGTTCGGCGAGGCGATCACCACCGACGAGCTGCCCCTCGGGTCAGCCGACGATCCGATGGTCGTGTTCAACGTCACCGACCAGGTGCGGGAGACGATCCAGCAGACCCTGTACGCCCTGCTCATGCAGCGTCGTAGCGCGTTCTTCTGATCCGGCGGTGCGTTCGTGTACATCGCCCTGGCCGTGCTGCTGTTCGCCCTCGGCGCGTTCACCGCCGTGGTGGTGGCCAGGGTCCAACCCGACCCGACACCGGCAGGCGAACCTCGAACAACTGCGCGGCTTCTGCTACGTCGGCGCGATCGGCGTCGGCCTCGTCGCCGTCGCGGTGCTGATCTTGGGACTGGTGATCCGGAACGCTCGACTGGCCGACGGCGTCGCCCTGCTCGGGTTGTTCGGCTACGTGGCCTACCAACTCGCCGCGCTGGTGATCATCACCTGGCCCGCCGGCCGCTGGCCCCGCCGCTGAGTGCGCTGAGCCTGGCGAAGGGCCAAGTAGCGGTCGCCCTACACCTGCCTCCGCCGGCGTCGCACGGCCATGCCGGCGGCGAGCATGCCGGCGGTGCCGGCACCGACCAGACCGACGCGCATGGCCTTCCGGCCGGTGCGGTAGTCGCGGATCTGCCACCCGTGCCCATCGGCGTGCTGGCGCAACCGGCGATCGGGATTGATGGCGCAGGGATGTCCCACCAGAGACAGCAGGGGCAGGTCGTTGGCCGAGTCGGAGTAGGCGTAGCAGTGGTCGAGATCGAAGCCGTGCCGCTCCGCCAGGTGGCCCACCGCCTCGGCCTTGGCCGGTCCGTGCAGCAGCACGCCGGTCAGGCGCCCGGTGTAGACGCCGTCGTCGCGTTCGGCCACCGAGCCGAGGGCTCCGGTCATGCCCAGTCGACCGGCGATGACGCCGGCCACCTCCACCGGAGCAGCCGTCACCAGCCAGACCTGGTGCCCGACGTCCAGGTGCCGCTGGGCGATGGCCCGGGTGCCCGGCCAGATGTGCTCGGCAATCGACTCGTCGTAGATCTCGGCGGTCGCCTCCTCGATCTCGGCCGCCCGGTGGCCGGCGATGAAGGACAGACTGGCCGCCTGCGCGTTGGCGATGTGGCCGGGCCGCTCGTTGCCGATCACCCGGAAGTACGCCTGGAGCCAGAGGCCCTTGACGATCACCCGGGCCGGAAAGAAGTCGCGGCGATAGAGACCCTTCGCCAGGTGGAACAGCGAGGCGCCCTGCACGAGGGTGTTGTCGAGATCGAAGAACGCCGCCGCGCGGCCGTCGGCCGCCACCTCGTCGTCGAAGATGGCAGGCGGTGACTCCGCCAGGGGATCAGGCAGGGGCTCGGCCGAGATGTCGGGCGCGTGTCGGGTGCCGGAACCTGGCGGGAATCCGCCGGAGGCTCCGGTGCTTCCACCTCCTCACCTTAGCGCCGACCGGCGTCAGAACCGTGCTGTGGAAGACTCGATACGTGTCTGCTCCTTCGACAGGCTCAGGACGTGGGCCTTCGACAGGCTCAGGGTGCGATGTGGTGAGCAACCTCGCGCAGCTGGTGCACCGCAACGCATCCCAGCGTGGGGCGGCCGAAGCTCTGGTCGAGCCCCGGCCGGATCGCCGCAGCCTCGGCTGGGCCGAGCTGGACGCTCAGGTCGACGCGGTGGCGGCCGGGTTCGCCGACCGCGGGCTGGTGGCCGGGCAGCGCGTGGGGCTGCGCGGACCCAACTCGATCGAGTTCGTCGTCTGCTACCTCGCCGTCCTGCGGGCCGGTCTGGTGGCCGTTCCGCTCGACCCCGATCTTCCGCCGGACGACCTGCGCCAGCTGATCGGTCAGGTCGGGGTGAAGCTGGTGCTCGGCGGGCCGGACCATCCGCTGACGCCGGCCGGACTGGAGGAACTCGCCCGGCACGGGCACAGTCCCGTGGTCTCTCCGCCGGATCCCGAAGCGCTCGCCGTGCTGCTGCCGACCGCCGGCACCTCCGGCGAACCGCAGCTCGCGATGCTCTCGCATCGGGCTCTGCTGGCCCAGGTCGCGCCACGCCCAGTTCACCGGCGTCGTGGACCCCGAGACGACGGTGCTCGGTGCGCTGCCGTACGTCCACGTCTTCGGGCTCGGGGCGGTCGTGGGCAGCTGGCTGGGGGCCGGCGCACGCCTGGTGGTGACCGAGGAGTCCAGCGATGAGCTGCCGTCGATCATCGCGAGCGAGTCGGTCGATCATCTGCCGGTCACCCCGGCGCTGCTCTTCCGGCTGCTCCGCAGTCCGGGATCGACCGATCAGCTGTCGACGCGTGCGCCAGGTGCTGTCGGCCGGGGCGGCGCTGCCGGAGTGGTTGTCGCGCGAGTTCACCGAGCGTACGGGATTGCGGGTCGAGCAGGGCTACGGCCTGACCGAGGCGGCCCCCGGCGTCGCCGCTACATTCGGCGGGCCGGTGCTGGGCCCGAGTCACGTCGGGCGCCCCCTTCCGGGCGTGCGAGGTCCGGATCGGCGACGGGCGATGACGCCGGCGAACCCGATCTGATCGCGCTGCGCGGCGAGAACCTGTTCAGCGGCTACTGGCCGGACGGTCGGGGCGGGCCCGGACGCCGACGGGTGGTTCGTGACGGACGACCTCGGCTACTTCCGCGGACCGGAGCTGTTCTTGGTGGACCGGGCCCGGGAGGTGGTCGTGGTACACGGCTTCTCGGTCTATCCGGCCGAGGTCGAGCAGGTGATCCGCTGAGTTGCCGCGGGTGAGCGGCGTCGCCGTGGTCGGCACCCCCGATCCGCGGCGCGGGGACCGGGTGGTGGCCTTCGTCAGCGGTCAGGAGCTCAGCGGAGCCCTCATCGCCGAGCACTGCCGCAGCCGGCTGGCCCCGTACAAGAGGCCGGCCGAGATCCGCCTGCTCAACAACCTTCCCCGCGGCGTGACCGGCGAGGTCCGGCGCGCCGTGCTCCGCCGGATGTTGGCCGACGAGCAGCAGAGCCTGACCGGGGCGGGCCGGTGACCGCGCCCGAGCGGGTGCTCGTGCTGACCCGGCCCGGATGTCACCTGTGCGAGAACGCCGAGGCCGTCGTCGACGCCGTCTGCCGCGAGGTCGGCGTCGGCTGGAGCAGCCGGGACATCAGCGAGCGATCCCGAACTGCTCCGCCGCTACGGCACGGAGATCCCGGTGACCTTCGTCGACGGTGAGCAGCACGACTTCTGGCGGGTCGATCCTTCGCGGCTGCGGGCGGCGCTCGCCCGGCCGCGGCCCTGAGCCGCGGCGCACTGACCGTGCTCTTCAACCTGGCGACCCTCGACGGACTGGTGGACGGCACCGTCACGGCCACCTACCGGCGGTGGCGAACGCCTCGGGCCCGGCCCGGATCGCGGTTCACCACCCGGGCCGGGGTGGTGGAGGTGCTTGCGGTCACGAAGGTCGACGGGTCACGGCTGACGAACGCCGACGCCGCCGCCGGCGGCTTTCCGTCGAAGGCCGCTCTGCTGAAGTGGACGAGCGCCAAAGGGACGGGCACCCTCTACCGCATCGACCTCCGGTTGGCCGGACCCGATCCGCGGATCGCCCTGCGCGGACGCCGCCGATCTGGGCGCTTCGGAGTTGGAGAGCCTGGACGCCAAGCTGACCGGATGGACCACGCCGCACCCGAGCCATGGACCCGGTCCGGTGCTTGCGGCAGATCGAGCAGCACCCCGCCGTGGTCTCCACCGAGCTGGCTGCCGCAGCCGGGCTGCCCCGGGACTACTACAAGATCCGGGTCCGCCGGCTCAAGGCCCTCGGCCTCACCGAGAGCCTGGAGGTCGGCTACCGCCTCTCCCCTCGCGGCGCCGCCTACCTGCCTGGCTGGACGCACACGCAGGCTGAGGATTGTGCCACTCGCTCCCTAACCCCGGAAACTGTTAACAGTTGCGTCCGAAGCGGCGGTGGGACCAGATGCGCGCTGCCTTGCCGGCGTGCTGGCGGGCATCGACGCCGGTGCGTGCGGTGACGCAAGCGTTTGTGGGGGTTCTGGGGAACTCGTACAGTGGCCTCAATCGGCGAACCCGCCGTGGAAGAACGGGAGAGACGTGCCACCCGCCGAGACGCGCCTGTCGACTGCGCTGCCTGAGCGCTTGGTGGCCACCTCGATACCGCCGCAGATCCCGCCGGCGACCATCGCCCGGTTGCCGGTGTACCTCCGTGCCCTCAACCAGTTGGCCGACGGGCACACCGGCACGGTCAGCTCCGGCGATCTGGCCGAAGCGGCCGGGGTGAGTTCGGCGCAGCTCCGCAAGGATCTGTCCTACCTGGGCTCGTACGGCACCCGCGGGGTGGGCTACGACGTGGACTACCTCCGCCGCCAGATCGGACGCGAGATGGGCTCGGCCCACGAGTGGCCGGTGATCATCGTCGGGCTGGGCAACCTCGGCACGGCGCTGGCCAACTACTCCGGCTTCTCCAGTCGCGGCTTCAAGATCGTGGCCATGGTGGATCCGTCGCCGAACCTGATCGGGAAGCAGATCAACGGGGTCGCGATCTCCGACCTGACCGAGCTCGAGTCGCTCGTGGCCCGCACGGGCGCCGCCATCGCCGTCATCGCCACTCCGGCCGGGGCCGCGCAGGAGGTTTGCGACCGTCTGGTGTATCAGGGAGTCACCAGCATCCTCAATTTTGCTGCGACCGTGCTCGTCGTCCCGGACGGGGTGACGGTGCGCAAGGTCGATCTGAGCCAGGAACTGCAGATCCTGGCCTTCCACGAGCAGCGCAAGTCGGAAGGGATCGAGGTGGCGGCCCGGTGAGCATCCTCGTCGTGAGCGTGTCGCACAAGACCACCAGCGTCGAGATGCTCTCCCGGCTCGCGATGGATCCGGCCACGGCCGGCAAGCTGGCCGACGCCCTCGTCGCCTCCGACCACATCGACGAGGCCGTCGTCCTGTCCACCTGCAACCGGACCGAGGTGTACGCCTCGGTGTCGCGGTTCCACGGCGGCCTGGACGACGCCACGACCTCGCTGGCCGAGCTCGCCGGCATCTCCGTGGCCGAGCTGCGCAACATCTGCGCGGTCTACTTCGACGAGGGTGCGGTCGCCCACGTGTTCACCGTGGCCGCCGGGCCTGGATTCGCTCGTGCTGGGGGAGAGCCAGATCCTCGGCCAGGTCAAGCAGGCCCTCACGGCCGGCCAGACGGCCGGGACCGTCGGGACCGTGCTCAACGCCTTGTTCCAGCAGGCCCTCCGCGTCGGCAAGCGGGTGCAGAGCGAGACCGAGATCGGGCACGCCGGCCGCTCTCTGGTCTCGGCCGGCTACACCCTGCTGACCGCCGAGATCGGCGAGCTCAGCGGTCGTCGGGTCCTCGTCGTCGGTGCGGGAGCGATGGCCGGCCTGGCCGCCCGTACGGCCGCGGCCGCCGGGGCCGATCCTCACCTGCGTGAACCGTACGTACGCCCGGGCCCAGCGACTGGCCGAGGCCGTCGGCGGCCGGGCGGTGCCGTTCGCCGACCTTCCCGGCGGCCATCGCCGACACCGAGATCATGGTCACCTGCACGGGAGCCCGCGACCTCTTCCTGGACGCCGATCAACTCCGGGGCTCGCACGTCACCGGGCGTGGTCGACCTGGCCCTGCCGGCCGACGTGTCCGAAGAGGTGACCGACCTCGGCATCGCCCTGGTGAACCTCAATCGGCTGGTCGGCGAGCAGCTCGACGCCGCCGGCACAGCCGAGATCGACGGCGGCCAAGGACCTCGTGAGCTCGGAGGTGCAGGACTTCCTGGGGCTGCGCCGGGCCGCCCAGGTCGCTCCGACCGTCATCGCGTTGCGGTCGATGGCCTCCGAAGTCGTCGCCGCCGAGCTGAGCCGACTCGACGCGCGGCTGCCCGAGCTGGACTCGCGCGACCGAGACGAGGTGCAGCAGACCGTCCGGCGGGTGGTCGACAAGCTCCTGCACCAGCCGACCGTACGCGTGCAGGAACTCGCCAGCGGTC
Organism: uncultured Actinomycetota bacterium; assembly: GCA_963791865.1. GTDB lineage: Bacteria > Actinomycetota > Actinomycetes > Propionibacteriales > Propionibacteriaceae > Microlunatus. The sequence goes on from CAWBUC010000015.1 coordinate 47,773, forward strand.
CGGAATCGGTGGACTACGCCGCCGCGCTGCGCGAGCTGTTCGCGCTGGATCCGCAGGCGGTGGCCGCGGTCATGTCGCCCGACGTCGGGCGCTGACGATTCGCGCGCTGACTGCACCCGTTCGGATCGGCGCTCGGACCTCGCCGCTGGCGCGCGTCCAGGCCGATCACGTGGCTCGGCTGCTGGCGGCCGAGGGCGTCGACTCGGTCTTCGTCGGGATCACGACCACCGGCGACGTGGACCCGCGGGCATTGACCGAGATCGGCGGCACCGGGGTCTTCGCCAGCGCGGTTCGCGATGCCCTGCGGGACGGCGGCATCGACGTGGCCGTGCACTCGCTCAAGGATCTGCCGACCGCGGCGGTGCCGGAGCTGGAGCTGGCCGCCGTGCCGCCGCGGGAGGACAGCCGCGACGTCCTGATCGGGGTCCGGTTGGCTGATCTTCGCGACGGCCTGCGGATCGGCACCGGGGCCCCGCGGCGGGCCATGCAGCTCCAAGATCACGCGCGGCGCTTCGGTGTGGAGATCGAGGTGGTGCCCATCCGCGGCAACGTCGACACCCGCCTGCGGCTGGTGCGCGACGGCCAGGTGGACGCGATCGTGCTGGCGGCCGCGGGGCTCATCCGGCTCGGTCATCTGCGGTTGGTTGAAGGTTCCATGATCGAGTCGGAGAGTCCCATCACGGTGGCGGATCTTCCAGCACAGATTCTCGGTCCGGACGTCATGCTTCCAGCCCCTGGACAGGGAGCCCTGGCGCTGGAAATTTCTCGATCTCTCAGCATTCCCACAGCCGAAGCGCTGCGCGCGCCTCGATGATCATCGCTCGCGGGCGGAATCCCTGGTGGAGCGGGGATTCCTGGCGGCCTTGGAGGCCGGCTGCACCGCCCCCGTCGGGGCCCGGGCGGAGGTGACGAGAGAGCAAGGTCACACCCTCGATTTGACTCTCGACGCCGTAATTGGGAGAACTCTACTGAGCAACTTGTCAGAACCGACCAAAGCCGGTCCTCCGATGCGGCGGACGCTCTCGGGAAGCGCCACAAATCCCCGGGAGTTCGGAGTGGCGGCGGGGGTTCAGGTCCTGGCGGAGTTGCAGCACAACTAAACGCGCTCGCCATCGCCGAGATGTCGAGGCTGGACCAGAACGCGAGAAGAGCCAGTGACCTCAACGCCCGCCCCGAAATCTCGAGCCTCCTCCTCTGCCGCCACCACCTCCGCACCGCCGACGCGTGGCCGCGTGATCTACGTCGGCACCGGTCCGGGTGATCCCGATCTGCTCACCCTCGGCGCCATCGCGGCCCTGGCCGACGCCACGGCGGTGATCTTGGACAACGAACGCCAGAACGAGATCCTGGCCCACCCGGCCATCACCTTGGCCCCGAACGCCGAGGTCTTGACCCTCGGACTCTCCGAGGCCGGCAAGCCGCTCACCGCCACCGGACGAGCCAAGCTCGTGCTCAAGCACACCGAGTTGGGCAGCCGGGTGGTCCGGCTGGTGTCCGGGGATCCCTTCTGGGACAACGCCGTGGCCGACGAGGCGGCCGCCTGTGTGCGCGGCGGGGTCGACTTCGAGGTGGTGCCGGGCGTCTCCAGCCTCACGGCCGTTCCCGAGTACGCCGGGGTGGACCTGAGCCACAGCGGCGGCGTCCACTTCGCCAGCGTCACCGACGGGAAGTTCGCCAAGGTGGTCACCGCCCAGTGGGGTCAAGCGCCCACGCTGGTGGTGAGCACCGTCGTCTCCGGCCTGCCGGGCCTGGTCGAGGCGGCCCGCAGCGCCGGCCGCCCCGAAGATGATCATGTCCTGGTCACCCTGCACGGCGGCAGCACCGAGCAGCTCAGCCTGCCCACGACCCTGAACGATCTGGTGGCCAGCGTGAAGGCCGTCAAGGCGCCGGGTGCCGAGCTGATCCACGTCATCATCGGCGAGGCCGCCGAGCAGCGGACCGAGCTCAGCTGGTACGAGACCAAGCCGCTGTTCGGCTGGCGGGTACTGGTGCCGCGTACCCGGGACCAGGCCGCCCCGATGGTGGCCCGGCTGCGGACCTACGGGGCGCACAGCGACGAGGTGCCGACGATCTCGGTCGAGCCGCCGCGGAGCCCGCTGCAGATGGACAAGGCCATCCGCGGTCTGGTCGAGGGGCGCTACGAATGGGTGGCGTTCACCTCGGTCAACGCGGTCCGCGCCGTCCGGGAGAAGTTCGAGGAGTACGGTCTCGACGCCCGCGCCTTCTCGGGACTGAAGGTGGCCGTGGTCGGCGACGTGACCGCGCATGCCCTGCAGGCGTGGGGGATCGAGCCCGACCTGATCCCGGAGGGTGAGCAGTCGGCGGCCGGGCCTGGCCGCGGAGTTCCCGCCGTACGACGACGTCCTCGATCCGATCAACCGGGTGTTCCTGCCGCGGGCCGACATCGCGACCGAGACCCTGGCGGCGGGTCTGGTGGCGCTCGGCTGGGAGGTCGAGGACGTGACCGCCTACCGGACCGTACGGGCCGCTCCGCCGGCCGCACCGGTCCGCGAGGCGATCAAGACCGGCAAGTTCGACGCCGTGGTCTTCACCTCCTCCTCAACGGTGCGCAACCTCGTCGGCATCGCGGGCAAGCCGCATCCGTCGACGATCATCGCCGTGATCGGACCGGCCACCGCCAAGACCTGCGAGGAGCACGGTCTCCGGGTCGACGTGATGGCGCAGAAGCCCACCGCCGTGGATCTGGCCGACGCCCTGGCCGGCTTCGCCGCCGACCGCCGCGACGGCCTGATCGCCGCCGGTGAGCCCGTGGTCAAGCCCTCCCAGCGTCGCCCGACCGGCCCGGAGGCGCTAGTTGGTGGAGGTTCGGCCCCGTAGGCTCCGTACGACCCGCGTCATGCGGGCCATGGTGGCCGAGACCTCGGTCGAGGCGCGACAGCTCGTGCTGCCGCTGTTCGTGGCCGAGGGGTTGAGCGAACCGCGACCCATCGGCTCGATGCCGGGCGTCGTCCAGCACAGCCGGGAGTCGCTCCGCAAGGCCGCGGCGGAGGCGGCGGCGGCCGGACTGGCCGGCGTGATGCTCTTCGGGGTGCCGGAGCACAAGGACGCCCGCGGCACCCAGGCGCTGGACGAGGACGGCATCCTCAACGTGGCGCTGCGCGACGTCCGGTCCGAGGTCGGGGACGACCTGCTGGTCATGTCCGACGTCTGCCTGGACGAGTTCACCGACCACGGGCACTGCGGGGTGCTCACCGCCGACGGCACGGTCGACAACGACGCGACTGTGGCGATCTACGCCGAGATGGCGGTCGCCCACGCCGCGGCCGGCGCTCACGTCGTCGCGCCCAGCGGCATGATGGACGGCCAGGTGGCGGCGATCCGGTCCGCGCTGGACGCCGCAGGTGCGCAGGACATCGCGATCATGGCCTACGGCGCGAAGTACGCTTCCGCCTTCTACGGCCCGTTCCGGGAGGCGGTCGCGTCGTCCCTGCAGGGGGATCGGCGCACTACCAGCAGGACCCGGCCAACCGGCGCGAGGCACTCCGAGAAGTGCTGCTCGACGTCGCCGAAGGCGCCGACCTGGTGATGGTGAAGCCGGCGTTGGCCTACCTCGACGTGCTGGCCGACGTCCGTGCAGCCGTCGACATCCCGGTCGCTGCCTACAACGTGTCCGGCGAGTACGCGATGGTCGAGGCGGCCGCCGCGCAGGGCTGGATCAACCGTGAGGCGGCGATCGCGGAGTCGCTCGTCGCCATCCGGCGGGCCGGTGCCGACGTGATCTTGACGTACTGGGCCTTGGATACGGCCCTCAGCCTGTCGAAGGGCCGTTGACACGTGACCAGCTCAGGCCCTTCGACAGGCTCAGGTGATCGCCCACTCGGAGGCCGCGTTCGAGCGGGCCAAGACGCTGATCCCGGGCGGGGTGAACTCGCCGGTCCGGGCGTTTCTGGCGGTGGGCGGGACGCCGAGGTTCATCGCGCGGGCCCAGGGTCCGTACCTCTACGACCTCGACGGCAACGAGCTGGTCGATCTCGTCTGCTCGTGGGGCCCGATGCTGCTCGGCCACGCGCATCCGGAGGTGATCGAAGCCGTCGCAGGCCGCCGCCGCGCGCGGCACCTCCTACGGTGCGCCGACCGTCGGCGAGATCGACCTGGCGGCGGAGATCGTCGACCGAACGCCGGTCGAGCAGGTCCGGCTGGTCAGCAGCGGCACCGAGGCGACCATGTCGGTGCTCCGGCTGGCCCGTGGCATCACCGCCCGCGACAAGATCATCAAGTTCGCCGGCTGCTACCACGGCCATGTCGACGCCCTGCTTGCCGCGGCCGGCTCCGGCGTGGCCACGCTGACCCATCGGGCCGGCTCCCGAGTCGCCGGACCAGCCATTCCCGGCACATCGGGCGTCACCGAGGCCACCACCGCCGACACGCTCGTGCTGCCCTACAACGACCGGGAGGCCGTGCGCGAGGCCTTCGCCGCGTACGGCGACGAGATCGCGTGCGTGATCACCGAGGCCGCGGCCGGCAACATGGGGGTCATCCCGCCGGGAGTCGAGGACGGCGTCGGGTTCAACGCGTTTCTGTTGGACATCTGCCGCCGGCACGGGGCTCTGTTCGTCTCCGACGAGGTGATGACCGGCTTCCGGGTCAGCCGCTCCGGCCAGTACGGCCGGGACGGTGTCGAACCGGATCTGATGACCTTCGGCAAGGTGATGGGAGGCGGATTCCCCGCGGCAGCCTTCGGGGGCCGCGCCGACCTGATGCAGCACCTCGCCCCGGTCGGCGGGGTCTACCAGGCCGGCACTCTGTCCGGCAATCCGGTCGCGGTGGCGGCCGGGCTGACCACCCTCCGGCTGGCCACGCCCGACGTCTACGCCCACGTCGATCGGGTCTCCGCGGAGCTCCAGGCAGGCGGTGACCTCGGCCCTGTCGCGAGCCGGGGTGCCGCACGTGATCCAACACGCCGGGAAACATGTTCAGCGTGTTCATGTTCGAACCGGGGGTGGCGGACGGCGTGACCTCGGTGCCGGACTACGCACAGCGGCCGACCGGCAGTCGACCGGGACCTACGCGGCCTTCTTCCACGCGATGCTCGATTCGGGGGTCTATCTGCCGCCGAGCGCGTTCGAGGCTTGGTTTCTGTCCGCTGCCCACGATGATGGAGCCATGAACCGCATCGTCGAGGCTCTTCCCCGGGCGGCCGCATGCGGCCGCCGAGGCGGCGGCGGCCGCGACGAATGGTCAGCCATGAGTGAGCAGCGCACGGTCGTGCACCTGGTTCGGCACGGCGAGGTGCACAACCCGAACATGATCTTGTACGGTCGGCTGCCCGACTATCACCTGTCCCGCACCGGTCAGGCGATGGCGCGGCGGGTGGCGCGAGCATCTGCGGTCGGCCGACATCGTGCACCTGGTGTGCTCACCGATGGAGCGGACACAGGAGACGATGGCCCCGATCGCCGAGGCGCTGGGCCTGCCGGTGGTCATCGACGGTCGGGTGATCGAGGCCGAGAACTACCTCGAGGGCCAGCAGGTCTCCATCAGCTCGGCTCTCCGGCAACCCAAGGTGTGGTGGAAACTGCGCAACCCGTTCCGGCCCAGCTGGGGCGAGCCGTACCCGGAGGTCGTGAGCCCGGATGCGCCTCGCCATGCGGGACGCCGCCGAGCAAGCCGCCGGCCACGAGGCGGTGATCGTGACCCATCAGCTGCCGATCTGGATGGCCCGGCGGGACGTCGAGGGCCGCCGCCTGACCCACGACCCGCGCTATCGCGAATGCTCGCTCGCCAGCATCACCTCCTTCACCTACCTCGACGGCCGCATCGCCTCCGTGACGTACTCCGAGCCGGCCGCCGACCTGTTGATCACCCAGGTCGAAGAAGACATCCCCGGTGCCTAGTGCGCGTACGTGGCGAGGTGTCCTCGCTCGCTGGCCGTCCTGCTGCTGGCGGGATGCGGGGCCCCTTCGTCCTCGGATGATCAGTCGGGGTTCGTGAGCGGGGATCGCTCCATCACGCTGGTGGCGCCGGCGGACCGGCGACCGGCTCCGGTGGTGCAGGGCAACCGGCTCGGCAGCGAGCAGACGGTGAGCACAGCCGACTTCGCCGGGAAGGTGATCGTGCTCAACGTGTGGGGCTCCTGGTGCATCCCGTGTCGCGCCGAGGCCAAGGATCTCGAGGCGGCCAGCCAGGAAACGGCCGGCACCGCGCAGTTCCTCGGGCTGAACACCAAGGACTACAGCCCGGCTCCCGCTCTCGCCTTCGTACGCTCGTTCGGCGTCACCTACCCGCAGATCTTCGACTCCCAAGGCACGGTGCTGGTTTCGTTGGCCGGAGAGCTGCCGCCGAACGCGATCCCGACCACCCTGGTGATCGACAAGCAGAACCGGATCGCCGCCCGGGTCGCCGGCACCGTCAGCAAGATCACCTTGGTGACCTTGATCAACGACGTCGCGGCCGGCCGCTGAAGCTGGCAAAGTGATCAACGGATTCGATCTCGGCAGCTGGGCCTCCTCCGCCGTCGGCGGATCGATGGCGCTGGCCCTGCCGGTCGCGTTGCTGGCCGGGGTGGTGTCGTTCTTCTCGCCGTGCGTCGTCCCGTTGCTGCCGGGCTACCTCTCCTACGCCACGGGGCTGGGAGCGGCCGAGGTGATCGAGGGCGGGCGCCGGGGCCGGATGTTGGCCGGGCACCGTGTTGTTCGTGCTCGGGCTGGCGGTCGTCTTCGTCACCACGGGCGTGGTCGCCGGCGCGGCCGGACAGGCGCTGTTCGCCTACTCGGCGGTGATCACCCGGGTGATCGGCGTGCTGATCATCGTCCTCGGGCTGATCTTCGCCGGACTGCTGCCGCTCGGCAACCGGGAGTTACGGATCTCCTGGGTGCCCAAGGCGGGCGTGGCGGCGGCGCCGCTGCTCGGCATCGTTTTCGGGCTCGGCTGGTCACCCTGCATCGGTCCCGCGCTCGGCGTGGTGATCAATCTGGGCTTCAACGAGGCCACGGCGCTACGCGGAGGCGTGCTCGGCTTCGTCTACGCCCTGGGGCTCGGGATTCCCTTCGTCATCGCCGGTCTGGCGTTCGCCAAGATGGCCCGGGCGGTCGGTTTCCTCCGCCGGCACCAAGTGGCGTGGCAACGCATCGGCGGTCTGATGATGGTCGCGGTCGGCCTGTTGCTGGTCACCGGCTGGTGGGATCGGCTGATGAGCGGGCTCCTGGTCTGGATCGCCGGATTCCGGCCGGTGATCTGATGACCGACATCAAGACTCCCGCGCCGCCGCGCGAGCCGCCAACCCACTGCGTATCCAGGCCCCGGCCCTCGGCCCGGGTGGCGCGCTCCGGTTCGTCTGGACCCAGCTGACCTCGATGCGGACGGCGTTGATCTTGCTCTTCGCTCTCGCGGTGGCGGCCATCCCGGGGTCGCTGGTTCCGCAGCGACCAGCTTCGCCGATCGCCGTCCGCGACTTCGTCGCCGAGCATCCGCAGCTCGGCCCGATCTACGACGCGGTCGGGTTGTTCGACGTCTACAACTCGGTGTGGTTCTCGGCGATCTACCTGTTGCTGTTCGTCTCTCTCGTCGGCTGCATCATTCCCCGGATCGGCGTGTACGCGAAGGCACTCCGCACGCCGCCGCCGCGCACCCCGCGCAACCTCTCTCGACTGCCCGCCTACGCCACACGGACAGCGGCTGACCACAGTGCTGATGATGGTGCGGTGCTCGAGCGGGCGGCGAGCGAGCTTCGTCGCCAGCGCTACCGAGTCCGGATCGCGGACGGCTCGGTTTCGGCCGAGCGCGGCTACCTGCGCGAAGCCGGCAACCTGGTCTTCCACGTCAGCCTGCTCTTCCTGCTGCTGGGCGTGGCCCTGGGTGGGCTCTTCGGATTCCGCGGAACCAGCGTGGTCGTCGTCGGGCAGGGCTTCGCCAACACGATCACCCAGTACGACGACTTCACCAGCGGTGGCCGCTTCAGCGACAGCCAGCTCAAGCCGTTCGCGGTGTCCGTACGGGACTTCCGGGTGCGCTTCGAGTTGGGTGACGTGCAGCGGGGGGCGGCGCGACTCTTCGCTCTCGACGCCGAGGTGACGCCTCGCCCAGGCGCCGCGCCGATCCGGCAGACCATCGAGGTCAACCGACCGCTCGAGGTGGACGGAACGACGGTCCACCTGATCGGCCACGGATATGCGCCCTTGGTCACGGTCACCGACGGGCAGGGCGACGTCGCGTTCTCGGGGCCGGTGATCTTCCTGCCGCAGGACGGGAACTTCACCTCGGCGGGCGTGATCAAGGCCCCGGACGGCCGGCCGGAGCGGCTGGCGTTCGAAGGTATCTTCGCTCCCACCGCCGTCGTCGACGATCGCGGACCGAGGTCGCTGTTCCCGGACGCGCTGGACCCGGCCCTCTACGTCAACGCCTGGGCCGGTCCGCCGAAGGTGGAGACAGGTGAACCCGAGAACGTGTACTCGCTGAATCCGGCCGGTCTGACCCAGCTGAAGGACGCCAAGGGCCAGCCGCTCCGGATCCTGCTCCGACCGGGCACCAGCTTCGAGCTGCCGGACGGCAAGGGCACCATCCGGATGGACGGGGTCACCCGCTGGGTGAAGCTGCAGATCAGCGACACTCCGGGAGTGGCGATCTCGCTCGTCGCCATCGGGTTTGCCGTGCTCGGGCTGTGCTTCTCGCTCTTCGTGCGCCCGCGCCGGATCTGGGTCCGCACGCGCCGTGACGCCGAAGGCCGTACCCTGGTCGAGGTCGGTGGGCTGGACCGAGCCGACGCGCGGGCCGGACTCAGCGAGGACGTCGAGGGGTTGGCCACCAGGCTGGCGGCGACCCGCAGGAAGCGCCACACGGAAAGGAATCCGGCCCCGGATGAACTGGGAGTACTACTCCAACGTCGCCTTGGTGAGCTCGGTCGTCGTCTACCTGCTTGCCATGATGGCGCACGCCGCCGAATGGGCGTCCGCCCGCGACGTGGGCGCCGCGAACCCGGGCGGGAAAGCAGCTCGCCGCGGTCGGCGCTGCTACGGTCCCTCGAGCCCTTCGACCAGCTCAGAAGAGCCCCTGTCGACGGGCCTTCGCGCCCTGAGCTTGTCGAAGGGCCGGCGAGCGTCCGGGTGGAGTCCTTCGGCCGCATCGGCGTCGCCCTGACCCTGATCGGATTCCTGCTGAGCGTCGGCGGCGTGGTGCTGCGTGGCCTGGCCGCCGGCCGGCTGCCGTGGGGCAACATGTTCGAGTTCACCACCAGCGCCATGGTCGTCGTGGTCGGCGTCTACCTGGTGCTGGTCTGGCGGGCCGGGATGCGCTGGCTCGGGCTGCCGGTGACTCTGCTCGCGGCGGTCGGCAACGGCCTGGCAGTCACCGTGTTCTACGTCGCGGTCGCCCCGCTCGTTCCCGCCCTGCACTCGGTCTGGTTCGTCATCCACATCGTCGCCGCCGTCATCGCCGGCGCCGCCTTCAACGTCGGCGGGCTGCTCTCGATCTTCTTCTTGATCAAGCAGCGCGCCGAGCGCCGCGGCCGGACCGGCGGCTACCTGCAGCGCCTGCCCGACGTGCGCCGACTCGATCTCCTGGCGTACCGGTTCCTCGCCTTCTCCTTCCCGCTGTGGACGTTCACCGTGGCGGCCGGCGCGATCTGGGCGGAGTACGCCTGGGGTCGGTACTGGGGCTGGGACCCCAAGGAGACCTGGGCGCTGGTCACCTGGGTGATCTACGCCTGCTACCTGCACGCCCGGGCCACGGCCGGCTGGAAGGGCACCCGGGCCGCCGTGATCGCGATCATCGGACTCGCCTCCTTCTGGTTCAACTTCATCGGCATCAACCTGCTCGTCTCCGGCCTGCACTCCTACGCCGGGGTCTGACGTGCCCTCGCACCTGGCTCGTGGCACGCGACGCACCACTGCAGAGGCTGCGCACATCAGTCGCTCGGCACCGCTGTCGCACCCTTCGTTGTCCAGACTCGAGCTGGCGCTCCGCTACGAGTGGTCGACCGGACTCTTGCGGCTCCCGTCCAGGCGGCGTAGCCACCGATCACGTCGGTAGCTCGCCAGATCCCGAGATCCTGCAGGGCGGCGGCGGCGAGGCTCGAGGTGTAGCCCTCCTGACACAGCACGATCACCTGGAGGTCGTGACGCGGCGATGGGCAGGGCAGCCTCGCTCGTCGGATCGAAGCGCCACTCGAGTACGTTGCGCTCGATCACCAGAGCCTCCGGCAATTCGCCGTGCTCGGCGCGTTGCGCCGCCGGTCGGATGTCCACCAGCACCGCGCCGCTGCCCAACGCGTTCCGGGCTTCGGCCGGCGTGAGGCGGCGCAGTCGGCTCCGGGCAGTCGGCCAGCACGTCGGCGATGGTGCGGGTCCGACGGCGGTGGTCACCAGTTCACCCCGATCAGCGACGAGTCGCCAGTCGCAGCCGGTCGCCGTCGCGGACGTAGTTGTTCATCTCGACCAGGGCGGGGGAGTAGACGTGCAGACTCACGGCGGGCTCCAGGGCGTTGTTGGTCACCTTGTGGATGTGCTTGCGCCCGAACGAGCGCAGCGTCCCGGTGATCAACTCCCGAGCCGTGGGCACGACGCGCGGGACAGCCGACGCGGCCACCGCCGCGTGTTCCTCGGTGAGCGTGCCGGACAAGACGACGAAGGCACCGGCGCTTCCGCCGTGGTCGTGCCAGTCGGTGCCTTGACCGGGCACCCAGGTGAGCAGCCAGGCCTCGTACGTCGGCTCCGCGGCCAGCCGAGCGTAGTAGCGGGAGACGGGATCGAACTTGATCAGTGGCGACCAGAGGTCGGGCTGGCCGGCCAGCCGGGTGGCGACGGACGGACAGATTGGTGGTGCGTGCGGTTCTTGGGCATGCGGATTCCTCTCGAAGGCAGGGCGGCGGGGAGGACCACGGCACCGGTCGATGCCGGTGGCGGGCGGGATGTGCTTCAGCGCGTGCGCATTCGACAGGCCGCGCTGGCGGTCCGTCGCAGATCGAGGTGGATCCGGCTGTGCGGGTGGAAGGTCATGGCATGTCTCTGAGGGCAGTCTTCGAGCGGCGGTGTCCGTCGAGAAATCAGCTTACGGAAAGGCGATCGTTCATATACCCCTGTCTCACTATAGGGAATATAGGGTTTGAACCGTCAGCTCGACACGCCGGCCACGATGAGGCCGAGGCCGGCGCCGGCCAGCCCGACGGTGAGGCTCAAGGCGCCGATCCAGATCAGGGCGCGCAGCCGGTTCGGAGCCTGCGGATTCCGGCCGATGACCGAGAGGAAGAAGCCGGCCGGCATCAAGATCGCGGCGAACAGCACGAGGTCGGCCAGGGTCGAGCTCCAGGCCGGCACCGCCGGATGCTGCACGAACAGCCGGATCACCAGGCCGAGAATGACCAGCACACCGGCGTGGGCGTGGCCGGCCCGGAAGAACCGGCGCTGGAGGTCGTTCGTCTCGACCTTGCCGGTGGTGACCTTGAGCAGGAAGGTCCCGCCGTACGCGATCGGTGATCACGATCAACAAGATCACGCCCGTCGAGACGAGGGTGGTGCGTGGCGACGAGCTCGACGCGGCGTGAGCCGCCGAGGCCGATCTGCGCGGCGAAGAGGCAGACCGGCGCTTCGGCGGGTGATCTCCAGCAGATCGCCGCCGGCGACGACGGAGCGCAGTTCGGAGGCGTCGAGGTTGCCCGTCAGGGCCAGCGTGGCGATCCCGTGCACGACCGACCAGGCGGCCAGGACGGCGGCGGGTGGATCGTCGACCTGGCCGCTCGCCGCCAGGCCCTCGACGCCACCGCGCAGTTCGGCGTACGTGGTCTCGCGCGCGGCCCGGAGGGCGGGGTCGTCCAGGTCGAGCAGCTTGGGGGAGAACATGACCTCGAAGTGGGCCGGGTGTCGCCAGGGCGAACTCCACGTAGGCCACGCCCACGTCGAGGAAGCTGCCGCCGGCTCTCGCGTACGCCTCGCAGGCTGGCCGCCAGCATCGTGAAGCCCTCCGCCGCCACGGCGTTCAGAACCCCCTCACGGCTGCCGAAGTGGTGTCGGGGAGCGGTGTGGCTGACGCCCAGGTCGGCGGCCAGCGACCGCAGGCTGAAGTGGCCCGGCCCCTCCGCCGCGATCACCTCGACGGCCCGGCTCGAGCACGGCTCGCCGGAGATCGCCATGGTGATAGCGGTCATTCATCCAGCGATAACTTACCACTGACAAGTTGCCACTGGCAAGATACAAGCGATCGGTGTTAGTTGAAGCATCAACCAAGGAGATGCTGATGCCCATCTCACCGCCTCAACCACGCCGTCCTGTACGTCGCGCGATCTGCGACGCCTCGGTCGGCTTCTACTGCGACGTCCTCGAGCTTCACCGTGGTCGAGTCCATGGCGCGAGCCAGGCCGCCTTCCTGCGGGCCGCCGGCGTCGACCAATGATCATGATCTCGGACTGTTCCGGGTCGGCGCCGATGCCCGAGCCGAGCGCGGCCGGCCGCGGCGCCGTCGGTCTGTACCACCTGGCCTGGGAGGTCGGCACCCTCGGCGATCTCGAGGAGCTGCGGGATCGGCTCACGCGGCGCCGGAGCGCTGGTCGGCATGTCGGACCACGGCAGCACCAAGTCGTTGTACGGCAAGGATCCGGACGGCCTGGAGTTCGAGATCGTCTGGCTGATCCCGGCCCATCTGTTGACCGACGACATCGCCATGACCATCGCACCCCTGCATCTCGACCGCGAGATCGAGCGCTACGGCCGCGACACCCGCAGCGGCCTGGGGATCAGCGTGCCGCTCGGCGTCACTCTCTGATCCGGTCGGGCAGGCTGGGACGCGTGCCCGTCCCGCCTGAGCCCGCCGAACTCGACGACCGCCGAGCTGCTCGAGACCCTGCAGGCCGAGGCCAACCCGAGCGACGCCGCGGTGCTCGCCCGCTACTTCCGCACCGGGCCCGGCGGCTACGGCGAGGGCGACGTGTTCTGCGGCATCAAGCTGAGCCGGCTGCGGACCGATCCTCCGGCCCTACCGGACCATGCCGTTCGTGGCCGACGACTGGCTGCCGCTGCTGCACAGCCCGGTCCACGAGTACCGCCTGGCCTGCCTGGTGATGATGGCCGAGCGTGCCGCTCGCGGGTCGGCCGACGAACAGACGTTGATCTACGAGACGTACCTGGCCAACACCGAGCCACGTGAACAACTGGGACCTGGTCGACGTCAGTTGCGCGCCGATCGTCGGCGGTTACCTGCTCGAAGCGGGATCGTGCCCCGCTGTACCGGCTGGCGCGCTCGCGGCTCGCTCTGGGAGCGCCGGATCGCCATCGTCAGCACGCACCGGTTCATCCGCGCGGGTGAGTCCGCCGACACGTACGCGACTGGCCGCCCAGCTGCTCGGCGATGATCATGACCTGATCCACAAGGCGGTCGGCTGGATGCTGCGCGAGGCCGGTAAACGGGTCAGTCGCGGCGAGCTGATCGCCTTTCTCGACCAGCACGCCGCCACGATGCCGCGGACCATGCTGCGGTACGCGATCGAGCACCTCGATCCCGACGTACGCCGGCACTATCTGAGTCTGTCGGCACCTGGCACGATGAAGGCATGAGCCACTTCGACCTCTGCATCATCGGTAGCGGCTCAGCCAACTCCATCGTCGATGATCAGTTCGACGAGTTCAGCGTGGCCCAGGTCGAGCAGGGCACCTTCGGCGGGACCTGCATCAACGTGGGCTGCGTCCCGACCAAGATGTTCGTCCATCCCGCTGATCTTGCCCGCGCCCCCAGCGACTCGGGTCGGCTCGGCGTCGATCTCGAACTGCCGGATGGTGCACTGGGGAGAGATCCGCGACCGGATCTTCGGTCGCATCGACCAGATCGCGGCGGACGGGGAGCGCCACCGGGCCGAGAGCGCCAACGTCACGCTTGTTCCGCGAGTCGGCCCGCTTCGTCGGGCCGCGCCGGCTGCAGGTGGCGAGCGGCGAGATCATCACGGCCGACCGGTTCGTGCTCGGTGCCGGCAGCCGCGTGGTCGCTCCCGGACATCCCCGGCCTGGACGACGTCGACTTCCACACCTCCGACACGGTGATGCGGCTCGGCCGGCTGCCGGCGAGCATGATCATCCTGGGCGGCGGCTACGTGGCGGCCGAGTTCGCCCACATCTTCTCCTCGTTCGGCACCAAGGTGACCTTGATCAACCGCTCGGACCGGCTGCTGCGCAAGGAGGACGACGAGGTGGCCGAGCGCTTCACCGAGCAGCTGGGCCGGTACGTCAACGTGGAGCTCGAGCGTGAATCCGAGCAGGTCAGCTGCGGACTCCGACGGCAGCCGTGAGCGTCCGCACTCGAGATCGCGACGGCAGGCAGCAGACCTTCACGGCGGAGATCCTGCTCGTGGCCACCGGCCGCAGCACGAACGCGGACACCCTGGACCTGGAGAAGACCGGCGTCGAGGTGGACGACGACGGCTTCGTCGTGGTCGATGATCATCAGCGGACCTCGGTCCCGGAGATCTTCGCGCTCGGGGACATCAGCTCGCACTCCCAGCTCAAGCACGTCGCCAACGCGGACGCCCGCGTGGTGCAGCACAACCTCCTCCACCCGCGACGACATGATCGCCCACGACCACCGGCCGATTCCGCACGCGGTGTTCAGCGATCCGCAGATCGCCTCCATCGGGCTGACCGAGCAGCAGGCGCGGGAGGACGGGGTGTCCTTCGTCACCGCCGTCGACGGAGTACGGCTCGGTCGCGTACGGCTGGGCGATGGAGGACACCAGCCACTTCGTGAAGCTGCTGGCCGATCCCGACGACGGCCGGCTGCTCGGCGCGCACCTCATCGGTCCGCAGGCGTCCACGCTGATCCAGCCGCTGATCCAGGCGATGACCTTCGGCCTGCCCGCCCGTGAGATGGCCCGCGGTCAGTACTGGATCCATCCCGCGCTGGCCGAGGTGGTCGAGAACGCCCTGCTGGCGTTGCCGCTGGAGTGATCGTGGCTCTACGAGGTCAAGAGCCGTCGTACGGTCTTCTGGGCCCGCTCGGCGCGGGTCTGCGGTCTTGGCGGCCTCCGCGATCCAGCGGACGTACTCCCGCTGGTGGCTGGGCGGCAGCGCGTCGAAGGCGGCCCTGGCCGCGGGATCGGCGGCCAGGATCTCGGTGAGCTCGGCCGGCTCGGTCGGCTCGGCGACGGGCTCCGGCTCGGGTGCGGCCTCTTCGGTCAGCTCGATCTCGACCGACCTCGCCGGTGTCCTTGCCGATGGAGCGCAGCAGGTCCTTGCGGAGCCCCAGGTAGGACTTGCCGCCGTAGACCGCGATCCGGGAGTGGTACTCGGTCCCGTCGACGAGGGCCAGCACCCGAGGTCGCTTCTCGGAGAGCTCGGCCGCGACGTCACGAGGAACGCAGGACGGCGTGCCCTCCGCCGCCGCCGTCGATGATCTCCCCCGAGAACGTCAGCGTCATGCGTCGCAGGTCACTCGCGGCGGGCGTTGACGAGCTTCCAGGTGGCCGGCAGCAGACCCGCGGCGATCGCGATCTTGATCGCGTCGCCGATGAGGAACGGCAGCACGCCCAGCGCCAGGGCCTGGAGCAGCGACACCTTCGCGTACGCCATCAGCCAGGGCACGCCCGACCGCGTAGATCGCGAGGTTGCCGAGCACCATGGCGCCCGCGGTCTTCAACGGGCTGCGATCGGCTGCCGCGCTCGGCCAGCTTGCCGACCAGCACGGCCGCGGCGAGGAAGCCCAGGATGTAGCCGAAGGAGGCGAACTCCCAACCGCTGCGGCCCTGCGCGAACCAGCCGAAGCCGGCGATCCCGACGACCAGGTACAAGCGCCATCGAGGCCAGCCCGCGGATGCTGCCGAGCGCCGATCCGACCAGCAGCACCGCCAGGGTCTGCAGCGACAGCGGAACCGGGGTGAACGGCAGCGGGATCACGACCAGAGCGGACAGCCCCACGAGGACGGCGCCGCCGGCCACCAGGGCCACGTCGCGGACCAGACCGCCGGGGATGGCGTCGGCGAGGGTGCGGGGACCTACGCTGGTGATGCTCGACATGCGACACACCCTAGTGGGAGCCCGATCCGCGAGCCGTCAGGGCTCAGGATCTTAAGATGCCGACGATGACCCGTCTCCGGTCGCCGGGGCTGCTCGTCTTGGCGCTGGTGCTCGTGGGCGCGCTGGTGGCCTGCACGGCCGCTCGGTCCTGCAGCCGGACCGCCGGAGCCCGAGAGTGAGTCGCCCGTCGGCGAGCGAGTCCTCCGAGCCGGCCAGCCCGTCGCCGAGTGCCGCACCGGGCATGCGACGCCCAACCCCGACGCCGGACCGACCGCGTGCGCGGAACTCGTGGCCGGCATGGCGGATCGGCGAGCAGGTCGGGCAGCTGTTCATGGTCGGCGTCGCCTCCACGCGGTCCGAGCGACGCGGACGCCGACGCGCTGGCGGAGTCGAGGGCCGGAAGCGTGATCTTGCTGGGCAACACCACCGCCGGCGCCGCGAGCGCGGTCCGCGGGTGACCGAGGAGGCGCGTCGAGCGCGCCGCGGCGCCGTCCGGCGTCCAGACGCTGCTGGCCGCCGACCAAGAGGGCGGACAGGTCCAGCGGCTCCGGGGTGACGGGTTCCGGCGGATCCCGTCGGCGTACGAGCAGGCCGAGCTTGAGCGACGCCGAACTGACCAGCCGCGCCGGCCGCGTGGGGGCGGGAGCTGAAGCGGGCCGGCATCGACGCCGATCTGGCCCCGGTGGCCGACGTCGTCCCCGACGAGCTGAGAGACGTCAACGCCCCGATCGGGCAGCTCGAGCGCGGCTACGGTTCGGATCCGCGCGTCGTGGCGGAGAAGGTCACCGCCTTCGTCCGCGGGATGGACGCCGCCGGGAGTGGCCACGGCGGTCAAGCACTTCCCAGGGCTGGGACGGGTGCGCGGGCAACACCGACTTCGAGGCCGAGGGTCACCGACCGCGTCACCCGCCGCGGCGACGAGGACTGGGCCGGCTTCCGAGCCGGGATCAGGGCCGGAGCCGACATGGTCATGGTCTCCTCGGCCACCTACAGCAAGATCGACAACGAGCACCGAGCGGCGTTCTCGAGCGACGATCATGGAGATCCTGCGGGACGATCTCGGCTTCGGCGGCGTGATCATCTCCGACGATCTCGCGGCCCGGGCTCTGGAGGACGTACGACCGCGCCGCCCGTGCCCTGCGCTTCTTCCGCGCCGGTGGCGATCTCGCCATCGTCGGCGATTCGAGCCTGGTGGCCGCGATGGCCGACGCCGTGGTCGACGAGGCCGCATCGAATCCCGCGTTCGCCGCAGAGGTCCAGGCCAAGGCCACCCGCGTCGTACGGATGAAGGCCCGCCGCGGCCTGGCCGAATGCTGACCCGCGCGATCGCCTCCATCGTCCCGTCTCGTTGTACCTGCATGGTTCGCAGCCATCTGCATGGTGCACACTCGATGCAGACGCACGGAAACCAAGCGACGCTGCCGATGGGAGGATGGCCCAGACGGTCAGAGGGCGCGAGCTGGACTACTCGTCGACGGTGAGCTTCGCCAGGGAGTCGCGGGCGGGCTTGACCAGTTCCGGTCTGGTGTCGGGGATCGAGGCGTAGTAGAGGCCGGCCGTGGACTGGGTGGCCACGATGGCCACGATCAGCAGCTCGCCCTTGGTCTCCAGATTCTCGATGTCGAAGGTCAGGTGCGACTCGACGAGCCAGCCCTGATTTCCGTCGATGGTCGTGGCCTTGTTCACCTGGACGTCGCTGCGCACCGGGTTGTCGCCGTAGAACTCGCCGAGGATGCACTTGACGACGATCTGGGCGCCCTGCTCCGGGGTGAAGAACCCATCACCCGCCTGCAGCTCGCCGACCAGGATCGAGGCCACCCAGTGGCTGCCCGGGTTGTAGTTGGGTTCGACCATGACCATCTGTTCGGCCACGTCGCGCCCGAACGGCACGCGGTGATCGGTCTGCACCGGACCCCAGGGCGAGCCCAACTGAGGATAGGAAACCGGGCCGCCGTGCACCCGTCCGTCGTTGGGGCTGGCCGGGGGCGGCGAGGTCCGGCGGTGTCGATGCCACCTGGGGACAGGCGTTCTGCGACGGCTGGCCGCCGGTGGGTGGGGTGGTCACGCCGGTGAGCGCCGCCGATCGCGCGGACGGCGATGACGGCCACGACGACGATGACCACCACGAGGGCAGCGGCGGCGATCCACCAGCCGACGGGAGACTTCCGCTGCTGGGTGGCCTGGTAGTTCGCGTAGGCGCCCGCGGTCGGTCCGTACTCGGGCGGTCGGTGTCTGCGCCTGGCGGCTGACCCGCGGCACCGAGACCGGCGACGGGCGGAGCCGCCTGCGGGTTGTAGGTCGTGGCCGCCGACCACGCCCGTCCGTCCCAGTAGCGAAAGAGGTTCTGCCCGCCACCCGGGTCGGGGTACCAGCCTGCCTGCGCGCTCACCCGGCGAGTTTATGTCGGCTACGGGGCCGTCTCACAGCATTCGAAGAGCCTCAGCCGAAGCGGCCGCTGATGTAGTCCTCGGTGGCCTTCTCGTCCGGATTGGAGAAGATCTTGTCGGTCGGCCCGATCTCGATCAGCTTGCCGGGTTGACCCTGCGCGGCCAGGTTGAAGAAGGCCGTCTGGTCGCTGACCCGGGCGGCCTGCTGCATGTTGTGGGTCACGATGACCACGGTGTAGTTCTCCTTGAGCTCACCGATCAGGTCCTCGATGGCCAGGGTGGAGATCGGGTCGAGCGCCGAGCACGGCTCGTCCATCAAGATCACCTCGGGCTGCACCGCGATCGCCCGGGCGATGCACAGCCGCTGCTGCTGTCCGCCCGACAGGCCGGATCCGGGCTTGTCCAGCCGGTCCTTGACCTCGTTCCACAGATTGGCGCCCTTCAGCGAGGTCTCCAGCAGCTCCTTGGCCTTGGCCCCCGGCATCCGCTGGTTGTTGAGCCGGACCCCGGCCAGCACGTTGTCGCCGATGGACATGGTCGGGAACGGGATTCGGCCGCTGGAACACCATGCCCACCTGACGGCGGACCCGGACGGGGTCGACGCCGGGGCCGTACAGGTCGTCGCCGTCCAGGAGCACCTGGCCCTTGACGTACGCCTTGGGGATCACCTCGTGCATCCGGTTCAGGGTGCGCAGCAGCGTGGACTTGCCGCAGCCCGACGGTCCGATGAAGGCGGTCACCGTCCGCGGCTCCACGGTCAGCTCGACGTCGGCGACGGCCTTGAAGTCGCCGTAGAAGACGTCGACGTCCTTGACCTCGATGCGTTTGGACACGCGCGTTCCTTTCGTTGCCGGTCAGTGGCCGGTCTTGGGGGCGAACTTGGCGGCGATCAACCGGCCGGCGAGATTGAGCAGCATGACGATGAGGATGAGGGTCAGGGCGCCGGCCCAGGCCCGGTCCAGGTACGCCGACGCCGGGTTGCCCTGGTCGACGTAGGACCGGTAGACGAAGACGGGCAGGGTCATCATCGGACCCGTCCAACGGGTTGTTGTTGAGGCTCTGGGTGAAGCCCGCCGCCACCAGCAGCGGCGCCGTCTCGCCGATCACCCGCGCGATGGCGAGCATGACGCCGGTGACGATGCCGGCCAGCGCGGTCGGCAGCACGACCTTGACGATCGTCAGCCACTTGGGCACGCCGAGCGCGTACGAGGCCTCCCGCAGCTCGTTCGGGCACGATCTTCAGCATCTCCTCGATGGAGCGCACGACGACCGGGATCATCAGCACGCACAGCGCCACCGCACCGGCGATCCCGGTCTTGGTCCCGGGCCCGAAGATCAGCACGAACACCGCGTACGCGAACAGGCCGGCGACGATCGAGGGGATGCCGGTCATCACGTCGACGAAGAAGGTGATCGAGCGGGCGAGCGGGCCCTGCCCGTACTCGACCAGGTAGATGGCGGCCAGGATCCCGATCGGCACCGAGATGAGCGGTGGCGATGCCGGTCACCCACAGCGTTCCGGTGATCGCGTGCACGGCGCCGCCGCCCTCGCCGACCACGCTGCGCATCGAGTTGGTGAAGAAGGCGACGTCGAACCGGTTCAGGCCGTTGCCGATGGTCGCGATGACCAGGGAGACGAGCGGCAGCAGGGCCAGGACGAAGGCGCTGGTGACGACGATCCGGGCCAGCCGGTCCTTGGCCCGCCGGGTGCCCTCGACCCGGGCCGAGAGCACGACCATGACCAGCGTGAAGAGGACGGCACCGACGATGAGGGTGCGGATGAGGCCGAACGAACCCAGGACCACGAAGAGGGTCGCGGACAGCAGCATGGCGACGGTCAGCGCGATCCCGGTGGTCCACGAGGGCAGCTTTCCCGCGGTCAGCTTGTTCGGGAGTCCGGGTGGCGACGGCGGTGCTCATCAGTTGGCTCCCGAGAACTCTTTGCGACGGTTGATGATGGCTCGAGCGATCATGTTGACCGCCAGGGTGATCACGAACAGGACCAGACCGGTGGCGATCAGCTGGTTGACACCGAGGCCGTACGCCTCGGGGAAGCTGAGGGCGATGTTGGCGGCGATGGTGCTGGGGTTCTGGGACTGCAGCAAGCGCGAAGGAGATGATCGCCGACGGCGACAGCACCATGGCCACCGCCATCGTCTCACCGAGGGCGCGACCCAGACCCAGCATGCTGGCCGACACGACGCCGGGCCGGGCGAAGGGGAAGACCGCCATCTTGATCATCTCCCAGCGGGTGGCCCCGAGCGCCAGCGCCGCCTCCTCGTGCAGACGCGGGGTCTGCAGGAACACCTCGCGGGACAGCGCGGTGACGATCGGCAGGATCATCACCGCGAGGACCACGGCCACCGTGAGGATCGTGCGGCCGGTGCCCGACGCGGGGCCGGCGAACAGCGGGATGAAGCCGAGTGATCTCGGTGAGCCACACGAACGTCGGCTGCAGGGCCGGAGCCAGGACCCCGATGCCCCAGAGGCCGTAGACGACCGAGGGCACGGCGGCCAGCAGGTCGATCACGTAGCCGAGCCCGGACGGCCAGTCGGCGCGGTGCGTAGTGGGAGATGAACAGCGCGATCGCGACCGCGACCGGGACGCCCATCAGCAGGGCCAGGAACGCCACCCACACCGTGCCGAAGACCAGCGGAGCGACGAACTGCGGGAACGCACCGTAGGGCAGCTCGTCCACGGGCGCGGTCAGCGCCGGAATGCCCTGCAGGATCAAGAAGGAGGCCACCAGGAACAAGATGGCCAGGA
Organism: uncultured Actinomycetota bacterium; assembly: GCA_963791865.1. Lineage (GTDB taxonomy): Bacteria > Actinomycetota > Actinomycetes > Propionibacteriales > Propionibacteriaceae > Microlunatus. The sequence continues at coordinate 68,868 of CAWBUC010000015.1, forward strand.
TCAGGGCGCCCGAGCCGGTGGACAGGCCCTGGAAGACCCGGTCGCCGAGGCGCCTGACCGATCCCGCTCTTGGTCGGCGGCGCCAGATCCGGCGGCGGGTCGGCCTGCGCGGGAGCCGGCGCCTGCGTGGCTGGGGTCCGGTACGTCGGACGGGGATCCGGCTTGATCTGCGTCATACGAGCTCCCAGGGAAAGTACTTCCGGATCATAGAGGCTTGGCGCCCGCACGGGGAATGAGCGACGCGCCAAGCTTCTACGGCGTCACGTCAGGAGATCGTCGCGACCGAAGTCTCGACGCTCTTCGACAGCTCCGCGGAGAGCGGCGCCATCTTGGCGGCCTTCACCGCGGCCTGCTGGCCGGCTTCGGAGCCGATGTAGCCGAGGTAGGCCTTGACCTTGGCCGCCGCTGCCGCGTCCTTGTACTTCTGGCAGGCGATGGCGTAGGAGAGCAGGACGATCGGGTAGACGTCGCCCTCGGCCTTGCGGTCCAGCTCGATGGCCAGGTCGTTGGGGCTGCGCCCCTCCGCCGGAGCCTTCGGCGAAGCATCGACGATGGCGGCCGCCGCCTCCGGGGAGTACTTCACGAACTTGTCGCCCACCTTGATCTGGGCCACGCCCAGGTCCCCGGCGCGGGACGCGTCGGCGTAGCCGATGGTGCCGGTGCCGTTGGACACGGCGTCGACCACACCGGAGGTCTGTGGCGCCGCCTCGCCGCCCTTCAAGGGCCACACGCCGTCCGGCTCCGCGGTCCAGACCTGGGGCGCGGTCTCGTGCAGGTACTCGGTGAAGTTCTCCGTGGTGCCCGAGTCGTCGGCCCGGTGCACGGCGGTGATGGCCGTGCTCGGCAGGTTCACGCCGGCGTTGATCGCGGCGATCTTCGGGTCGTTCCAGGTCTTGATCTGACCCGCGAAGATGCCGGCCAGCGTCGCGGAGTCCAGCTTCAGCTCCGTGACCCCGGGAACCTTGAAGATGATCGCGATCGGGGAGATGTAGACGGGGAGATTGAGGGCCTTGTCCCCGGGCACGCACCGAGACTTGCCGAGGGCGTCCTCGGTCAGTTCGTCAGGCTTCATGGCCCGGTCGGAGCCGGCGAAGTCCGCGCCGCCGCCGGCGAAGGCCTCGCGGCCCGCACCCGATCCGTCGGGCGAGTAGTTGACGGTGACGTCGGGATTGGCCGTCTGGAACTCGGCGACCCAGGTCTCCTGCGCGGTCGCCATCGAGGACGCGCCGATCCCGGTCAGCGTGCCGGTCAGGGCTGGACCCGACGCCGAGGCCGCCGGAGTCCCGGACTCGTTCGCGGCGCACGCCGAGAAGGTGAGGGCGACCGAGGCCGTGAGCGCGACGGCCGCTCCCATGCGTGAAAATTTCACTGATTCCCCTTCAGGACATGTCGAATGTCAAGAGGAGCCACGCTGGCTCCGAGCGAGACGCTAGGGGTGGCCGATAACGCATGGGGTGTTCGCAGGTTAACGGCAGATGAACGGTGTCTTCCGGCTCGCTGTGTTCTCCGGCTCGCGCACGCTCCGCGCCTTGCTACCCGGGGGTGCGGTGCCGCTCGATGGCGTGAACCTCGCAGTCGTCCGTGACGTGGACGACCAGCATCTCGCCGGTGGCGAGGCTGGCGGGGCGAGGTCGAGAGCCTCGAGGATGGTGCCGAACACCGGCCGGTGGACGCAGATCGCGGTCGGGGTGGCGGTGCATGATCGCCTCGGCACGGACCTTGCGGACCAGGTCGGCCGACCGGGCCGGGGCTTGGCCACGCCCCTCCTCCTCGCTCAGCTCGTCGTGCTTCTCGATCTTGAGTCCGGCCTTGGTGGCGTACGGCGTGATGGTGCTCACGCAGCGGGTCGAGCCCGAGCTGACCAGGCGCTGCGACGCCGTACGCGGCCAGCAGCGGCATCACCTGCTGGGCCTGCCGTCGACCGCGACTGTTCAGCGGACGCGCCGCATCCTTCTTCGACCAGTCCTTGCGGTCCATCGCCTTGGCGTGCCGCAGCAGGATCAACGGCGTCGTCGTCGGCTGCTGGATGCACTGCTCGACCAGCAGCGTGGTCGTGCTCGAAGGTCAGCCGGCTCATCGCCGATCGCAGCGGCAGCCAGGCCACCGCGTCGACCTCCGCGTCCGGCGCCCGGCGCACGACCGAGATCGCCGACCCGATCCACCAGTCGACGGCCTTGAGTCCGGACGTCGTCGGGTAGCGCACCGAATCGAGCGGGCTGTTCAGCCGGATCGTCACGCCGGTCTCCTCCAGCACCTCCCGTACGGCGGTGGCCGGCAGCAGCTCGCCGTTCTCGACCTTGCCCTTGGGCAGGGTCCAGTCGTCGTACCGCTTGCGGTGGATGATCACCACCTCGGTGCCCCGTCTGGGGTGGACGCGCGTCACCACGGCTCCGCCGGCGCGGATGAGCTTGGTCGGTGTCTTGCTCACGGAGATGCCCGGGCGCTACTTGGTCCGGCGCCGACTCTTGGTCGTGATCAGGTAGTCCTGCATGTCGACCAGCGGCTCGCCCTGCTCGTCGGTGGTCCTGGGTGTCCAGATGCCGTCGGCGTCCAGCCACCAGGAGGCGGTCTGCGTCGTCGAAGGCCATGTCGAACAGATCGGAGATCTCGGCCACGTGAGACGGGTTGGTGATCGAGGCGAGCACCTCGACCCGGCGGTCCAGGTTGCGGTGCATGAGGTCGGCCGACCCGATGCCGACCGAGGCGTTGCCGTCGTTGGCGAACCAGAACAGCCGGCTGTGCTCGAGGAAGCGGCCCAGGATGCTCCGCACCCGGATGTTGATCGCTCAGGCCCGGGACCCCGGGGCGGATGGTGCAGATCCCACGGACCCAGAGATCGACGGGGACGCCGGCCTGGGAGGCCCGGTAGAGCGCGTCGGACACCGCCTCGTCGACCAGTGAGTTGACCTTGATCTTGATCCCGGCCGGCCGCCCGTCCTGGTGGTTGGCGATCTCGTGGTTGATCCGGTCCAGCAAGCCGGTCCGGATGCCGTGCGGGGCGACCAGCAGCCGCTTGTACGAGGTCTCCTGGCTCATCCCGGACAGGTGGTTGAACAGCCGGCCGATGTCGTCGGTGATGATCGGGTTCGCGGTCAGCAGGCCCATGTCCTCGTACAGGCGGGCGGTCTTCGGGTTGTAGTTGCCGGTGCCGATGTGGGCGTAGCGGCGCAGGCCGTCCGGCTCGTCGCGGACCACCATCGACAACTTGCAGTGGGTCTTGAGACCCAGCAGCCCGTACACCACGTGGCAGCCGTGCTGCTCGAGCCGCCGGGCCCAGGCGATGTTGGCCTGCTCGTCGAAGCGGGCCTTGATCTCGACCAGCGCGAGCACCTGCTTGCCGGCCTCGGCGGCCTCGATCAAGGCGTCGATGATGGGGGAGTCGCCCGAGGTGCGGTAGAGGGTCTGCTTGATGGCCAGCACCTGCGGGTCGTCCGCGGCCTGCTCGATGAAGCGCTGGACACTGGTGGCGAACGAGTCGTACGGGTGGTGCAGCAGGACGTCGCGCTGCTTGAGCGCGGCGAACATGTCGGCCGGTTTGGCCGTCTCCACCTCGGCCAGGTGCGGATGGGTCGACGGCAGGAACGCCGGGTACTTCAGTTCGGCCCGATCCAGGCTGCTCAGCGAGAACAGTCCGGTCAGGTCCAGCGGCCCGGGCAGTGGGAACACCTCGCGCTCGGTGATGTCCAGCTCGCTGATCAACAGCTCGAGCATCTTGGGGTCGATGTCGTCCTCGACCTCCAGCCGGACGGGCGGGCGGCCCACCTTGCGTCGCAGCAGCTCCTTCTCCAGGGCGAGCAGGAGGTTCTCGGCGTCGTCCTCCTCGACCTCGAGGTCCTCGTTGCGGGTGACGCGGAAGGTGTGGTGCTGAACGACCTGCATGCCGCTGAACAGGCGGTCCAGGTGGCGCGCGATGACGTCCTCCAGCGACACGAACCGGCCCTCGGCGAGCTGCAGGAAGCGGGGGAGGACGGTGGGCACCTTGACGCGCGCGAACTGGCGAACACCGGTCACCGGGTTGCGGACCAGCACGGCGAGATTGATCGACAGGCCGGAGATGTAGGGGAACGGGTGCGACGGGTCGACCGCCAGCGGGGTGAGCACGGGGAAGATCCGCTCGGCGAAGAGCTCCCGCATGCGCGCCTTCTCCGGGTCGGTGAGCTCGTGCCAGCGCAGCAGCTCGACGCCGTGCGAGGCGAGCTCGGGTCGGACCTCCTCCTCGAAGACCCGCGCCTGCTCCTCCATGAGTTCCCGCGTTCGGGCGAGGATCGCGGCGTGCACCTCCCGCGGCATCAGGCCGCTGACGGTCGGGACGGCGACACCGGCCGCGATCCGTCGCTTCAGCCCGGCGACCCGGACCATGAAGAACTCGTCGAGGTTGCTGGCGAAGATCGCCAGGAACTTGGCCCGCTCCAGCACGGGGACCCGGAGCCGATCCTTGGCCAGGTCGAGGACGCGGTTGTTGAAGGCCAGCCAGGAGAGCTCCCGATCCAGGAACCGGTCGGCAGGCAGCTCCGGGCGCAGATCGACGGCGCCGTTGCCGGTCGCGTCCGGCGCCGGATCCGGCCAGTGCGATCTCTTGTACCTCGACGGCGGCTTCGGGGGCGTTCATGCACATCTCCTGGAGTCAGGTGGGGTCTGAACTCACGTGCATCGTAGCCAGCGGCTCGACGCCGGCGCTCGGGCTGGCGTACATCACATCGCTGCTGGCGACCGCGAAGCCGGCCCGCTCGTACAGATCGACCGCCCGCGTGTTCTCGGCGTCGGCGTACAGCTGGACTCGCGCGTTGCCCACCCGCCGCAGATGTTCCAGCCCGGCGGTCAGCAGGGCCCGCCCCAGCCCCCGCACGCCGGCGTCCGGATCGACCCCCAGCACGTAGACCTCGCCGAGCTGAGTCCGGATGCTGCTTGGTCCAGTGGAAGCCCAGCAGTCCCGTGCCCTGAGCCTGTCGCGTGCCCTGAGCCTGCTCAGCCACCAGGAAGCCCTCCGGATCGAACCACGGCTCGCTCATCCGCTCGTCGAGATCGGCGCGGGTGATGCCGCCCTGCTCGGGGTGGTCGGCGAAGGCACGGGCGTTCACCGCCAGCCAGGCGTCCTCGTCCTGGCCGGGCCGAAGGAGCGGATGGCCAGCCCGGCGCGGGACCTCGGCCACCGGGACCGGCTCGGTCAGCGAGCGCTTCATGATCAACAACTGCCGGACCGGGACAAGTCCGACCCGTGCGGCCAGAGCGCGCGCGGCCGCGGTGTGCCGGGTGGCCCAGATCTCCAGCCGCTGGTCCGACTGAGGCGATCATCGTCTCGCAGCAGGGCGGTGCCGAGGCCCAGCCGCCGATGCTGCGGATGCACGACCAGCGCACCCTGAGCCGTGCGGGGCGGGTTCGCCGATCTGCACCTGCCCGTAGCCGACCACTTCCTCGCCGTCTCGGATGAGCAGGTGCGTCGTGCCGGGATGGGGATGGCGAAGCCGCAGCGAGGCGGCCTCGTTGAGGGCGGAGAACGCCATCGGCGGCCGCCGCCTGCTCGACCAGCGCCAGCACCGCCGCGGTGACCTCGGGCGACAGCGATTCGGCCGTCTGCACCGTCGGGGCGTCGGTCATGGCGGCCACGCTATCCGCCGGTCCCGACGCGCCTTATGCTGAGCGCTGACAGCGACTCGGATCGACCGGTGCGAGGGAGGGGCAGATGCGGGACGAGGAGTACCGGCCCGAGCAGATCCCGACCTACGGCACCCACGAGCAACTGGCGCTTGGCCGAGCGGATGCGGCCCCTGCTGCGGACGACCCAGATCGGGAACGGTTTCGCGCTCCTGGCCGTGCTCGCGGCCGTGGCCGCCGTGGTGACCTATCCCACCAACCCTTCGGTGGCGACAGCGGTCGCGGCTGGGCGATCGCCGCTCTCGTCTGCAGCGTGGTGCTGCTCGGGATCTGTACCTTCCAGCACGTGTGCTGGTTGCGCGCGATGGCGGTGTGGCGTGACCAGAGCCAGACGGATGTGCGCCAACTGACGAGCCTTCACCTACGCCGCGCAGCTCGTCGTCGTACCTGGTGGTGGCGGTGGCGGTCTGGGTCGGCATCACCGCCATCGTCATCGCCGGCTGGTTCGCGACGGCGTCGATCCTGCTGTTGCTGACCTTGGCGTTCATGATGGTCGCCCAGGTGCTGCGCCGGCGTCCAGTACGTACGGGCCCCAGCGGGCCACCCGGTGCACCGCCGGCCCACATGCGGCGGGGTCGTGGCGGGAGAACCTCGCGCGCAACACCCGTGAGGCACCTCGCGCGACGCAAGTCGCCCGAGTGGGCCGACACTCAGCTCGCGGTCGACCCCTCAGGAGGTGAGGCGGGCGCTGTCCTCGACGGGAGCCACGAAGCGGTAGCCGACGTTGCGGACGGTGCCGATCACCGACTCGTACTCCGGGCCGAGCTTGGCCCGCAGCCGGCGTACGTGCACGTCGACGGTCCGGGTGCCTCCGTAGTAGTCGTACCCCCAAACGTCGCTGAGCAATTGCTGCCGGCTGAACACCCGGCCGGGATGCTGGGCCAGGTACTTGAGCAGTTCGAACTCGGTGTAGGTCAGGTCGAGCTGGGTGCCGTTGAGCTTCGCGGAGTAGCCCGGCCTCGTCGATCACGATGTTGCCGCTCTGGATGAGGGGCTCGCCGGCCGCGGAGGGCGACGGGGCCATGGCGAGTCGGATCCGCACGTCGACCTCGGCGGGACCGGCCGTGCTCAGCAGGAGATCGGTGAAACCCCAGTCGGCCGAAAAGGCGGCCAGGCCGCCCTCGCTGGCGATGACCAGGAGCGGGGAGTCGTTGCCCGTGGTCTCGATCAAGCGGCAGAGCGAACGGGCGCCGACCAGGTCGCGGCGGGCGTCGAGCAGGATGATGTCGGCGGCCGGGGCGTCGAGCAGTGCGGTCGCCTCGGCCTGGGCCACCTTGACCGAGTGCGGCAACAACTCCAGGGCGGGCAGGATCTCCGCCGACGCGTGCATGTCGTTGGTCAACAGCAACAAGGTGGCCATGAACGTTCTCCTATCGGCAACGTTAGGACCGGTGAACACGCTGGTGTCCGGCGCGCTCTTCTCGACGCCTCGCCACCGCCCTGCGGCGCGGCAACAGCTTGGGGAGAAGATTACTTCAATGACCACCATCTCCCTGCACTACTGGGCCGGGGCCCGAGCCGCGGCCGGAACCGAGACCGAGAGCTGGGCGGCCAGTTCGATCGCGGAGGCGCTCGAGGCCGCGCAGCAGGCCCGTGCCGATCCCCATTTCTCCCGTGTCTTAAGCGTTTGCTCAGTGCTGGTGGACGGGGCGGTCGTCCGAGCCGAGGACCTCCATCGGCCGGTCTGCATGGCCCGGTGACGGCTGAGATCCTTCCTCCCTTCGCTGGCGGCGGTGCGTCGTTCACGCTCGTTTGGTCGGCTAATAAATGCAGATCACGCGACGATATCTATGTCTAGACAAGTGGTCTAAGTCACACCGATCTGCGCAACCGGTTGCGGGCTCAAGTCGGTGAGCGTCTCGAATATTGGATAAGGGTCTCTGAATATGAGACGTCGCCTGGGGATCCGGGCCGGCATCGCCCCTACGCTGACCCACGTGACCACGATGACGTCGGGCGCGCCCGCGCTCACCCGCCGCCGGGCCGTCGATCACGGCCGGATGCGCTCGTCGTTGTGTCCGGCCTGACCTGAGGCCTGGTCACGGCTGACCCGCTCGGTGATGCAGGGCCGCTCCGCGGCTCTCCGTCCGGACCGCCGCCGCCCCTTGCGACAACTCGTAACGAGACTCGTACCGACAACCACTGATCCCACGCATACAGGAGAGAACACGATCATGAGTAGGCAAGCAGTACTCGTCGACGCCGACTGGGTGGCCGAGCACGCGGGCGACGACAATGTCGTGCTGGTCGAGGTGGACGAAGACACCACCGCGTACGACGGCGGCCACATCGCGGGCGCCGTCAAACTGGACTGGAAGAAGGATCTGCAGGATCCGATCCGCCGCGACTTCGTGAACCAGGAGCAGTTCGAGGCGCTGCTGTCCGAACGCGGTATCGGCAACGACGACACCGTGGTGCTCTACGGCGGGAACAACAACTGGTTCGCGGCCTACGCGTACTGGTACTTCAAGCTGTACGGACACGACGACGCGCGGCTCCTCGACGGTGGCCGCAAGAAGTGGGAACTCGACGCCCGCGAGCTGAGCTCCGAGACCGTCACCCGTCCCGCCTCGACCTACAAGGCGGAGGAGCCGAACCTCGACATTCGCGCCTTCCGTGACGAGGTCGTGGCGGCCATCGGGGCTAAGAGCCTGATCGACGTTCGCAGCCCCGACGAGTATCGCCGGCCGGCTGCTGGCCCCGGCGCATCTGCCTCAGGAGCAGGCGCAGCGTGGCGGTCACATCCCGACCGCGGTGAACGTGCCCTGGAGCAAGGCGGCCAACGACGACGGCACCTTCAAGTCCGACGACGACCTCAAGGAGCTGTACGGCGAGGCCGGCGTGGACTTCGACGGCGACATCATCGCGTACTGCCGGATCGGTGAGCGCAGCGCGCACACCTGGTTCGTCATGCACGAGTTGCTCGAGCAGCGAGGAGTGAAGAACTACGACGGTTCGTGGACCGAGTACGGCTCGTTGGTCGGTGTGCCGGTGGCCGTCGGCGACGAGCCCGGCCAGGCCTGATATGTGCGGGGCCACGACCGGAGGCGTGAGCCTGGCGGGCGTCGATCTGAGCAAGGAAGCGGTCATACAGGGTCGGGTGCTGAAGGACGGAGATCCGGTGGCGGGCGCGTACGTGCGGCTGCTGGACGCCGGCGGCGAGTTCACCGCCGAGGTCCCGACCTCGGCGACCGGACACTTCCGGTTCTTCGCCGGGACGGCAACTGGACGCTGCGTACTCTGGCGCCCGGCGCCAAGGCCGACCGCCAGGTCCGCGCCACCGTCGGCGAAGTGCTCGAGATCGACGTGGAATTGAACGCCGCGTAGGCGGAGCCGCTGGTTACTCCCGGCGGCACCCTTTCGTCGCCAGTTGCACCCTCACGTGAGGGTGCAACTGCCGACGTCGGGGTGCATCTGATGCTGGCCGACCCGGACCGCCGCCGAGGTGACCCGCTGCAGAACCGCGCGCATCCCGATACCGGATTCAGGTGATCAGGCAGAACGGGTGGCCGACCGGATCGGCGAATACCCGGAAGGTGTCGCCACCACCGGAGAGCCGAACCGCGCCGAGCCGCAGAACCTCCGCTTCGGCCCGGTCGAGATCGCTCACCCGGACGTCGAAGTGTCGATGCTGGGGGCGGGGCCCGTCCGGCCACGTGGGCGGCTGGTAGTCGGGCACGCGGGCGAACGCGATTCCCGGCCGATCTGGTGCTGTCCCGATCACGACCCAATCGGGCTCATCCTGCACCCGCACCATGCCGAGGAGCTCGGCGTAGAAGCTGGCCAGACTCTGCGGATCGGCGCAGTCGATCACGACGCCGTGCAGCGTGCCGATCATGCCGACTCGTTCCTCTCGCAGCCCGTGATCATGCAAGCGAGTCTGCCAAACTCCTGTGACACCATGACGGAATGCCGATCGAGTCGCGCCACCTGATGATCAAGATCACCTGTGGAGCGGAGGCGGCTGAGCGGGCCAACCAGGGCTGGACGGTGGCCGCCATGGGTGTGGCGGCCGGGGCCCGGGTGACGGTGTGGCTGACCGGCGAAGCCGTGTGGTTCGCGGTGCCCGAGCGGCAACCGGACCTGGCGCTCCCGCACGCCACCCCGGTCCACGAACTGGTCGAGACGGTGCGGACGGCCGGCCAGATCGTGGTCTGCACCCAGTGCGCGGCGCGACGCGACCTCGGCGGGGACGACCTGGTGGATGGCGCGGGGATCGGCGGCGCGGCTGGCTTCGTGGAGGCCGTCCTGGCCGATGACGTTCGTGCCTTGGTGTACTGACGTGGAAATCCCCCTCACAACCGGGAGCTCCGCGCGGAGGACCTGCCGGTCTCGACTGGACCGGGGGCCGCAACATCTGCGGGCCATCGCTAGCAGACCTGTCGATCGCTCAACCCGGCGTCCTCACCCAGTTGGTGGTGGCCCTCCCCAACGGACGCCTGATCGGCTTCGGCGGGGTCGATTTCCGCAAGTTCGACGACGCCGGGACGATCTGGATGCTGTCGGTCCACGAAACCTGGCAGTCCTTGGGAGTCGGCACAGTGCTGATCCGTGCGCTCGAGGAAGCCATCCTGGCCCACGGCCGGTCGACGGCGGTGATCGGGGTCGAGCACGACAATCCGCGGGCGCGACACCTGTACGAGCGGCTGGGCTACCGCGAGCGCGGTTCGGAGCTGGACAGCTGGCCGGCCGGCGACAACCGGATCTACGTGACCGTATGCACGGTGCTGCGCCGCCGCCTGCGCTGATCGCGTCGATACACTGCACCGGTGTCGATGTCCCTGGTCTTCGCCGCCCTGCTGGTGATCGGCATTGCGGCGATCGGGGCGGGCGCCGTGGTGGCTCTGGTGCTGCTGCTGGTGCGGTCGCTCTCCGTACGAGGCGGCTGACGCGGTGCCGTTCGAGATCCCCGACGACCTGCATCCCGATCTCACCGCACTCGCCTGGCTGGTGGGCCGCTGGGAGGGGACGGGGCGGGGCAGCTATCCCGGCATCGAGGACTTCCAGTTCGGCCAACAGGTCGACTTCTCCCACAACGGCGAGAACTACCTGCACTACCTGTCGCAGACCTTCGAGCTGGACGACGAGGGCGCGGCCACCCAGCCACTCAGCATGGAAACCGGCTTCTGGCGTCCGCAGGCCGACGGAACCATCGAGGTCGTGCTGGCGCACCCCGGTGGCTACGCCGAGGTCTGGTACGGCAACATCACCGGCGCCAAGATCGAACTGGCCACCGACGCCATCGTCCGTACGGCCAGCGCCGAGGAGTACAACGCCGGCAGCAGACTGTACGGCTACGTCGAGGGCGATCTGCTCTGGACGTTCGACAAGGCGGCGGCTGGGCAGCCGCTGCAGAACCACCTCTGGGGCCGGCTCAAGAGAGCTGTGTAGTCCGGTGAGCGCGGGCTGGAAAGTACGGGAAGAAACGGACGGGTCCTTGGTGCTGACACAGGAATGAAGCCGATCCTGGCCACCGAGGGACCCGATGCCGGAGTGCCGTGGCATTTCGGTGATCCGCTGCGGGAGCAGCGACTGCTGAACGAGCCCGGCACGGCCGTCGACCTGTCTCACCGTGGAGTGATCACCGTCTCCGGACCGGATCGGCTCGGGTGGCTGCACTCACTGACCACGCAGTACCTCGAGGGTCTCGAGCCGGGGATCGGGGTCACCACTTTGGTGTTGTCGCCTCAGGGTCACATCGAGCACGCGTTCTACGGCGTGGACGACGGCGAGACGTTCTGGGCCCACACCGAGCCGGATGCCGCTCCAGCAGCGGCGGCCTGGCTGGACCGGATGCGCTTCATGATGCGGGTCGAGGTGGCCGATCGCAGCGCCGATTTCGCCGTGGTGTGGCGCTCCGGCCCTTCGGCAGGGGCTCTCCTGAGCTTGTCGAAGGCTCAGGGCACGTAATCCGAGAGGGCTCCGACTCCCTGGGCGGTCACGAGACGTTCGTGCCCCGCGCCGACCTCGAGTCGACGTTGGCCGCCAGCCAGCGAGCCGGAACCTGGGCGTACGAGGCACGGCGCATCGAGCACGGCGTGCCCCGCATCGGAGTTGACTCCGACCACCGCACCATCCCGAACGAACTGGGACTGCTCGGCCCGGCCGTCCATCTCGAGAAGGGCTGCTACCGCGGTCAGGAGACCGTCGCGCGGGTGCACACCCTCGGCCGGCCGCCACGCCGGCTGGTCCGGCTCCACCTCGACGGCAGCGCCGAGGCCCTGCCGGTGCCCGGCTCTTCGCTCGAGCTGGACGGACGTGCGGTGGGATTCGTCGGCGGGTCGGCCCGGCACTACGAGCTGGGCCCGGTCGCGCTGGGTCTGATCAAGCGCAACGTCGACCCGTCGGCCACCTTGACGGTCCGGGGGATCGCCGCAAGCCAGGAACTCCTCGTCGACCCCGAGGTCGGGCTGCACGTCCGGCCCGCGCCTGTGAGCAGCCCGTTCGACGCGGACCCCGTCCTGGTCGAGGTCGTCCGCAACGGCTTCGTCGAGAGCGTCCACCACGGGCGGGTGGCGGTGACCGGGCCCGACGGTGCCCTGCTGGCCTCTGTCGGTGATGCCTTCGCGCCCGTCTATCCCCGGAGCTCGAGCAAGCCACTCCAGGCCGTCGGCATGATCCGTGCGGGTCTCTCGGTGCCCGCCGAGCAACTCGCGGTGGTCTGCGCCTCGCATTCGGGTGAGGAGTTCCACCAGGCCGCCGTACGGCAGCTGCTGGCCGGCGTCGGTCTGGACGAGACGGTGTTGCAGACCCCACCCGGCTGGCCGCTCGACGACGCAGCCCGGGAGGCAGCGATCCGGTCCGGCGGCGAACCGACGCCGCTGGCCATGAACTGTTCGGGCAAGCACGCCGGCATGATCGTGACCTCGGTGATCAACGGGTGGGCGGTCGAGACCTATCGCGATCCCGATCATCCGACTCAGCTGGCCATCCTGCGCGCCATCGACGACCTCACCGGCGAGCAGGCGCTCAACCTGGCCATGGACGGGTGCGGGGCTCCGCTGTACGCGGTCAGCCTCGCCGCCCTGGCCCGTTCGTACGGTCGCTTGGCCGTCGCCGATGACGGTCCGGAGTTCGCGGTGAGGTCGGCCATGCTGGACCATCCGGCGTACGTGTCGGGAACCCACCGCGACGAGCTCGCCCTGCACCGCGCGATCCCTGGGCTGGTGGCCAAGGCCGGCGCCGAGGCGGTCTACGCCGTCGGGCTGCCGGACGGCCGCGGGATCGCACTCAAGATCAGCGATGGCTCCGCCACGCGGCCGTGCCGTCGCGATGGCCGGCGTCCTCCGGCGGCTCGGATTCGACCATCCGACCCTGACGGAGCAGGCCAGCGAGCCCGTCCTCGGTCACGGTGAACGGGTCGGCGAGGTCCGCCCGGCGCACGAGACCTTGGCGCGGTTGGGCTGATCGCAGCGGCCGAAGCCCAACCGGTTGCAGCCGAGCGGCCGCAAAGCCACCTTTTCGTAACATCGGAGCCGTAGTCTGACTGCTGTGGATCTGGACGGCTTCGACGCTGTGTTGTTCGATCTCGACGGCGTGCTGACGCCGACCGCCGAGGTGCACATGCGGGCGTGGCAGAGGATGTTCTCCGAGTACCTCGACAAGGCCGGCGTCGACGAGCCGTACGCCGAGAGCGACTACTTCGACTACATCGACGGAAAGCCCCGCTACGACGGCGTCCGCTCCTTCCTCGCCTCGCGCAACCTCAATCTTCCCGACGGCAACCCGAGTGATCCGCCGGACGCCGGCACGGTGTGCGGACTCGGCAACCGGAAGAACGAGGTCTTCTCCGCGGTCCTGACCGAGGAGGGAGTCGAGCCCTACCCGGGGTCCGTGGCCTGGCTGGACGAGCTGGACGCCAAGGGAATTGCGGTAGCGGTCGTCTCCTCCTCCCGGAACGCGCCGGCGGTGCTGGAAGCCGCCGGTCTGGCCGACCGGTTCGACGTCGTCGTCAGCGGCGCGGTGGCGGCGGCGGAGTCGCTGCCCGGCAAGCCGGCCCCGGACACCTTCTCTTCACGCGGCGAAGCAGCTCGACGTGCCGCCCGAGCGAGCCATCGTGGTCGAGGACGCCCTATCGGGCGTCGAGGCCGGCCGCGCCGGTGACTTCGGGCTGGTGATCGGGGTGGATCGCGGCACCGGCGCCGACCGTCTCCTGGCCGCGGGTGCCGGACTGGTCGTGGCCGACCTCGCGGAGTTGGTGAGCCGATGAGGGGATCCAGCGGAGACGACCCGATCAAGATCGCCGATCCCCTGGATCGGCAGCGGTTCCCGATCGAGGAGTGGCGGTTCACCGAGGCCCGTTACAGCACCGAGGATCTGGGCGTCGCCGAGACCCTGTTCGCGGTCGGCAACGGCTACCTCGGCATGCGGGGCAACGTAGAGGAGGGCCGGGAGACCCACGCGCACGGCACCTTCGTCAACGGGTTCCACGAGGTGTGGCCGATCCGGCACGCCGAGGAGGCGTTCGGGTTCGCCCGCGTCGGACAGACGATCGTCAACGTTCCGGACAACAAGACGATGAAGCTGTACGTCGACGACGAGCCGATGCTGCTCGCGGTCGCCGATCTCGAGGAATACGAACGGACGTTGGACTTCCGCGACGGCGTGCTCCGGCGCGACATGATCTGGCGCACTCCCTCGGGCAAACGGGTCAAGGTCTCCTCCCGGCGGATGGTGTCCTTCACCCAGCGACACCTGGCGATCATGACCATCGAGGTCACGATGCTGGACGAGGACGCCCCGGTGGTGGTCTCCTCCCAGACCCTGAACCGGCAGGACGGCCGCGACGAGTACCACGTCCGCGCCGCGGCCATGGGGTCGGGCGTGGATCCGCGGAAGGCGGAATCCTTCGAGAGCCGTGTTCTGGAGCCGCAGTCTCACTGGTGCGGCGACGGCCGCATCATCCTCGGCTACCGCTGCTACAACTCGAAGATGACCCTGGCGGTCGGTGTGGACCACTCGATCGAGACACGCAGAACTCCTATCAGGAGTTGATCTCCGCCGACGAGGACACCGGCAAGATGGTCTACCGGGTGGACGCCAAGATCGGACAACCGATCAAGATCATCAAGGTGGCCTCCTACCACACGTCGCGCGGGGTGCCGGTGCGCGAGCTGGTCGACCGCTGCCGGCGGACGCTCGATCGCACCGCCGAGCAGGGCGTCGAGCAGCAGTTCGCCGATCAGCGCACCTGGCTGGACGGGTACTGGGCACGCTCCGACGTCGAGGTCGTCGGTCAACCGGCGGTCCAGCAGGCAGTGCGCTGGAACCTCTTCCAGCTGGCCCAGGCCACCGCCCGGGCCGAGCAGTCCGGCGTCCCGGCGAAGGGCGTCAGCGGTTCCGGGTACGGCGGCCACTACTTCTGGGACACCGAGATCTACGTCCTGCCGTTCTTGTCCTACACCTCGCCGAAGATGGCGCGGAGCGCGCTGCGGTTCCGCTACAACATGCTCGACGCCGCCCGTCGCCGCGCGCAGGACCTGGCCCAGAGCGGTGCGCTGTTTCCCTGGCGGACGATCAACGGCGAGGAGGCCTCGGCGTACTACGCCGCCGGCACCGCTCAGTACCACATCGACGCCGACATCGCGTTCGCCCTGTGCAAGTACGTGAGCGCCACCGGCGACGACGGACTTCATGCTGCGGGAGGGCGTCGAGATCCTCGTGGAGACGGCCCGGATGTGGGCCGATCTCGGCTTCTGGCGGGAGCCGAGCCCGCTGGACGGGATGGCCCGCACCTTCCACATCCACGGGGTCACCGGCCCCGACGAGTACACCACGGTGGTCAACGACAACCTGTTCACCAACGTGATGGCCCGCTTCAACCTCGAGATGGCGGCCGAGGTCGTCCGGAACCTGCAGAAGGAGGACGGCGGGCGCTTCGACTCGCTGGTGCAGCGGCTCGGCATCGAGGAGCACGAGGTCGACGACTGGGCCGAGGCCGCCGCCTGCATGGCGATCCCGTTCGATCCCGCCACCGGGATCAACCCGCAGGACTCCCACTTCCTGGACCGCGAGGTCTGGGATCTGAAGAGCACCCCCGCCGACAAGCGGCCGCTGCTGCTGCACTACCACCCGCTGGTGATCTACCGCTTCCAGGTGCTCAAGCAGGCCGACGTGGTGCTGGCGATCTTCCTCCAGGGTGATCATTTCCGGCTGTCGGACAAACGTGGCCGACTTCGAGTACTACGACCCGATCACCACCGGGGACTCCACCCTCTCCGGCGTGGTGCAGTCGATCATCGCCGCCGAGGTCGGGTACCGCGAGCTCGCGCTCCGCTACTTCCACAGCTCGCTGTTCGTCGACCTCGCCGATCTGCACGGCAACACCACCGACGGCGTACACGTGGCCTCCACCGGTGGGGTGTGGAACGCCCTGGTGTACGGCTTCGGCGGGATGCGCGACTACAAGGGCAAGATCACCTTCGACCCGCGGCTGCCCGAGGAGTGGCCCGAACTGATCTTCCGCATCACCCTGCAGGGCAGCCGGGTGCGGGTCAACCTCACCGCCGACGCGATGACGTTCACCGTCGAGGAAGGCGCCGGCGCGTCACTGACGGTGCGTGATCACCACTTCACGGTCTCGGCCGACACCCCCGTCACGGTGCCACTGGGTGGCCGCGGGCCCAAGAGGGAGGGCAGCCCGGTGCTGCAGGCCGGCGACCGCCGCGTCGACGGCAGCCTGATCACCGCCTCCGTACCGCAATCGCGCACCCGCTGCCCGTCAATCTTCGCTCGGCGCCGTCGCAATGCGACGGCGATCTGGGCGGCGTGTGCGCTGCCGATGTGACGCCGGCGGCGGATCGCTGCAGGGCGCCGAGCGGCGTTCACCCGACGCTGCCGAGCTCGAGTCGTGCCGAACGCACCGCATTAGCGATCCGCATGGCGCGCTTTCAGCCCGAGCGTGCGGAGCGGGCGCACCTGGCGAGGTCGCGAGCTGGGCGGCGCTCAATCCGCCGACCCGTCAGTCTGCGGCGACACGCCGCCCAAACCGCCGAAGATGTGACGGGTCGGCGGGGAGGGCTACTTGAAGTCGCGGTCGGTGTCCAGGTCCTCCACGTCCTTCACGTAGGTCTTGCGGCTGTAGACGGCGCGGTTGATCAGCCAGGTGACGAACCAGAGCACGATGCCGATGCCGATCAGGATCCCGGCGATCGGGTACTGGACTGTGGCCCGGCCGGTCCACGGTCCGACCAGGTACGCGCAGAACACCGCACCGAGGATCGGCAGCACGGTCGGCGCCACGAAGTGCTTGTGCTTGACCGGATCCTTGCGCAGCACCAGGCAGCAGATGTTCACCACCGTGAAGACGGCCAACAACAGCAGCGCGGTGGTGCCGCCGAGCACGCTCAGCTGGTCGACGAAGATCAACAGCCCGAACGCCAGCGCGGTGGTGAACAGGATCGCCACCCACGGCGTCCGCCGTCCCTCGAGCACCCGCCCGAGCACCGGCGGCAGGACCCGCTGCTTCGCCATCCCGTACAGCAGGCGGCTGGCCATCATCATGTTGATCAAGGCGGAGTTGGCCACGGCGAACATGGCGATCAGCGGGAAGATGTCGCCGATCGGGATGTTGGGCGCTCCCGCCTGCACCACCTTGGTCAGCGGCGCCTCGCCTTCCCCGAGTTCCCCGGGGGGCACCAGGGCGATGGCCGTGATGGACACGAGGATGTAGATCGTCCCGGTGATGCCGAGTCCGGTCAGCATGATCTTGGGGAAGATCCGTTCGGGCTCCTTGGTCTCCTCGGCCATGTTGACCGAATCCTCGAAGCCCACCATGGCGAAGAAGGCGAGCGTCGTACCGGCGGTGATCGCGAGGAAGATGGACTTGTCCTCCGCGGTGTCGAACATGACCACGCGCGAGAAGTCCGCCTTGCCCTGAGTGACCGCAAAGATTCCGACGAAGATCACGAGCAAGAGGCCGCTGAGCTCGACACAGGTGAGCACGATGTTGGCCTTCACGCTCTCGGCCACGCCGCGCAGGTTGATCAAGGCGACCAGCGTGATGAAGCCGAGAGCCAGCACCAGGGTCAGGCCGTCGCTGACCTCGACGTCCGCCCCCTGCCCGCGGACCACGCTGGCGAACGCGGCGAGGTTCGCCGCGAACGCCCGGGAGGCGGTCGACGCCGAGGTGATGCCGGAGCACATGACGGTGAAGCAGACCAGGAACGTCACGAAGTGCACGCCGAAGGCCTTGTGGGCGTACAGCGCGGCGCCCGCGGCCTGCGGGTACTTGGTCACCAGTTCGAGGTAGGAGAAGGCGGTGATCGTGGCCACGATGAAGGCCACCAGGAACGGCGCCCAGACGGCACCGCCGACCTCCTTCGCGACGTTGCCGGTCACCGCGTAGATGCCCGGTGCCCAAGATGTCGCCGATGATGAACAGCAGCAGCAGCTTGGGACCCATCACCCGCTTGAGTTCGGGCTGGTTCTGGCCCTGCTCGGCCGCCTCGGTCGTGGAAGTATCGGTCATCGTCCTGGCCTCCGTCCGGTCTTTCGATCATGCGGATCGCGCAGCCCTGCACGTTGTGCTCACTCTCGCTCACCGAAGGACGCGGCCGACAAGACCTGTGACGCCGATCACGCTTGCGCCAGCTTGCATCTGCTTGCAATTGCAAGCACCATGGAGGCGTGCCGAAGATCAAGCCACCCGTGCTGGGCAGCCAGCTCGGCTCGGTGGGCGAGTTCATCGCGGCTCAGCGCCGTGCGGCGGAACTGTCGCTGCGTCAGCTCGCCGAGCAGACCGGCGTGTCGAATCCGTACCTCAGCCAGATCGAGCGCGGACTGCGACGCCCGTCGGCGGAGGTGCTGCAGCAACTGGCCAAGGCCCTCCGGGTCTCCGCCGAGACGCTGTACGTCCGCGCCGGGATCCTGGATCCCGAGGACCACGCCACCACCACGGTGGAGATGGCCGTCCTCGCCGATCCGGCGATCAACGAGCGGCAGAAGCGCGTACTCATCGACGTCTACAGCTCGTTCGTCAAGGAGAACGAGCAGAACACCAACGAACAGAACACCGAAGAACAGGACACCGAAGGAGAAACCCCATGACCACCACGACCCGGAAGCAGACTCCGGCTCAGGCCCGCAAGGCGGCGCTGGAGTCCGACTACACCCCGCTGTACGCCGTCGCCGGTCTCACCGAGGCCGTCGCGACCACCGTGCAGACGACGCTGGCGCAGACGCAGCGAAAAGGCCGGCCAGCGGTTCGCCGCCTGGCAGGACAGGAGCGAGAAGCAGGCCAAGGCGGCCGCGGACGACGTGACCACGTTCGTCCGGTCGCTGCCCGAGCAGGTCAAGGCCCTGCCGGAGACCACGAAGGCGCGGCTGGCCGATTGGCAGAAGCAGGCCCAGGACCGTGCGCAGGCCTTGGTCCGCGAGGCCAACACCACCTACGGCGACCTGGCCGGCCGCGGCAAGAAGGCCGTCGACGAGACCCTCGGCTCGGCTCGGCAGCTCTCGGGTCGCGCGGAGCAGCGGGCCACCGACGCGCGGTCCGATCTGGCCGACGCGGTCGACCCGGCCTTCGAGAAGGTGCAGGAGACCGTGACCCGGGCGCGGAAGACCGTCACCGGCCGGACCGCCACCGAGACGGTCACCCCGCGCAGCACCCAGAAGGCGACCGCCACCCGCGCCGCCGCCCGCGGTGCGGCCGGCAGCGGGCCGCCGCCAAGAAGGCGACCGCCAAGAAGGCCGCGAACAAGGCTGCCAAGGCGTGATCAGCTCGCCGATCGCGGATCCCATACGGCGATACACCTGGCAGTCGCCCGTGCGTAGTATCGCTGAGCGGAGCTCAGCTCCGGTAGACGACCACCCGGTCGCCGAGGCGGATCCGGTTGAAGACGTACCGCAGCTTCGCCTTGGCGCGGATGTTCACGCAGCCGTGGCTGCAGCCTGCGTATCCGCGCCGGGCGAAGTCGGACGAGTAGTGCACGGCCTGGCCGCCACTGAAGAACATCGAGTACGGCATCGGCGTGTGGTACAGGCTCGAGATCGTGTAGCGCCGCTTCCGGAACACCCGGAACGTGCCCTCGCGGGTCCGGGTGCTGGCGCAGCCGAAGCGCGCGTCCATGCTCTTGATGATCTTGCCGTCTGGCACGTAGTAGAGCTTGTCCCGGGTCTTGTCGATGCACAGCACCCGGGCCCTGTTCTTGCACCGCTTCGGGAGACGCCGCGAGGACGACGAGGCGCTCAGCATGATCACGGCCGGGGCGGCCGCCACCTGCGGGAGCGGCGCCGCCTTCGCGGTGCTGATCACCGGCTCGCTCAGCGAACCGGCGCCGATCAGGCCGGTGATCGTGACGATGCCGACGAGAATGCGTACGAGTCTCAACATGTCTTCCCCTGACGTCTCTGCGCGTTGGCCCCGACACTCATCGATATAGAGGGTGCGCCGCCGGGGGGAAGTACCGATGGCGCGAGGAGAATATCGGACGAGGTGACCACCGGGCCAGCAGGCCCATATCCCGCGCGTGTGGCGCTCACCGACACAGGGCGCCGTCTTGGCGCGGGCTCGGGTCCGTGCTCGCTGGCTGCCCGACAGCACGACCTTGCGGATCCGTACGGCCGCCGGGGTCACCTCGACACACTCGTCGCCCCGGCAGAACTCCAGCGCCTGCTCGAGGTTCATCAGGTGCGGCGGGATGAGCCGTTCCAGCTCTTCGCCGGTGGAGGAGCGGACGTTGGTCAGCTTCTTCTCCCGCGTCGGATTGACGTCCATGTCGTCGCTGCGGGCGTTCTCGCCGACGATCATCCCCTCGTACACCTGGGTGCCCGGGCCCGACGAACAGCGTCCCGCGCTCCTGGAGGTTGAACATCGCGTACGAGGTGACGGCCCCGAACCGGTCGGCCACCAGCGATCCGGTCGGCCGGGTGCGCAGCTCGCCGGCCCAGGGCTCGTACGCCTCGAAGACGTGGTGCATGAGACCGGTGCCGCGGGTCTCGGTCAGGAACTCCGTCCGGAAGCCGATCAGGCCGCGGGCGGGCACCAGGTACTCCATCCGGACCCAGCCGGTGCCGTGGTTGACCATCTGCTCCAGCCGGCCCGCGGCGCAGCCCGAGCAGCTGGGTGACCACACCGACGAAGTCCTCCGGCGCGTCGATCGTCAGCCGCTCGACCGGCTCGTGCACCCGGCCGTCGATCTCGCGGGTGACGACCTGCGGCTTGCCGACGGTCAGCTCGAAACCCTCGCGCCGCATCTGCTCGACCAGGATCGCCAGCGCCAGCTCACCCCGGCCCTGCACCTCCCAGGTGTCCGGCCGCTCGGTGGGCAGCACCCGGATCGAGACGTTGCCGACCAGTTCGGCGTCCAGCCGGGCCTTGACCAGGCGGGCCGTCAGATTTCGACCGGACTGACCGGCCAGCGGCGAGGTGTTGATGCCGATGGTCATGGAGATCGACGGCTCGTCCACGGTGATCAAGGGCAGCGGCTGGGGATCGTCCGGATCGGAGAGCGTCTCGCCGATGGTGATGTCGGGAATCCCGGCGATGGCGACGATGTCGCCGGGCCCCGCCGAATCGGCCGGCACCCGCTCCAGGGCCTCGGTGATCAACATCTCCGACAACTTGATGTTCTTGATGGTGCCGTCGGACTTGCACCACGCGACGACCTGGTTGCGGCGCATCTCACCGGCGAAGATCCGGCACAGCGCCAGCCGGCCGAGGTACGGCGAGGCGTCCAGGTTGGTCACGTGCGCCTGCAGGGTCGCGCCCTCGACGTAGGTCGGCGCCGGCACGTGCTCCAGGATCGTGGCGAACAGCGGCCCCAGATCCGCCGAGTCGGGCATCGAGCCGTTCTCCGGCGCCGTGAGGGAGGCGCGGCCCGCCTTGGCCGAGGCGTAGACCACCGGGAAGTCCAGCACGTGGGTCTCGTCGTCCTCGAGCAGATCCAGGAACAGCTCGTACGTCTCCTCGACCACCTCGGTGATGCGAGCGTCGGACCGGTCGACCTTGTTGACCACCACCACGATGGGCAGCTGCTTGGCCAACGCCTTGCGGAGCACGAACCGGGTCTGCGGCAGCGGACCTTCGGAGGCGTCGACCAGCAGCAGCACGCCGTCGACCATCTCCAGTCCGCGCTCGACCTCACCGCCGAAGTCGGCGTGGCCGGGGGTGTCGACGATGTTGATCGTCACCGTCTCCCCGTCCGGCGTGATGGTGCCGGACCGCGGTGTTCTTGGCCAGGATGGTGATGCCCTTCTCGCGTTCGAGATCCATCGAGTCCAGGACCCGCTTCTCGACGTCCTGACCGACGCGGAACGCGCCGGACTGCCACAGCATGGCGTCCACCAGGGTGGTCTTGCCGTGGTCGACGTGGGCGACGATCGCGACATTGCGCAGATCGCTGCGGATGGGCATGGAGGAACTTTCTGACGGCGACGATTGAGCCTGCCGAGTCTACGCGAACGGGCGAGCTCGTTGCCCAACGACGCGTTCGGCTCGACACGTCGACAGCTCAGGGCGCCGACACCGCTTCTCGACAGGGCTCAACCACACGTACGATGTGGTTTCCGCCTTGTCGAACCGAAAGAGTGCGCACGTGCGAGTCACCGGCCTCGGCCACGCCGGCATGTTCATCGAGACGGCGTACGGCTCGATCCTCTGCGACCCCTGGGTCCACCCGGCGTTCTTCGGCTCCTGGTTCCCGTTCCCGGACAACCGTGGGCTCGACTGGGAGCGCTACGGCGGCGAGGCCGACTTCCTCTACGTGTCGCACCGGCACTCCGATCACTTCGACCCGCGGCTGCTCCGCGAGGTCGTCCCCACCACGACCCGCGTGCTGCTGCCGGAGTACCCGACGACCGACCTCGAGGACGACCTGCGCGCCCTGGGCTATGGCAACTTCGTCTTCACCCGCGCCGGCGAGCCGTTCGAGATCGACGGCCTGCGGCTGATGATCACTCCGCTGCGCGGTCCCGGCGACGGTCCGATCGGCGACTCCGCGCTGTCGGTCGACGACGGCACGGCGGTGCTGCTCAACCAGAACGACTCGCACCCGCTCGACGTCGCCAAGATCAGGGAGTTCGGCGAGGTCGATCTCTACTTCACGCAGTTCTCCGGCGCGATCTGGTGGCCGATGGTCTACGACCTGCCGGTCGCCGCGAAGCAGAGGTTCGCCGAGCTCAAGCGGGCGAGCCAGTCGAAGCGGGCGCTGTACTACATCGACCAGGTGCAGCCGCGGCACGTGTTCCCGATGGCCGGCCCGCCGGCGTTCTACGACCCCGAGCTCTTCGACGCGAACGGGTGGGGCGCCGACGACACGTCGATCTTCACCGACCAGCGGCAGTTCCTCGACGAGCTGGCCGCCGAGCGGCCGGGGCTGCCGGGGCACGTCTTCCTGCCCGGGACGGTCGTCGAGGCCGAGCGACGGCGCCTGCACGGTCGCGCAGGAGATGTACGACGACGCGGCGATCGAGCGGATCTTCGGCGACAAGTGGGGCTACCTGCGCGAGCAGCAGGCCCAGCGGATCGGCGAGGTCGAGGCCGAGAGGGCCGGCCGCGCCGAGCGTCCCGGACGACCTGGGCGAGCAGCTGAAGGAGTGGTGGGAGCCGCTGATGAAGCGGGCGCCGTACCTGTCCGACAGCATCGGCGCGCAGGTGCGCTTCACGATCGGGGAGGCGGCCGACCTGGTGCTCGACTTCCCGGCGAGCGAGGTGCGGCCGTACGACGGTGAGTCGGTGCGCTACTGGTTCACGGACCGAGGCCGACCTCGTCGCCACGAACCTGGCCCGCCGCGAGATCGACTGGTCCAACAGCCTGTTCCTGTCGATGCGGTTCTCCGCCTCGCGGATCGGCAAGTTCAACGAGTACCTCTACACGTTCTTCAAGTGCCTGTCCCCCGACCGGATCGACTACGTCGAGAACTGGTACTCCGAGCAGTCCGACACCGGCGAGGACATCGCGATCGACGGCTGGATCGTGCAGCGGCGCTGCCCGCACCTGCACGCCGACCTCGCGCAGTTCGGGTCGACCGACGGCACGGTCCTCACCTGCGGGCTGCACAGCTGGAAGTTCGACCTCGAGCAGCGGACGGTGCCTGACCTCGCGCGGCCACGAGATCCGCGCCCGGCGTCAGGGGCAGGACGCGACAGTCCGCCTGAGGCCGACGGCTCCGTAAAGCAGGGATTTCCCGGAGGGTGCGGGTGCGCGATCTCAGGGGTCCCGCCTCGTACGCTGGGTTGGACTCCTCAACCGAGGGTCGAGTGCACAGGAGGCCGGCGTGGACGACAAGAACTGGTTCCGGGATTCGTTCCGCCGCGAGTTCGACAAACAGTCGGAGCTGGTCGGCCGCTTCAACCTGGCCATCTTCGGCAAGACCGGGGTGGGCAAGTCCACGCTGATCAACGCCATCTTCGGCGAGGAGGTGGCCCGGACCGGGATCGGGGAGCCCGTCACCCGCGGCAGTCACCTCTACCTGGACAAGATCGGGTTCCTCGGGCTCATCGACACCCAGGGCCTCGAGGTCGGCAAGGACGACCGGCAGATCATCAAGGAGCTGGACCAGGCCATCCGGGAGAGCCGGCGGCTGCCGCTGACCGAGCAGATCCACGTCGCCTGGTACTGCGTCCGCGGCATGGACCGCCGCTTCGAGGACACCGAGGCCGACTTCATCCGGCGGCTGTCCGAGCTCGGCCTGCCGGTGCTGCTGGTCATGACGCAGGTGCCGATGCGGGAGGGCCAGATCCATCCCGAGGCGCTGCTGCTGGCCGAGCAGATCATGGCCAAGCAGTTGCCGATCACCGGCGGCCGGCCGTACATGACGTACGCGAAGCCGGACGAGTTCACCGGCCAGCCGGCGTACGGGTTGCAGGAAGTCCTCGATGCCACCTTTCGCGTTGCGCCCGAAGGCGTTCACGGAGCCCTCACCGCGGCGCAGGAGATTGATACCGATCGGAAGGCCAAAGAGGCGCTGAAGCACATCGGCATCGCCGCCGGCAGCGCGGCGGCGGCCGCGGCCAGCCCCATCCCGTTCTCCGACGCCACGCTTGCTGGTGCCGATCCAGCTGGGGATGATGGCCCGGATCGCGCAGCTGTACAAGATCAAGTTCGACCGGGCCGCCCTGATGGCCATCGCCTCGACCACCGTCGCCACCCAGGCCGGCCGGGCCGCCTTCACCGGTCTGCTGAAGATGATCCCCGGCGCCGGCACGGTCGCCGGCGGGGTGATCGGGGCCGGCGTGGCCAGCACGTTCACGTACGCCATGGGCCAGGCCTGGCTGGTGGTCTGCCAGAAGGTCGCCTCCGGCCGGCTCACCGCCATCAACGGCGCCATCGACAACGAAGCCGTCCGCGAGGTCTTCACCGAGGAGTTCAAGAACCGGCTCAAGCTCCGCCACAAGGAGACCTCGCTGCCCCGGCTGATCCAGCTGCTCGAGTTCCTCAGATCTGCTCGATCTCGCAGATAGAGCAGCTCCGAGCGAACCCGAGCAGGTGCTGAGTTGTAGCAGCCGCTTCCCGACAAGTGGCGCGGAGCGCGTCCGCTACGCTGCCCGCTGATGAGCGTTCCCGACGTTGCGGATCTCCTGCACGGCGAGCCCGTCCACGACCAGGTCGTGTTCGAGGCTCGGCTGCGGCGCTACTGGCCGGATCTGCTCGCCGGGCTCACCGGCGCCTATCCCGATCACGCCCTGGAGATGGCGGAGCGGCTCGTGGAGATCGCCGCCTCCAGCTTCCGGCAGCGCTCCACCGAATTGCGCCTGCTCGACCTGCGCCGGCACGCCGACCCGCAGTGGTTCCAGCATCCGCGGATGATCGGCTACGCCGCGTACGCCGACCTGTTCGCCGGCGACCTCCGCGGCGTCGCGAAGCAGGTCGACTACCTCAACGAACTCGGCGTCACCTACCTGCACCTGATGCCGCTGCTCAAGCCGCGGCCGGGGCAGAACGACGGCGGCTACGCGGTGCATGGACTATCGGGCGGTTCGCGAGGACCTCGGGACCATCGATGATCTTCGTCACCTGGCCACCGACGCTGCGCCGGAACGGCATCTCCCTCACCGTCGACGTGGTGCTCAACCACGTGGCCGCCGAGCACGACTGGGCCGTCAATGCGCGGGCCGGCGACCACATCTACCGGCAGTACTTCCACATGTTCCCCGACCGGGAGATCCCCGACCGATACGAGAAGTTCCTGCCGGAGGTCTTCCCCGACTTCGCGCCGGGCAACTTCACGTTCGACGAGGAGAGCCAGGCGTGGGTCTGGACGACCTTCAACTCCTGGCAGTGGGACCTGAACTGGAGCAATCCGGAGGTCTTCTACGAGTACGCCGACCTCATCTGCTGGCTGGCCAACCTCGGCGTGGAGTGCGTCCGCCTCGACGCGATCGCCTTCATCTACAAGCGGATGGGCACCTCCTGCCAGAACCAGCCCGAGGTGCACGCGATCACCCAGGCGCTCCGTACGGTGGCCCGGATCGCCGCACCCGCGTTGATCTTCAAGGCGGAGGCGATCGTCGGACCGACCGATCTGGCTCCGTACCTCGGGACTCGGCAAGCACGCCGGCCGGGTCAGCGACCTCGCCTACCAGAACTCGCTGATGGTGCAGATCTGGTCGGCGCTGGCCAGCCAGGACACCCGGCTGTTCTGCGCGGCGATGAACCGCTTCCCGGCCAAACCGCCCACCACGGTGTGGGGCACCTATCTGCGCTGCCACGACGACATCGGCTGGGCCATCGACGACACCGACGCCGCGTCGGTCGGCCTGAACGGGTACGAGCACCGCCGGTTCCTCGCCGACTACTACGCCGGTTCGTACCCCATGAGCGACGCCCGCGGGCTGGTGTTCCAGGAGAACCTGGCCACCGGCGACCGCCGGATCAGCGGGACCGCCGCCTCCCTGGCCGGGATCGAGGCCGCCCTCTACAGCGGCGACCTGGTCCATCTCGACCTCGCGATCCGGCGCCTGCTGCTGGCCTACCAGATCGTCCTGGGCTTCGGCGGGCTCCCGTTGATCTACATGGGCGACGAACTCGGGCCTGCGGAACCACTACGACTTCGCCGACGACCCCGAGCACGCCGACGACAACCGCTGGGTGCACCGCCCGCCGATGCCGTGGTCGCTCGTCGACCGCCGGCACGATCCCAACGCCTTGGAACACCGTGTCTGGCACGGACTGCGGCACGCCATCAGCGTGCGGGCCTCGCTCCCCAGCATGGACGCGTCGGTGGAGACCGAGGTGATGGACCCGGTCAATCCGGCCGTGCTGGTCTTCGTCCGGCGGTTCCCCACGCAGACCCTGGTCGGGGTCTACAACGTCACGCCCGATCGCGCAGAAGCTGCCCCGCTGGGTGATCCCGCTCGGCAACTGGGCCGCCGACGCCCTCAACGGCGGTACCCCGCTGACCGACGGCGACCTGACCCTGCGAGGGCTACCAGTCCCGCTGGCTGGTGCAGGCGGCCTGAGTCCGGTGAGCGATGCTGCGCGGAGAGGTCATCGACGTCATCCGCGCGACGCTGACGAACCTCGAGGTGACCGTGGCGGGAGAGCGGGCCGGGCCTGTTCTCGGTCACCCTGCCGGGCACCCACAAGCTGTCGACGGAGTGCGCACTGGAGGTCGGCGAGTACGCCGTCGGCGATCCGCGCCTTCGTGGCCCGCCGGCCCGACGAGAACCACGCGGGAGTTTACGCCTGGCTGCTGCGAGCGCAACCTGCGTACGTACGGCGTCGCGTTCTGCCTGGACGCCCTCGGCGACATCTACCTGAGCGGCAAGCTGGGGCTGGCCGCGGTGACGGGACCGGAGATCGATCGCTGGCTGGGGTCGGTGGCCGAGGTCGCCGACGACTCCTTCAACGTGATCCTCGACCTCGGCTTCGCCGAGAGCATCCGCCGGGAGTGGGTGTGGCGCCGCTCCCGCGGCGAGTCGACGGCCAACCTGGCCGCCTTCCGCCACCTCGACCCGGCTCCTGCCGACGTCCACGGCGTGGGCGGCCGCGCACAGTCGGCTCGAGCAACTGAGGACGAGCGGGGACGGCGCGACTAGGGCGCCGGAACGGATCCGTCGAGGCTCAGCCGGTGAACAGCCGGTTGGCGTCGGCCAGCGATCCGTAGCCGCGCCGGCAGAGCAGATCGCTGGATCGGCGTCGCAGTCCAGCGCGACCTGCTGGGCCAGCGAGCGATCCATCGTGTCGATGCTCAGATCGGACAGCGTCCAGCCCAGCGGGGCGGTCACCGCCGGCACCGTGGGTTGATGAACCACGATCACCGGCCGCGGCCGCCATGCCGCCAGCTCGGCGTGTCAGGTCCGTCAGCCAGAACCGTCGGGGACCGGCATCGGGGTGCCAGAGCCGGTCGGCGTCGACCAGGGAGGCGGCCTGCTGCAGCAGGGCGGCCGGTGTCGGCCTGACCGTCGAAGGAGCGCAGGATCGTCAGCGGCGGCACCAGGAACTCCGACGTGTTCTCGTACGTGGGTGCGGCCAAATCGCTGCCGGTGCCGTTGTCGAGGTAGACCACGAACGGGACGATGAGCTCGATCGGGCCCGGCCGCCCGGAGCTCCAGCTCGTTGCGCTGGCGGACCTGCTCCAGCCACCACGGGGCCAGGTCGATGATGGTCGAGATGCCGGTGTTCTCGACGTAGCCGCCGTCGACGAACTGCTGACGTGGCCAGCTTCCGCACGGCCCGATGACGCCGGACGGGGTGACGTAGGGGAATCGGCTGGCCAGACATGCGCGGCCGTCGACGACCGCAGGCGTCTGCAGGCAGCCGGTCTGCGCACGTCGGGCCGCGACTGACCGTGCCGTTCGCGGGCACGTCGTTCGGGGCCGATCCGTTGGCCGTCGCGCTCAGGCGGCTGTAGGTGGCCAGCAGATCGAGCGAGTTCGGGCGCCGGGCGGCCGGTGTCGTCGCACGTCGGCGCGGGCCGGCGCGTTGGCGTCCGCGGTGAGCGAAGAGGCGGTGTTCGCGGCGGGCCCGGCGTTCGCCGACGTCAAGGTGCGCAGCGAGAGCTGACTGACGAACATCCGGCAGCCGGTGGCGACCGAGGTCGAGTTCAGGAGCAGCACACCGGTCGGGCGGCTGGTCGCGCCCGCGCCGTCGGTCGGCAGGAACGCGCTGGCCGAGGGCGGGTGCGACCGCCTCCCAACTCTGCTCCATCAGGGCGGCCCGATCCGACCATCCGGGCGGCCCGGGAAGGGTCGGCAGCGGTACGCCGGTCGCGGCGTAGAACGGTGTCGCGGATGAACAGCCCGATCACCGCCTTGGCCAGGGCGTCGGAGCGCGACATCGCCACCAACTGGTCCCGGGCGGCCGTCTGGTCGGCGAACCGGCTGACGGTCAGCCCGACCGCGCCGCCGGAGGCGCCGCCGGAGAACAGCGCCGCCCGGCAGTGGTCGATGCCGGCCTGGTGCTGCCAGGTCCGATCCGGCGCCGATGCGTCGCCCGACCGGAGAGCAGGTCCAGTGCCGGCCGCGGTCCAGTACGCCGCGCGGATGCCACCGCCCTCGGCGGCCACCAGCGGCATCGGCCGCGAGCACCACCTCTCGGCCCGTGCATGTCGAGCCGGTGCCCGCAGCCGGAGGTGGCGCTGAGCCAGTCCTGCAGCGCCTGGTCGGGTTCGATCTGCTTCCCCAACGGCGCGCCGGCGGTGGCTTGGTCGACGCCCGGCGCCGCGTACGGGATGGACGTCGATGTCGACCTGGGTGCCGGCGGTCACGATCACCGCTGCCACCAGCAGGCTCGCCACCGGTGCCGACCGCAGCCGGATCGCCCGGCAGCCAGAACAGTTCGGGCGAGTACCGGCTCTGGCCGAGCACGACCAGGCTGCCGATCAGCATGCGAGAGGGCCGCAGATCGAGAGCAGGGTCGCCGCCGTGACTCCGCCCGATCTGGGCCAGCGGCTGCGGGAAGGTCGCCACGAGCATCAGGAGCGCGAGGCTGACCAGAGCGGCGACCCTGAGTGGCACCTCGGCTCCGATCAGATTGGCGGCACCCGGAGTCAGAGTGCTCCGCACGCCCTTGGCGTCGCCGGGCGGGGGCTCGCTGAGGGTGACGGCTCGCATGATCCACGCGGCCAGCCGGCCAGACGACGACGGCGACCGCAGCGCCGAGCGCGAGCGCGACCAGGTACCGCGGTTGGAACGTGGATTCTCCGGCAGGTCGGCCAAGGCCGCCGGGGCGACGAACGAGCGCACCAGCCCGAGACCGCCGATCACCAACATCGTCGTGGCTGCCAGGTCCCCGACGAGGCAGACCCAGCGGAAATCGGCGTAGGTGCTCGGCTCATTTCGGCGGGCGGATCGAGGCGCGCGGAGGGAGTCGCGGACGGCGACCAGCCACCGGCGCGCAGATCGGGCTTGTCGGCGGCGGGGCGTCGGGCTCCTCGGGCGGCCGCAACAGCCGGATCGCCCCGACGCGACCCGGCGACGGCGGTCGGTACCGCCGCGAAGAGGAGCAGAGCTCTGCCACTGGATCACGCCGGCGCCCACCAGCAACCGGGCCACCAGGGCGAGAGCCGAGAAGCACGGCGGCCGGAAGCAGCCAGAACCGGAGCCGCGAAGGGCTCAGGTCGGGTCGGCGTGATCGTCTGCGCCTGCCGGCTGGTCAGGTCGGTCCGCTTGGCGGCCACGTAGTCGCTGCGCAGCCGCCCGAGCAGGAACAGGCCGGTCGGCCAACAAGATCAGCACACCGGGCGGCCAACAAGCCGCGAGCTGAGGGCAACGGTGGCTCTCCGCCCACTGGCGCTGCACGTCGGGCAGCTGATCGAGAATGTCGGGCCCGGGACGACGCTCAGCACGGCGACCGGGAGCACGGTCAGCAAGGAGAACCGCTGCGCGTAGAGCCCCGGGCGCGAGCGAACGGTCGCCCTCGCGGAGCTCCTGATCCTTCGCCGCCGAAGCAACTGCTGGATGACCGGCGCGATCACGAGCGCAAGCAGGACGAACTTAGCACGCGTCGACCCACATCAACGCTCGGTCAGCCACCACGAGGGTGCCCTCACCGTCGAGGAGCAGAGCGCCAGCGACCCGGGCCGCCAACAGCGTCCTCGAACAGGTCGACGACCGCCATGATCATCGATCCAGCGGCCGACCCACGGCCACGACGGCCCAGAGCCAGCGACCGAGACGCAGATAGCAGACGATGAAGACGACGTCGAGTCCTAGGTAGCCCAGCAGCCACCAGCCGATCGTCCTCGGGATCAGGCTGTCGTCAGGGCGAGCCCAGCCTGTCGGCTGCTGGCGGTCAGCCCCATCAGGTCCGCGAAACCGAGGACCCGACCCAACGGGTCGGGCACCTGGCTGGACAGGCGATCCAGTTCGCCCATCGCGATCCAGGCCAGCGCGGCGACGGTCACCCAGATACCCGTACGCCACGGCAGCGGCGGCACCTGGGGAAGGCTTCGCTCGGTCGCCTTCGCGATCACCTGCTGGTGCTGGCCACCCGACACCTCCGGCCGACGATTCAGCCCTCAACTCAGCCCTACTCAGCCCTACTCAGCCCTACTCAGCCCTATCCAAGGGCGTGCGCTGCTGCCCTTCTGATACTGATGCATCGGAGCCATCCAGCCGAGCCGAAGCGCCGCTCGTGGCCGGGTGCGCCTCTACTAGGCTGCGCACATGGACACATTGCGGAAGCGCAGCGAGCACCGGCCCCAGCGGCGAGCTGGGTCATGACCGCTTCCCTGATCCTGCTGCGCCACGGCGAGAGCACCTGGAACGCGAAGAACCTCTTCACGGGCTGGGTCGACGTCGACCTGAACGAGAAGGGCGCGGCGGAGGCGCACCGGGGTGGAGAGCTGCTGGTCGAGGCGGGGCTGTACCCCGACGTGGTGCACACCTCGCTGCTGCGCCGGGCCATCCGGACCGCGCGAGATCTCGCTGAACGTGGCCGACCGGCACTGGATCGAGACGAAGCGCTCCTGGCGGCTGAACGAGCGGCACTACGGCGCGCTGCAGGGCAAGGACAAGGCGGCCACGCTGGCCGAGTACGGCGAGGAACAGTTCATGATGTGGCGCCGCTCGTACGACACCCCGCCCCCGCCGATCGACAACTCCGACTGAGTTCGCCAACTTCGACGACCCGCGGTACTCGGAGCTGCCCACCGAGGCGCGACCCCGTACGGAATGTCTCAAGGACGTGCTGATCCGGGCGCTGCCGTACTGGTACGACGAGATCGTGCCGGACCTGCGCGCCGGCCGGGTGACGCTGGTGGCGGCCCACGGGAACTCGCTGCGGGCCATCGTGAAGCACCTGGACAAGATCTCCGACTCCGACGTCGTCTCGCTCAACATCCCGACCGGGATCCCGCTGCTGTACGAACTGGACGACGACCTGAAGCCGGTTGAAGCCGGCGGCCGCTACCTCGACCCCGAAGCGGCGAAGGCCTCCATCGAAGCGGTCAAGAACCAGGGCAAGAAGTAGGAGCACCCGCCACCGACTCACGCGGCAAACCTCTACTTCACGTGGCATGCACGCCGGGTAGAGAAGTGGATCACCACGTGAACGTGGTAATCCGGGTGAGCCCGGACGGTCGGGCAGAAGTTACGGCTGGGGCCAGATGTCGTTCTCGGGGAACTCGCCGGTGACGACGTAGATGATGCGCCGGCCCATCGAGGCGGCGTGGTCGGCGATCCGCTCGTAGTAGCGACCCAGCAGGGCCACGTCGACAGCGGCCTCCACGCCGTAGGTCCAGTTGTCGCTCAACATCACCCGGAACTGGCTCTTGCGCAGCTCATCCATCTCCTCGTCGCGGGCGCGGAGCTCCTGCGCGGTCTCGATGTTGCGGTTGTTGAGGGTCTGCCCGGCGGTGACGACCATCTTCTCCGCGACGTCGCCCATCCGGACGAAGTTGGGGCGCAGCGCCTCCGGAACCGCGATCTCGGGGTAGCGCAGGCGCGCGATCTTGGCGACGTGAGCGGCCAGATCGCCCATCCGCTCCAACTCGGTGACCATCCGGAGCGTCGCGACCAACGTACGGAGTTCGCCGGCGACGGGGGCCTGCCGGGCCAGCAGAGCTGAAGGCTCGGGCCTCGATGTCGGCCTGCATCTGGTCGAGCTTCATGTCTTCGGTGATCACCTGCTCGGCGAGGTGGATCTCCGCCTCGAGGAGAGCAGTCGTGCTGCTGCGGACGGCGGCCGAGACCGCCTGGCACATCTGCACCAGGTCGGCCAGGATGTCGTCGAGCTGCTCCCGATAGGAGTCGCGCATGCCTCGTTCCACCTTCACATCTGTTGTCTCAGGTGTTTCAACCCTAAGCCCGACCACTACCCGCAGAAGAGGCTGGCGTTAACGTCCGGTGAACAGCAGCGGAACGCTGGGTCCGCAGGTCCCGCACGCGCAATCGGTCCCGGTCAGCGCTGGGGCCGCGGAGACCCTACTATCGCTGGTGTGAACTCGGCTGGTCTCGGGGTGATCGCGGGGCTGTTGGGCATCGTGGTCGGCTTCGTAGCGGCCTGGATGCTGCTGCGGCGCCGGCCCGACGGCCCGCCGACCGTCCCGGTCGAGGTCAATGGCCCCGTCGTGCCCGACGGCATGTCGGAGGTGTTGGACGCGCTGCGCGGCGCCGGCGCGATCATCGGTCCCCACGACGAGGTGCTGAAGGCGACGAGCCTGGCGCAGACCCTCGGGGTGGTACGCGGCAGCCGGGTGGCCGTCGCCCCGATCCTCGACCTGGTCCGCCAGGTCCGGCGCGAGCAGCGCAGTCAGATTCAGGACCTCGACCTGCCGCGGCCCGGGAACGCGACCGCCCACCTCCACGTCCGGATCGCACCGCTGCCCGACCAGCAGGTGCTGCTGCTGGCCGAGGACGAGACGGCGGCCCGGCGGATCGAGCAGACCCGCCGGGACTTCGTGGCCAACGTCAGTCACGAGCTCAAGACGCCGATCGGCGCGCTGTCCCTGCTGGCCGAGGCGGTGGAGGAGGCGGCCGACGATCCGCCCGCGGTCCGTCGTTTCGCCGCCCGGATGGGCATCGAATCGGCCCGGCTGACCGACCTCATCTCCCAGATCATCGACCTCTCCCGACTGCAGGCGGACAACCCGCTCAGCTCTCCCGAACTGGTGGACATCGACGACGTACTGACCGACGCGGTCGACCGCTGCCGGGTGGACGCCGAGCGCCGGCGAGGTCGCACTGACCATCGCCGGCGCCCAGGGCTGCGAAGTGGTCGGCAACGCACGCCAGCTCAGCATCGCGGTCGGCAATCTGGTCGAGAACGCCGTCGTCTACTCCGATCCGGGCGCCAGGGTGGTGGTGGCCGCCCACCGCCAGCGCGCGCAGCGATGACGACTACGTCGAGATCACCGTCTCGGACAACGGCATCGGGATCCCCGAGCGAGAGCAGACCCGGATCTTCGAGCGCTTCTACCGCGTGGACTACGCACGCAGCCGAGCCAACGGCGGCACCGGTCTGGGCCTGGCCATCGTCAAGCACATCGCCGCCTCCCACAACGGCGAGGTGAGCGTGTGGAGTCAGCCCGGGCAGGGCTCCACCTTCACCATCAGCCTGCCGGCGCATCAGCCGGTCACCGCCGGGCCCGACCGGACGCCGACGCGGACACAGACCCGACGCGGACACCGACGCCGAGCCCGACCACGCGCCGACGCCGGGCCCGAACGGACCTGAGCCCGGAGAGAGCCCGTGACAGAACTCGCCCAGCCGATTCAGGCGAACCTCGGGAGCCCGAACCGCAGGAGTCGACACGTGACACGAGTCCTGGTCGTCGAGGACGAGGAGTCCTACCGCGAGGCCTTGGCGTACATGCTGCGCAAGGAGGGCTTCGACGTGCTCGAGGCTGCCGACGGGACCGCCGGACTGGCCGAGTACGACCGCGCCGGCGCCGACATCGTGCTGCTGGACCTGATGATGCCGGGCATGCCCGGAACCGAGGTGTGCCGCCAGCTGCGGCAACGCGGCCCCGTTCCGGTGATCATGGTGACGGCGCGCGACTCCGAGATCGACAAGGTCGTCGGTCTGGAACTGGGCGCCGACGACTACGTGACCAAGCCGTTCAGCCAGCGCGAACTGGTCGCCCGGATCCGGGCCGTCCTGCGTCGCGGTCAGGACGTCGAACTGCTGCCGGACATCGTCGAGGCCGGCGGGGTGCGGATGGACGTCGAGCGCCACGAGGTGTCGGTCAACGGAGAGCGGATCCGGCTCGCGCTCAAGGAGTTCGAGCTGCTGGAGATGCTGCTGCGCAACACCGGCCGGGTGATGACCCGCGGCCAGCTGATCGACCGGATCTGGGGCGCCGACTACGTGGGGGACACCAAGACCCTCGACGTGCACGTCAAACGGTTGCGGACCAAGATCGAGCCGGATCCGGCCAACCCGAAATACCTGGTCACCGTCCGCGGCCTGGGCTACAAATTCGAAGGCGTGGTCGACGGCGCAGGGCTCATCAGGATTCGCTGCTGTGCTCGGAGCCAGCGGACGACGCCCCGAGCCTGCGAGGGGCCCGAGCGAGCGGAGGAATCCGCGGGCGCGGGACGGAGGACGATCGAGGCGACACGCTTTTCCGTCGCCGAGGAGGACGACGGCCCGCGTCTGGCAGCGGATTCCGCAACGAGCGGACGACACAGTGACCGGTGAGATCACCGTTTTCTCGGGCTCGGCCCATCCGGAGTTCGCGGCGGAGATGTGTTCGATCCTCGGGGTCGAGCTGTCTCCCTCACGCAGCACCCGATTCAGCAACGACTGCCTGCAGGTCCAGCTCCGGGCGAACTGCCGTCAGCGCGACGTGTACGTGGTGCAGCCGCTGGTGCCGCCGAGTCAGGAGAACCTGTTCGAGCTGTTGATGATGCTGGACGCCGCCCGCGGGGCCTCCGCGGCGCACATCACCGCCGTCATCCCGCACTTCGCGTACGCCCGGTCGGACAAGAAGGACGCGCCGCGGATCTCGATCGGGGCCCGGCTGGTCGCCGACATGCTGGCCGCGGCCGGCGCGACCCGGGTGTTGACCATGGCCCTGCACGCCCCGCAGGTGCACGGGTTCTTCTCGATTCCGGTCGACCACCTCAACGCCATCGACGTGCTGGCCGACCACTTCCGCAGCTACGACCTGCGCAACACCGTGGTGGTCTCGCCCGACCTCGGCAACGCCAAGCTGGCGACCGAGTTCGCCCGGCGGCTGGACGTCGGGGTGGCGGCCGGCTCGAAGCGGCGCCTGGCGGACGACACCGTGGTCATCGACCGGATCGTCGGGGACGTGGCGGGCCGGGACGTCATCGTGCTTGGACGACGAGATCGCCACCGGCGGCTCGATCGTGGAACTGCTGTCCCGGCTGCGGGCGGAGGGAGTCGGTCAGATCGCGCTGGCCTGCACCCACGGGCTGTTCACCGGCCAGGCCATCGAGCGGCTCAAACAGGTGCCGGATCTTGGCGAGATCGTGATGACCAACACCGTGCCACTGCCCTCGGAGAAGCGGCTGCCGACGATGGTCACCCGTTCGGTGGCGCCGCTCTTCGCCGAGGCGATCAAGCGCATCCACTACGGCGAATCGATCAGCAGCCTCTTCAGCGACGTCGAGACGTACGGCAAGTAGGCGACTGCAACCTACTCGCGCGGCGGTCGACGGGACTGATCGTCGCGTACGGCTCCTCGTCGGCGTTGACGATCGGCACCCGCGTCTTGAAGGTGCCGGCCGTGGCGAAGGTCAAGGTGAGTTCGGCCTCCCCGCCGATCTGGAGGTCCGGACTCGCCACCGTGATCAGCGGCTGCCGGTTGGTCAGGACGACGATCGCCTGATTGCGCAGCGCCACGGGGCCGCCGAGACTCACCGTGAACGGTGTGCCAGGGGTGTAGTCGGGCTTGATGGGCGCACCGGCCACGCTCGTGAGCGAGTCCCGATCGGTCGCGGTCAGGGTGGCGCTCAGAAAACCCTGACCGTCCTCGCGGCTCAGCACCATCAGGTTCCGTACTGGCACCGGCGGAGTGCCGACGTCGTAGTTCACGCCCTGGGCCGGCGTGTACGGGCGGTTGGTCTGGACGTCGAACCCGCAGGCCGCAGCCACGCCAGCAGGACGACCGACAGCAGTCCCGCTGCAGCGCTGACAGTCCGACGACCCGCAGCGGCCGCGGGCGAGGTACGGCGACGCGGATGCAGGGACACGGTGTCGGCTCCTAGTCCTCGAGAACGTTGCGGTGTGCGGAGCGGCCGGCGCGATGGCTAGGAGCAGCCTAGCGACCCCGAAATCGATCGTGCAGTTGACAGGGCGGTACCACTCCGCAACCACTTCCGACCATG
Organism: uncultured Actinomycetota bacterium; assembly: GCA_963791865.1. Classification (GTDB taxonomy): domain Bacteria; phylum Actinomycetota; class Actinomycetes; order Propionibacteriales; family Propionibacteriaceae; genus Microlunatus. The sequence continues at coordinate 105,700 of CAWBUC010000015.1, forward strand.
ACGTACGCCACACCCGAGCGCACAGCAAGGTCAGGTTGTCAAGGGCCGCCGAAGGCCGAATATAGGCCTCTGGCTAGCGCAAACGCCGGATGGAACGCTCCGGGCGCGTGTTAGACTAGAGGTCGCGAAAGGGGCACATCACAATATGACCTTCACAGTCGGCGAAACGGTGGTCTACCCGAATCACGGGGCCGCCGTGATCGAGGACATCGAAACCCGTCAGATCAAAGGCGAAGACAAGCTCTATTTGGTGTTGAGGATCGTTGGCCAGACCGACTTGGTGGTCCGGGTGCCTGCGTGCAACCTCGACCTGGTCGGCGTACGCGACGTTGTCGACGCCGACGGTCTGGAGCGGGTGTTCGGCGTGCTGCGTGCACCGCACACGGAGGAGCCGACCAACTGGTCCCGCCGTTACAAGGCGAATCTCGAGAAGCTGCACTCCGGCAACGTGATGAAGGTTGCCGAGGTCGTCCGCGACCTCTGGCGCCGGGAGCGCGAGCGCGGCCTGTCCGCCGGCGAGAAGCGGATGCTGGCCAAGGCGCGGCAGATCCTGGTCTCGGAGCTTGCGCTGGCTGAGCGGGTCGACGAGTCCAAGGCCGAGGTGCTGCTCGACGAGGTCCTCGCTTCCTGAGTTCCGCCACGTGGCCTGAGCCTGTCGAAGGGCCGTTGGCGTGACCTCCGTACGGGTATCGGGTCGACGTCCATCGACTGGTGCCCGGCCGGCCCATGACGGTCGCCGGACTGGTCTTCGCCGAGGAGACCGTGGGCCCGGAGGGTCACTCCGACGGTGACGTGGTCGCTCACGCCGTCTGCGACGCCCTGCTCGGTGCTGCCGGCCTGGGTGATCTGGGCAGCAACTACGGCACCACGTGCGCCGGAGTGGTCCTCGGCCAACGGTGCGGCCTTCCTCCTCGAGACGGGCCGTCGGGTCCGGGCCGCCGGCTTCGAGATCGAGAACGCGCACGTACAGCTGATCGGCAATCGACCCGTACTCGGTCCACGGCGAGCCGAAGCCGAGGCCGTGCTGTCGGAGGCACTGGGTGCCCCGGTGACCGTCTCCGGCGACGACCACGGACGGACTCGGTCTCACGGGCCGGGGTGAGGGAGTCGCCGCCATCGCGACGGCCCTGCTGACTCGCCAGCGTGCGACGTGAGTCGCCGCCTACTCCCGGGTCACGCCTGACCTCGCCGCGGCACCCTTTGGTCGTGAGTTGCACCCTCATGTGAGGGTGCAACTACCGACGAAAGGGTGCGCCTGGGCAATCGGCGCGCTGGTCTCCGTTCCCGCTGCGGTTCAGCGGACCAGGCGGGCGGGGGCGCTGAAGGTGTTGCAGGCGCTGATGGGTGAGTTGCTGAGCCCGGTGCTGCCCCAGTACTCCCGGCTGCGGGCCAGGCCGTGGTTGCCGTCGACGTCGTCCTGCCCGGTCAACGTGTCGTCCCCGACGGCTGCGCCAGGTGGCCTGGATGCCGGCGATGTCAGAGCGCTGGATGGCCAGCGACTGGGAGACCGAGCGCATGAACTGCCCGGAGAAGCAGTCGGCCTGCGTCTCCAGCCGCCGCAGCATCTGGTTCGACTCGGCCTTGCTGTCGGTGTTCTGCGCCAGGGCGTGGGCGCTGATGAGCAGCCCGGTGCGGCCCTGGATCGCGTGACCGAACTCGTGCGCCATCACCACGTCGGCGGCCCACTTGTCCTCGGCGACGATCGGCACCGACCGCGGCAGCAGGTTGCTGAAGTAGATCTGCTGGTCGGCTGAGCAGTAGAAGGCGTTCACGCCGGACTTGCCGCACTTGGTGCTGATCTCACGACCGTAGATCGTCACCGTCGGCCGCACGATCACCCAGTCGGCGGCGGTCAGCGGCGGCTGCCACACCCGCACCAGGCACTCCATCAGACCGTTGAAGTGCGCCGACAACTGTTCGTCGCTCGCATCGGCGACGTCGATGGGGGCACTGTTGCAACGCACCGGGCACCGGGACGGACTGGGCGTAGAGCGCGTTGTTGGTCAGCCAGTCCTCGGCCTCGCCGTAGGTGTTCGGCGCCGGGATCGGCGGCGGGTTCCGGTCCGGCGGCGGCACCTGGTAGTCGTCGTTCTGGAAGGCCGACGTGGTGGTGCCGCTCACGAGATTCGCGAGCACGAGCCCGGCCAGGGCCAAGCACGACGAGCGCGATCATGCCCAGCAGCACGGTCATCAACGGGTTCCGGCGCCGGCGCGGCGGCGGCTGCGGCGACGGACCGTAGTACGGCACCGTGCTCTGCGGTCCGCCGAACTCGCGCCCGACCGGTCCGTACCTCGGCTGCCCGTACGGTGTCGAGCCCGGTGGTGGCGGCGGAAACCCCGGCTGGCCACCGGCGGGCTGACCCCAACTCGGTTGTCCCCAGCCCGGGGCGGCGCCCTGGGGATAGCCGCCCTGGCCGCGACCGGCGTACTGCTGCGCTCCCGGGGGCTGTTCCACGGCGGGGAAGTCACATCGGAAACCTTAACCACGGACCGCGCTACGCGCGGCTGGAGACTTGGCGTTACACCCCGTCTCCGAACACGAATCGTTGTCAAAGTGTGCCGACAAAGTGTCCAACCTTGCGTCGGCCGGGTGGTCGAGGAATGCCAAGCTATGGGTCGTGCCCAGTGCTCAGCTCCCTGTCGTGGCGACGCCGGATCGCCGTCGGGATCACCTTCTTCCTGGTCACCGTCGGCCTGCTGGTCGGACCGTTGAGCGAGCGGGCGCTACGCGGAGGGCACGGCGGCGACGTTCGAGGTCGAGGCCGAGGTGGGTCGGGACGGCGTGCTGACCGTCGAGCAGACCATGACCTTCGCGGCTCCGGTGCCGGCCCAGGTCAGTCAGCGGTTCGAGACCCAGCGCGATCTGGTCGGCGATCGGCGGCAGGTCTTCACGATGAGCGGCTTCTCGGCCACCGCTCAGGGCACGCGAGGTTCCGCTGGAGATCGAGCGGGCGGGCCGCTTCACCACCGTCGGCGATTCCGACCAACGGGGCGAATCAGATCATCCTGCGCTACACCGTCTCCGGTGCCGTCGTCAACACCGAGAGCGGAACGGCTCTGCAGTGGCGCCTGCTCCAGGGGTTGAGCGCGCAGGTGGCCCGCTTCGGGGCCAGCGTCGCCATCCCCGGAGCGTTCACCTACATCGACTGCGTGGCCGGGAGTCCCAACTCCCAGGTGCCCTGCCGCTACTCGGCGGCCGGTTCGGAGGGTGGACAGGTCCCCACCTTCCGGGACGGACCCCGCGGCGAGGGTGAGATCGTCGAGGTCGAGATCGGGTTCCCGCCGGGGGCGGTGGCCAGCACCGAGAACATCCAGTTCCGCTGGACGGTGGCGCGGGCGTTCTCGGCTCGACCGTTGCCGCTCGGTCTTGCCCTGGGCCTGCTCGGTGCTCGGCGGCATCGCCCTGTTCGCCCTGCATCGGCGGGCCGGGCGCCGATGCGGCCGCGGACGGAGCGGTCACGCGAGTCGCCGAGTTCGTGCCCACGGGGCCCGGCGAGAGCGAGTTCCGGGTGATCGGTGAGATCCGGCCGGGTCACGTCGGCACCGTCGCCGACGAGCGGGTCGACCCGATCGACATCACGCGCCACGCTGGTCGACCTCGCGGTGCGCGGCCACCTCCGCATCACGGAGTTGACGCGGGCGAGCGAGTTCGCGCCGACCGAATGGGAGCTCAGCCGGCAGAGCACGTCCGACGACGGCCTGCTGCCCTTCGAAAAGGAGCTGCTCGACGGCATCACCGCCGCCGGCCCGGTCGCCGTCAGCGAGCTGCCGGCCCGGGTGTCGGAGGTCATCGGTGGCGTCCAGGACAAGTTGTACGACGACGTGGTGAGCAACGGCTGGTTCGAGCGTCGGCCCGACGCGACCCGCAACCGTTGGACGCAGACCGCGATCATCGCCCTCATCGGAGCGGTGGCGGTGACCATCGTGCTCGCCGCCTTCACGACGTTCGGGTTGGTCGGCCTGGCCCTGATCGCCCTCGCGCTGGGTCTGATGTTCGTCGCGCAGGAGATGCCGGCCCGAACTCAGAAGGGGTGCCGCGCTGCTCGGCGGCCTCGGCGCGCTGCGGTCGGACCTGTTGAGCTACCCCACGAACCAGATGCCGCCCGGGCGGGAGTTGAGCGAGCTGTCGGAGGTGCTGCCGTACGCGGTCGTCCTCGGCGGCTCGGATCGCTGGCTGGACGCCATCGTCGCGGCCGATCTGGACGCCGACCCCGACCCGGACGCGCTGTCGTGGTACCACGGTCCGTCGCACTGGCACCTGCGCGATCTGCCCGACTCGCTGCGGAACTTCCTCACCACGGTCTCGGGGACATTGTTTACCCGTTGATTCTGTTGCGAGCGTCGGGTTGCGGAGCGCCGGCTCGGTCTGGACGACCGAGGGGGCAAACACGCCCGCGAGCGGAGCGAGCCAATCGAACAGAGTGGTTTGCGAGGGAGGGAGGAAGACGGAGTCATGAGGAGCGAAGCGAGCGCGAGCAAGACTAGATCGCGTTGGCTCTTCGGCGATCAACTGGGGCCGCACTTCCTCGACACGACCCGCCAGCCGGTGCTGCTCATCGAGTCCCGCGTCGGTCTTCGCAGCGACGCGTCTTCCATCGGCAGAAGGCGCACCTGATCCTTTCGGCCATGCGGCACCGGGCCGCCGAGCTGGGCAAGCGCTGCTCCTACGTCCGCGGCCGAGACCTACCGGGCCGGGCTGGCCGACGTGGACGGACCGCTCAGCGTGATCCAGCCGACGAGTTGGAGTGCGCTGCACTTCGTCGACCGGATCGCCGCGCGAGCGCGATCTGGAGCGGCTTGCCGGCGCGTGGGTTCGCCACCTCGCGGACCGATTTCGCGAGCTGGGCCGACGGCCGCGGCCGGCGCCGGCTTGCTGATGGAGGACTTCTACCGGGACGCGCGGCGCCGGTTGGACGTGTTGATGGAGGGCGGCGAGCCGGTCACCGGGCAGTGGAACTACGACGCCGACAACCGGGAGCCGCCGCCCAAAGGCTGCTCCGGGCTGGACGTGCCGCGAGCCCTGGTGGCCCGAGGAGGACGAGATCGACGAGGAGGTCCGCGCCGACCTGGACGCGTGGAGCGCCGACGGGCGTCCGCTTCGTCGGCGAGGACGGTCCCCGGCGCTTCGCCGCGACCCGGTCGGAGGCGTTGGCGGCGCTGGAGCACTTCGTCCGCCACCGGCTGCCCACCTTCGGGCCGTACGAGGACGCCGTGCTGAGCGGCGGACCGCTGGATGGCGCACTCGCTGTTGTCGGCGCCGCTGAACCTGGGGCTGCTGGATCCGCTGGAGGTCGTCCGGGCCGCGGAGGACGCCTACGCCGAGGGGCACGCCCCGATCGCCTCGGTGGAGGGCTTCGTACGCCAGATCATCGGCTGGCGGGACTACATCTGGAACCTCTACTGGTACTTCGGCGAGGACTACCGGGCCCGCAACGAACTCGAGGCCAGCCGCGATCTGCCCGGCTGGTTCGGCGAGCGTGGATCCGGACGGCACGGAGGCGAACTGCCTGAAGCAGTCGCTCGCCTCGGTCCGCGATCATGGCTGGGCCCATCACATCCCGCGGCTGATGATCATCGGGAACTACGGGATGCAGCAGGGCTGGGATCCGGCGCAGTTCACCGACTGGTTCCACCGCAGCTTCGTCGACGGCTACGACTGGGTGATGGTGCCGAACGTGGTCGGCATGTCGCAGCACGCCGACGGGGGAGTGCTCGCCACGAAGCCGTACGCCTCCGGTGGCAGCTACATCAACAAGATGACCGACTACTGCGGCGACTGCCGCTTCGACCCCAAGGTCCGGGTCGGGCCGGACGCTTGCCCCTTCACCGCCGGCTACTGGCGGTTCCTCCACCGCCACCGCGAGCGTTTCGCCGCCAACCCGCGGATGTCGCGGGCCGTGAAGGGCCTGGACCGCCTCTCCGACCTGGACGAACTGCTCGCCGAAAGCCCCGACGGCCAACACCGGGTGAGTCTGTGTCCTGAAGACGGGACCAAGACCTACCCAATCTCGAAGTAGGGCACGTTCTGGCAGTTCGGGCACCGCTCGAGCTGGCCCGTCCAGCCCCGGGCGGCCAAGACGGTCGCCACTTCGGCGGCCACCTCACATCCGCGACAGTGCACATCGTGATAGCCGTAGCGCAACGTCGCCTGGCCCTTCACGAGGGCGGCGTTGTCGCGCCGCATGTCACGGAAGCGGCCCTATCCCCTCATGGCCAAGGCGCCCGTCCAGTTCGACAATCGTGCTGAACCGCCTATAGCGCACGTCCTGCCAAGTGCGGCCGGACGGCTGTTGCCGTTCGCCGTCCGGCAGCCCGTGGGCTCGCTCGACGTCACGCAGGTACTCGATCTCCAGGGCACTCTGCGCGCCGGCGGCGACGTCGCCAAGCACGTTGGCCAACAGCCGGCGATGGGTTAGTCGAGAGCGTCCCGGGCTGAGCGGAGGAGGCGCTCGGGGCTGGTGCGGCGGGTTTGGATGGCTCGGGTGACGAGGTCGATCACCTCGGCGTCCGCCGTGGTCTGCTGGGTGAGGTCGAGGACCGTGTCCTCCAGAGTGAGCCGAGGCGGCTCTCCGACGGATCGCTTCGAGCGGATCCCGGGGCGTTCGCGCACGAACTGCCAGCGGTCGCGGCTCGGCGCTCGCCGAGCTCCACGGGATCATCACCTCGATGCGGGCGGGCTCGGGGTTCAAGCCGTAGAGGAAGCCGGCGCTGCGACCTCCGAGCCGGGACTCGGGGCCGCCGATGAGCACGCCGCCCCAGGCCAGGCCAGCCAAGTGGTGGCTGGTCGTGCACCAGGTACAACCCTGGCTCGAGCCGCCGCCACGTCCCTCCGCGACCAGTCGGTCGAGTGGTCGGCGGGTCAGCCCGAGGCCGAACGTCTGCTCGCGGGACACCACACCATCCTGCAGCGCAGCGAGGGACAGCAAGGCGGGGTGGGGTCGATGCGAGCCTTCACGACCAGAGCATTGCGGACGATCTGACTCGAATCGACCGAGTGGTCCGAGGCTGGCCTGTGGACGAGAGGCCGATGCGGTTGTGGGTAATTCTGGGTCCTGAGACTCAGGACACAGACTTACCCAGTATCTGGATCAGAGGTTCTGGAGCTCGTAGCCGTTCTGCTGGCAGCCGTCGACGATGAGCTTCTTGGCGTCGGCCGGCATGTCCTCGGGCTTGGAGGACTCCAGCGTCGCGATGACGGCGACGAGCCAGGTCTGCGCCTCCGGGCCGAGTTGGTTGGAGTCGCGCAGGGCCTTCAGCCGGTCACGCTCACCTTGTTGACGACCGTGCCGCCGCCGAGGGCCGAATCGACGGCCGGGCAGCCGATCTTGTACGCGTCGGCCGCCGAGACCCGGTCTGGGCGCAGGACGTCAGCGTGAGAGCGGTAACGATAGCCGCGAGGGCCAAGCATGATGCGACGCACAGCTCCAGAGTAGAGAACTCGAGGCTATGAGCCGGCTGAGAAAGCCGCCGGCCGCTTGTCTTGCTCGCGCCCGTTCCGCGCTTATCGACTCAGTCTTCCCTCCTCGCTCGGCACGACCCTCGAACCTCAGCAGGTCGCGGTTCACTGCGTCCGGGTCGCGCTCCCTCGTCAGTCCAGACCGAGCCGGCGCTCCACTACCCGACGCTCGCAAGCGGATCCCGGAGCCAGGCGGCGAGTCGGTGCCGAGCTTCCCGTCGGTCGAGCTCGGTCGAGGCGACCAGCAGCTCGTGTCCGGGCGGCAGCGCGTACGGCTCCGGCCCGAAGTTGACCACGCAGCGGAATCCGGGCTCGCGCACGAACGACAAGACCTCGGCCGGTACGTCCTCGTCCCAGATCAGCGTCCCGTCACCCAGGGCCGGGTTCCGTCGCCGCTCGGCCAGGGCCGTTCGGTAGAGGGTCAGCATGCTCGCCGGGTCTCCGTCCTGCGCCGCGGCGGTGAGACCGGCCCAGTGGGCGGGCTGTGGCAGCCACGGCGGGTGCTCCGTCGATCCGAACCCGAACGGCGGCTCGCTGCCGGACCACGGGATCGGCACCCGGCAACCGTCGCGGCCGCGCTCGGTGTGGCCGGAGCGTTCCCAGGTCGGATCCTGCAGCAGCTCCTCCGGGAGATCCTCGACCTCCTCAAGCCCCAGTTCATCGCCTTGGTAGACGTACGCTCCGCCGGGCAGGGCCAGCTCCAGCAGCGCAGCGGCTCGGGCCCGCTTCCGCCCCAGCTCGACGTCGGTCCGGCCGGGCGCCTTCAGCCAGATGCCGTTCAGGAGCTCGTCGTCGATCCCACTCGGAGTGAACCGCGCCCCGGTGACCGGGCGGCCGTAGCGCGTGACCACCCGGGTCATGTCGTGATTGGCCAGCACCCAGGTGGCCGGCGCCCCGACCTCGCCCGTCGCGGCCAGGGTCAGATCGATGACACTGCGCTGGGAGGAGGCGGTCCACTCGCACAGCAAGGCGTCGAAGTTGAAGGTGGTGTGCAGCTCGTCGGGCCGGATGTAACTGGCCAGCTCGCTCGCCGGCGTGACGTAGGCCTCCGAGACGAAGACCCGCGCGCCCTGCTCGGTCCCGGCGTACGCGTCGGCGACGGTGCGCCACCGGCGGAAGATGTCGTGAATATGGGGCTGATTCAGGTACGGCGTGCCGGTCAGCGTGGTGACGATCGGCTGGCCCTCGGCGTCGACGTCGAGATCGGGCAGTCCGGGTGCCTTGGCCATCGAGTTGGCCACGTCGATCCGGAAACCGTCGACCCCGCGGTCGAACCAGAACCGCAGGATGGCGTCGAACTCCTCGACCACCGCGGGGTTGTCCCAGTTCCAGTCCGGCTGCTCCGGGGCGAACAGGTGCAGGTACCACTGCCCCGGACGGCCGTCCGGTTCGGTGGTCCGCTCCCAGGCGCCGCCGCCGAACATGGCCGGCCAGTTGTTGGGCGGCAGGTCCCCGTCCTCACCGACTCCGTCCCGGAAGATGTACAACTCGCGCTCGGGGGATCCCTTCGGCGCCGCCTGCGCCGCCTGGAACCACGGGTGGGCGTCGCTGCTGTGGTTCGGCACCAGGTCGATGAGGACCCGCAGCCCGAGTTCATGGGCCTTGGTGATGAACACATCGGCGTGCTCGAGGGTGCCGAAGTCGGGATGGATGTCGCGGTAGTCGGAGACGTCGTAGCCACCGTCGGCCATCGGAGACGGGTACCAGGGGCTGACCCACACGGCGTCGATACCGAGGTCGGCGAGGTACGGAAGCCTGTCGATCATTCCCTGGACGTCACCGACCCCGTCGCCGTCATGATCGGCGAACGAGCGCGGATAGACCTGGTAGACGACGGCGCTTCGCCACCACGGAGCAGGAGAATCGGTGGGATGGGTCACCGGCCCAACCCTATAGAAAGGTCAGGCGCCGCCCTCGGTCAGCCGGGCCTCGCCGTAGGCGGCGATGGCGTCGCGCTGATAGGCGGCCAGGCCCTCGGCGACGTCGTCGTACAACGCCCGGGTCTGCTCGTCGTCCACGAGCGCATCCCCCAGGGACTTGAAGGTGGCTGGCGTGACGCCGCCGTACTGCTGCGCCGATTGGTAGTACCACTCGATCTCGTCCAGGACCGCCGGGTCGCTCGCGGGCGTGCCGGCGACCATCAGCTCGGCTAGACGGACCATGCGGCCCGCCATCTCCCCTTCCTCGGTCCTGATCTGCTCGGACCACTCAGCTGGGCGATCGTCGCCGTAGGTTCTGGTCGCGAGCCGATCCAACAGGCCGTCCGGTCGGTTCACAGTTGGGTTCGCCATGGCGCCGCCTCCTTCACGCTCGGGAGCCCGCCATCAGAACTTCCACAGCTGGTTGGCGCCGCCCCACCAGTCCCACTGCTGGACCACCGCGCCGTTGGCTTCGTCCATGCCCGCCACCTCGATCACCTTGCCGCTGTGCTTGGCGGTCAGCTTCAGCTGGCCGATGCCCCAGACCTCGGGGAGGAATCGCTGGTTGTCCCCACCCCACCAGTCCCATTGCACGAGGCGCGCACCGTTCGCCATCGAGATGCCGGACACGTCGAGCACTTTGCCGCTGTGCTGCGCCACGATGCGGACGTAGCCGCCGCCGACGGGCTCCAACCGCCATCGCTGGTTGCCACCTCCCCACCAATCCCACTGGAGGATCGCCGCGCCACTCGCCGTCGAGATGTCCTTGACGTCGATCACCCGGCTGCTGTGCTTGGCGAACAACCCGCGGGCCGGCGAGCGTGCGAACGTCACGGCGTACACCCACTCGTTGGCACTGTTGGTGTGGCTGGCCGAGAAACCCATGTGCGTGAACGCGCCATCCTCGATCAGCTGCCGGTGCGGGGGGCTGCCCATCCACCAGTTGAAGGGTGCGTCGGCGTTGAGGAGCGCACCGCCCCAGTAGAGGATCTCGCCGGTCCTGTCATTCTCCGGCCGCCAGCCACCACCAGCTGCCGCCGCGATGATGCGCTGCGACGGGGTAGTGACGTTGTCAGAGCTGATGTGTGCGTTACGGCCGGGCGTCTTGTACATCCACGGGTTGGTCGCCATGTCCCCCGTGTGGCGGCCCGCCGCTACCGACAGGTCCGTATCCACGAAGACGGGCAGAAGACCCAGGGCGAAGCGGTGCCGGTTGATCTGAAGCTGGACGGCAGTTCCCGCAAGGGCTACGCCGAATAGTAGGTCGCCGAAGCCGACAGTCACGTTCAACACGTCCTCTCGTGACCGACCGTCGCGAGCAGCACGGCGCTGCGTCAAGCACCAAGAGCGTGCTGTCTTGGTGGGCCTTGGCGCCGGCCCAAGGTGCGATACTCGGCCCCGCTTGATCTACCTCCGCAGACTGTACTGCGCCCTCATAGGACCGTAAAGAGGCGTTTCGAGGACGGCGGGCGCCGCTCAGGATTCACATCTTCGTCCCAGCCTTGCCGCCACCCTCACCCTCGACCTTGGCGAGTTCGGACTTCCACTCCCGGAAGCCCTCCTCCGACCGGCCGCGACGCCAGTAGCCGGAGATCGACACGTCGGTCGCGGGGGAGGTTGCGTTCCTTGAGGAGGTAGGGCCGGATGCCGTGCATAACTTCCTGCGCCTCGCCGTGCACGAACGCCTGAACGCGTCCTCGCCGCCACTCGACCGCCCGTACGGCGGCCTCCAAATGGCCGTCGGCGGACGCGCCGCTGCGGTGCACCCAGGTGAGGCTGGCTGTTGGCCGGAAGGGGGGAGTCCGACCTCGTGATCAGGTGAGTCGACGAGCACCACGACCCGTGCGACCGCATACTCCGGCAGCGCCTCGACTGCCGCCGTGATGGCCGGCAGCGCCGACTCGTCCCCGACCAGGAGATGCCAGTCGGCGGACGGGTCCGGCCGGTAGGCGCCACCAGGACCGTTGACGAGCAGCTGGTCACCCGGCTCCGCAGCCGCGGCCCACGGACCCGCGATCCCCTCGTCGCCGTGGATCACGAAATCAATGGCGAGCGTCCCCTCCTCGACGTCGGGAAAGAGGGCCGTGTAAGTGCGGACCGAGGGCATGTCCTCCGGTGGCAGCACTCCGCGTAGAGCGCGCATGTCGAGCGGTTCGGGATAGTCAACGCCCTCCTTGGGAAAGACGAGCTTGACGTAGCGGTCGGTGAAGTCGCTCTCACGGAACGCCGAGAGGTCCTCGCTGGAGAACCACACCCGACGCAGGGTTGGCGTCAGCGTTTCGGATTTGGCCACAGTCAGGTGGGTAGCCACGAAGGCTCCTTCTCTTGAGAGAAATACTGATCACGTCATTGTGCGCGGGCCGGCTGTGAGTGGTGGGCCGCAGCAGTGACGGGTGGACGGGCCCGAACAGGAGCAGGACAGATGAGCACTCCGAGCCACGTCGGCGTCTTCGGCGGTGGTCGTATGGGCGCGGGCATCGCGCACGCCTTTCTCGTCTCCGGATCGGCCGTCACCGTCATCGAGTCCTCGTCGGCCGCCGCCGCGGCAGCCACGGACAGGGTCCGATCGTCTCTCGCTCGGGCCGACGAGCGGGGCCAGCTCGAGTCGCCGCGGGAGGAGATGCTCACCCGATTGATGGTGGCGACGGAGCCACGTGACCTCCGTGGGTCCGGGCTCGTCGTCGAGGCGGTACCCGAGGACGCCGCGCTCAAGCAGCACGTTCTTGGCACCGCCGAGGTAGCGGCTCCCGACGCCTGGCTGGCGACGAACACCTCGAGTCTGTCGATCGACCTGCTCGCGTCGGCCCTGTCCCGTCCGGCGCGCCTGATCGGGCTGCACTTCTTCAATCCGGTACCCGCCAGTCAACTTGTCGAGGTCGTCGTTGGCGTACGGACCTCGTCGGAGCTGATCTTGACGGCGCAAGACTGGGTGGCCGAGCTCGGCAAAACGGCGATCACCGTGACCGATGCGCCTGGATTCGCATCCTCGCGGCTCGGCGTTGCCCTGGCCCTCGAGGCCATGCGCATGCTCGAGGAAGGCGTCGCCTCGGCCGAGGACATCGATACGGCGATGCGGCTTGGCTACAAGCACGCCGTGGGGCCACTGCGCACCACCGACCTCGTCGGACTCGACGTACGGCTCGCCGTCGCCGAGCACCTGGCCAGCGAACTCGGAGACCGATTCGCGCCACCCGCAATCCTGCGGGAGAAGGTGGCGGCCGGAGAGCTGGGCCGAAAGTCCGGCCAAGGCTTCTTTCGCTGGGACTGAGGTCCGGTCGCGCCCCGTCGTCACGTGCCGCTGGCCGGGGTGGATTGAAGGTTAGCGAGGGGTCGAATCAGCGCCCGCCCCGGCGCGGTCCGAAGAAGCGCTCCCAGAAGTCGCGACCGAGTTGCGGTTGCTGACCATAGACGAGCTCGGACGGCGGCGGCGCGAAGCTGCGCGCTGACGTTCCGTCGAGGTAGGCCTCCATGGCCGGCTTCCAGATCTCCTGGCCGGCGTCACCGCTACCCGAGCCTTCGAGAGGTCAAGCCCGGTCGACGGCACCCGGTAGTCCTTCAGACCGCTCCGCCGGTAGCCGGACGCCGACCGGACGAACGGCTTGCGCTGGTTGTCGATGCTGATCATGGCCGCGCCGGCGATCTGCGGGGTATAGCCGGCGAACCAGACCGCCGCGTTGCTGTCGATGGTGCCGGTCTTGCCCGCCTGCGGGCGACGGTCGGCGGTTGCGACCCGCTGTCCGGTGCCCTTCGTCATCACGCTGGACAGCAGCGAGTTCATGGCGGCGGCGACGTCTTCGGAGATCACCCGGGTGCAGTTCGCGCTGGGCGCCTCACGCTTCGCGCCGGTGCTGTCGGTGATCTCGTCGATGATGATCGGGTCGCAGTGGATGCCGCCGGAGGCGAAGGTGGCGTAGGCCTCCGCCATGGACAGTGGGCTCACCTCGACCGAGCCGAGGGTGAAGGACGGCTTGTCGTCGTAGGAGCTGATCGGCGCGGACTTCGTACTCGACTCGACGCCGAGCTTCTCGGCCATGGTGACCACGTCGCACATGCCGACCTCGAGCGCGAGCTGGACGAAGTAGGTGTTGACCGACCGTTCGGCCGCCCGGTACATGTCCATGACGCCGTTGGTGCCGGTGGAGTTGGGCACCCGCCAGGTGCCGCCCACCTCGGCCCGACCCTCGCAGGTGTCGAAGCGCGCCTCGGAGAAGTCCATCAGCGCCCGGGCGTCGTAGCGCTTGGACAGTGGGATGCCCTCCGCCAGCGCCGCGGCCGCGGTGAAGGCCTTGAACGTCGACCCTGCCTGGAACCCCTGGGCGCCGCCCATCTCCGGCGAGACGGAGTAGTTCCAGTACGTCTCGCCCTTCTTCGCGTTCGACCCCATCACCGGGCGGCTCTGGGCCATGGCGACGATCAACCCGGTGCCGGGCTGGATCATGTTCATGGCCCCGATCACCGGATCGGTCGGTCCGACGACGTTGCTGACCGCCTTCTGGATGGTGTCCTGGGTCTTCGGGTCGATCGCGGTCGTGACGGTCAGGCCGCCGCGCTTGATGGCGTTGACGCGCTCCTCCGGCGTGGCGCCCAGGCTCGGCGTCAGCGCCAGCGAGCGGTAGACGTAGTCGCACAGGAAGGGGTAGTCGCTGCGCTGGCAGCCGTTGATCTTGGTCGTGACCTCGTCGCGGTCGAAGGTGCTGCGCTTGGCCTTGGCGGCGTCGGCGGCGGAGATGACCGAGAGCTCGGCCATCCGGTTGAGGACGACGTCGCGGCGGTCCAGGGCGGCGGCCTCGTTGCCCACCGGGTTCAGTGCGGTCGGGTTCTGCACCAGCCCGGCCAGCATGGCCGCCTGCGGCAGGGTCAGCTTGGCGGCGGTGGTGCCGAAGTAGTGCTCGGCGGCCACCTCGACGCCGTACGCGCCGTCGCCGAAGTAGGCGATGTTGAGGTACCGCTCGAGGATCTCGTCCTTGGACAGGGCCTTCTCGACCGAGATGGCGTAGCGCAGCTCGCGGATCTTCCGGCCGTAGCTGCGGTCCTGCGCGGCCTGGATGCCGGCGTCGTCACCCCGCTTCTTGGCCTCCTCGATCTGCACCATCTTCACGTACTGCTGGGTGATCGTGGAGCCGCCCTGGGTCTCCTCGCCGGTGGCCAGATTGTTGATCAAGGCCCGCAGGGTGCCGGTCAGGTCGAGCGGTCCGTGCTCGTAGAAGCGGTGGTCCTCGATGGCGATCATGGCCTGCTGCATGATCGGCGCGATCTTGTCCAGCTCGACGTAGACCCGGTTCTCCTCGTAGAAGTAGGTGAGCACGTCGCCGTTCGCGTCCAGCACCTGCGACCGCTGCGACTGGGCCGGCGTGTCGAAGGCCACCGGCAGATCGTCCAGGCTCGCCTCGGTGCCCTTGGCCGTCACCACGGCGGCCCCGATCGCCGGCATGGCGACTCCGGCGATCAGCACCCCGCAGAGCGCGCTGACCAGCACGAACATCCCGGCGGCGTACAGCAGGCGGGCGGCTCGGGTCGGGATCGAGGAAGCAGGCATCGCACAGGAGCAACTACGGTGGTCCTGACCAGAGGTTCCCGATTGTTCCTGTGCCCTGCCACGCTGGTCGGCCACTGCATGCCGGAGCGAGGGAGCTCGATCGTTGACCGAACAGACGATCGGCATCGTCGGCGGAGGGATCGTCGGGTTGGCCATCGGCCGCGAGCTGGCCCGACGCCGCCCGGGCACCTCGATCATCGTGTTCGAGAAGGAGGACCGTCTCGCCGCGCACCAGACGGGCCACAACTCCGGCGTCGTGCACGCCGGCATCTACTACAAGCCGGGCAGCCTGAAGGCCGAGCTGTGCACCCGCGGACGCCTGCTGCTGAAGGACTACTGCGCGGAGCGTGGGCTGCCGTACGACGGAGTGCGGCAAGCTCGTCGTGGCCGTCGCCGGACTCCGAACTCGGCCGGTTGGACGCCCTGGAGCAGACGGCCACCGAGAACCAGGTGCCGGGTCTGCGGCGCGTCGAGCCGGCCGAGATCGCCGAGATCGAACCGCACGCGGCCGGACTCGCTGCGCTGTATTCGCCGGGGACAGCCATCACGGATTACGTCGCGGTCGGCGACGGCGTTCGCCGAGGACATCGAGGCGGCCGGCGGGCGAATCCTGCTGTCCACCCGGGTCACAGGGGTGAGGTCGCGCCCCGGCGCGGTCGAGCTCTGTACCGAGAGCGGGCTCCGCCGGGTCGACCGACTCGTGGTCTGCGCCGGGCTGCAGGCGGATCGGATGTCCCGCTTCGCCGACGGAGAGGACGGGCCGCGGATCGTGCCGTTCCGGGGTGAGTACATGGCGGTGAGCGAGGAGAAGCGGGATCTGGTTCGCGGGATGATCTATCCCGTTCCGGATCCGCGCTACCCGTTCCTCGGCGTGCATTTCACCCGGCGGGTCTCCGGCGAGCTCGAAGTCGGACCGAACGCGGTGTTCGCCCTGAAGCGCGAGGGCTACCGGCGGGCAGCGTCAACGTCGCCGACCTGAGCAGCATCGCCACCTGGCCCGGGTTCTGGCGGATGGCGCGCACGCATTGGCGTACGGGGATGATCGAGATGCGCGGCTCGCTGTCGATCACGTGCGTACATGCGCAACGCCATCGCGCTACGTGCCGGAGATCGGGCCGGCCGACGTCGTCCGGGGCGGCGCGGGGGTTCGTGCGCAGGCGCTCGAGCGGGACGGCTCGCTCGTCGACGACTTCCGGATCAGCCAGAGCGGCAAGATCACCAGCATTCGGAACGCGCCCTCACCGGCCGCGACCTCCAGCCTGGCGATCGCCGAGCACGTGGTCGACCGGATGGGGCTCCAGGGCTGATTGGATG
Source organism: uncultured Actinomycetota bacterium (assembly GCA_963791865.1). Classification (GTDB taxonomy): domain Bacteria; phylum Actinomycetota; class Actinomycetes; order Propionibacteriales; family Propionibacteriaceae; genus Microlunatus. Next base: position 121,925 of record CAWBUC010000015.1, read on the forward strand.
GCTGAGTGATGTCTGAGCTGACGATCGGGTACGCGGTGATGCTCGAGCAGTTCCACCCGACGCGAGGCGGTGGAACTCACGGCCCACGCCGAGAGTCGCGGCTTCTCCGGGGCCATGGTGGCCGATCACTTCCAGCCGTGGGTTCCGCAGCAGGGCCAGAGCGCGTTCGTCTGGAACGTGCTGTCGGCGCTGGGCGAGCGGACGACCGGCGATCTCGGGCCCGGCGTCACGGCACCGACGTTCCGGTGGCACCCGGCGATGGTCGCGCAGGCGTCGGCGACGCTGGCTGCGATGTACCCCGATCGGCACTGGCTCGGGCCTCGGCTCGGGCGAGGCGCTCAACGAACACGTCACCGCGCAGTACTGGCCGGAGGCGCCCGAGCGCATCGACCGGATGTTCGAGGCGATCGAGATCATCCAGAAGCTGTTCGCCGGATCGCTGGCCGGCAAGGACGTCAAGCACTCCGGGAAGTACTACAAGCTCGAGTCGACCCGGCTGTGGACGATGCCGGAGAACCCGCCGCCGATCCTGGTGGCCACCGCCGGCCCGATCACCGCCAAGCGCGCCGGCCGTACCGTCGACGGGCTGATCACGGTCGGCGCTCCGCCCGAGAAGATCGCGAAAGGTGTTCGAGCGCTTCGACGCCGGCGCCCGCGAGGCCGGCAAGGATCCCGACACGATGCCGAAGGTGCTGCAGCTCCACTCTGTCCTGGGCCGAGACCGACGAGGAGGCCCTGACCAACGCCATGGTCGAGTGGCCCAACGGCGGCATGAAGTTCCCGAAGGGCGACATCCGCTCACCGTTCGAGTTCGAACAGATGGCCAAGCTGGTGCGGCCGGAGGACTTCGAGGGTCGCATGATGATCAGTTCCGATCCGGACACCCACCGGGCCGAGATCCAGCGCTACGTCGACCTCGGCTTCGACCGGATCTATCTGCACAACGTCGGCCGCAACCAGCGGGAGTGGATCGACGTCTTCGGCGCCGAAGTGCTGCCCGAAGCTGCAACGCTAGGCGACTGGTCAGAGCGGGCGTTTGCCGTTCTCGTAGTCGTCGATGGCCTGCCGCATCTCGCGGACGGCCCTCTCGTACTCGATCTCGAGCTGCTCCTCCTTGGACAGCGGTCGCACGGCCGGCTCCCAGTCACCGAAGAGGTTGTAGAGGCCCCAGGCGATCACGAAGAGCGCGAAGACGACCATGACGATGGTCGTCACGGTCGTCGGCGCCATGTCGGAACGCATCCGCTCGCGGCGGCTAGAGCTCGAGTCCGGGATAGAGCGGGTGGACGTCCAGCAGCTCGGCCGAGGCAGTCTTCGTCCGGTCGGCGACGCCGTCGGCCAGGGCGTACTTCGCCTTGCCGGGTTTCCCGGTGGAGGCGGTCACCGGAGTCGTGTTCTTGAGCACGTCGACAGTGAGCTCGGCGACCCGGTCGAACTCGGCGGCCCCGAAGCCGCGGGTGGTCAGCGCCGGGGTGCCGAGGCGGACGCCGGAGGTGTACCAGGCGCCGTTCGGGTCGCTGGGCACGGCGTTGCGGTTGGTGACGATGCCGGCGTCGAGCAGCGCCGACTCCGCCTGCCGCCCGGTGAGCCCGAAGCTGGTGACGTCCAGCAGCACGATGTGGTTGTCGGTGCCGCCGGTAACCAGCTTGGCTCCGCGGCTCAGGAATCCGTCGGCGAGCGACTTGGCGTTGTCGGCGATGGCCTGCGCGTACGTCTGGAACTCCGGCGTCACGCGCCTCGGCCAGCGCCACCGCCTTGGCCGCCATCACGTGTCCGAGCGGGACCGCCGAGCACCATCGGGCAACCCCGGTCGACCGAAGGCGCGTAGTCCTCGGTCGCCAGCACCAGGCCGCCGCGCGGCCCACGCAGGGACTTGTGGGTGGTGGTGGTGACCAGGTGGGCGTGCGGGACGGGATCCTCGTCGCCGGTGAAGACCTTGCCCGCCACCAGACCGGCGAAATGGGCCATGTCGACCATGAACGTCGCCCCGACCTCGTCGGCGATCTCCCGCATCTTGGCGAAGTTCACCCGACGCGGGTAGGCGGAGTAGCCGGCGATCAAGATCAGCGGCTTGAACTCCTGCGCGGCCTGGCGGACCGCGTCGTAGTCGAGGAGCTGCGTCTCGGGGTCGGTCCCGTACGAGCGCTGGTGGAACATCTTGCCGGAGATGTTGGGCCGGAACCCGTGGGTGAGGTGTCCGCCGGCGTCCAGCGACATGCCCAGCGCCCGCTGGTTGCCGAACTTGTGCCGCAAGCTCTCCCACTGCTCCTCGGTCATGTCGTTGACGCCCTTGAGGCCGACCTCGGCCAGCTCCGGGGTCTCGATGCGGTGCGCGAGGATGGCCCAGAACGCCACCAGGTTGGCGTCGATGCCGGAGTGCGGCTGGGCGTAGGCGTACTCCGCGCCGAACAGCTCGCGGGCGTGCTCCGCGGCCACCGCCTCCACCGTGTCGATGTTCTGGCAGCCGGCGTAGAAGCGGTGCCCGATGGTTCCCTCGGCGTACTTGTCGGACAGCCAGGTGCCCATGGTGAGCAGCACGGCCGGGGACGCGTAGTTCTCCGAGGCGATCAGTTTCAGCGAGCTGCGTTGGTCGGCGAGTTCGGCCCGGGTCGCCTCGGCGACCCGAGGCTCGATGCCTTCGATCACCGTCAGGGCGGCCCGATAGGCGTCGGACTCGGGGCCGGAGTAGTCGACCGAGGACGGCCGGGCGAGGGTGTCGGTCACAAGAGGGGACTTTACCCTCGGCGGCTCGTCAACGCCCGGCCTGATCCGCGGGCGGTCGACTTCGGACAGGCAGGATGTCAGCGACGCGACCGTGCGATCTCGTAGAGGGCGATCCCGGCGGCGACGCCGGCGTTCAGCGATTCCACCTCGGCGGCGATGCGGAATGGCGGCCAGCTGGTCGCAGGTTTCGCGTACCAAGCCGGGACAGCCCCTCGCCCTCGCTGCCGACGACCAGCACGAGCGGTCCGGAGAGGTCCAGCTCGTCGAGCGACGGAGCCGGCCGAGCCGTCGAGGCCGACCAGCGTGCAGCCGGCGTCAGCGTAGGAGCGGAGCGTGCGGTTCAGATTGGTGGCCCGGGCGATCGGCAGCCGCGCCGCGGCACCGGCGGAGGTCTTCCAGGCCGCCGCGGTCATGCCGGCCGAGCGGCGCTCCGGGATCAGCACCCCATGGGCTCCGAAGGCCGCCGCCGAGCGGACGATCGCGCCGAGATTCCGCGGATCGGTGATCGAGTCCAGGGCGACGATGAGCGCCGGGCTGTCAGCCTCCAGGGCAGTGGCCAGCAGATCGTCGGGGTGGGCGTAGTCGTACGCCGGCAACTGCAACGCCACGCCCTGGTGCACCGCACCGCCGGTCAGCCGGTCCAGCTGCACGCGGGTCACCTCCAGCAGGGCGGTGCCACGGTTGGCCGCGAGCTTGAGGATGTCCCGCAACCGGTCGTCGCGCTCGGCGCCCTCCGCGACGTACGCGGTCTTGATGGGGATCTTGGCCTCCAGCGCCTCCAGCACGGCGTTGCGACCGGCGACCCACTCCGGGCCGGCCCCCGGTCGTCCGGTTCTGGCCGGCACGAGCCTTCTCCGGTGCTCGCCGGCCGGCCGCCTTCTTGGCGCGGTAGGCCGCATGGTACGGCCGATCCTCCGCCTTCGGCGTCGGTCCCTTGCCCTCCAGGCCGCGGCGCACGCGCCCGCCGGAGCCGGCGGTGTTGCCCTTGCCGCTACGTCGGACCGCGCCCTTGCGCTGGCTGTTCCCCGGCACGATCGCCTACGCTCCGGTCCCGGGCAGCGTCCACCGCGGCCCGCTCGGGGTGTCGGAGATCGCCACGCCGAGGGCGCCCAGCGCATCGCGGATGGCGTCGGCGGTGTCGAAGTCGCGGCGACTGCGCGCGGCCTCCCGCTGCTTCAGCAACTCGATGATCAAGCCCCTCGGCGAGCTCGGCCTCGACGCCGCTCGGCGCCGCGTGTTCCCAGGCCGGGTCCGCCGGGTCGAGTCCGACGACGTCCAGCATGCCCAGGACCTCGCCCAGCCGCTCCTCGACGGCGTCGGTCGTCACCGGCATCCAGGGCGATGTTGCCGGCGCGGACCGCGGCGTAGAGCTGCGCGAAGGCCTCCGGGGTGCCGAGGTCGTCGTCCATGGCCGCGGCGAAGGCGTCCGGGATTGCGGGCGTCGCCCGGCCGACCAGTTCCAAGGCCCGCGCGACGAAGCCGTCGATCCGGGCCAGTGCCGCCGTGGCCTCGTCCAGCGACGTGTCGGAGAACTCGATGGCGGACCGATAGTGCGGTTGGGCCAGATACAGCCGGACGGCGCGCGGTGGGTAACGCCGGGTGACCTCGGAGACCAGGGCGCCGTTGCCGAGCGACTTGCTCATCTTCTCGCCGGCCGCCGTCACCCAGGCGTTGTGCATCCAGTAGCGGGCGAACGTCTGCCCGGCGGCGGTGGACTGGGCCAGTTCGTTCTCGTGGTGCGGGAACTTGAGGTCGTTACCGCCGCCGTGGATGTCGAACTCCTCGCCGAGGTACTTCCCGGCCATCGCCGAGCACTCCAGGTGCCAGCCCGGTCGGCCGCGCCCCCACGGGGTCGGCCAGGACGCGGTCTCCGGCTCGTTCGGCTTGTGACCCTTCCAGAGGGCGAAGTCCCTTCGATCACGCTTGCCGCGCGGGTCGGCGTCCTCGGCCGCTTCCATGTCGTCGATGTTCTGCCGGGACAGGGATCCGTACGCGGGCCACGACCGCACGTCGAAGTAGATGTCACCCGAATCGTCGGGCGCCACGTAGGCGTGGCCGCGCTGGAGCAGGGTCTCGATGAGTTCGAGCATCTCGGGCACGTGCCCGGTGGCCCGCGGTTCGTACGTCGGCGGCAGGCAGCCGAGCGCCGCGTACGCCGCGTGGAGTTCGCGCTCGTAGCGGTAGGCGTGGGCGAACCACGGCACGCCCGCCTCCGCCGACTTGATCAAGATCTTGTCGTCGATGTCGGTCACGTTGGCGATCACCGTGACCTCGTAACCGCTGCGCGTCAGCCAGCGGCGAAGCAGATCGAAGACCACCTCTTTGCGGATGTGACCCACGTGCGGGGGGGCCTGCACGGTCAACCCGCAGTGGTAGATCGACACCTGGCCTTCAACGACCGGCACGAAATCACGTACCGTCCGGGTCATCGTGTCGTAGAGGCGGAAACTCACTCCGGAAGCTTATCGACCGCCATCACGTGCTGCATGACCTCGATTCCCTCGCGCAGCGCCTTGAGGTCCCGCTTGCTCAAGTTGGCCAGATAGGGCGAGACGTTCGCGCCCAAGGTTGTGCGCAACTCGGCCAGGCGCTCGTGTCCGGCCGGCGTCAGATCGATCATCCAGGCGCGCAGATCGTGCGGATCGGTGGCCCGGGCGACGAGGCCGGCGGTCTCGAGGCGCTTGACGTGGTTGGTGATCGTCGGTTGCGAACAGCGTTCCTGGGTGGCCAGATCGCTGATGCGGGTCGGCCCGTTGTCCAGGAGCCGGGCAAGCAATCTGGTCGCGGCGAGGCTCAGGGTGAAACCGTCCGTGGGCATCCACCGCACGACGCGGGCCGCCGTGGTGACCAGGTCCTCGCCGAGCTGGTGCAGGTCGTTGTCCACTCAAGCAGCCTAATCCGCTTGCGCCCGCGGCACGCCCGTTCGCAGATTCGCCGACCGTCACATCTTCGGCGGTTTGGGCGGCGTGTCGCAGCAGAAGTGACGGCTCGGCGGGCGGATCAGGACGTTGGCCAGGGTCAGCGGCGGACGGCGGCGAGGGTCAACTTGGCCAGTTCCCCGTAGGCGGCGGCGTCGTCCAGGCCCGTCGCGGAGCCGATCTCGCCGGTCATGATCCGCCGCATGGTCGCCGTCACCACTTCGCCGACGAACACCGCCGACACCTTGCGGAAGGCGCCCTGGGCTATGCCCGCGTCGATCAGCTCGCGGACCCGTTGAGCAGCGGCGGCGGTGTTCTGCTCGTACACCTCGCGGGCCGGCGGGAACTGCGCCACGTCCCGTCGGAAGGCGGCGCTGGTCGGCCGGAGGGCCTCCGCCACCGCCTCCAGATAGCGCGTCACCCGGGCGCCGGGGAGCGCACCCGGGCGATCGCAGCCTCGACCTGTGTCGTGGCGCGGCGGAAGAACCGCCGGACGGCGAGGGTCGCGAGTTGCTCCTTGCTGTCGGCCAGTGCGTACAGGGTGCGCTTGGAGCAACCCAATCGCGCGGCGATGTCGTCGAGGGTGAAACGCGCTGAAACCCTGTGCAACAAAGAGATCGACCAGGCTGTCGGCCAGTTCGAGCTGTCGATCCGTCAAGGCCGAGATCGTCGACATGGCTCTCATGACGGTACTAGCGTAGCATTGGCAGTACCGCAGTCAGTACCGCGGTCAACTGAGAGAAGGTTCGCCCATGTTGGCGATCGACCGACTGGTGCCCACCGACGAAGGTGCGGAGCTCATCGAGCTGGTGCGTGAGATCGCCGCCGCCGAGCTCGCCCCCCGAGCAGCGACTGCCGAGGCCGCCGGTAAGTTTCCCCGCGACGTGTTTCGACTACTCGGCGAGGCCGGCGTGCTGGGCATGCCGTATCCGGGTGAGTACGGCGGCGCCGACCAGCCGTACGAGGTGTACCTGCAGGCGTTGGAGGAGATCGCCCGTGCGTGGATGAGCGTCGGCGTCGGTGTGTCGGTGCACGTGATGACCTGCTTCGCGCTCTTCCGGTTCGGGACGGCCGAGCAACGGGCGACCCTGTTGCCGGCCATGATCGCGGGCGAGCAACTCGGGGCGTACGCGTTGTCGGAGCCGCACGCCGGATCGGACATCGCCGGCATTACGACCCGGGCCAAGACGGCCGACGAGGGTTACGCGTTGTCCGGCACCAAGGCCTGGGTCACCCACGGGTCGCAGGCCGACTTCTACACCACGTTCGTCCGCACCAGCGACCACCGTACCCGCGGACTCAGCTGCTTCCTCGTGCCCGGCGACGCGCCCGGCCTGAGCTTCGGGGCGCCGGAGCACAAGATGGGTTTGACCTCGTCCCCGACCACCTCCCTGTACTTCGACACCGTCGCCGTCGCGGAGGAACGCCGGATCGGCCACGAGGGCGACGGCATGCGGATCGCCCTCTCCGCGTTGGACTCCGGTCGGCTCGGGATCGCCGCTTGCGCCACCGGGTTGGCTCAGGCAGCGCTCGATTGCGCGGTCTAGTACGCCCAGGGACGGGAGCAGTTCGGCCGACACGATCGCGCAGTTCCAGGGGATGGAGTTCCTGCTGGCCGAGATGGCCGCCGCGGTCGACACCGCGCGGGCCACCTACTGATGGCCGCCCGCAAGCGGGACGCCGGCCGGCCGTTCACCCGCGACGCCGCGGTCGCGAAGATGACGGCCACCGACACGGCGATGAGGGTGACCACGGAAGCGGTGCAGGTGCTCGGCGGTTACGGCTACACCCGCGACTTCCCGGCCGAGCGATACATGCGGGAGGCCAAGGTCACTCAGATCTTCGAGGGCACCAACCAGATCCAGCGGCTCGTCATCGCCCGCCAGCTGCTGCGTTCCGAGTGATGGGGGCCTGATGCGCCTCACGGCGAGCGACGTCGTCCTGGTCAGCGGCGGCGCCTCGGGTCTGGGCGCCGCCACGGTGGCGTCCGTGGTGGCCGCCGGAGCGCGGGCGGTCGTCCTGGACCTGCCGGCTGCGGGTGACCAGGTCGAGCAGGGGGAGCGGATCCGGTTCGTCGGCGGTGACGTACGCGACGAGGCCGATGTGGCTGCGGGCGGTCGAGGTGGCCGGCGATTCGGCACTCTGCGGGCGGCGGTCAACTGCGCCGGAGTCGCCACTCCCGGTCGGGTGGTGGGGAAGCGCGGCGTGCTACCGCTGGACGACTTCCGCCGGGTGATCGAGATCAACCTGGTCGGCACCTTCAACGTGCTGCGGCTGGCGGCGAACGCCATGGTCGGCAACGAGCCGACCGACGGCGACCGCGGCGTGATCGTGATGACGGCCAGCGTCGCGGCGTACGACGGTCAGATCGGGCAGGCGGCGTACGCGGCCAGCAAGGGCGGCATCGCGTCGCTGACCCTCAGTGCGGCGCGGGACCTCGCCGACAAGGCGATCCGGGTGATGACCATCGCCCCCGGGGTGATGGAGACGCCGATGATGTCCGGCCTGCCGGGGGAGACCAAGACCATCCTGGAGGCGCTCGTTCCTCACCCGCCGCGTCTGGGCCGCCCGGAGGAGTACGCCGCCCTGGTCCAGCACATCCTCGAGAACCCACTCCTCAACGGCGAGGTCATCCGGCTGGACGGCGCCCTCCGCATGCCGCCGCGCTGATCTAGACCTCCGCGACTGCGACCCGCGTCAGGCGTACGAGGCACCATGACAACACGACGGCGCCTACGGTGAGCAGGGCCGTGCGTAGGGCGTTGGCCTGGATGAGATTGGCGATCGTGGCGGCATCCTGTCCGACCCGATCCAGCTGGTCGTGCATCGGGATCGCCAACAAGACGGTGGTCAGGATCGAGCCCAGGCCACTGACGGCGACCAGGACGGCGGCACCGACGGGTATCCGCGCCGGTCGGGTCCAGAAAAACGCGATGCAGGCCAAGAAGCTGAGGAAGCCCGGAATGATCACTACCCACGGGATCGCGGCGTTGTACGCCAGGTGGTAACTCGGAAAGTCGGCCGCGCCGACGGCTCGGTACAGCGGGTAGGACACGAACTGGGCCTGCCAGGACACGCCGGCCGAGTAGGCGGTGAGGGCGGCCACGGCCGCCAGGTTCCAGACCCTCCATCCGGCGCGGTCGGCTCTCGTGGCTGCGGCGGGCGGGGACATGGTCGATTCGTGCGTCATCGTGAACTCTTCCATCGAAACGGTGCTAAGTTGGGTTTAGAGTATTCCAATTGAATTGAGAAATTGTCAAGTGAATAGTCCTCGGCGCGTGTACGCCAGCCCGACCCGCGACCGGCAGGCCCGCCTGACGCGGCGGGAGATCCTCGACGCGGCCACCGCGTTGTTCGTCCTGCAGGGCTACGGCCGCACCAGCGTGGCCGACGTTGCCGCCCGAGCCGGGGTGTCAGCTCAGACGGTGTACAACGCAGTCGGTACGAAGCGTGACCTGCTCAAGGCCGCGTACGACGTCGTGCTGGTCGGCGACGACGAGCCGATCCCGCTGGCCGACCGTCCCCAGCTGCGCGTGATGTCCACCCTGCGCGATCCCGCCGAACTCCTGCAGGCCTACGCGGCTCTCAGTCGGGAGGTGCTGGAGCGGGTGGGTCCACTCATGCTCCAGATCGCGGCCGGCGCCGCGGCGGGCGATAGCGATCTGATCGAGCACCAGCGGGTCACCGACGGTGAGCGGCTCGCGGGGACGACGAGGCTGATCCAGCGGGTGGTCGAACTCGGCGCGCTGGCGCCCGGTCTGTCACCGGAGCGAGCGCGGGACCGCATCTGGACTCTGAACAGCGTCCAGGTGTGGCACTTGCTTACCGGTGACCGGGGCTGGCCGGGATCGGAGTACGAGACCTGGCTCGGTGACGCCATGAGTGCCGCCGTGCTCACGGCCCCTTCGACGGGCTCAGGGGACGAGAGAGCTAGCCCTCTTCCGCCGGCGTCGGTACGGCCTGCTCGGTCTCGTCGTCGCGTTCGCCGGCGAGGTGTCCGGCGTCGTTGAAGGTGACCAGCGTCCACTCCGGTCCGTCCTCGTCGACTCGTCCGGTGTCGCCAGTGCGTAATGGAGGTGTTGAGCGGCGCGAAGGCGGCCTGTTTGCTCGTCGGGCCGAGCCCGAGTGCGAGGAAGAACGACGCCTCCAACACGCCCCCGTGACAGACCACCACCACCGTCTCGTCGGGATGCTCGGCCACGATGCGGGCCAGGGCGGCGCCGGCGCGGACCAAGAACACCGCCCAGCTCTCGCCGCCGGGGGAGAAGGGGTGGAATGGGCTGCCCGACAGGCCGTTCTCCAGTCCGGGGAACCGGGTCTCCCACTCCGCGAAGCTCAGGCCGTCGGCCTCCCCGGGCCGGAGTTCCTGCAGGTCGTCGTCGGTCTTGACCGGAAGACTCAGCGCCCGCGAGACGTACTCCGCCGTCTCCAAGGCCCGCGGCAGCGTGCTGGCGTACAGCCGGTCGGCCCGTAGGCGCTGGTCACGGAGTCGCTCCTCCAGCAGGGCGGCCTGCCGCCGACCGCGATCGGTGAGCCCGGCGTCGCCGTTCATCCCGCCGACGATCGGCTCGACGTTCGCGAAGGACTCGCCGTGGCGGATGAGGAAGAGGTCGGTCGGCACGTTGTCTTCAGCCCTTCGACAAGGTTTTCGTGAGCCGGTCGCTTGGCTCAGGGTGCGAGCGTCGGCTTGGCGGCCCGGGCGCGCAGGGCAGCGATGTCGAGAAACTCCGGCGCGGCGTCTTCCGCGTGCCGCCTCCCCTGAGTCGTCCTCCCACGGGTCGTACGGCTTCTCGGCGTCATCGTCGACGAAGCCCTGCGAGGGATCGAACGGGTTGGCCAGGGGGCCCATCGACTCGACGGCCGACAGCGCGATCGCCTCATCGGGCAGCCCGCTCAATACCGTGTCGACGTAGTCCGCGGCGGCGTCGAAGATCGGGATCTCCCGCCCGGCCCGTTCGCTCATGAACCAGCGGTGCTCCAGCACCTCGTGGAAGAGCTCCGCCGGCTCGAGCTTGGCCCCCAGCTCGGCCGGGACCGAGCTGACCACCGGCTCGAACCGCTCGGTCAACCACTGGTGGGCCACGATCGCCTCGTCGGCGCCCTGTTGATCGGTGCGGGCACGGTAGTAGTCGAGGTCGTTCAGGAGCCGTCGGGCCTGGTTCTCCTCGGTGTCCAGGCCCGTGAGCCGGATGAGCCGGCGCGAATGGTGCCCGGCGTCGACGACTTTGGGCTGGATCCGGATGCTCGAGCCGGCGAAATCGGTCGTGATGTCCAACTCGGCTACGTCGAAGCCGAGGGCGTTCAACCGCCGGACCCGGGACTCGATCCGGTGCATCTCAGTGCCGTCGAACTCCTCCGCGCCCGTGAGCTCGGACCACAGTTCGCGGTAGCGGTTCTCGATCACCTCGACCAACGTCAACGGATCGAGCGCCTCGTCGAGCAACCCGCCGGCTTCGAGGTCACAGAACTCACCGAACAGGTTTGTCCGCGCGATGGTCAGGTCGTGCTCGCGTTGCCCGTTGGTCAGCTGCTCGTGCAGTTCGCCGGTCTCGGCGTCCACCAGGTAGGCGGCGAAGGAGCCCGCGTCGCGGCGGAACAGGGTGTTCGACAGCGAGACGTCGCCCCAGAGGAAGCCGATGAGGTGCAGCCGGGCCAACAGCACCACCATCGCGTCGACCAGCCGGTTGACGGTGTCCTGCCGTACGCCCCGGCTGAACAACGACCGGTACGGCAGCGAGAACTGCAGGTGGTCGGTGATCAGCACCGGATCCAGCGGTTGACCCGCCGGTCGAGCCGATTGGTCACGACCCCGAAGGCGTCGACCGACGGCGTGTCGAGTCGGGTCAGGTCCCGAAGCAGTCGGTACTCATGGATGGCGAGGTGCTCGAGCACCTCCTTGCACGCGTACACCTTGTGGCCGACCTTGACGAAGCGGACGACGTGCCGAGAGATGCCCCGCGGCAGCGCCACCAGATTCTCCGCGGGCCAGTCCTCCAGCGGGGTGTCCCAGGGCAGGGTGATCAGCCGGGTGTCGGGCTGGGCGGTCAGGAACCTGGGCATTCGTCCATCTTGTCAGTGGAGACGGTCTCAGAAAGCGTTCGGCCCCCCGCATCGTTGCGGGGGGCCGAAAGCGGCTTGGTCAGCGCTCGCGCGAGGTCTGGTCCGGAGAGAGCCGGGCTGCCGTTCGCTTGCGAGAACACGTGCACGTGCTCCGGGTCGATCCTGAGCCGGATGGTCGATCCACGCTCCGGTGGGGTCCGGGAGTGGATCCGGGCCGTGATCTGCTGTGCGGTGAGCTGTTCCTCGGCGCTCAGCCCGGTGACCGTCCCGTACAGGAAGGCGTCCGCGCCCAGTTCCTCGACCACCGCGACATCGATGCCGATGCCGTCGTTTCCCTCACCGAGGGTGAAGTTCTCCGGCCGGATGCCGAGGGTCAGCCGCTTCTCGCCCGACGCCGCCTTGGCCAGCGTGTCGCGCGGCACGGGAACGACGTAGTCGCCGATGTGGATCCCGTCGTCGGCAACGTCACCCTCGATGAGGTTCATGGCCGGGGAGCCGATGAAGCCCGCGACGAAGAGGTTCTGCGGCTTGTCGTACAGGTTCAACGGGGTGTCGCACTGCTGCAGCAGCCCGTCCTTGAGCACCGCCACCCGGTCGCCCATCGTCATGGCCTCGACCTGGTCGTGGGTCACGTAGACGGTGGTGACGCCGAGCCGGGTCTGCAGGGCCGCGATCTGGGTGCGGGTGGAGACGCGGAGCTTGGCGTCCAGGTTGGACAGCGGCTCGTCCATCAAGAAGACCTGAGGTGAACGAACGATGGCGCGACCCATGGCGACGCGCTGGCGCTGGCCACCGGAGAGGGCCTTCGGCTTGCGGTTGAGGAAGTCCTCCAGACCCAGCAGGTGGGCAGCTTCCTGGACGCGCTGCTGGCGCTCGTCCTTGGCGATACCGGCCATCTTCAGGGCGAAGCCCATGTTGTCGCCCACCGTCATGTGCGGGTAGAGCGCGTAGTTCTGGAACACCATCGCGATGTCGCGATCCTTCGGCGGCAGGTCGGTGACATCCCGGTCACCGATGTAGATGCTGCCGGAGTTGACCTCTTCGAGGCCGGCAAGCATCCGCAACGAGGTGGACTTGCCGCATCCGGAGGGGCCGACGAGGACCATGAACTCGCCATCGCCGATGTCGAGGTTCAGCTTGTCGACGGAGGGGTGATCTGCACCCGGGTAGACGCGAGTTGCGTCCTTGAAACTGACTGTGGCCACGCCACACTTCCTTTCCACGGGCAGGTACGTGCCCGACGATCCGTAGTGGAAATAACGAGGCTAAGAATCGCATGCCTGGCCGTATACGACAAGACACGCGCGTGGACGAGCCTGAGCCGTGGAACGCCGCACGCGACCGTGGTCAGCGGAGTTGGGTGAGGCGCTGAGGGTCGTCCAGCTCGAACTCGTCCACAACGGCGGTGACCTCGAAGTCGCCGAGCTGCGTGGCCGGACCCAGGTTGGTCAGGAAGGCGGTATCGGCGGCGTCTCGGCCGGTGGCGACTCGGAGAAGGCTCTGCCGGGGGGCGAGCTGGGTGGCGTCGACCACCCACCACTGGTCGTCCACGCAGGCCTCGGCGACGGCGTGGAACTCCATCGGACGTCAACCCCGGCGCGTAGACCGCGGCCAGCCGGGCCGGCACGTTCAGGGCGCGCAGCAAGGCGATGGACAGATGCGCGAAGTCCCGGCAGACGCCCTGACGACCGAGCAGCGTACGGACGGCTCCGTCGGTCGGCAGGCTGGAGCCGGCGACGTAGGTCAGCTTCTCGTTCACCCAGGTGATCACCGCCTGCAGCAGTTCCTGGCCCTCCAGCCCGGCGAACTCGCTCGCGGCGGTCGGGCCGAGACTGTCGGATTCGCAGTACCGGCTCGGGCGGAGGAAGACGATCTTGTCGATCTCGCTCACCGGAGCCGGGTCCGCGAGCCCGTCGACCACCGCCTGGTAGTCGAGGACCGCCTTGTCGCCCGCGGCTCGAAGGCGATGCAGACGGGTCCCGTGGTGGTCGGTGATCTCCTCCGGCTCGACCGGCTCGCCGTCGATCAGTACCGAGATCGACTCACGGGCCAGCGGTGTTCCGGCGGCAGCCGCCACGCTGAAGATCAACTGCGTCGGCCCCGAGAGGGTCGAGCTCGAGCTGAGTGGAGACGGTGCGTTGCACCCGTAGATGCTGTCACCCCTGCTGCCCCAGCCCGTGAGGCGCACCCTTCGTCGCCAGGCGCACCCTCACGTGAGGGTGCATCTAGCGACGAAAGGGTGCGACGGGAGCGGACTCTCAGCACTCGACGATGTTGACGGCGAGCCCGCCGCGGGCGGTCTCCTTGTACTTGATCTTCATGTCGGCGCCGGTCTCCATCATGGTCTTGATCACCTTGTCGAGGCTGACGGTGTGCCGGCCGTCGCCGTGCAGGGCCAGCCGCGCCGCCGTGATGGCCTTGACCGAGGCCACGGCGTTGCGTTCGATACAGGGGATCTGGACCAGCCCGCCGACCGGATCGCAGGTCAGGCCGAGGTGGTGCTCCATCCCGATCTCGGCCGCGTTCTCGACCTGCTCCGGGGTGCCGCCGAGAATCTCCGCCAGGGCCCCGGCCGCCATCGAGCAGGCCGTACCGACCTCGCCCTGGCAACCCACCTCGGCTCCCGAGATCGACGCCGTCTGCTGGTAGATCGAGCCCAGCGCCCCGGCGACCAGGAGGAACCGGACGATCGCGTCGTCGTCGGTGTGCGGGACGAACTCGGCGGCGTAGTGCAACACCGCCGGGATGATCCCGGCCGCCCCGTTGGTGGGGGCGGTGACGACCCGGCCGCCGGAGGCGTTCTCCTCGTTGACGGCCAGCGCCCAGAGCGTCACCCAGTCCATCGCGGCGAGCGGATCGACGCGGTCACGGAAGCGACCCGCCCCGGCGATCAGTCGCTGGTTGAGTTCGGCGGCCCGCCGGCGGACCTTCAGCCCCCCGGGCAGGGTGCCGGTGGCGCGGCACCCGTTCTGCACGCACTCGGTCATCACCGCCCAGATGCGCAGCAGGCCCGATCGGACCTCGCGCTCGGGACGCCGCACGCACTCGTTGGCCAGCATGACGTCGGAGATCCGCGATCCGGTCTCCCGGCAGCGGTCCAGCAGCTCCTCCCCGGTGCTGAACGGGTGCGGAACCGCCGTCGGATCGGGCATCACGACCGGGTGACCCTCCGCGTCGCTGCCGACCACGAAGCCGCCGCCGATCGAGTAGTACGTACGCTCCGCAACCACCTCGTCGCCGCTCCAGGCGGTGAAGACCATCCCGTTGGGGTGGTACGGGAGTGACTTCCGCCGGTGGAGGACCAGATCGGCGTCGGGATGGAAGGCGATCTGGTGGCGGCCGGCGAGCCGGATCCGTCCGCTCTCGCACACCTCGGCGGCCCGCAGCGGTCCGAGCGAGGTGTCGACGGTCTCCGGATCCTCGCCCTCCAGGCCCCACAGCACGGCGTTGTAGCTGCCGTGGCCGTGGCCGGTGGCGCCCAGCGAACCGAACAGCTCCGCCTGCACCCGGGTGACCGACGTCGAGGATCGCCTCGTCGAGGCCGGTCACGAACATCCGGGCCGCCCGCATCGGCCCCACCGTGTGCGAACTGGACGGGCCGATCCCGATGCTGAAGAGGTCGAACACGCTGACCGTCACCCCGTCATTGTCCTCCACGGCGACCGGTGTCAGCGGGTCCCGGTAGTACGGACCTGAGGCGGAGGGAGATCGCGATGGAGCGACCGCGCGTGGTGATGCATGTTGGCGCGAGCGTGGACGGCAAGGTGGCGCTCACCAGGCAGCAGATTCTCATGCAGCAGCCGAGTGGTCGGCTATGGGCCGAGATGGCGCCGACGGACGCTGATCCGTTGCGGCCGGACTTCCTCGAGCTGGTCCGTCAGCAGTACACGTGCACCGCCACGCTGGAAGGCAGCGGCAGCCTGGCCGCCGAGGGCGCCGAGCCGCCGCCGCTACCTCCGTACGAGGACGATCCGGCCGAGCTCTACACCGACTTCCTGCCGCCGGAAGTCACCGAGCAGCCATCACCACCGCAGATGTGGTTCACCGTGGTCGACGGCCGCGGACGGATCCGCTGGATCGAGAAGCATCCGGGCTGGGCGGTGCTGGTGCTCGTGTGTCGGTCGACACCCGCCGACTATCTCGGTTATCTGCGACGGGAGCGCATCTGCTACCTGGTCGCCGGCCAGGATCGGGTGGATCTGGCCGCGGCTCTGGCGGCGATGGCGACCAGATTGGGGGTCCGCTGCGTGCTGTCGACGGCCGGCGGCGGCTTGAACGGGGTGCTGCTGCGCGCCGGGTTGATCGACGAGTTGTCGCTGTCCCTCACCCCGGCACTGGTCGGCGGTGTGGGCACGCCGTCGGTGGTGGACGGTCCGCCGCTGGCCGTCGGCGAGCGCCCGACACCGCTGCGGCTGTTGTCGCTGCACGCCGACGCCGGCGGCACCGTACGGCTCCGCTATGAGGTCATCCGTGAGGCGCGCTAGCCGCCAAACTTCCTAACTTCCTAAGCTCACACGTCATGGACTCGGTGGCGGCGTTGAAGCGCATCGCGGTCCTGTTGGAGCGGTCGCAGGCGCCGACCTATCGCGTCGGAGCCTTCCGTCGCGCCGCCGAGACGATCTCCGCGCTCGAACCCGGCGAAGTGGAACGTCTGGCCGCCACGCGACAGCTTCGCTCTCTGACGGGAATCGGTGCAGCGACCGAGGCCGTGGTCATGGCGGCACTGGCGGGCAAAGTCCCCGAATACCTCGCGAAGTTGGAAGCAGAGCCGGCCCCGTTCGCTGTTGCCGGCGATGCGCTCCGGAGAGCGCTGCGAGGTGACTGTCACACGCACTCGCTCTGGTCCGACGGCGGAAGTCCCATCATCGAGATGGCGCACGCTGCGCGTTCGGTGGGTCACGAGTACATCGTCGTGACCGATCATTCCCCGAACCTCACGATTGCCAATGGGCTCACGACCGAGCGCCTGCATGCGGCAGCTCGAAGAAATCGAGGGCGTCAACGGTCAACTTGCCGCTGAAGCAGAGGCAGGAGCACCACCGTTTCGTGTCCTCAGCGGCATCGAGGTCGACATCTTGGAGGATGGAACTCTCGATCAGACCCCAGACGTGCTCGGGGCGCTCGACATCGTCGTCGCGAGCGTGCACTCCAAACTGCGTTCACCCCGCGACGTGATGACGAAGCGCATGCTGGCGGCAATCGAAGACCCGAACATGGACGTCCTGGGACATTGCACCGGTCGCATCGTCGTCGGCCGCGGACGTCCGCAGTCCGAGTTCGACCATGCCGCGGTCTTTGCCGCGTGCCGCGACCACGACGTGGCGGTCGAGATCAACTCCCGACCGGAGCGCAAAGACCCGCCGCGCAATCTGCTCAAGCTGGCCGTCGAGATGGGCTGCCGTTTCGCCATCGATACCGATGCGCACGCACCGAGTCAGCTGGAATGGCAATACATCGGCTGCGACCGCGCCGCCGAGTGTGATGTCACCGAAGACCGCGTGATCAATACCAGTTCGGCGGAGAGCTTGTTGAGCTGGAGCGCGTCGCGGGCTAGGCCCAACCGCGCTGACCACAAAAACACCCTGCCGGCTCATACCCGGCAGGGCGGCGGAACATCTGCCCTCAGTGTGGCCGAGGACATCACTTCCTATGGTGAAGACACGCCGTGACGAGCAGGTGACTCGTAAGTTACAAATCGACTCCGCAGCCGTCGTAGGCTGGCTGGTACGCGGGTGGACGAAGGGGACTGAGGGTGCTGGCACTGCTGAAGGCGGCGCCGAACCGCGGGCTGGAACTGGTCGATGTCCCGGTGCCCGAGGTCGGACCTGGTGAGGTTCTCGTCAAGGTGTCCGCGACCGGCATCTGCGGCACCGATCTGCACATCGAGGCCTGGGACGCGTGGGCACAGAGGTCCGTCCAACCACCGCGGGTGGTGGGCCACGAGTTCTCCGGCGTCGTCGCCGAGGTCGGTCCGACCGTCACCGAGGTGGCCGTCGGCGACCACGTGAGCGGCGAGGGTCACGTCGTGTGTGGGCGCTGCCGCAACTGCCGGGCGGGCCGCCGCCATCTGTGCATCAACACCCGCGCCCTCGGAGTCCATCTCGACGGGGCGTTCGCCGAGTACGTCGTGCTGCCGGCCGGCAACGCCTGGGTGCACAAGGACCCCGTTCCCAGCGACGTAGCGGCGATCTTCGATCCGTTCGGCAACGCCGTCCACACCGCCCTGACCTTCCCGATGCTCGGTGAGGACGTCCTGGTCACGGGAGCCGGTCCGATCGGGATCATGGCCGCAATGGTGTCGAAGCACGCCGGTGCCCGGAACGTGGTGATCACCGACGTGAGCCCCGAACGACTGGCGCTGGCGGAGCGGCTTGGCGTCACCTTGGCGGTCGACATCAACCGCGGGACCGTGGCCGAGGCACAGCGCGCGCTCGGCATGTGCGAGGGCTTCGACGTCGGTCTGGAGATGTCGGGCCATCCCGCGGCACTGCAGGACATGATCGCCCAGATGACCCACGGCGGCCGGATCGCGATGCTTGGGCTGCCGACCGAGGAAATCAGCGTCGACTTCGCCACGGTCGTGCTGAACATGCTGACCATCAAGGGGATCTACGGCCGGGAGATGTTCGAGACGTGGTACGAGATGTCGGTGCTGGTCCAAGGTGGCCTCGACATCTCCGGCGTGATCACCGACCGCTTCTCCTTCCGCGATCATCGAGCAAGCGTTCGCGACCGCCCGCGACGGGCGCTCCGGCAAGGTGATCATGGTCTGGGACGAGCGCTGAACAAGAGGTTGATCAAGAGAGGACTGAACCCATGTATGGCGTGATCAAGGATCAGCTGACCGCAGACCTGGCGCAGCTGAAGGACCGAGGGTCTCTACAAGCACGAGGCCGTGCTGACCACCCCGCAGGCGGCCGAGATCGGTGTGCGGGGGAACTCGGTGCTCAACCTGTGCGCCAACAACTACCTCGGGCTCGCCGACCATCCGGCCATGATCACGGCGGCGCAGCAGGCGTTGGATCGGTGGGGGTTCGGGATGGCCTCGGTGCGCTTCATCTGCGGCACCGCGGAGATCCACAAGGAGCTGGAGGCGCGGTTGGCGCATTTCCTCGGGACCGAAGACGTGATCTTGTACGGGTCCTGCTTCGACGCCAACGCCGGGTTGTTCGAGACCCTGCTCGGGCCGGAGGACGCCATCATCTCCGACGAGCTCAACCACGCGAGCATCATCGACGGCGTACGGCTGTGCAAGGCGGCCCGCTACCGCTACCGCAACCGGGACATGGCCGATCTGGAGGCGCAGCTGGAGGCCGCGGCCGGCGCGCGCTACCGGATGATCGCCACCGACGGCGTCTTCTCGATGGACGGCTACGTCGCCCCCCTGGACCGGATCGTCGACCTCGCCGAGGCGCACGACGCCCTCGTCATGGTCGACGACTCCCACGCCGTCGGGTTCGTCGGACCGACCGGGGCCGGCACGCCCGAGCTGTTCGGGGTTCAGGACCGGGTCGACATCGTCACCGGCACCCTGGGCAAGGCGATGGGCGGCGCTTCCGGTGGGTACACCGCGGCCCGGGCCGAGGTGGTCGA
Source organism: uncultured Actinomycetota bacterium (assembly GCA_963791865.1). Lineage (GTDB taxonomy): Bacteria > Actinomycetota > Actinomycetes > Propionibacteriales > Propionibacteriaceae > Microlunatus. The sequence goes on from CAWBUC010000015.1 coordinate 141,220, forward strand.
CATGCTGCGGCAGCGTTCTCGGCCGTACCTGTTCTCCAACTCCCTGGCGCCCTCCATCGCCGCGGCCGGGATCGCCACCCTGGATCTGCTGGCAGTCCTCGGGAGATCTGCTCGCGCACCCTGCGGGACAACACGGCGCACTTCCGGGCGGAGATGACGGCTCGCGGTTTCGACATTCCCGAGTCGGACCATCCCATCGTGCCGGTGATGATCGGCGACGCGGTCGAGGCGGCGGCGATGGCCGACCGACTACTGGCCGACGGGATCTACGTCCGCGCCTTCTCGTTCCCGGTGGTGCCGCGCGGGAAGGCCCGCATCCGTACGCAGATGTCGGCCGCGCACACCAAGGACGACCTGGACCGCGCCATCGCGGCCTTCGAGCGCGCCCGAAAGTAACTCGGGGACCGGAGGATCGCACCCTGAGCCCTTCGACAGGCTCAGGAGGGCCCTTGTCGAAGGGCCGATTGGCTCAGGGGCGGTCGACGATCTGCTTGCCGAGCGGCATCAGCGAGATCGGGATCAGCTTGAAGTTTGCGATGGCCATCGGGATGCCGATGATCGTGATGCACAACGCGATGCCGGTGACGATGTGGGTGAGCGCGAGCCACCAGCCGGCCACGATCAGCCAGATGATGTTGCCGAGCAGGGCCAGCAGCCCCGAGGTCGGCCGATCGATGACCTCGCGGCCGAAGGGCCAGGCCGCGTAGTTCGCCATCCGGAAGCTCGCGATGCCGAACGGGATCGTCACAATCAGGATGCAGCAGATCACCCCGGCCAACATGTAGGCGAGCCAGAGCCACACGCCGCTGAAGATGAACCAGATGATGTTGAGCAGGGTGCGCACGCTTCCATGGTCTTGGACGCATCGGTACGGGGACAAGAGCGGGTGACCCTGAATCTGGCCCTTCGAAGGCTCAGGGCGCGCTCAGCCGGCGATGCGGAAGGTCTCGTACGCCGCGTGGTCGAAGAGCACGAAGCGCACCTCGCGTACCGATGTATCGGCGGCCCGCACCGCCTCGTGCGCGATCCGGGCGGCGTCGGCCATCGGCCAGCGGTAGATGCCGGTCGAGATGGCCGGGAACGCAATCGTCTCGGCTCCCAGCTCGTCGGCCACCGCGAGGGAAGCGGTGTAGCACGAGGCCAGCAGCGGCGACTTGTCCTTGCTCTTCGCGTAGGTCGGTCCGACCGTGTGGATAACCCAGCGGGCCGGCAACAGGCCAGCCGTCGTGGCCACGGCCTGACCCGCCGGGAGACCGTCGGGATAGCTGGTCTCCCGGATCTTGCGGCACTCGGCGAGGATCTCCTTGCCGCCACGACGATGGATGGCCCCGTCGACCCCGCCGCCCCCCAGCAACGTGGAGTTGGCCGCGTTGACGATCGCGTCGACCTCCTGCTCGGTGATATCGCCCTGCACGTAGCTGATGTCGACCATCCGTTCACCCTGACACAGCCCAGACCTCGGAGCACTAGGATTCGCCGGGTGGAGCCTCTTCCTCGGTTGGGCGCAGTACGAGTGCCGTTCGGGCCCGGGTCGTGATCGTCGACGATCATCCGTTCTTCCGCGACGGCTTGACCCGCGGTCTGCAACAGAGCGGGTACCTCGACGTCGTCGGAGAGGCCGAGAGCGGTCGCGAGGGCCTGGAGATGATCCGCCAGAAGCAGCCCGACGTCGCCGTGTTGGACTACCAGATGCCCGACCTCGACGGGCTGGCCGTCGTGCAGGCGATCGTCCGCGAGGGCCTGCCGACGAAGGCGCTCCTGCTGTCGGCGTTGACCGACAGCGCGCTGGTCTACCGGGCGCTGGAGCTGGGCGCCAAGGGCTACCTCGCGAAGGAGTCCCGGCGGGCCGAGATCGTCGACGCCGTGCTGAAGGTCGCCCGCGGGGGCACCGTGGTCCCGGCGGAACTTGCGGTCGGGTTGGCCGACCAGATCCGACTTCGTGCGCAGACGTCCAGCGTGATCTTGAGCGAACGCGAGCAGCAGGTGCTGCAAGGATTCGCCCGCGGGCTGTCCATTCCCCAACTGGCCGCCGAGCTGTTCCTCGGCGCCAGCACCGTGAAGACCCACACCGCACGGCTGTACGAGAAGCTCGGGGTTTCGGACCGGGCCGCGGCGGTCGCCGAGGGTATGCGGCTCGGCCTCCTCGAATGAGGCCGAGCTCCCTGGCCGAACTCGTCCGGCAGCCCGAACTCGGCGAGGTGATCGTCGAGCACGCCTACCGCGGGGCACGCGTCCAGCGCATCCTGCGGCTGGTGCTCGTGGGGTACTTCGCCGCGGTGTTGATCTTCATCCCGCCGTCGGAGGATCTCCGGCTGTGCTGGGTGATCGTCGGCGGCTTCAGGGTCTGGAGCCTCGTCGTCGGGGTGTTGGTCCGGGTCGGCGGCCGCCGTGTGTTGCGGTACGTCTGGCTCGGCGTCCTGGTGGACGTGGTCGCCATCGCGGCGTTGACCCTGCTCGCCGCCGAGGCCGATCCGTTGTCGTGGACCGCGTACCTGCTGATCAGCGGGTTCTTCATGTTGCCGGTGATCGCCGCGACGTCCCTCAGCCCGTGGGTGTGCGCCGGGGCAGTCGTCCCGGCCGTGGTGGTCTACCTCGTGGCCAGTCTCGTCACCCGTGAGGGGGATAGAGCCGATCTGGTCACCGATCCTCCGTACGGTCCTGCTCGCCGGGATCGGCGTCGGTTGTGTGCTGCTTGTCCCGGCTGCAGCGCTCCCGAGTCATGACCATCGGCGGTCTGGTCAGTGATCGCAGTGAGCTGGTCGGAGAACTGTTGACGCTCGAGCAACGCGAGCAGCGCGATCTTGCGGAGGCGTTGCACGATGGCGCGCTGCAGTACGTGCTCGCCGCCCGGCAAGATCTCGACGAGGTGCGCGATCCCGGTCGGGCAGCCGAGTTCGAACGCATCGACTACGCCCTCGCCGAGTCCTCCCGGTTGCTGCGCTCGACGATGGCTCAGCTGCACCCGGCCGTGCTCGATTCCGCCGGCCTGCCGGCCGCGCTGCGCGACCTGGCGACCACCACGTCGAGTCGCGGGACACCTCACCGTCGATCTCGACGTGACCGGGTGGCCCGCCGCGGTGCGTACCTCCGCCGACTCGCTCCTGCTCAGCACGGCCCGCGAGTTGCTGACCAACGTCGTGAAGCATGCCGAGGCTGACCGCGCCGAGGTTCGGTTGCGCTTGGACGGCGCCGTGGCACGTCTGTGGATCAGCGACAACGGCAAGGGGATGGCCGGCGTCGATCTGGAAGCGCCGACTGGTCGATCGCCATCTGGGACTGGCCTCGCGCCGGATCCGGGTCGAAGCCGCGGGCGGACATCTCGGCTTCGCGGATGCCGAACCGCAGGGCACGGTCGTGAGTGTCGAGGTGCCGGCCGTGTCCGAGGTCGTACCGGCGAGCCGCTGAGCCGAAGTTGCGTCCGGGCAAACAACAGGGCGAGAGATCGCTCCCCAACGACCTCTCGCCCACGCTGCCGGCTGCGAAGTCGACCCCCGACGACTCCTAGCCCGTGCTCTCCCTGGCCCGAGCTGCCCCCCGAAACTTCTCGGCCGTTCCCCGTTCGGCGTGCTCCCCCCGGCAGCTCACCGTGTCGAGTAGACAGGCTCCCCTTAGTCCCCGTCGATCTTCTGTGCTGGGTGAGGAGCCGTTCCCCTGCGACTCCTCACCATCCCGGTGGCGCTGTCCCCTTCAGCCATCCATCTGGTCGGTTGCCCTGGACCTGACTTCCCAGGCGGTGGCGCCCCCCGCACCGACAACCTCAACTCTGCCGCTCCGGAAGGGATCCGGGGATCGGCCGATCGCTGATCGCAGGGATGAGAGCGTGTCCCCCGATCGGGGGACGGCCGGCTCCGCCGAGCGATCAGCTGGCCGGTCGATACCTACGGCTGCCGCGGCTGCGACCGTGGAGATGTCGCCGGCACAGGGCCGACACAGAACCTTCGAAAGAAGTGAGCAGCAATGAGCACCATGATCAACGAGCGTCACCAGGGCCACGAGACGACCGGAACGCTCATCACGAACACGCCCGAACGACCGTGGCAGAGCGCAGCGAAGTACCGCGCCGGTCTCGACCACGTGCGCTTCTGGGTCGGCGCCGGCCTTGCCGCTGCGATCTCGGCCATGGCCGCCCTGGTCGGCCTCCTGCTCATCCGCGGCGGTGCTGGACGTGCCGGTGCTCGTCACCAGCAGCCACCCGCTGGACATCACCGCGTACGCACTGCTCACCGCCGCGATCGTCATCGGAGCATCCGCTCTGTACAACCTGATGCTGCACGTGGCCCCGCACCCGACGACCTACTACGGTGCACTCGCCGCGGTCGGCATCGCGCTGGCGGTGCTTCTGCCCTTCACCGTGCCGGTCGCCCTGGTTTCACAGGCCAGCCTCGCCGGACTCAACCTGGTCGTCGGTCTGCTGATCGCCTTCCTGGTACCGATGGCGGCGGTGCAGGCTCGCCGCTGAACGAAGCCGCAACAACCCAACCAACACCATCTGGCGGTCTTCCTTCGGGAGGCCGCCCGATGGTTTCTTTGCGTCTCAACCGTCCTCCGCGCGAACGAAACGACGCGGCGAGCTCCGCACGCGCGAGCGGAACCCTCGCTTGCGGTACACGCTGCTGAGATGGTGCTCGACCGTCTTCGGGCTGAGGAACAGGGCCGCGGCGATGTCCTTGTTGGACTTGCCCGTCGCCGCGTGCAGGGCGACCCGTGTCTCCTGGCTCGTGAGCGGCTCGGACGGCTGCGGTCGGCGGGTGCGCGGCTTGGCGCCGGTGGCGTTGAGTTCGTCGGCGCTACGTTGCGCCCAGGCCGTGAGGTCCATCTTGGCGAAGGCGTCGTGCGCGGTACGCAGCTGTTCGCGCGCCCTGACCCGTTGACCGCTCGCGGCGCAGGCGGGCTCCGTACAGGAGGTGGGTGCGGGCGCTCTCGAACTCATCGGGAGCCTCGGCGTGCGCGGCGAGTGCGGCCTCGAACGCCTGCTCGGCGGTCTCGTCGTCGTCAGCGGTGAGCCCCCGACATCGTGCGACCAGCGCGCGCAGTCGCGCGTGGTGCCGCCCCTGGTGTGACGGCTGCGAACCGCTCGGCCAAGGCCATGGCCTCCTCTCGGCGTCCGATCGCGACGTAGGCCTCGACGAGGTCGGGAGCGACACCCAACGGCTCGCCCATGGATCCGACGCCGCCGTCGGCGGCGATGCGGTGCCTCGAGCAGCGAGACGGCCGACGCCGGGTCGGCGCGACACAGGGCGCAGAACGCCGCCGTCAGACGCCTGGTGGGCCGCGAAGGCGGTGGTCCCGGCCCGGTCGGTCAGCGACCTGGCCCGCCGCAGCGCACGGTCGGCGTCGGAGTGCAGACCGCGGGCCGCCGACTGCCACGCGAGCATCTCCACGGCCACCGCGGCGTCCGTCGCGTACCCCAGCTGGTCCCCCAACTCGGACGCCTCCCCGGCATCGGCAAAGGCTCCGGCGTGATCGCCAAGCCATGCCCGCGCCGCGGCGAACAGGGCCAGCGCCGGCACGAGTACTCCGAGTGCGCCCCGGTTCCTGGCCTGGCTCAGCAATGACGAGCCCAGGGCCATGACGTCGCGCGGGTCACCCAGGAACCCCGCGGCCAGAGCCAGGAAGAGGAGCGAGCGCGGGTCGTCACGCAGCGGCGTACCGGAGATCCCATCGATGACGTCGCGGAGCAGCACCCGGCCGGAGGCGACGTCGCCACCGGTGGTGGCGGCAGCACCCCGTGTGAAGTCCGAGAGCATTCGCTGCTCAGGATCGTTGTGGTCGGCGGCCTCCTCGATCCTGACGGCGCACTCAGCGACTCCGGCCATGTCGTTGAGCCGGAACCGGGCCATCCCCAGCTCGGTGAGCGCCCGAACGCGGTGCACACCGTCGAGCCGCTCGGCGGCGGAGGCGAGAAGCTCGACGGCATCGGGTATGGAGCCGGCGTACTGCTCGAGCATTCCGAGCGTGAACAGGGCCCGGCCGTGTTCGCCGGGGTGGACTCGACCGGTCCAGCACGCGAGCCACCAGTGACCTCGTTCGCTCGGCGTCTCCCGCCAGAAAGGCGTCTGCCGCCGCGGTCGCCAGCCGGTCAGCGGTCAAGGCGGCATCGTCGGTGAGCAGCGCAGCTCGCTCCATCGCGGCCGACGCGGCGGCGTACCCCTGTCGGCTCCGGCTCTGGTCCGCGGCCCGTACGAGGTCGGCGGCGAGCTGCGGGTCGGGGCCGGCGGCAGCTTCGGCTCGGTGCCAGGTCCCCGCGAGCGACAGTGGCTCGGCGGCGAGAGCCTGCGCCAGAGCGCGATGGGCCGAGCGTTTCTGCGCCGGCGACGCCGATGCCACCGCCGTCGCGCGCAGGAGGGGATGGCGGAAGCCGATTTCCGCGCCGCGACGCACCAACACGCCGCGGTCCTGGGCCTCGTCCAGCGCGGCGGCAACGTCACGCTCGTCCCGGGCCAGAGCTGCGGCCACCGTCGCCGAGGTGCCCGAGCGGTTGAGCGCGGACAGCAGGACGGCGCGCCGGGCCGGTGCGCGACAAGATGCTCGAGCTGCTGCTCGTAAACCATCTCCAGACGATCGCCGACGGGCAGGGCCTCGGGCAGCGGTGCGGCACCCGCCGCTGGGCGTCGGTGAGGCGGCGCGCGATCTCGAGGATCCCGAGCGGGTTGCCACCCGTGTCGTCGACCAAACGCACGACAACTCCGTCCGCAACGCGATCCGGGACCAGGGCCGCGGCGTCGGCGCCGGACAGGCCGGCTAGCGTCAGCACGGGCATCTCCGGTCACGAATCCGGCTGGCAATCGAGCCGGTCCGCGCCGCCCAGACGAAGCACACCGCGTCCTCGCGGAGGCGACGGGCCGCGAACGCCGAGGGCCGCCGCCGACTCCCGGTCGACCCACTGCAGGTCGTCGACGAGGACCAGCACCGGTGTGCGCTCGGATAGCGCCGCGAGCAGGGACAGCACCGCCCCGGCCACCAGGAAGCGCTCGGCCGGTGCTGCCGCTGGTCCCCACCCGAGAGCCGAGGGACAGCGCGGTGGCCTGCGCACCAGGTATCTCGGCCAGTTTCTCCCGCACCGGCCCGAGGGCCTGCAGGAGTCCCGCGTGAGCCAGAACCGACTCCGATTCCGCGCCCCGCACCCACAGGCAGCGGAAGCCGGTGGCCAGCTGTGCAGCGGCCTCGAGCAGGGTGGTCTTCCCGATGCCCGGCTCACCCTCGACGCACGCAGCGTGGTCGTCGCACCTGCGCGGGTCGCATCGAGCAGATCGCGGATCGCGTGAGCTCATCGTCGCGACCGACGATTCTCACTCGTGATGGGGGATTTGCCCCACGCGAACGTCGTGCGGCCCGGTGCGACCGTACTCGGGAGGCACGTCGTCTGAAGGAGGTCCCGATGCGGACATCGGCCAAGATCCTACGCATGATCGGCAGGTCGCTCACCTGGCCGGCCACCGGGTACGCCCTGCCGTGGCGGCTCGGGCCGTGGTACCGCTACTACTACTTCCGCTACCCGCCAAGGTAGTGGCGGTGATGGTCACGTTCGCGGGCGTGTCGCACGTGGCGTTCACGGTCACCGACCTCGACGCCAGCCAGCGCTTCTACACCGAGGTGCTCGACTTCGTGGTCGTGATGGACGTGGGCTATGGCCGCATCTGCATGCACCCCGGCACCGGGTTCACGTTGGGCTGATCCGGCACGAGGGAGCGCGCGGCGGATCCTTCACCGAGCTCAACACCGGTTTGGACCACCTCGGCCTCGTCGCGTCCTCGCGGGAAGAGCTCGAAGCCTGGGAGCGCCGCTTCGACGAGCACGGCGTCACCTACACCCCCATCCGGGACATGGAGATGGGGTACCACCTGAACTTCCGCGATCCGGACGGCATCGCCCTGGAACTCGACGCGCCGAACGAGCTGGCGATAGAGGTACGACAGGCTATGGCCGTCCGGACAGGCGACGCCAGCGGAGATTGCCGCGTTCGTCGCCGAGCACTTCGGCCCCGAGTACGTTCCTGGCCGGTGACTGAGCGCCGCTGAGGGTGATCGTTGAGACCGGAGTTCGATTCCCGAAGAACCACCACTACCCCGCGGAGCAACAGACTCCGAGTCAAGAGTTAGACCAAATGCAACAGGGCGAGAGGCCGCCCCCCGCGACCTCTCGCCCTTGCCGTTGGCTGACGAGTCGACCCCCGACGACTCCTCGCCCGTTCTTTGCATCGGCCCCGAGCTTCCCCCGAAACTTCTCGGCCGTTCCCCGTTCGGCGTGCTCCCCCGGCAGCCGCCGTGTCTCGACGGGCTCCCCCTTGGCCCGTCGACCCCGCTTGCTGGGTGAGGAGCCGCCCCTGACGACTCCTCACCCTCCCGAGAGGTGGCTGTCCCCTTCAGCCATCCATCTGGTCTGTGGCGCCCCCCCGCGCCGACAACCTCAACTTTGCCGGTCGGGAAGCGATCCGGGGATCGGCCGATCAGCTGAGCGCACGGATGAGAGGCGTGTCCCCCAATCGGGGGAGGAGCAGCAATGAGCACCATGATCAACGGGCGTCAGCGTCGTCGGTCTGCTGATCGCCTTCCTGGTCCCGATGCCGCGCGACCGGTCGAGCCCGCTTCAGGCGGCGGGGACGGGTTCGCGTACGGCGGCCTGCCAGACGGCGTGCGCGTACGCGGTTCGGCCGAGGGCGAGGGTGCCGTGGTTGGTGACCAGGTAGATCCAGCCGTGCGGTGATCGCCATACATAGAGGCCGGGACTGGGTTGGTGTTTTCGCCACTTGCCGTGGGTGGCGGCCCGGTGCGGGCTTCTGGTCAGCGGCCCCAGTTTGTCGACGCCGGTCTGGCCCGGTGGCCCACCGTCGTCGGGGGCCACGTAACGCTCGGAGTGGTCGAGATCCATGGTGGCGGTGGTGCAACTGCCCCACGGGAAGGTGTCGGCGATCTCCCGCAGCCGCACCGCGGCCCGCACCCGGGCCGGGATCTCGTAGCCGTCGACCGGTTCGGTATCGGCCGGGATGCTCACCGGCCGCACCTGCACCACACACCCGGTCTGCGCCAGCCAGTCGCGGAGCTGGTCGAGGGTCATCGGGTCGCCGCCCTCCAACCGGACCACGCCGTGGCCGTCGCGGACCGCCGCGTCGGAGAGGTGGAAGGACAACACCACCCGCGGTCGGACCGCCCGCAGACCCTTTGCCGTGAGGTCTCCGAACGGTGAATCCACGCCCAGACTGGTGTGCGCCTGCTCCGCGACCGCCTGCGGATCCGGCACCGGGGCCGTCTCGTCGTCGATCGGCGGCTCGACGGGCGGCTCGGCGGACTCGTCCGACAGATGATGTTCTCGGGCCACGTCCGCTACGGCATCCTCTGCGGCCTCGTCGCCAGGCGCCGGCGCGTCCGGCTCGTGATCGTCGGGCCAATCGTCGACGATGTCGTCGGACGGGTTCTGGTCGCCCAGATTCAGGTCGACATCGGGCGCCGGTTCGGGATCAGCCGGTTCGCCGGGCTGGTCGGTATCGGGGTCGTCGCGGTGCGCGGCCAACAACGCCGCCGCCTCGGCCGGCCGGGCCAACAGGCCGACCGCCTTCGCCCGCCGCGGCCCGACCGGATCCGTATCACCTTCAGCTCGCAGAATGTCGGCGATCCGGTTCACCGCGGCCAGAAACAACAGGCCGTCGCCGGCGTCCAGCCGGGCGATCAACGTCTTCAGACCGTCCTCACACTGCGACAGCCACACCTCCCGTGCCGTCCGGGCCCGCTCGGCCCGCTCCGCCGCCAACTCCGGATCGGCCTCCAACACCGCCGCCGCCAGAATCTTCTGAAACCGCGACCACGACAGCGACTCCACCAGCCCGCAGATCGCCGCATCCACCTCCGCCGCGGCTTCGGTGGCCAGCTCCCGGGTCGCCTGCGCAACCTTCTGCGCCTTCCAAGCCATCACCTCCCCGGCCACCGTCTGCCGCCACAACAACGGCAGCCGATGCCGCAGATCTAACGCGTCCGCGATCATCGCCCGCCCCTGGTGGTACGGCAACCGCTGCAAGCTGGCGAACTCGCCGGCGCAGAACTCCGCCACCATCGGCGTGCCCTTACCACCGTAGAAGCAGGACCGCTCCACCTGCGGGCTGAACGGGCCCTCGGTCAGCCGATCATGAGCGTCCGCCCAGGCCGCCGCCAGCACCAGACCCTCCGCCTCTTCGCGACGCCTATTCACTGCGTTCTGCTCCACCCGCCCGCCCAGCTCGTGGATCGGCAGCCCCGCCAGATCCACGACCTCGACAGCCCTCCCGGTGGTATCGAACATAGCAACGATTGTAATCGAGCCCACTGACATCGACCACGACACCGATCGACCCTGCGAGAAACTCCGGACACGCGGGATGAATCCGCCATCTTCAGGCTGGTGGGGCACCCTTGAGGAGACGATGCTGCAGACTGCGACAACGCCATCGGTGGGAATTCCTGCGTGTCAGGGCCTGATCTCACACATTGGCAACCAATGCAGTACTGGATCAAAGTCCGGTTCGATGGTCGGACGCACGGAGTTTGGAGGTTCGACGTATGGGAGAAGTCGTCGATGCGACCACTCGCCCCCAACCGTCAGAAAGGCTCTTCACCGTCGGAATCCCGGTGTTCAACGGCAGGTCCCTCTTGCGGAACTGTCTCCAGTCGGTGATCAACTCCAGCTTCCCGCGGCATCGCTTCGAGATCATCATCGCCGACGACGGCAGCTCGGAGCCGGAGACGCTGGCAATCTTGGCGGAGTTCGAGAAGATGCTGGCCGCTGATCCGGGGTTCTTCCGGGTGATCTCGTTGGGGACAAACTCCGGCGGCGCCGCCCGCCCGCGGAACCGCATCCTCGATGAAGCCACCGGCGAGTACGTCTTCTTCATAGACTCCGACGACACCATCGGCAACCTGGCCCTGGAGCGCGTTGCCGACGCAGTGGCCAGGACGCCAGCCGATTGGGTGGCTCTCAACCAGGTCCCGGTCAACGGGCGTGGCGCGCTCTGTGTCGTCCGCCAGCCGCACGCTGAAGTGCCCCGCGTACAGGCACTGTCGACGCTGACGGTCCACAAGGTCTTCCGACGGGCCGAGATCGAGCGCCAGCAGCTCCGGTTCGACGAGGGACTTCCCTCCGGACAAGATGTGAGCTTCTCCTTCTCCTACATCGTGAACGCGGCGCGGTTCCTCAAGCTCGGTGGATACGACTATTACTACCTGACGCAGCACGCCGACGACCCGAACGAACCCGCTCACCTGTCCAAGCGGGCGAACACTCCGGCGACGCGGATCGAGAAGAACGAGCGGATCCTGCGCTCGATGTTCACTGCCCTGCGGGAGAGCAACCTCCCCGAATCCGAGCGCCGGGAGATCATCTCCCACGTCGTCCTACCCAGGGTCTTGATGACCCAAGGACATCTCAAGGCGATCATCAGGGCGGGTCCTGTTGCTGGGACGCGGGCGTTGCGACGACTCTCCGACTTGCTCGCCGATCCACTGGTCGCCGACGTTGACCCAGCCGGACTGACGAGGGTGACCCCGAAGCATCTTGCGGTGATCGCCCGGGCGGACTGGGTTGGGCTTGCGATCTCCCTCCTGAGCCCGGCCGGGCCCCTTCCGCCATCCCCGATCCCCGACGGCCCGCCGCCACAAGCTGGCGGGGGTGTCGCCGAGAGGTGGGTCACGCGCGGGCTCCGCTTTATCGACAGGGCCTCAGGTCGCGCGCGGCACAGACGAGTGGTCAACGAACTTGCGCTGTTGCGCAGTTCCGTGGCCGAGATACGCGAGGCGCAACGCCGGCTCGAGGCGAAACTGCAGGCCGAGCTCTCCAGGAACGGGACTGAAGTCTCTGGCAGCAACAGTCTGGACGATGGGAGTGCGAGGAGGCGCTAGTCGGTGCGTCGCCTCGTGCGCTTCCCTTCCGCCACTGGTTGCCCGTGAGCCGCACGAACGAAACCGCGGCTGACCAGGAGTGATGCATCGAGCTGGCGGGGGGACTCGAACCCCCAACCACCTGTTTACAAGACAGGTGCGCTGCCAATTGCGCCACGCCAGCAGACGGCGGCCAGCGTATCGCCCACGGCCGCTCAGGCAGGAATAGTTGCCTGCCAGTGGTCCAGGGTGCGCGCCACGGCGAGGGTGTCGGCCCAGGGCACCAGCGGGGTCTCGACCTCTCCGCTGCGCAGGCAGCGCATGACCTCCTGGATCTGGAAGGTGTAGCCGCCGCCCGGCCACTGGGTGACGAAGCGCTCCGGCTCCTCCGCTCCACGCGCGCCTCAGCTCGAACTCGGCCGGCAGGATCATGTTGTCGTAGCGCAACGAGCCGCCCGCGCAGAAGATCTCGAGGCGGGTCGGGAGATCGGTCGACCAGCGAGCAGACCACGCTCGCGGTGGCGGCGGGCCGCCGATCGGTCGCGTCGTACGCCAGGGTGGCCGCCGCGTGGACGTCGACGCCGGTCTCCCCGCGGCTGCCCGTACCGATCAGCCGGTTGGGTTCGCCCAGGAACAGATTGACCAGGTGAACCGGGTAGACGCCCAGATCGAGGATGGCGCCGCCGGCCTGCTCCGGGTCGAGCAGCCGGTGCGACGGGTCGCCGTCGAACGCGAACCCGAACGAGGCCGCCGCGTGCCGGACCGGGCCGAGCTCGCCCGAGGCCACGATCTCGGCGCCCTTGCGGAGCAGGGGATTCGTCCGACTCCACATGCGCCTCCATCACGAACAGGCCCCGCTCGACGCGCGAGGTCGAGCAGCTCTTCCGTCTGGGCCGCGGAGACGGTCAGCGGCTTCTCCACCAGCACCGCCTTCCCGGCCTCGAGGCACAGCCGGGCCGAGGACAGGTGGTCGTTGTGGACCGAGGCCACGTAGATCACGTCGAGATCGGGGTCGGCCACGAGCTCCTCGTACGACCCGTAGGCGCGGGTCGACCCCGTACTGCTCGGCGAAGGCCTCCGCCTTGGCCAGGCTCCGTGACCCGACCGCCGCGAGCTCGGCCTCGTCGGGGAGCAGAGCGAGATCGCGGGCGAGGACCGACGCGATGTGGCCGGTGCTCAGGATCCCCCAGCGGATGACTCGATCAACGTGGTTGCTCACCGAAGGAAGTCAATCGCATCGCCGGCCCGTGCGAACGAATGACATCGGTGTGATTTGCCCCTACCATGAGGCCCATGGAAGCGGGAGTGGATGCGGGAGTCGATCACACGACAGGCCCGATCGGCGAGCTGAACGAGCGGGACGCCGAGCTTCTCGCCTTCGAGCGGCAGTGGTGGAAGTTCGCCGGGGCCAAGGAGCAGGCGATCCGGGACAAGTTCGGCATGTCCGCGACCCGGTACTACCAGGTGCTGAACGCGTTGATCGACAAACCCGAGGCGCTGGCCCAGGACCCGTTGCTCGTCAAACGGCTCCGCCGGCTGCGCGCCACCCGCCAGCGCAACCGCTCCGCGAAGCGGCTGGGGATCGACCTCACGATCGACGCCTGAATTTGCCCTGGCCGAAGCGTCGGGCTTCGGGGGTAAACTCAACAGATCATCAGCGGCTTCCTCGGTGAGGAGGGGACGTGATCGATCTGGAGCAATTCAGCTCGTGGGTCGTCGTCGCCCTCTTCTTCGCCGTCGCCATCTTCTTCGCTGTCCATCGGCCTCGGCAGCCGGTCGCCGACCGCTTCGAACAGCTGACCGAATGGGCGGCCAAGCACGGCGGGCACGATCCGGACTTCGACGACGATCCGCATCGAAGTCGCCGAGATGCGCGAGACCCTCCGCGCCGAGAAGCTCTACGCCGACCTGGACCGGCTGCGGCATCTCGTCGCCACTGACACCTACATGTCGGCCACCCGGCAGCTCGGGCAATCGACTGGCGTACCAGCAGCTCCGGAAGGAACTGGCGACCCTGTCGCAGCGGTCGTGATCTGGTGCCGGCGAGCGATCGGAGCCGGGACCGACGGACACGCCAGCGACGTCCTCATCAGCCGGGACCAGCGCGGACCGGAGTCGCTCGACGTCCGCTGGCGTTGACGACCGCGGACTCTTCGGCGGACGCGAGAGAACTCCCCGTCTCGGCGACTACGCGCGTTCGGCGTCTGGCCGAGCGACAGAGCACCGACCGATCGGTGCTCGAGGAGATCGTGGACACCGCGCTGGTGGCGCACGTCGCCTACGTCCGCGACGGGGCTCCGGTGGTGCTGCCGTTCGCCTGCGCCCGTGACGGGGATTGGCTCCTGCTGCACGGCTCCACCGGGGCCGGGCTGCTGCGGGCCTGCGCCGCCGGTCAGCCGATCTCGGCCGCGATCACCCACCTCGACGGATTGGTGGTCGCGCGGTCCACCTTCGACAACTCCATGAACTATCGCAGCGCCGTGGTCTTCGGCGTTCCCGAAGTGCTCGCCGGCGCCGAGCAGGAGCGGGCCCTGGACATCCTCGTCGACCATCTGCTGCCGGGGCGGTCGGCCGAGGTTCGTCGGTCCTCGCGGAAGGAACTGGCGGCGACCAGCGTCCTGCGGGTCCGGCTGGATCAGGTCAGCGTCAAGGTGCGCACCGGCGGACCGTCGGTCGCTCCGGACGACGGCGAGGATCGCACGGTGTGGGCCGGGGTGCATTCCGCTCGTCACGGTCGCGGGACCGCCGGTTCCGCATCCCGACGCCGGCGATCGGCCGGTGCCGGATTCGGTCCGCCGAGCCGCCCGCCGCTTCGCCACCTCAACCGACGAGCCGGCGGATCCGATCCAGTAGGTCGCGGATGCCCTCCCGGAGCGGACGGGTGGGGTAGCGGCGGTAGCCGCCCAGCTCCAGACCCGGCCTGGGTCTCGAAGAAGTTGCCCGCCGCGCGGTCGCCGGTGCGCAGCATCGACCAACCCATGCAGGCGGTGTACGACGAAGAAGAACGGCAGGCCGAGGCAGTAGAGGTACTGCCAGCTGTGCCGCTCCTCGTGCCGCAGCAGTCCGGGGTACTCCCGGAGTTTGGCCTCCCACGTGCTGCCCGGTGGTCAGGACGTTGCCGATGGTGAAGGCGCCCGCGACCGGGAACGCGAACCGGTAGCCCTCACACAGCACCAGGCCGCCCGGGCCGCGACGGAAACTCGCCCGACCGGCCAGCGCGATGAGCAGGCCCAGCGGCGTGGTCAGGTTGACGGCGTTGCCGACGGCGCGGAGCCACTCCGGTGGCGTGCGCGGCCCGCTCGGCGAGGTGTCGAGGCTGGTGTCGGCAGATGAGATCGGCATGATGGTCAAGAGTCGCCTGGGGGTTGATTTCGTACAAGTCGGTATCCCTTCGACAGTCGGGCACCCGTTCGACAGGCTCCGGAGGCAGCTCTGCCTGGCCGTCTCGAATGGTGGTCGACGTTCCCAGGATGCGGACGGGCGTGTGCGGGAGACAAGCGGGCCAGCCTAGGGTGGAGTTGTTCATCCAGAGGGGACGAGGGACCGGCCCGGCGACTCCCCGGCAACCAGCCGAGCAGAATCGGCCGCGGTGCCAACTCCGGCGTGATCGAGAGCCGATCACGACAGATGATGAAGGATCTGCTCATGACTGCGGTCAGCCCCGAACTCGCCCCCGTGGACTGTCGTCCGGGCGCCTTCGGCAACGCCACCCACCTGGTCTGCCGGGCCTGCGGCGCCCACAGCCCGCTCGGCCCGTTCTACGCCTGCCTGGAGTGCTTCGGTCCGCTCGAGGTCGGCTACGCGTTCCCGACCATCACGCGAGCCGAGATCGAGGCCGGCCCTCGCTCCATCTGGCGGTACGCGCCGCTGCTGCCGGTGCCGAGCGACATCGCCTCGTTCCGGTCGACCGATCCGGGCTTCACCCGCCTGATCGACGCCCAGAACCTCGCGGCTGATCTCGGCCTGCGGCAGTTGTGGGTCAAGGACGACTCGGGCAACCCCACCCACTCCTTCAAGGACCGGGTCGTGGCCGTCGCGCTCTCCGCCGCCCGTGAGCTCGGCCTCCGGGTGCTGGCCTGCCCGTCCACCGGCAACCTGGCCAACGCCGTCGCCGCCGCGGCCGCCCGGGCCGGCATCCGCTCGGTGGTCTTCGTGCCCAAGAACCTCGAGCAGCAGAAGATCATCGCCTCGGCCGTGTACGACACCACCCTGATCGCCGTCGAGGGCACCTACGACGACGTGAACAAGCTGGCCAGCGAGATCGCCGCCGAGGAGGAGGGCTGGGCGTTCGTCAACGTGAACGTACGGCCCTACTACGCCGAGGGCTCCAAGACCCTGGCCTACGAGATCGCCGAGCAGCTCGGCTGGCGGCTGCCGGACCAGGTCGTCGATCCCGGTGGCCTCCGGCGCCCAGCTGACCAAGATCGACAAGGGCTTCACCGAGCTGATCACGCTCGGCCTCGTCGAGGCCAAGCCGTACACGATCTTCGGGGCCCAGGCCACCGGCTGTTCACCGGTCGCCCAGGCCTACCGGGCCGGACACGACGTGGTCCAACCGGTCCGGCCGAACACGATCGCCAAGTCGTTGGCCATCGGCAACCCCGCGGACGGGCCGTACGTGCTGGACGTCGTGCGCCGCACCGGCGGCGTGGTCGCGGACGTGGACGACGACGTGGTGGTGCAGGGCATCCAGCGGCTGGCCCGGACCGAGGGCGTCTTCGGCGAGACCGCCGGTGGGGTGACGGTCGGTGTGACGGCCCAGCTCGTCGCCGACGGCAAGCTGGATCCGGCGAAGGAGACCGTGATCATCAACTCCGGCGACGGTCTGAAGACCCTCGACGCGGTGGCGGATAGGGTCGGACCGAAGACCACGATTCCGCCTCGCTACGAGGCGTTCACCGAGTTCTGGAAGGGCTGAGCAACCAGATGACCGCAACGGTCCGGATCCCCACCATCCTCCGCAGCTACACGGGCGGGTCGGGTGAGGTGTCGGCTGAGGGCTCGACGCTGGCCGAGGTGTTGAACTCCCTGGAGTCCGATCATCCGGGCATCCGCACCCGGGTCCTCGACGACACCGGGGCCCTGCGCCGGTTCGTGAACGTGTACGTCGGCGACGACGACGTCCGCTTCATCGGCGGTCTGGAAGCCGAGATCGCCGACGGCGCCAAGGTCTCGATCATCCCCGCCGTCGCCGGCGGCTGAGCTTCGGCTGGCCTGTCCACAGGTTCGGGGCACGCCGGGTCCCTGTCCACAGATGTGCTGATCGATGCCTCAAGTGTCGGCCGGGAGCGGCAGCATGGGGCGCGTGCCCATCACCGATACCAGCCAGGCCACCGAAGAGATCCTCGCCCGGACCATCGCAGCGATGGCCGGGCCAGAAGCACGGCCCCGTCCGGACCAGGCCCGGGCCGTGGTCGAGCTCGTCGAGCACCGTCGGCGGGTACTGGTGGTGCAGGCGACCGGCTGGGGAAAGTCCGCGGTGTACTGGGCGGCGACGGCGGCCCTCCGTCAGCAGGGAGCCGGGCCGACCCTGGTGGTGTCGCCGCTGCTGGCCCTGATGCGGGACCAGATCGCCGCCGCGGCGCGTGCCGGGCTGCGGGCCGCCACGATCAACTCGACCAACACCGACGAGTGGCAGTCGGTGTTGGCCGAGCTCCGCGGCGGGGCTCTCGACGTCCTGCTGATCTCGCCGGAGCGACTGGCCAATCCCGCCTTCGCCGCTCAGCTGCCGGACCTGCTCGAGGCCTGTGGCCTGCTGGTCATCGACGAGGCCCACTGCGTCTCGGACTGGGGCTTCGACTTCCGACCCGACTATCAGCGGCTGACCCGCACCCTGCTGGCCCTCGCGCCCGGCACGCCGGTGCTCGCCACGACCGCCACGGCCAACCAACGGGTCACCGCCGACGTGGCCGCCCAGCTCGGCGAGGATTCGGTCACGCTGCGCGGATCGCTGGCCCGCGCGTCGCTGCGGCTCGCGGTGGTGCCGGGGCTCTCGGCTCTGGAGCGGTACGCCTGGGTGGCCGACGCCCTGCGGGCCCTGCCGGGATCCGGCATCGTCTACGTCCTCACGGTCGCCGAGACCGAGCGCGTGGCCGGGTTCCTGCGGCAGTCTCGGGCTGGACGTCGCCGCCTACTCGGGCCAGACCGCCAATCGGGAGGAGCTGGAGGATCGGCTGCGCCGCAACGACGTCAAGGCCCTGGTGGCCACCTCGGCCCTGGGCATGGGCTACGACAAGCCGGATCTCGCCTTCTGCATCCACCTCGGCTCACCCGCCTCGCCGGTGGCCTACTACCAACAGGTCGGGCGGGCCGGCCGGGCCCTGGACGACGCGCTGGCGGTCTTGGTGCCGGCGGAGTCCGACGAGCGGATCTGGCAGTACTTCGCCACCGCCGGCATCCCGGACGAGCCCCAGATGGAGCAGATCCTGGACTGCATCGGCGCCGAGCCGCGGAGCGTGCCGGGCATCGAGTCGGCGACCGGCATCCGGCGGACCCGGGTCGAGGGTCTGCTCAAGATCCTGGCCGTCGACGGCTCGGCCGAACGCGCTCCGCGAAGGCTGGGTCGCGACGGGTCAGCCGTGGTACTTCGACGAGGCCAAGTGGGCCGCGCTGCGTCGCGTCCGGGCTGCGGAGGCCGATCTGATGCGCCGGTACGCCGCCGGCGCGGGCTGCCTGATGGAGTTTCTGCAGCAGGCCCTCGACGACCCCGATCCCGGGCCCCTGCGGCCGGTGTTCGGTGTGCACCGGCACCCTGCCCGGATCCGGGCGCGCGTCCCGAGCCGGCGACGGTGTCGGAGGCGTCA
Organism: uncultured Actinomycetota bacterium; assembly: GCA_963791865.1. GTDB lineage: Bacteria > Actinomycetota > Actinomycetes > Propionibacteriales > Propionibacteriaceae > Microlunatus. The sequence continues at coordinate 159,863 of CAWBUC010000015.1, forward strand.
CGCTTCTTCCGTGGCCTCGACGTGGTGATCGAGCCGCGCAAGCTGTGGCCGAGCGGACTGCCGGACCGCAAGGGCAAGATCACGTTCTTGGCCCCCGGCCGCGCCCTCGCGTTCGCCGACGACCCGGCCTGGAGCGAGGAACTGGGAAAGCTGTGGCAGACCGATGCGCCGGCCCCACCGGAGCTGCTCGCCGCACTGGTCGACGTGCTGCGCCGCTGGTCGCGGTCGTGGGAGCGTCCGGTCGCGGTGGTGCCGATGCCGTCCCGCCGGTTCCCGATCTTCGTGCGCTCGCTGGCGGCTCACCTGGCCGAGGTCGGCCGGTTGCCGTTGGTCGATGCGCTCGCGGTCACCGGACCGCCGCCCGACGCGGATGCGGCGTCGGCGGTCCGGGCCAAGGATCTGCTCTACCGCACCCGGCTAGAACCCGGCGTCCGCTTCGACGGACGGAGTCCTGCTGGTCGACGACACCGTACGGAGCCGCTGGACGATGACGGTTGCCGGCGCGCTGCTGGCCGACGCCGGGGCCACCTCGGTGCTGCCCCTCGCGGTCCATCTCCTGCCCTGAGTCCTCAACCGCCCCGGCCCCTAGGGTGAGCCGTATGAAGATCCTTGTCGGTTACATTCCCACGCCGGAAGGCTTGGCGGCCGTGGACTGGGCGATCGACTACGCGAAGACGATGAGCGGCAGTCTGACCGTGATCAACACCGGGAAGAACGGGGACTACTCCCACCCGCAGTTCGCCTCGGCCCAAGACATCGACGCCCTGGATACGCAACTCACGGAGGAGGGGATCGAGCACGAGATCCGCGACCGACCGACGGCTTGCCGGCCTCGGAGAACATCCTCAGCACGGCCAGCGACATCGACGCCGACCTCATCGTGATCGGCCTGCGGAAGCGGTCCGCGGTAGGGAAGTTGATCACCGGCAGCTCGGCGCAGGCCATCCTGCTCGGGGCCGATTGCCCGGTGGTGGGAGTGAAGCCGAAGAAGTGAGCCGTGTCCGCGGTCGGTAGCCGATTCGCGTTCCTGCTGCTCCTTGGCCTGTTGCTCACGGCTCTGGCCGGCTGCGGGCTGACCATCCCGAGCGATCCGGACCACACCCTCCAGCGCGTACGGGGCGGCGTCCTGCGGGTCGGGGCCTCGCCGAGCGAGCCGTGGATCGTCTGGGACGCCGAACGAGAGCCGACCGGCATCGAGGCCGATCTGGTCCGGCGGTTCGCCGCAGACTCTCGATGCCAGGGTCGAGTGGACCCGCGGCGGCGAGGAGGCGCTGATCGGCCGGCTGGAGCGGGGCGAGTTGGACCTCGTGGTGGGTGGGCTCACGGCGAAGACCCCGTGGGTGGAGAAGGCCGCCATCACGAAGCCCTACCTCGCTGAGGAAACACCGGAGGGCAAGCAGGACCACGTGATGGCGGCGCCGCTGGGGGAGAACGCGTTTCTCGTGGAGCTGGAGCGCTTCCTGCTGACCACCGATGCGGCGGGCCAGAGATGAGCACCGTGCCCGAGCCGAACCACCCTGCCACCGCGGCAGCAAGAGACTGCTCCGCCGGGCCATCCGGCTGGAGTGGATCACGCTGGCCTTCCTCGCCGGAGCGATCACCTTGGTCGGTCTGGTGCTCGGCAACTCCCAGGCCATGAAGGCCGCCTGGATCGAGGACTGCCTGTCCTTGGCTCCGCCATCGCCTTCCTGGTGGCGGTCCGGATCGTCCGACGCGCCCCACGTCCCTCCTGGCCGTACGGGTATCACCGCTCCATCGGCGTCGGGCATCTCGTGGCGGCGGTGGCGCTGAGCACCATGGGCACGTTCTTGATCATCGACTCGGCGCTGGTGTTGATCACCGCCGAGCATCCGACGATCGGCACCGTAGCAGCTGTTCGGCCAGGTGTTCTGGCTCGGCTGGCTGATGATCGGCGCGATGGTGGTCACCGGAGTCCCGCCGGTGATCTTGGGCCATCTCAAGATGAAGCTCGCCGACGACCTGCACGACAAGGTGCTCTACGCCGACGCCGACATGAACAAGGCCGACTGGATGACCGCCGCTCGGCTCGATCATGGGTGTCACCGGCATCGGTCTCGGGCTGTGGTGGCTGGACGCGGTCGCGGCGCTGTTCATCGCGGTGACGATCTTGGGTGACGGGATCAAGAACACGAAGGCGCGGTGACCGACCTGATGGACGCCCGGGCCGCGACCTTCGACGACGCCCGGCCGCATCCGGTGATCGACGAGATCAACGACTACCTCCGCGGCCTGGACTGGGTCGCCGACGCCGGGGCCAGGGTGCGGGACGAGGGGCACGTCTTCCACGCGGAGGCCTTTGTGGTGCCGCGGTCCGGACGGCTCGATCTGGCCGAACGTGGAGGCGGCCCGGACCGGCTGCGCCGAGCTGGACTGGCGCCTGCAGGACGTCGTGCTCGTGCCGGTCGAGCGAACTGCCGCGGGACATCCTCTAGTGCTGGCGTGAGCACCAGGGCGCGTCAGGCGACGGCGAGCAGTTCTCGGGAGCGACTGATGCACCCAGGCTCGCCTGGGCCGCCTCGATGAGCCGTTCCCGAGCGCCGAAGCCTCCCGTCGGGAGCGCGCCAGACCACGTAGCCGTCCGGGACGCACCAGCACTGCTCCGGTCGCGCTGAGCCCGAAACGGTCCAACAGGTCGCCGCCCGGGATCGCGGATGTCGCGGCCGGCGGTGACCGTCCGGACGGGAGCCAGTTCGGCCCGCAGGCGTCCTGCCCCGGAGCGCGCCCAGTCGGCGTCGGGCCCGGCCAGGACCGTGAGACGACCCTCGAACAGGTCCAGGGTGGAGAGCCGGCGGCCCCGCCGGGTGATCCACACGTGCGGGGCCCGGGCCCCCGGCCGTCCGTCCAGGACGGCCAGGTTCGGCTCGGCGCCGTCGAGCGGTCCGCTGCGCGGCCAGCGCGGCCGAGCGGTACACCGCGGCCAGGTCATCGGCCAGGCGTTGCGTCGGGTCGACCTCCGGCCTCCATCGAGCGCCGGCGGCACGATGCGCCACCGGACCCCGCTCGGCCTGATAGGTGTCCAGCAGCGACTCGTCCGCCCAGCCGCGGATGACCCAGGCGAGCTTCCAGGCCAGGTTGTGGGCGTCGGCGATGGCCACGCTGGTGCCGGTGCCTCCGGCCGGGGTCGACCGGTGGGCGGCGTCGCCGACCAGGAAGACCCGACCGGACGAGAGGGTGGCTGCCGCGGCGGCACCGAAGTCCCATGCGAAGATCCGCTGCACCGCGACGTCGGCGTCGGGCACTCCGGCGGCCAGACGGAGTCGTTGCCGCCACTGCGTCGGGGTCCAGGTGGCCGGCGACGGGCCGTCGACGTTGCTCAGGGCGAGATTGAACACCCAGCGGCGCGGCCCGGACGGAAAGAACAGGGCGTCGCCCGCCGAATCGCTGATGGCGTGGCCGAGGGCGAGGCCGCCGGGCACCCGACCGGTCAGGTCGAGGTGCACCAGCGCTGCGACCTGCGCGACCTCGGGACCCGTAGGAGACCCAGTCGATGCCGAGGCGCTCACGAATCGGGCTCGCCGCTCCGTCGGCTGCCACCAGGTATGGCGCGACGACGCGATCCGTGCGATCGGTGTCCCGGTCGAGGAGCCTGGCGGTCACCTGGGTTCCGTCGTCGACGACGTCGACCAGTTCGGTACGGAAGCGGACCTCGCCGCCCGAGGTCGACCAGATGTTCCAGCAGCACCGCCTCGAGTTGATCTTGAGCCACCGAGGAGTGGCTGGCCGGGCTGCTGGCCGCCGTGGTCTCCGCCTCCGGGAGCCACGAGCGGACCTCGTCCGCCGGCGTCGGCGAGGCTGCGGCTGAACGAGACGGCTCGGGTGCAGCGGAAACTCACGCCGCCGGAGCGGCTCCTCCAGCCCCCAGCTCCGGAGAATCTCCAGCCCGCGCGTGCGTAGGCCGGTGGCCTTGGGGAAGATCGAGATTCCGGCGTGCTTGTCGATCACCAGGACCCGGACGCCGGCCCGACGGAGGGCGATGCCGGTGCTGAGGCCGGCCGGTCCGGCCCCGACGACCAAGACGTCGAAGCGGTCGGCCGCAGCCGTCGACGGCAGGCGTGCAAGATCGTTCATGGGTACAACGATCGGGCGTCGCGCGCCGCCGGGAATCCGTAGCGGCTACCGACTTTCCGCCGAGCGATTACCGAGACGGCGGCTCAGCGCGGGAAGTCGCGAACCCGCAGCACCTGTGAAGTTCCCGTCCTCGTCGATGTAACGGACGTCGAGGCCGAGCGGCGGAGCGTCGTCGGTGGCCGGCGTCGGCACGTTCAGGATCGGCCGCTAGGATCCGCTTGGGAGCGTCGATCGGGCTGGAGGGAAGCTGCGCCCGGGGTGGGCGCAGCCGGGTCAGGTTGGGGCGACCCGACCAGGGCGCAGCCAGCCAGTGCGGCGATCATCCCGACCACCGCGACCGAAACCACCTTGAGGGTAGTGGCACCTCTGACGCGCCCCATCAGCATCGAGATTAGGTGAGGCCGCCAAAGTCGTTTCCGACGAGCAGAAGTGGTCAGCGGAGCGCACGCAGGACGTCGCGGCATCGGTCGAGGTCGTCGGCGCCGGTCAGGTCGGGCAGCGAGCAGAACACGGTGCGAACCCCCAGGTCGGCCAAGCCCCGATACCGAGCGGCATGATCGGCGGGCGTGCCGGCATGCCGCCGCGCGGCGAAGGTGGCGGCCGGGGTCCGCCCGCGCAGGCGCTCGACCCGGTTCGCCGTGTCCTCCCGATCGCGCCCGATGACGGGAATGTCGAGCACCGTCACCTCGACGTCGGCCGGGTCGCGTCCGACATCGGCGCAGTGGCGACGCAAGACGTCGATCTTGTCGGGCAGCTCCGCCAGATCCGCCGGCAGGTTGCAGCCGTCGGCCTGCTCCGCGACGATCCGCAGGGTCCGTCGCTCTCCCGATCCGCCGACCAGGATCGGGATATGATCCGCCCGGCCGCGGATAGCAGGTGGTCTCCGGGAGGGTCGCGTACGCGCCGGAGAACGCCTTGGTCCCGGGCGCCCAGAGGGCCCGCAGGATCTCGATGCAGCGCTGCAGCTGGTCGAGCCGCTGCGCCGGCGCCGAGCCGAAGTCCAAGCCGAACGCGGCGTGCTCCCGGGCCCACCAGCCGGCGCCCAAGCCACAGAAGGCGCGGCCGCCGCTCAGCGCGTCGAGGGTGGCGACCGTCTTGGCGATGATGCCGGGAGCGCGGAAGGTCACCGGCGAGACCAGCGTGCCGAGTCGGAGTTCGGTGTCCAGGCCCGCCAGGAAGCCCAGACTCACCCACGGCTCGGGCAGCGGGTCCCAGGCCCGACCGACCTGCGGGATCTGGATGAGGTGGTCCATCAGGGCGATTCCCGCGAATCCGACCTCGGCGGCGGCCAGGGCCAGGTCGCGCAGCCAGGGTCCGGGCGCATCGCCCCACGGGAACCGCGACACCTGCAAGATCACCTGCGGGCTTCGTCGGGTCCGCGCTCGGGCCGGCTCGTCCGGCGGCGGCGCCGGCGCAGGCTCGTCCGCGTGGCGCGGTGGTCTGGGTGACGCGGAGCACGCGGTCCCAGCCGCTCGGCGCTCGAACGCCGGAGTCGCGCAACTCGGCCACCTTGCGCAACTGGGCGGTCAGGACTGGGAGCAGGGACGGGGCGGTCGCGGCCGCGCGTTGCGTTCCCGGCAGAGCGCCGGTGCGGTGTCCATGATCACCAGAACCGCGGGCAGACCGGCCGCCCGGGCCTGCGCGAGGTAGGACTGCCGCCGATCGGCGTCCAGACCCAGGGTGTCGACCACGGTGGTCAGCCCGCGGGCGATCCGGGCGGAGACGATCTGCTCCAGCAGGTCGAACGCGTCGCGCGAGGCGTCGAGGTCGGCCGGCCCACTGCCCACCACCGCCCGGAGCGCGTCGGAGGAGACGATCTCGGTCGCCCGGTAGTGACTCGCGGCCCAGACCGACTTTCCCGGAGCCGGCCGCCCCGACCAGCACCACCACCGCCGGATCCGGCAGCGGGTCGGTCGACATGGTCGCAGTCTGACAGCCTGGACAACGCCGGCGGGACCTACCGGACGATCTTGTCGGTGACGGCGAGGTAGTCGGCGAGCTGCTCGGCTGCCGGCACCGCGGTCGGCCAGTTGTGGCTGTTCCAGCCCTTCGGTGGGCCACTCAGTTTACCGAACAAGCCGGGCTCCTCGGCGTCCCAACTGCAGCCGGCGACGAGTACGGCGATCAGCAGCGCAGCGCCCACCTTTGAGCGGGGCCAACTGTGGCGGGGCGCCATGAGGCATCGTACGGCCGAGTGCTGGTGCCGCATCGGCTCAGTCGGCAGCCTCCGGCTGGGGCCGGTCGCCCCGCGGCATCAACAGCACGGCGACGACCATCATCAGGGCGGTTACCCCGATGCCGGCGAAGACCAGCCCGAGAGCCTGGTCGAGAGCCGCCGGTGGAATGTCGCTGGCGGTCATCGCCTCCCCACCGGAGAGCCGGCCGGCCAGGGCGGCGTTGGCGACGGCTCCGAAGACCGCGATACCCAGGGCGCTGCCCATCGACCGGGCGAACATCGTGGTGCCCGTGACGACGCCCCGGTTCTCCCACTCGACCGCGCTCTGCGCCGCCACCAGGGTGGGGCTGGCGATGAGGCCCATGCCGAGCCCGATGACGAAGCAGGTGAAGGCGATCTGCCACACCGACGTGCTCGGCGAGATCAGCAGCAGCAGCCCGCCGCCCAGGAGGGCTCCGACGGTGCCGATCAGCGCCGTGTTGCGGAAACCGAGGCGGAGATAAAGACGGCCCGCGAGCGACGCCGCGAGCGGCCAGCCGAGGGTGAGGGCGGCCAGGGCGAAGCCCGCGACCAGGGCCCCCGTGCCCAGCACACCCTGGACGTACAACGGCACGTAGGAGGTGAGTCCGATCAGGATCACCCCGACCGCGACGCTGACCAGGTTGGTGGCGTTGATCAAGCGGTGGCGGAAGATCCACCCGGGCAGCATGGGCTCGGCGGCGCGCCGTTCGACGAAGCCGAAGGCAATCAGGGCCGCGACGCCGGTGCCGATGATCACCAGGCTGGGGACCGACAGCCAGGGCCACAGCAGACCACCTTCGAGCAGGGCGAAGATCACCAGCGAGCTGCCGACCGTCAACAGGACGGCCCCGGTGTAGTCGATGGAGTGTTTGGTCCGCGTGATGTCTTCGTGGAAGTGGCGCTGCAGCATCCAGGCCGCCAGCAGACCCAGCGGGATGTTGATGAAGAAGATCCATCGCCAGTTGACAAAGTCGACGAACAGCCCGCCCAGGGTCGGGCCGACGACCGACGACATGGCCCACACACTGGCCACGTAGCCCTGCACCTTGGCCCGCTCGACCACGCTGTAGAGGTCACCGATGATGGTCATCGACGTTGGCTGGACGGCTCCGGCGCCCAGGCCCTGCAGGGCTCGGAACGCGATCAGCGCGGGCATGCTCCAGGCCAGCCCGCACAGCACCGAGGCGAGGACGAACACCGCGATGCCGATGAGCATGATCGGCTTGCGGCCGTACATGTCACTGAACTTGGCGTAGATCGGGACCGAGACCGCCTGCGTCAGCAGGAAGATCGAGAACAGCCACGGGAACTGGCTGAAGCCACCCAGGTCGTTGACGATCGAGGGCACGGCGGTGGCCAGGATGGTCGCGTCGATGGCGATCAGCCCGACGCTCAACATGATGGAGCCCAGCACCGGCCCGCGCTCAGAACGCAGACCCACGTCCGCGCGCGTGATCTCCGACTGGGCCATGACTAGCGGCAACTCGCTCTTCCGCCCCGGCATTCCCCGTTCCCTGCCCTGGCTGCTGCGTTTTCCGACCGCGGTTGGGTTCTGTGGTTCCCGTGGGCTGATTCCCGCGGGGCTCTGCGTTTCCGGTTGACTGGCGCGGGTGGGTTCTGCCGCGACTGCCTGGCTAGCAGTCGCCGATGACCCCGGCATCCGTCAGGTTGGCGCTGGCCCGGCCGAGCAGCCGGACGAGATCACGGCGCTCCGCCGCGGTGAACCCGGCGGCGGTCTCCGAGGCGAGCTGCCTCCATGCTGCCGCAACCTCGAGATGGGCGTCGCGGCCCGCTTCGGTGAGCGACACGACAGTGATCCGACCGTCGCGCTCCGACGGCCGGCGGTCCACCAGACCGGCACGCTCCAGGCTCAGCAGGCTGCGGTGTACGGTCGGCGGCTCGACCTCGACACCGGCCGCCAGCTGGGCCTGACTCTGCTCGCCCCGGTCGTTGAGCAGCCGCAGGACCGCCTCCTGGCCGGGGTGCAGGCCGACGGGGCCGAGGATCTGACCCGCGCGATAACGGTGACGGCGGGCCAGCCGGATGATCGCCCAGTTCAGGTCGTGCTGGTCGCCGTCTGCCACCTGGTGAGCCTACTGAGGAATATCCTGAGCATGCTAACGGTTCCCGTCGAACATGACCGAATCTCCTGTACTCGTCGTCGGCGCTACTGGCTATCTCGGCCGGCAGGTCGTCAGCGCCCTGCAAGCTCGCGGCAAGACCGTACGAGCTCTGGTCCGACCCGGCAGCGATGCGAGCGAGCTGGAAGCCGCCGGCGTCCAGGTTGTCCGCGGTGACATGCTCGACCCGGCGAGCCTCGACGCCGCCTTCGCGGGCGCCGACGCCGTGGTGAGCAGTGCGGCCGGCTACACCAAGCGCCGCAAGACCGACACCGACGAGACCGACGTGATCGGCAACCAGAACCTCGCTGAGGCCGCGCGCGCCGCCGGGGTCCGCCGGTTCGTGCTGTGCGGGATCCTCACCAGCGACCAGACGCCCCAGATCCCCCACTTCTGGCACAAGACGCTCGCCGAGCGGAAACTCGCTGAGCTCGGCGTTCCGTACGTGTCCTTACGACCAGGCGCCTTTTTCGACTTTCTGGCCGACTCACTGCCCGGCGGGGGGCCTCGGAAGGGTCGTCTCCTGAGTCCGGTGCCCCCCGACAGCCGGCAGACCTACGTGATCACCGACGATGTCGCCGCCGCCCTCGCGACGCTCGTGGACGCGCCCGTCACGGACGGGGAGCACATCGATCTGGGTTGGGACCGCGCGGTCAGCATGCGCGAGCTCGCAGCGCTCAGTGCCGCGGCGCTGGGCCATCCCGTGCGCGTCACCGCGATCCCGTTCGGCCTGGTCTCGGGCCTGGGCGGCCTGATCGGACGCTTCAACCCGCCGATCGGGGACATGGTCGCGATGCTGCGCTACTTCGCCACCGGGCGCTACGTCGCCGACACTCGCCGAGCGAGCGAGGTCTTCGGATCAGTCCCCACGGCGGAGGACGCCGTGAGTCGCTGGGCCGCCTCGCCGCCTCCGAGTCGCTGACCCTCCCATCCGAGGAGTTGGCAGTCGAGCGGGATGTTTGCACTCGCCTGGGTAGAGTGCTAAAACTGAGTTAGCACTCACCGTAGGAGAGTGCTACCTCACCAAGCGGTGAGTCCCGAGAGGGACGTCCGTCGCGGGCATCGCTGGGAGGCGACAGATCCCATACCCATAGGCCAACTAGCCGGCGCACCGAAAGAACCGCCGGCACGCGGGAGGACTCGCGCAGAACATGTCCAAACTCATTCAGTTCAACACCGAGGCACGACGCGGCCTCGAGCGAGGGATGAACCAGCTCGCCGACGCCGTCAAGGTGACCCTCGGCCCTAAGGGCCGCAACGTCGTGCTCGAGAAGAAGTGGGGCGCTCCGACCATCACCAATGATGGTGTGAGCATCGCCAAGGAGATCGAGCTCGAAGATCCGTACGAGAAGATCGGCGCCGAGCTGGTCAAAGAGGTCGCCAAGAAGACCGACGACGTGGCCGGCGACGGCACCACCACGGCAACTGTGCTGGCCCAGGCCATGGTCCGGGAGGGCCTGCGCAACGTGACCGCCGGCGCGAATCCGATGTCGCTCAAGCGCGGCATCGAGAAGACCGTTGATGCCCTGGTCGCCGAACTGGCCGCTACCGCCCAGGACGTGGAGACCAAGGAGCAGATCGCCGCGACGGCGTCCATCTCCGCAGGCGACACCAGTGTCGGTGAGATCATCGCCGAGGCCATGGACAAGGTCGGCAAGGAAGGCGTCATCACTGTCGACGAATCCAACACCTTCGGCCTGGAGCTCGAGCTCACCGAAGGCATGCGGTTCGACAAGGGCTACATCTCGCCCTACTTCGTGACCGACACCGAGCGCATGGAGACCGTGCTCGACGACGCCTACGTGCTCATCGTGAACTCCAAGATCAGCAGCCTCAAGGATCTGCTCCCGGTGCTGGAGAAGGTCATGCAGTCCGGCAAGCCGATCGTGGTCATCGCCGAGGACGTGGACGGCGAGGCCTTGGCCGCGTTGATCGTCAACAAGATCCGGGGCACCTTCAAGTCCGTGGCCGTCAAGGCTCCAGGCTTCGGTGACCGGCGCAAGGCCATGCTCACCGACATCGCCATCCTCACCGGCGGGCAGGTGATCTCCGAAGAGGTCGGCCTCAAGCTCGACGGCGTCGGACTGGAGCTGCTCGGTACCGCTCGTTCCGTCGTGGTGACCAAGGACGAGACGACCATCATCGAGGGTGGCGGGGAGTCCGACCAGATCGCCGGCCGGGTCAGCCAGATCCGCACCGAGATCGAGAACTCCGACTCCGACTACGACCGCGAGAAGCTGCAGGAGCGGCTGGCCAAACTGGCCGGTGGCGTCGCGGTGATCAAGGTCGGTGCGGCCACCGAGGTCGAGCTCAAGGAGCGCAAGCACCGTATCGAGGACGCGGTCCGCAACGCGAAGGCGGCCGTCGAGGAGGGCATCGTCGCCGGCGGCGGTGTGGCTCTGTTGCATGCGGCGCAGAACGTCAAGCTGGATCTCTCGGGTGATGAGAAGATCGGTTCGCAGATTGTGCTGACCGCGTGCGAGGCCCCGCTGAAGCAGATCGCGTTCAACTCCGGCCTCGAGGGCGGCGTAGTGGCCGAGCGCGTCCGTGGCTTGACCGGTGGCGAAGGCCTCAACGCGGCCACCGGCGAGTACGAGGACCTGATCAAGGCCGGCGTCATCGACCCGGCCAAGGTCACCCGGTCGGCGTTGCAGAACGCGGCCTCGATTGCCGCGTTGTTCCTCACCACCGAGGCCGTCATCGCCGACAAGCCGGAGAAGGCTCCGGCGGCTCCCGGTGGCGATCCCGGCGGCATGGGCGGCATGGACTTCTGAGTCCGTACGCACAACGAACGGCCCCGGCGCTCTTGGCGTCGGGGCCGTTCTTTGTCTTCGGGCGCCCGAGCGGTCGGCGGTGCTCGCGTCGCGGCGCCTCTTGGTCGCCTCGGCCTGTGATGCCGGCTTGAGTGGGGGTCCCTTTTCAAGCGTTCTCAGCGCCGCGAGCGCGACCACCGCCGACCGCTCGGGCTTGACTCCTGAACGCGCCCTGAGCCTGTCGAAGGGCCATAGAGGGTCGAGCTCAGAAGGCCATGGCGCGCATGCCGGGATCGCCGTCCAGCCTCCATAGATCTGGGGAACTACCGTGGGTGGATGACCGACAGGGTGCTATTGGAGCGGGCCGCGCTGATCGTCAATGTCGGTTCGCGGACCGGCGCGAAGGCGTACGAGAAGGCTCGGCGGGCACTCCTGAGTCGGGGGGTGAAGCTCAACCGCTCGGAGGCGGTCGAGGACCCGAAGCGCATTCCCGACGTGGTCCGGCTGGCCGTGGGGGGCGGCAGCCGGTTGATCGTGGTGGGCGGCGGCGACGGCACGATCGGCTGTGCCGCCGGTGTCCTGGCCAAGCTGGACCCCGGGGACCGGGCGGTGCTGGGTGTCCTGCCCCTCGGCACGGCCAACGACTTCGCTCGCACCCTCGACATCTCTGAGGAGATCGATGAAGCCGCCGAGGTACTCACGGCGGGCAAGATCGTCGACGTCGATCTCGGGTGGGGTAACGACCAACCCTTCGTCAACGTGGCCTCCCTCGGCCTGTCCGTCGGCTCGGCGGAGGTCCTCAAGTCGGGGCTGAAGAAGGTGCTGGGACCGGTGGCCTACCCGGTGTCGACCGCCGTCGCGTACGTCCGACACCAGCCGTTCGCGCTGCGGATGGAGTTTCCCGAACACGACTTCGAGTCCTTGGACCTCGGCGACCTCCTGCAGGTCTTCGTCGGCAACGGTCGCTACTACGGCGGCGGTCAGACGATCGCGCCGGACGCGGGAATCGACGACCACAAACTCGACGTGTACGCGATCAAGGCCGGCCGCCTGCGCGACCACATCAGCCTGGCTCGCCTCCTCAGGGACGGCACGATCATCGAGCACGAGGACGTCCAGCACCTGGTGACTCGCGCACTCCGGCTGACCACCGACACCCCGCAGGCCGTCAATCTCGACGGCGAGATCGTCACGCACAGTCCGGTCAACTTCTCGATCCAGCGCAACGCCGTCGAAGTCGTCGTCCCGCAGCATGTGACCCACGTGACTCACGACTCGGCCCGGGCGGGCGCAGATCAGCGCGGCGGCAGCTCGGTGAAGGACTCGACGAACGAGGCGTAGTCGTCCAACTGCCTTGCGTCGGGGAGCGGCGTCGGCCAGTCCGTGGTGGACCAGCCCGCCGGTGGGCGATCCGTCAAGTAGACCCAGGTGTCGACCGATGCCGGCCGCGGAGGACCGAGGCGGGCCGCGCTGTCGGCTGCGGGGGTGACCGGCAGCCGCCATAGCGTGGTGGTTCTGGGCAGAACCACGTCGACGGCGGTTGTCCCAGGTGGCAGGGCGGGGAAGACCGTCGTGACGGTCGCGCGCCCCCCAGCCTGTCGCAGCGTGGTGGCCCAGAGCCCGAGTTCGGTGCACAGGCAGTCGAGCGCACCGCGCCCCTGCATCCTCGTCGTGATCCATCGGACGCCCAGGGTCGTCTTCCCGGCCTGCAGCTGCGGCCCGCTGGCCGCGCTCGGTTTCGAGAGCTCCACGTCGGGCGGCACCTCCGCCGTGATCGGTGGGCTCGGTGGAAACACCGCGTAACTCGGCTGATCGCTGATGGAGCGGATGGTCCAACGCAGCGAGGTGAAATGGTCACCGGCCTCGATGGCGTCGATCTGGATGCTCTGCACCCGCTTTGCTCCCCGGACGTTCGGTTCGCTGACGTGGTACGGGGCCGCCAGCGGACTTGTCTCGGCCGGCTTTCGGCCCAGGTCGAGCGGCCCGAGCGCCGTCGGCACCTGGCCCACGGGCGTCACCGGAACGTGCCCGAAGACCGGCAGCGTCGACATCGCGACGTCGACGAAGCGGGCGTTCGTCGGGAGCGGTGGGAAGGCCGCCTGGAGCAGTCGGGTCTCCCCGATCCGCAGCTCCAGTTGCGAGACCCAGAGCGGGGTGCACAGGCAGCGGTTGAACTCCCGGCGGCTGCGGTGCTGCAACGGGCGGTAGACCTTGCCGGCCGCCGAGTCGATCAGAAGAGCGCTCAGGTCACCGCCGGCCGCACGGCTCAGGCCGAGATCCACCCACGACGGGATCCGCGCGCCCCGATCAAGGTCCGGCGCCGACAACGGAGTCACCGACCAGTCCAGGACGGTCGCGCCGGCCATTCTCCGCACCGCGTGGATCGCGAAGCGGGTGGTGATCCGCAACCCCTCGCTGCTGGTCCAGACGGTCTCGCCGGCCACCGGCAACCTCGGGTTGGTCGGCTGAGGCGGGAGTGGCTCGTCGGAGAACTCCTCCACAGGCGCTTCGGTCCGGAAGAGCCCGGGTTCGGAGGTGGAGTACGTACAGGAGCCGGCGCTCAGGGCGACGATCAGCGCCAAGGCGAGCCAGACCGCCGAACGGCGTCGGCGGCGACGGCCGGTCCGGGGCGTGCGTTCGTCGCGGCGGGCGACCCCCGGTCGCATGCCTGCAGCGTAGTGCCGGGCCGGTAGACCACGTGTCGAGCAGCACGGCACTGATGCGAGAAGATGGGCCCGTGGCCCGGATCCCGATCGTCGACGGCCACAACGATCTGCCCTGGGTGATGCGCAGCGTTGGGTACGACTTCGCTCGGGTCGACATCGCCGCACCGCAACCTCAGCAGCACACCGACCTGCCGCGGTTGCGCACCGGCGGAGTCGCCGGCCAGTTCTGGTCGGTCTTCGTGCCGTGCACCCTGACCGGCGCCGAAGCCCTGACCGCGACGCTGGAGCAGATCGACGCCGTCTACGACATGATCACCCGCTACCCCCATGACCTGACCCTGGTGACCACGGCCGAGGGACTCGAGGTCACCGTGAACGCCGGCGGTCCGATCGCCAGCCTGCTGGGCGCCGAGGGCGGGCACTGCCTGGACAACTCCCTCGGGGCGTTGCGCACCCTCTACCGCCTCGGGGTCCGCTACCTGACCCTGACCCATAACCAGAACACGGACTGGGCCGATTCGGCGACCGATACCCCGCGCGCGGGCGGCTTGACCGAGTTCGGCCGGGAGCTCGTACGGGAGATGAACCGGCTGGGCATGCTCGTGGACCTGTCGCACGTCTCCGCGGCCACCATGCGGGACGCAATGGAGATCTCGGCCGCGCCGGTGATCTTCTCCCACTCCTCGGCGCGGGCCGTCTGCGATCACCCGCGCAACGTGCCCGACGAGGTGTTGGCCCGGCTGCCGGAGGGCGGCGGCGTCTGCCAGGTCACCTTCGTACCCGCTTTCGTCAGCCCGGTCGTCCGCGAGTGGCAGGTCGAGTTGGAGGCCGTCGCGACGGGGGCGGGGGTGGACAGCCGCGATCTGGAGGCGATGGGATCGTTCGTGGAGTCGTATCCCGTGACCCGGCCGACTGCGTCGCTCGCCGATGTGGTCAGTCACTGCGAGCACGTACGCGAGGTCGCCGGCATCGACCACATCGGGCTCGGTGGGGACTACGACGGCGTCGACGAGCTGCCTGAGGGTCTCGCGGACGTCAGTTGCTATCCCGCGCTGACCGAGGCGCTCGCCGAACGCGGCTGGAGCGATGAGGATCTGGTCAAGCTCGGCTGGCGCAACGTGCATCGGGTGCTCGCTGAGGCGGAGGTTGTGGCCGCCGAGCTTCGCGACCGATGCGGACCATCGCTGGCGCGCATCGAGGACCTCGATGTCCCCTTCGACAAGCTCAGGGCGCCGCCTTCGACGGGCTCAGGGCGCACCACATGAGCGGACTGCTCGAGGTCCTGGTGCTACACGCGGCTGACGCCGAACGGGCCGAGGCGGGCGGGGCGGACCGGCTGTCGCTGATCGGCGTCGCTGACGGCGACGGCTTGTCCCCGGAGCCGGCACTCGTCGGCCAGGTCCGGCGGGCCACCTCGCTCCCGATCCGGGTGTTGCTCCGCCTCCGCGAGGGCTACGGGACGGACGGTGGTGAGGCGGCTCGGCTGCGCGGGCTGGTCAGCAGTTATCGCTCGGTCGGCGCCGACGGCATGGTGCTCGGCTTCCTCAACGCGCACACCGAGGTCGACGTCGGCGTGGTGACCGAGATCCTCGGCTCAGAACCGGACTACGGCTGGACCTTCTCCCGGGCGATCGACTCCTGCATCTCCACCGACCGGGCATGGCGCACGCTCCGCCGGCTGCCGGGGCTGGACCAGGTGCTGACCGCCGGCTCGGCCCGCGGCGTCAGTGAGGGACTCGACGACCTGCTGGTCCGGGCGCGCGACGACCCGGACGCACGAAAGTTGATCATGGCCGGCGGTGGGCTGCTGCCCGAGCACGTACCCTGGCTGGCCCGAGCCGGGATCGGCGCCTTCCACCTCGACGGACAGGTCCGGCCGCTGCAGTCCTTCAAGGCCTATCTCGACGCCGACCTCGTACGGACCTGGCGGAGGTTGATCGACGACGCCGTCGAGCGGTCCGGATCGGCCACCGGGTGACGATCTACATCGACCGGCCCACCTGGCCGGGCCACGGTCGGCTCTGGTCCCATCTGATCAGCGACACCTCGTACGACGAACTCCACGCTTTCGCCGGCTCCCTCGGCATCCCGCCCCGTGCTTTCGAGCGTGACCACTACGACCTCATCGAGGAACGGTTCGACTCCGCGGTCCGGGCCGGTGCGCGCGTCGTGTCGAGTCGCGAGATCGTGGGCAAGCTGGCAAGCAGCGGGTTGCGGCGCCGGAAGGTGTCCAGGCTGGCGCACTGAACGATCGAGACAGGAGCATCGATGAGTCACGTGACCACGAACCAGCCGGAGGGAACGCCGACCTGGATCGACCTCGGCATCCCTGACCTCGACCAGGCGATGAGCTTTTATGGAGCACTGTTCGGCTGGGACTTCGAGGTCGGCCCGCCCGAGACCGGGCGCTACACCATGTGCCGGTTGCAGGGCCGGGCCGTCGCGGCCCTCATGCCGAACCCGGACCCGAACGCCGACGCGTTCTGGTGGAACGTCTACCTCGCCACCGACGACTGTGACCGTACGGCCGAGCGCGTCCGCGCGGCGGGCGGGGAACTGCTCATGGAGCCGATGGACGTCATGGAGCAGGGCCGGATGGCGATGGTGCGGGACCCCGTCGGCGCGCAGTTCGGGCTGTGGGAGGGTCGGGCCTTCCTCGGCTGCGAGGTCGTCAACGAGCCGGGTTCACTTGTCCGCAACGACCTGGTGACCGCCGAGCCGGCGCCGGCGCGGGAGTTCTACGCGGCGGTGTTCGACTTCACCCTCGACGGCAATCCGGACCTGCCGGACTTCGACTTCACGTTCCTCCGCCTCTCCGGCGGTCACGAAGTTGGCGGGATCATGGGCGTGCCCGATGCGCCGTCGGCGTGGAACACAACCTTCGAGGTGGCCGATACCGATGCGGTACTCGCCTCGGCCCGGGCCAACGGCGGGCACGCCGGCGAGCCCGAGGATTTCGTCTACGGGCGGATGGCCACCCTCACCGACCCCTTCGGCGTCGAATTCTCGGTCATCACTCGCCCGTCGGGGTGACCCGGCGTCACAGTGCTTCAGCTCACCGACCCGCCGTACGTTTGCCAGCCCGAGCTGGCTAACACGCCGGAATCCCGCATTCCCGGGCGTGTCGTCCAGTTTGGGATGAGAAACGTACGAGCCCGGCTCGGATTGGGCCGGCGACCTAGGCTCTGGTGGTCCTGGGAGAGGATGGGACCGACGAGAGGAGTTCTGCCGTGGCCACCTGTACACATCTGGACGCGACCCCGCTCACGGTGGTGGATTTCGCCGCGGAGTGCTCCGATTGCGTCGCGATGGGCGGCCGGTGGGTCCACTTGCGCCGCTGCCTGACCTGCAATCACATCGGCTGCTGCGACTCCTCGCCCAACCGGCACGCCTCTGCGCATGCGCGCGACGTCGAACATCCGGTGGTCACCTCGGCCGAACCGGGCGAGGACTGGCGCTGGTGCTACGTGGACCAAGTCGTCGCGTGAGTGAGAGTGGAGACGGCTCTTCGAGAAGCTCAGTGCGCGACCCTTCGACAGGCTCAGGGCGCGAGAGTGGTCGGCCGGTCCTGCTGACCGTGGACGACGACCCGTCGGTTTCGCGGGCGGTCGCGCGGGATCTGCGGAAACGGTACGGCTCGGAGTACCGCATTCTGCGCGCCTCCGCCGGGGATGAAGCCCTGGACGCGATCAAGGAGGTGGTCCTGCGCGGCGACCACGTGGCCGCCATCCTCGCCGACTACCGCATGCCCCGGATGAACGGCATCGAGTTCCTCGAGGCGGCGATGGACCTCGTGCCGCAGGCGCGCCGGGCCTTGCTCACGGCGTACGCGGACACCAACGCCGCGATCTCCGCCATCAACGTCGTCGACGTGGACCACTACCTGCTCAAACCCTGGGAGCCGCCGGAGGAGAAGCTCTATCCGGTGGTCGACGACCTGCTCGACTCCTGGCGCCGGGAGGGACGCACCCCGGTGCACAAGATCAAGATCCTGGGTCATCCGTGGTCGGCCGCCTCCTACGAGGTGCGGGACTTCCTGGCCCGCAACCAGGTGCCGTACCACTGGTACCGGATCGACGAGCCGGACGGGGAGCGCATGGTCACCGCCGCGAACGCCGATCCCACGCAGGCGCCGATCGTGATCACCGCCGAGGGCACGCCGCTCGTGCAACCGTCGCTGACCGAGCTGGCCGACGCCGTCGGGTTGAGCACGACCCCGGGCGTTGACTTCTACGACGTGATCATCATCGGTGGCGGACCGGCCGGTCTGGGCGCCGCCGTCTACGCCGCCTCCGAGGGCCTGCGGACGGTGGTGATCGAGCGCAGCGCGGCGGGGGGCCAGGCCGGGCAGAGCTCGCGGATCGAGAACTACCTGGGCTTCCCCGATGGCGTTTCGGGCGGTCAGCTGACCGACCGGGCCCGACGCCAGGCGCTGCGGTTCGGGGCCGAGATCCTCACCGCGCGTACGGTGGCCGGCCTGAGCGTCAAGGGTCCGGCGCGCCTGGTCGAACTCGACGACGGCTCGGCGATCGCGGCGCACACCGTCGTGCTGGCGAGCGGAGTCAGCTACCGGCACCTCGACGCGTCCGGCGTCGACGACCTGGTGGGTCGCGGGATCTACTACGGGTCGGCCGCGACCGAGGCGGCCGACTGCGTCGACGACCACGTGCTGATTGTCGGCGGGGCGAATTCGGCCGGGCAGGCCGCCGTCTTCTTCGCCCGGCACGCCCGCGCCGTCACGCTCGTGGTGCGCGGTGACTCGCTCGAGCGTTCGATGTCGTCCTACCTCGTCGAGCAGATCCGCTCGATCGAGAACGTGTCGGTGCAGCTGAATTCCTCGATCGGCAAGTGCGACGGGCAAGATCATCTGCAGTGCGTGACCTTGATCGACAACACGGACGGCAGCCAGCAGGTGATCGACGCCGAGCACCTGTTCATCTTCATCGGAGCCGCGCCACTCACCGACTGGTTGCCGGCCGACATCGTCCGCGATCGGAGCGGCTTCGTGCTGACCGGCCCCGATCTCGGCGATCGGCGCGAGCTGCCGGCGTGGGACCTCGACCGCGCCCCGTACCTGCTGGAGTCCAGCGTCCCCGGGGTGTTCGTGGCCGGCGACGTCCGCGCCCAGTCGGTCAAGCGGGTCGCCTCCGCAGTCGGCGAAGGCGCCCTGGCCGTCACGTTGGTCCACCGGTACCTCAATGAGCAGTAGGAGTTGATCATGACGTCACACCTGACCCCCGATGAACTGCGCACGCTGTTCCTGTTCGAGAAGCTGGCCGATGATCAACTTGCCTGGCTGAGCGAGCACGGCTA
Source organism: uncultured Actinomycetota bacterium (assembly GCA_963791865.1). Taxonomy (GTDB): domain Bacteria; phylum Actinomycetota; class Actinomycetes; order Propionibacteriales; family Propionibacteriaceae; genus Microlunatus. Next base: position 179,001 of record CAWBUC010000015.1, read on the forward strand.
CGTGGAAGCCAGGCCGGGTGGCCAGCCCGTCTACACCGAGGGGGAGCCGGCGACCTGCTTCTTCGTGCTGCTCTCGGGGACCATGGCCATGTACCGCCGCGTCGAGGGCACCGACGTGGAAACGACTCGCACCGACCAACGCGGCGTCTACTCCGGCGCGACACAGGCGTTCATCCGCGCCGCCGAAGATCCCAGGTATCCGGGCAGCGTGGTCGCCGTCACCGACTGTGAGTTCTGGGTCATCGACGCCGGCGAGTTCGGCGAGCGGATCCGGGACTGGTTCCCGATGGCGATGCACATGCTGGAGGGCATGCTGATCGGGATGCGCGCCAGCCAGCGCATCGTCGGTCAGCGGGAGCGGTTGCTGTCCCTCGGCCGGCTGTCCGCCGGCCTCACCCACGAGCTCAACAATCCTGCCTCAGCCGCGGTCCGGGCGACGGCGTCGCTGCGGGAGCGGGTGAGCAAGATGCGGCGCAAGCTCGGCCACCTGGCCAACGCAGACGTCGATCCCAAGGCCCTCACCGTGCTGATGGAGGTGCAGGAGGCGGCGGTGGAGCGGATGGCGAAGGCCGAGGAACTGACCCCGATCCAGGTGGCCGAGGCCGAGGACCAACTCGGGGACTGGCTCGATGATCACGGTGTCGCCGACGGCTGGGACTTGGCGCCGGCGTTGGTGGCGGCCGGGGTGAAGGTCGACTGGCTGGACGAGGTGGCAGAGACCGTGCCGGAGAACCTGGTGGCGGACGGCATCCACTGGGTGGCCTACGCGCTGGACACCGAGCAGTTGATGAACGAGATTGAGGACTCCACCCACCGGATCTCGACCTTGGTCAACGCGGCAAAGCAGTATTCCCAACTGGACCGGGCTCCGCACCAAGAGATCGACGTGCGGGAGGGGCTCAAGAGCACGCTGACCATGCTTTGGCACAAGATCAAGAAGAACGAGAACATCCGCGTCGTCAAGGACTTCGCCGAGGGCCTCCCCAGCGTTCCCGCCTACCCCGGCGAGCTGAACCAGGTGTGGACCAACCTGATCGACAACGCGGTGGCCGCGATGCCCGACGGTGGCACGTTGACCATCCGTACGGCCCTCGACTCCGACCGCGTACTCGTCGAGATCGGCGACACCGGCGTCGGTGTGCCGAAGGAGCTGCAAGGCAAGATCTTCGAACCCTTCTTCACCACGAAGCCGACCGGGGAGGGCACCGGGCTCGGTTTGGACATCTCCTACCGGGTCGTCACGCAACGGCACGGTGGCGACCTGCGGGTGATCTCGGAGCCGGGGGACACCCGGTTCCAGGTGCGCCTGCCCCTCTCCGAGCCGCCGTCCGAGGTCGGCTGAGCCTGTTGGCTGAGCCTGTTGATTGAGGCGGCTCGCCGCTGGCCCCTGCCTCTCGCCGCCGGATCAAGGCTCGCCGTGGTGGCGCCGAGCGGACCCGTGGACGAGGAGCGGGTGCGGCTGGGCTCGGCCATCCTGACGAGTTGGGGGTACGAGGTACGCATGGGGCGCCGCGTGCTCGGCCGCCACGACGACCTCCCGTACCTGTCGGCTCCCGACCAGACCCGGGCTGACGACCTGGAAGCGGCATGGTGCGACCCGACGATCGACGGAGTGTGGGCCGCCCGCGGGGGCTACGGCGCGCAACGGATGGTCGACCTGATCAACTTCGACCGGCTGCGGGCGGCCGGACCGAAGCTGTTCGTGGGGTTCTCCGACGTCACGGCGCTGCACGGCCGGATCGGTCGGGAGCTCGGTCAGGTCACCGTGCACGGCCCAGTGGTCGGATCGCTGGCCCAGCTCGATGATCCTCAGACCGTCCGCTCACTCCGGTGTCTGCTCGAGCAGCCACCCGAGCCCGGCCGGATGTTGGTTTCTGGCCGTCCGGACGTCGCCGGTGAGGCCGCCGGGCGGCTGTGGGGCGGCAATCTCAGTCTCCTGGCCGCCGACGTCGGGTCCGAGGTCCGGCCGACGCATCCGGTGATCATGGTGCTCGAGGAGGTCGGGGAGTCCGGCTACCGGGTCGACCGGATGCTCACCCAGTTGCTCCGGGCGGGATGGTTGGACACCCTGGCGGGAGTCGTGCTCGGGGACCTGGGCCAGCCGGCCGACCTGCTGGAGCAGATCGTGCGCGATCGGCTCCGGCGGCTAGGGATTCCGGTGCTGACCCGGGTGCCGGTCGGTCACGGTGACCGGAATCTTGCGCTTCCCTTGGGCGCTCAGGTACGGCTCGAGGTCGGCGCTGAGGAGGGTCAGCTCACGCTTGGCCTGAACGGCGAGGCTCAGGCGGCGAGGGCGGCCGGCAGATCCCGGGCGTGGACGACCACCAGGGAGGTTACCGCGCGGGTGAGGCAGACGTAGAGCCGCCGGAGTCCGGTGGTTTCGTCGGGCTCGCCGGCCACGATGTCGGCCGGTTCGAGGAGGACAACGTGGTCGAACTCCAACCCCTTGGCGAGCGAAGCCGGTACGACATCCAGACGACTGGCGAAGCGCTGGTCCGGCTCGCCGAGCAGCTCGTACGTGATGCCGGCCGTCTCCAGTTCCGTACGGACAGCCGCCACGGCCGCATCGCTCACGATCAGTCCGACCGTGCCTTCGGCGCGGAGTGCCTGCCGGACCGCCGCGACAAGGGAGGGCAGGACAGCCGGGTCCCGGCGAAGATCGAGTTCGCCCCGGTGCCGGCGTACCGAGTGCGGGGGCGTCAGCGCCGGGGCGATCGTCGGCAGCAGCCGGGCGGCGAAGTCGATCACCGCACCCGGAACCCGGAAGCCGGCGACCAGCTCCTGGATCTCCGCCTGACTCTGGCCGAGATGGCCGAGGGACTCCCGCCACGACCGGGTTGCCCACGGGGTGGTGGCCTGAGCAAGATCACCGAGCACCGTGACCGAACCGGTACTGGCCCGCCGACCGACCGCGCGAAGCTGCATGGCCGAGAGATCCTGGGCCTCGTCCAGGATCACGTGGCCCAGGCTCGGCGTCCGCGAGAGCAGATCAGCGGTCTCGTCGATCAAGATCACGTCGGCCAGCGACCAGCGGGCGGCACGGACCGATCGGGCCGGCGCGGCCATCATGATCAGGTTCTGCTCCTCGGCGTCGAGCACCCCGTCGGCCTGCTCCGCCAGGAATTCGGAGTCGGTGAGCAGACGAACCACCAGCTTCGCGGGATCGAGTGCCGGCCACACAGCGTCCGCGTAGGCCCGGACGGGACGACTCCGCGCCACCGCGTTCTGCACGCGGTCGTCGGGTGAGTCTCCGGAGGCCTCCATCCGCAGCAGGACCTGGTGGGCCAGCCGCTGCGGCAGCATGGCCCGGCCCGCCGCGTAGCGCACGCCCCGGGTCCGGAGTTCGTCGACGATTTCGGTGATCAGGTAGCTGCCGACCCGCCACTGGTACGCGCCGCGCGGGACGACCAGCGGACCCTCCGGCCGGCCGAGATGGCTCCAGACGGCCCGCCGGAGCACCTCCGCCATCCGGGCGTCGCCCTTGATCAACGCCGCCGGGACCGAATCCAGACCGCGGATCTCGGCACCGGTCCCGGCGGTCACGAGCGAGGACACCGTGGCCTGAGTGGCGTCGATCTCTCCGAGAGCCGGCAGCACGTCGCCGATGTAGGACAGGAAGCTCTCGTTGGGCCCGACCACCAGCACCCCCGAGCGCATGAGCTGCTCGCGGTAGGCGTAGAGCAGATAGGCGGCCCGGTGCAGACCGACCGCGGTCTTGCCGGTGCCCGGCGCGCCCTGGATGCAGACCGAATCGGCCAGCGACGTCCGGACGATGCTGTCCTGCTCGGGCTGGATGGTGGCGACGATGTCACGCATCGGCCCGGTCCGGGGACGCTCGATCTCCGACTCCAAGATCGCCGACTGACCTACGTAAGGTCCGCGCAGATCCTCATCCTCGTACGCGGTCAGCACGCCGGTGGAGAAGCCGAACCGGCGACGGAGGCTCACGCCCATCGGATCGCCCGGACGGGCCCGGTAGAACGGCAGGGACATGGCCGCGCGCCAGTCGATGACCATCGGCTCGCCGCCGGCCTCGCTGGTCACGTGGCGCCGCCCGATGTAGAGCGTCTCGTCGGTCTCGGCCCCGAGCGCGGCGTCGTAGTCGAGCCGGCCGAAGAAGAGCGGCACGCTGGGATCGTCCTCGAGCGCCTTCATCCGGCGGTACAGCGCCTGCTTCAGATGTTCGGTGGAGACATGATCACCGCCGAACGCCTGGAGCCCGGCCGTGTGCTCCCGCATCCGCCGCAGCGCCGCCCGAGACTCGGCCAGGTGTTCCCGCTCGCTGGTCAGTGTGTGATCAGGGGTGTGCTCGACCGCCGGCGGTGACGAGGGCACGACACATCCTCCGATCGGCTCACCGGTGCAAGGGGCGGGAGGCCACGCTACCCGCCGGAGCGGGTCGAAGCGAGCGATTTGCTTCGGCCGGCGGATGCGTAGGCTGCCCAGTGTGGAGTCCGACAGCGGCCGCGCGTTCACCATCCCCGACGATCCGGCCGACCGGCTGCGCAAGACGCGGCGGACGGTGCGGGTGATCATGATCGGCCCCGGTGAGCGGACCTTGCTCTTCGAGGACAGTGATCCCGGTATCGAGGGCAGCCGGTGGTGGGTCACCCCGGGAGGCGGGATCGATCCCGGGGAGACGGAGGCCATGGCGGCGGTCCGCGAGGTGGCGGAGGAGACCGGCTACGTGTTGGCCGAGGACGAGTTGATCGGCCCGGTGGCGCGGCGACAAGTGGTGCACGGCTACTCCGACCAGATCATCAGCCAGGACGAGGCGTTCTACCTCGCCCGGGTCCGGCATTTCGAGGTGGACATCTCCGCCCACACGGAGGAGGAGCAACTCACGCTGCAGCAGCACCGCTGGTGGGGCCGGGGCGAGCTGGCCGAGACCGAGGCCTGGATCTGGCCGGCCGAGCTGCTTACGTTGTGGGACGCCATCGACAACGAAGACGCGGCGCCGATCGAGCTGGGGGAACAGGAGGAGTCGACGGTGCCCGCGGAGGTCAAGCCATAGGCCAAACGGTGCGGCCGCGCAACAATGGAGGCAGCGGACATCGGGAGGAGCCATGCCTTCACATCTGGTGGTCGGGATCGACGGGTCGGACGAGAGCGCCAAGGCCCTGGCGTGGGCGGTCGAGGACGCCCGGCGACGGCAGCTCGAGCTGGAACTGGTCTATGGGCTGGCCGTTCCGGTGGTGTCGGACGCATACGGGATGGTGATGACCCGGCCGGACATCGACGAGTTGTGCCGATACTCCGAGAGCCTGCTGGACGCGGCGCGGACCGCCGCAGAGGCCATGGACCCGGGCGTCGCGATCAGGACGCGCCTGCTCAACGGCCCACCGGCCGCCGTGTTGATCGACGCCTCCAAGGAGGCGGCCGGGCTGGTGGTCGGCAGCCGCGGCGTCGGCGCGATGAGCGGCCGGATGCTCGGCTCTGTTGCTGTCCGGGTCGCCGCCAAGGCCTGCTGCCCGGTGTACGTGATCCCGACGACCTACGACCCGGCGGCAGCGGAGGGGGATCCGGTGGTGGTGGGTGTCGACGGTTCGGCGTACGGGGATGCCGCCCTCCGGCTCGGGTTCGACGAGGCGCGCTGCCGTGACGCCTCGCTCGTGGTCGTGGCGGCCTATCGCGTCCCGTGGCTGGCCCGTCCGGTCGAGCCGAACCTGATCGCTGAGTTCCAGAGCTCGGAGAGCCAGCTGGCCCGGCGGACCGCCGACGAAGCGGTCGCACGGGTCCGGACGGATGCCGACGCCGGGATTGGCGTCGATGTCCGGCTGCTGGAGTGCCATCCCGAGGAGGCGTTGATCAACGCCGGCAAGGAGGCTCTGCTCACCGTGGTCGGTTCCCGGGGCCGCTCCGCGATCAGCCGCGCCCTGCTCGGCTCGGTCAGCCGCGCCGTCCTGCAGGAGGCCACCCGCCCGGTCGCGGTCGTCCGCTTCCCACCCAAGAAGCGCTGATCAGGGGTCGCGGATCAGGGGGCAGGTCATACAGTGGCCGCCGCCGCGTCCGCGACCAAGCTCGGCGCCGACGATGGTGAGGACCTCGATGCCGGCTCGGCGGAGCAGCGTGTTGGTGTAGGTGTTGCGGTCGTACGCCATCACCACGCCCGGCTCGAGGGCCACGAGGTTGTTGCCGCTGTCCCACTGCTGGCGTTCGGTCTCGTACGCGTTGCCGCCGGTCTCGATCACGCGCAGCTTCGCGAAGCCGAGCGCGCCGGCGACCACCTCGAGGAACGGCTTGTCCTCCTCGACCACCCGTAGCCCCGGCGGACCGTCGGCCGGCAGCAGGGTGAAGGTCGCGATGTTGTCGACGATGTCGGGGTAGGCGGTGACGCAGTCGTAGTCGGCGAAGGTGAACACCGTGTCCAGGTGCATGGCGGCCCGCAGCCGAGGCATGCCGGCAACAATCATCTTGTCGATGGCGTCGGCCTCGAACAACCTCACCGCCAACTGGGTGATGGCCTGGCGGGAGGTGCGCTGGCTCATCCCGACGATCACCGTACGGTGGCCGGGGACGAGCACGTCGCCACCCTCCAAACTGGCCATGGCCCAGTGCAGCTCGGGGTCGCCCCACCAGATGTTCGCGCCGACGAAGTCGGGGTGGAAGCGGTAGATCGCCTTCATCAGCAGGGTTTCGTCGAGGCGGGCGACGAAGAACAGCGGATTGAGGGTGACCCCGCCGTAGATCCAGCAGGTGGTGTCGCGGGTGTAGAGGGTGTTCGGCAGCGGCGGCATGAGGTACTCCCAGACGCCGCGGGCCTCGCGGGCCAGCCGAACGTAGTCGTGTCGGAAGTCCCTCGGTAGGTCGATCGTCGACAGCCCGCCGATCAGGTAGTCGGTGAGGGTGCGCGGATCGAGGGTGTCCAGGAACGCGCGGGTGTCCTCGACCAGACCGATGCCGACCTCGTTGGGAATGATCTTCGCGTCGAGCAGCCAGGTTTTGGCCTCCGGAATGCTGACGGTCTCGGTCAGCACGTCGTGCAACTCGACGACGTCGATGCCGCGATCCATCATCTGGGCCCGGAAATCGGCGTGATCACGCTGGGCGTTCTCCACCCACAGCACGTCGTCGAAGAGCAGTTCGTCACAGTTGGACGGGGTCAGCCTCGAGTGCGCCAGACCCGGGGCACACACGAGTACCTTCCGGAGCTTGCCGACCTCGGAGTAGACGCCGTAGCTCGCGGCCGGATCGTTGCCCTCACTCATGCGCCCACTATGGCGGGTCAGTCGGACAGCGCGTCGTCGGCGTCGAGGATGCGGTAGCCGTAGCCCTGCTCGGCCAGGAAGCGTTGCCGGTGGGCGGCGAAGTCGGTGTCCACGGTGTCCCGGGCGACCACGGCGAAGAATCGGGCCGTCAGGCTGCGTCCTGGGCTGGTCGAAGGATCAGTCTTGGGCCGCAGGATGCGGCCGAGCCGCTGCGCCTCCTCCTGCCGGGACCCGAAGGCGCCCGATACCTGGATCGCTACCTGCGCGGAGGGCAGGTCGATCGAGAAGTTGGCCACCTTGCTCACCACGAGCAGGTCGATTTCTCCCGTACGAAAGGCCTCGTACAGCTTTTCCCGCTGCCGGACCGTGGTCTCACCGGTGATGATGGGCGCGTCCAGCCGCTCGGCGAGATCGGCCAGCTGGTCGACGTACTGCCCGATGACCAGAGTCGGCGTGCCCCGGTGCTTGGCGACGAGGTCGATGACCACCTGGGTCTTCGACTCAGCCGTGGCCGCCAGACGGTACTTCACGTCGGGCTCCGCCACCGCGTACGTCATCCGCTCCGCATCGGTCAGCGTCACCCGCACCTCGATGCAGTCGGCCGGCGCGATGTAGCCCTGCGCCTCGATGTCCCGCCACGGCGCGTCGTAGCGCTTCGGCCCGATCAGGGAGAACACGTCGCCCTCCCGCCCGTCCTCGCGGACCAGGGTCGCGGTCAGGCCGAGCCGGCGACGGGCCTGGAGATCGGCGGTCATCCGGAACACCGGGGCCGGCAGCAGGTGCACCTCGTCGTAGATGATCAAGCCCCAGTCGCGGGCGTCGAAGAGCTCCAGGTGCGGGTGGATGCCCCCGCGTTTGGTGGTGACCACCTGGTAGGTGGCGATGGTGATCGGCCGGATCTCCTTCTTCGCTCCGGAGTACTCACCGATCTCCTCCGCGGTCAAGGAGGTCCGGCGGATCAGCTCGTCCCGCCACTGCCGAGCCGCGACCGTGTTGGTGACCAAGATCAACGTCGTGCACTCGGCGCGGGCCATGGCGGCTGCGCCGACGAGCGTCTTGCCCGCCCCGCACGGCAGCACGACCACCCCGGATCCGCCGTGCCAGAAGGAATCGGCGGCCATGGTCTGGTACGGCCGGAGGGCCCAGGTCTCCTGCACCAAGGCGATCGGGTGCGCCTCGCCGTCCACGTAGCCGGCGAGATCCTCCGCCGGCCAGCCGAGTTTGAGCAGGACCTGTTTCAGGTGTCCCCGCTCGGAGGGATGCACGACCACGAGATCGTCGTCGAGCCGGTTCCCGACCAGTCCCTTCACCTTGGCGCTGCGCAGCACCTCGGCGAGCACGGCCCGGTCGGTGCTGATCAACACCAGGCCGTGGGTCGGGTGCTTCTCCAGGCGGAGGCGGCCGTAGCGGTCCATCGTGTCGGCGACGTCGACGAGCAGTGACGACGGCACCGGGTAGCGGCTGTAGGTCAGCAGGACGTCGACCACCTGCTCGGCGTCGTGACCGGCGGCCCGTGCGTTCCACAGGCCGAGCGGTGTCAGCCGGTACGTGTGGACGTGCTCCGGCGCCCGTTCGAGCTCCGCGAACGGGGCGATGGCCATGCGGCAGGCGTCCGCGTCCGGGTGATCGATCTCGAGCAGCAGGGTGCGGTCGGACTGGACGATCAACGGGCCGGGCTGAGCGCCCGGCATCAGCCGCTTCCGCCGTCGGTGCTGGGGCTCTCGCTCGGCGTCGCTGACGCGCTCGCCACCGGGCTCGGGGTCGGCGTGCTGAGCGGCTCGGGCGTTGGCGGCGGCGCCGGGGTGGGCCTGATCACCAGCAGCGTCGCCGGCGCCTCGCTCATGTTCCCCGCCGCGTCGACCGCCCGCACCTGCACCACGTGTTGGGCGCTGTCGTCGTTGAACCAGTCGAGCACGGCCGCCGTCTCGACGGTCGTCTTCACGTCGTACCCGTCAAGCCAGATCCGGTACCGAATCACGCCGACGTCGTCGATGGCCGGCGCCCAGACGAGCTGCAGCTGATCCGCGGTGGCGCGGTACTCCAGTGCCGTCACCTGGGCGGGTGGTGACTTGTCCTGAGCCGGGCCGGCGACGAACGGTGTGCTCGCGGGCCGAGACTTCGACGCCTCAATTCGTGGCACCTGGGTTTCGATCGGATCCTCGAAATCGGTCGTGGGGTCGGGCGCGGGTTCGCCGGTCCGCTCGCTCGGCGGAGGCGGCTCGACGAAGGTGGTGGTCGTGGTGGTGGTCGTGGTGGTCGTCTGGTGGTGGTGGTGGTGGCGGTCGATACTGGAGGCGGCGCCGTGTCTTGCGTCGGCGTGGCCGAGGCAGAGCGTACCGCCGGCGTCTTCTCCGCCACGGGCGCGCCGCCGATTTGAGCGGGGGCCCGGGCCATGCTCGGCACCAGGTAGAGGGCGCCGACTCCGAGCAGGCAAACTCCGAAGACCATCATTCTGCGAACAGTGACGGCCTGCATCCGGTCAGTCTAGTCGTCGGAACTCTCGGGAGAGGCAAATAAGACGCGTGACAACGGAATCGTGATGACCTTGGCGGTCGAGAGATCGACGGCGCGCAGCTGCCCCCCACTCAGGTCCAGCGGACTGATCCGACGCTCGGCCGGCTCCCCGTCGGCGCCGACCAGGCGGAGCGAGACCGGACGCGCGGCACGGACCGCCGCGTGCAGCCGGTGCAGGGTCTCATCGGTCGACGCGTCGGCACGATCGTTGCTGTTTTCGAGCGACGTGTACGCGCGGTCCTGGCCGTCCGGCTCGGACGCCGCGATCGACGCGGCGACCTCCTGAGCGGACGGGGGGACGGGCCGGGAACGCTGCGGGGTTGGTGCCCGCTTGGCGGGCACCGCCCGAGCGGTGTCGTGGTCCGGCGCCGGATGATGGCCAAGGCGTTCGATGAAGGCCATGAGCTCGTCGGGCTCGGCGTCGGCCACCACGACCTCGGCGCCGATCTGACGCAGGCCGAGGGCGACGGCGCCCGGATCGGCCAGCACCGCGGCGATCGTGACCGGATCGTCCACGGTGAGGTACGACTCGGCGGCTCCGATCCGAACGCTGCCGTGGTGGCGGGCGACATCGTCGATGAGGTACGACAACGGCTGCGGGATGGCGGTGGTCGAGTGCTGGGAGAGCCAACCGCGAATCCGCGAAGCCGACCAGCCGGCGTCCAGCGCACGACTAAGCGACCCGCTGCTGAACCGGTAGACCCCGCCGCCCCCGCGGGACTCCTGATCCGCGAGGAGCCGCAACTCGGTGGCGAGTGAGTAGGGCAGCGGTCCCGAGGCCACCGCCGTCAGGTCGGCCTGGACGATGATCGTTTCGACGGGCTCGGGGAACAGGTCCGCAACCGTTTCGGGGACGGGCTGCTCGGGTCCGGCCAGCACGGCCATCAGCGAGGAGGTGGCGTCCAGGGCCGTGAGCCCCAGCCAGGCCGCCTCGCGGCGGAGCCAGTCGATGCCCTGCTCGAGGCGCAGCGGCACGCGTGCCAGCCGCGGTCGGTGCCACCGTACGGCGGCGGCCAGGTCGGCTCGGTCAAGCACGAGCCCGATCCCGGCGCCGGCCATGATGTCGAGCAGCAGCCGGCGCAGCGTCGCGGCGTACGGGAGGTCGGCCTCGGGTCCGAGGGGGTGGGCGTCGGTCTGGGTCGAGCGACTGAACAGGCGAGGAGAGTCGCGCCAACCCCGCGCAACCGTCCACCAGCGCTCGAGCGGCGGCTGCCGAATCCACCGGTCGAACTCCCGGGTGGGCAACAGCACTCCGTCCGCGCCGGAGGCGAAGACGGTGGCCGCGCCGCACTCGAGCAGAAAGCCGGCGTAGCCGGGATCCCCGCTGACCTCCCGGGCCAGCGCGTTGACGTCCCGCTGGCCCAGGCCGCCGTCGCGAAGCAGGCGGCGGGCTCGGTTCTCGAGGGCATGTCCGACCTGTTCCAGGTCGTGCACCAGTCCGTACGCGGTCCCGGCCGCGGCCCGATCGATCAACTCCGGTTTCCGCCGGAGTCCTGAGACCGGCGGCGGTCCGGGACTGGCGGGATCGCGGGAGAACCGTCGCCCCCGGACCTGCCACGCCACCTCCCGCGGCAGAATCACGGTCTCGGCGTTCAGCGGCTGCAGCAGCCGCCGGGCCAGCAACTGCTCCACCGGTCCGCGCGCCGCCTCCGTCGAGATCGGGCGGTCTGCGCCGGCCAGGGCGCCGGTCGGCGACCAGGCCAGGCGCTCCAACACCTCGCCGACCAACGGGTCGCATTCGGCGATCAGCGTCTGCACCTTGGCCGGGGTCAGCGGACGGGGCGAGGGTGGTGCCAGGGAGCCCGGATAGGGACCGAACTGCTCGCGCACGGCGCGTAGGAGATGGAGGCGCTCGTCGGGGCCCCAGAGCAGCGCCCGTTGGCGCAGGTCGTCGACGGCCTGCCGGCAGGGATCGACTTCGGCGGCCAGCAGCTCGGCTACGGCCGCCGAGCTCGCCGGATCGGGCAGCGCGGCCAGAGCCTCGGCGACCTCACGTTGCCAGGCCGTGAGCCCGTCGAGGGCCCGCAACACCGAGTGCGACATGGTCGCGCGGGCGGTCAACGCGGCCAGGTCGTGCGGGGGCGGCTGGGCGAGGTCGGGGCGCAGGCTGACCAGGGTGATCACGCTGTCGGGCAAACTCTGCCGGAGCGACTCGGTGAGCGTGCGGAAGCCGGACCCACGAACGGGTTCGGGCACGAGTGACTACCCCCAGTTGCCCGGCCGAGGTCCGGCACCGTCGCGTGGGATGCGGAGGTCGCGATAGACCACGATCCACGCGACGACCAGCATGATCCAGGACAAGGCTTGGGCCCAGCGGGACAGGAGCTCCCACCAGTCGCCGAAGAGGCCGTCGCCCAGGAGGATGCCGACCAGAAGTACGCAACCGAGCAGGGCCAGTCCGATGCTGAAGATGATGCGGGTCAGTGAACGGCCGGCGCGCATCCGTACCGCCAATGCAGCCGCCAGGGAGAAGGTGATCGGGGCGAGGGGCCAGATGATCCCGCCGATCACCAGGCAGATGATCACCGCCGGCGTCAAGGCGGTGGCGATGGCGGCCGGCCCGGCGCGCAAGCCAATGGCCGCTGCCGGCGGAGGCGGAGGCGGTGCGAACCACTGTTCGGTGCCGGGCGCGGGAAACGGAGCCGGCCCCGGCGCCGGGACCGGATGTTGTCCGGCTGGTAGCGGGGGAGGGTACGGCAGGCCGGCGGGTGGCCAGCTGCCCTGCCCAGGACCGTAGTCGACGGGCTCCGGGGGGGTCGGGATCCCGGAGGGATCGCCTGCCGGATCGCTCGGGCGACTCCAGTGGGCGGCGCTCCAGGCCGACGTCGCCTCGGTCAGCGTGCTGGACGCCACGTCGAACGGCACTGCGGGATCACGCCGCTGCTCGAGCGGCGGAACGAGAGTGTCCAGCGCGGCGACGGGCACGTCCGGATCGTCGAATCGGGGGCGCTCGGCCGGCGCGGGCGGGCTCGCCGGGGCGGATGGAGTCGCCACGGACAGGGGAGCGGCCGTGGCCTCGGTGAAGTGATCCGGGCGCACCGCCGGCGCGTACTCGGGACCGTCCTCCCACGTGGCCATGACCGCAAGCTTAATGCGGGCGAGGTCGCGCACCCCGGCGAGCGTCGTTAGCGCAGCGCCGGCTTGGTCTGGACGACCGAGGGAGCAATCAAACCGACCCTACGAGGAATGCACGATGTGCACCGGCGACCGTCCCGATGAGCGATGCAGGTCCAGCTCCATCTTCAGATGCGACTGCCGCGCCATGGCCATCCCCGAGAAGATCGCGACCAGCGCGACCAAACCGCCGCAGAGGAACATGCTCGGCCGGGCGCCGAAGTGGTCGATCAGCCAGCCGACCGTGGGACTGCCGACGGCCTGCCCACCCAGCAACACCAGGATGTAGACGCTCATCACCCGACCGCGTACGGAGCTGGCCGAACTGGTCTGCACCAGCGAGTTAGCGCCGGTCAGGAAGAGCAGGGTCAGCAGGCCGGCCCCCACCAGCACCGCGCCGAACAGCCACGCGAAAGGTGCCAGCGAGGCGAGCATCAAGATGGCCCCGAAACCGGTGAGGATGCTCACCAGCGTCCGCAGCCGCAAGGTCTCGGTCCGGCGTGCCGACAAGATGGCGCCGGTCAGCGCGCCAACCGCGATCAGCGAGTTGAACATGCTGTAGCCGGCGATGCCCGTTCCGAACTCGTCGTCGGCGAAGGCGGCGAGGATCACCGGCATGTTGAGTCCGAACAGACCGACCGTCGCCACCAAGACGATCGACCAGGCCACCTCGGAGGTTGCCCGGATATAGCGCAGCCCGTCCATGAGCTGGCCCTTCGCGCGCTGGACGGGCGCCGCCGGGCCGGACCCGGGCCTGAGCATGATCAGCATGGTGACCACGCCGAGACAGGCGGCGGCGTTGATGAGGAACGACCAGCCCTGTCCGACGGCGGAGATCAGGAGACCCGACAGAGCCGGACCGACGAGGGCGCCGAACTGGAAGACCGAGGAGTTGAGGCTGACCGCGTTTTGCATGTGACGTGACCCAACGAGCTCCGACACGAAGACTTGGCGGGTGGGGTTGTCGACGACCGTCACGAAGCCGAGCCCGGCCGCCACCAGGTAGACGTGCCAGACCTGTACGGTGCCGGTCAGGGCCAGACTGCCGAGCAGGAGCGCCAGTAGCGCGGCAACCGACTGGGTGACGATCAGGATCCGCCGCTTGGGGTACCGGTCGGCGATGACCCCGCCCACAAGGCCGAACAGGAGCACCGGAAGGAACTGCAGGGCCACGGCGACGCCCACCGCGGTCACGCTGCCGGTCAGTTCGAGGACCAACCAGTCTTGGGCGATGCGCTGCATCCAGAGCCCGGTCGTGGCCACCACCTGGGAGCCCAGGAAGAGACGGTAGTTGGGGACGGAGAGTGCGGCGAGAGTGCGCGGCCAGCGCCCGCTGCGGTTCGGATGGGAGCGCGTCGCGCGGGACACGACGGGGAAATCGGCGGAGGCCGCCACAACAGAACACCTGCGATTCGTACGAGATCGATGCCCGGTGCGGCCGTGAGCGCGCCAGGCGGAGGAAGATCAACGACGGCTCTTCGTCGAACCGGACACTTGCCACCCTACGGGCGCAGCGCCACATAGGCTGAGAGTATTCCGCCTATATGTTTGATTAGGAAACTCAATGAATACCGAGCCGAAGAATTTTGATCCGCTGCTGCTCCGCACCTTCCTGGCGGTGGCGAACGGGCTGAGTTTCACCCGGGCCGCCGCGCAGCTCGGGCTCAGCCAGCCGACCGTTTCGCAACACATCAGGCGACTCGAAGAGGTGGCGGGCCGTCAGTTGCTCCGGCGAGACACCCGCACGGTGTCACTGACCGACAACGGCGAGGCGATGGCCGGCTTCGCCCGGACGATCCTGGCGGCCAACGACGAGGCGGTGTCCTACTTCACCGGTTCGGCCATGAGCGGCCGGTTGCGCTTCGGCGCGGCCGACGAGCTGGCCCTCAGCGAGCTGCCGACCATCTTGCGGGAGTTCCGCCAGCTCAACCCGCGGATCAACCTCGAGCTCACGGTCACCCAGAGCAGCACGCTCGTTCGGCGGCTGGCGGCGAACCACCTCGACCTGATCTTCGTCAACCAGCCCGCCGATTCTGAGCGCGGGCGCCTCGTGCGGCGGGATCGACTGGTCTGGGTCGGCATCGACCGGATCCAGATCGACCCTGCGCAGTCCGTACCGGTGATCACCTACCATGCGCCGAGCCTGAGTCGGTCGGCGGCGATCAGCGCCCTGGAGGACGCGGGACGAACTTGGCGGATCACCTGCAACACCAGGGAGATCAACGGTGTGCTGGCGGCGGCGCGCGCCGGCATCGGGATCTGCGTGCTGGCCTCGAGCCGGGTGCCGGCCGATCTGCGCGTGCTGGGCGAGCGCTTCGGTCTGCCGGCGCTGCCCGACGTGGAGATGGCACTGATCGCGAATCCGCGGTCGGCGCACGGGCCGGTCGACGCCCTCACTCAAGCCATTGTCAATCTGCCGCTCACCCCGCTGCGGCCGTGAGCGACCCGGTCGGCGCCGGACGGGGCGATCGAGCCGGGCAATGGGGTTGGGGCCCGAGCGCGGACGGGACTACGCTTGGCGCGCCGTAGACGCGGGGGTTGGGTTTCGTCGGACGCGACGATCGAATGGTTTGAGTGAGGGTTGGCAGTGCCTGTTGGCAAGGTGAGGTTCTACGACGCCGAGAAGGGCTTCGGCTTCTTGACCAAGGACGAAGGCGGTGACGTCTACGTCCGCTCGAACGCGCTCCCGCCCGGGGTCACGACGCTCAAGGCCGGCCAGAAGGTGGAGTTCGGCGTCGTGGAAGGCCGTAAGGGCGAGCAGGCGCTGTCGTTGCGGCTCCTGGAGACCCCGCCCTCGCTGTCCAAGGCGCACCGCAAGCCACCGGAGCAGATGACGGTCATCGTCGAGGATCTCATCAAGATGCTCGACGGGGTCGGCAACGCCTACCGCCGCGGTCGTCACCCCGACAGCCGTACGGGAGGCAAGGTCGCTACGGTGCTGCGGGCGGTCGCCGACGAGCTGGAGCTCTGACCGAGATGGCAACGACGGCCCGAACCCGCACCGTCAAGCCCGATGCGATCGCCGCCGAGGCGGTCGACCTGGCCCGGGAGGCCGCCATCGAGGCGGCCGGAGTCATCGGTGTCGGCGAGCAGCTGGGGGTGACCGCCGACACGGACCGGGTCGTACACCATCTGTTCGCCTGTCCGCATCCGGGCTATCAGGGCTGGATCTGGTCGGTGACGCTGGTGCGGGCGTCCCGGGCGAAGACCGTGACGGTGAACGAGGTCGTGCTGCTTCCCGGCGACGACTCGCTGCTGGCGGGAGCCTGGGTCCCCTGGGCCGAGCGCATCCAGCCGGGCGATGCCACGCCGGGTCTGCTGATGCCCGCGCCGGCCGATGATCCCCGGCTGGAACCGGGCTACACCGGCGGCGAAACTGCGACCAACGCCGAATCCGCCGAGGCCGGTCAGCTCCGGTTGCTCGTCGCCGAACTGGGCCTCGGCCGCGAGCGGGTCCTGTCCCGGACGGGGCGCGACGAGGCCGCGGACCGCTGGCTGGCGGGTTCACCTGGTCCCGACAACGCGTTGGCCAAGCAGGCGCCCGACGTCTGCGAAACCTGCGGCTTCTTCGTCCGCGTGCAGGGCAGCCTGGGCATGATCTTCGGCGTCTGTACGAACACGTACTCGCCCTCCGACGCCTCGGTAGTCAGCGTCGATCACGGCTGCGGCGCCCATTCCTCGGTGGTCGGGGAGGAGAAGGCGGATGAGTTGCCGCCCCCGGTCTGGGAGACAATCGCCTGGGACGAGCCCGACTCCCTCTTCGACTGAGGCCCGGCATGGCCAAGAAGGCGGTACGGCAGAGCACGGTCGATGAGGTGCGCGAGGCGGTCGCCACGTTTGTCGCCGCCGGCGCCGAGGAATCAGTACAGCGGGTGATCACCGCCGTGCATCGGGTCTCGCGCCGGTTGAACCAGTGGTACGACCAGCAACTCGTCGATCTCGACGTGAGCAGCGGCGAATGGGCGGTGCTGAGCGCGTTGGCGCGCGCTGGCAGCGAGGGGGCGATTCCGTCGCAACTCGCCGCCGCCGCCCACGTTGCCCCCTCGTCGATGACGCACCGGCTGGACCGGATGGAAGCGAGATCTCTCGTCACCCGCGAGGTGGATCTGGCCAACCGGACGCGCATCCTCGTCCGGCTGACCGAGGAGGGCTGGCGGCTCTACACGTCGGTGATCCGGGGGTCCAACATGGTGGAGGCCGATCTGATGGCCGGTCTCACCGAGCGGCAGGTGAACGAGCTCGCTGCCCTGCTGGAGAAGATGCTGGCCGGTCTGGACTCCGCGGATCTCTGAAGCCGGCCCGCCGGACAGACTCACCGACCGTCGAGGGGATAGCCGCCAGGGGCGATGCGGCTGAACCGGCGTACTTCACACGGGAATCCGCTACTTCACGTGGCGTGCATGCCGCGTGAAGTAGTGGATCACCAGGTAAACGTGGTATCCCCCAGGCCTCCTACCGCTGATCAGGTCCATAGCGCTTGTATTTAGCAATGCTAATGATTAGAGTTGAGGTCATGGCGACTAGCACCGAATCTCGTGCGACGGCGGAGCTCGCCACTGCGCTGCGGCCGGTCATCCTGCGCTTGGGGCGGCGGCTGCGCCAGATGCAGGATGAGTCGGTCGAGCTGACGGCGAGCCAGTCCTCAGCGATGGGGGTCCTGCTCAACCACGGCGAGCTCACGATGGGGGAATTGGCGGCGGAGGAGAAGGTCCGGCCGCCGACCGTCACCCGCGTCGTCAACAGCCTGGAGACCCGCGGCCTTGTCCGGCGTACGTCCGATCCGCGCGACGGCCGGCAGAGCCTCGTCGGACTGACCGACACGGGCCGGGCCATGCTCCTGGCCAACCGGCGGCGGCGGGACGCATGGCTGGCCCACCGGCTCGCGGAACTCGGGCCCGATGATCGTGAAGTGCTCCGCCGGGCCGTCCCCGTGCTCGCCGCGATGAATCACGCATGAGCGTCGACACCTCCGCCCGCACCCAGCTCCCCGATTCGCCCACCCGCTCTGGCGGCATGTTCGCCGCCCTCCGGCTCCGCAACTACCGGATCTACGTGGCCGGATCCTTCGTCTCCAACATCGGCACCTGGATGCAACGGGTGGCCCAGGACTGGCTGGTCCTGGAGCTGTCCGGCGGTTCGGGCGTCGCCGTCGGCATCACCACGGCCCTGCAATTCCTGCCCATGCTGGCCCTGTCGGCGTACGGCGGCTTGATCGCCGACAGGCTCGACAAGCGTCTCATTCTCAAGCTCACCCAGGGCTGGCTGGCGCTCTGCGCGGCCGCGCTCGGCGTCCTGGCGATCACTGGTGTGGCCGTCACCTGGCACGTGTACGTGCTCGCCCTCCTCTTCGGCGTCGGCACGGCGTTCGACCTGCCGGCGCGGCAGGCCTTCGTCTCCGAACTGGTCGGCCCGGAGCGGCTGCCCAACGCGATCGGTCTCAACTCCGCCACCTTCCACTCGGCCCGAATCGTCGGTCCGGCTTTAGCCGGGTTCGTCATCGCCTGGTTCGGCACCGGCTGGGCGATCTTGTCGAACGCGGTCACCTATCTGGCCTTCATCGCGGGCCTCTTCCTGCTCGACGCCGCCCGACTCCGGCTGGGACCGGTCACGACGCGGGCCAAGCACCAGATCCGTGACGCGCTGGCCTACATCCGCGGCCAGCCAAGGATCCTGCTGGCGCTCTCCGTCGTGTTCTTCGTCGGCACCTTCGGCATGAACTTCCAGCTCACGTCGGCGCTGATGGCTCAGCAGGAGTTCGGCCTCGGCGCCGAAGCGTACGGGCTGCTGGGCACCTTCATGGCCGTCGGCTCGCTGGCGGGTGCGCTCGTCGCCGCCCGCCGCGTTCGAGCCCCCCGCGGCCGCTACCTCGTGGCGATGGGACTCGGCTTCGGCGCCGTTGAAGTCGTCGCCGGCCTCATGCCAACGTACGTGGCCTACGCGGCTGTCCTCCCGCTCATGGGTCTCGCCGCGCTGCTCACGCTCACCGCGGCGAACGCCTCCGTCCAGCTCGAAGTCGATCCGGCGCTGCGGGGACGCGTGATGGCGCTGTACGCGACCGTGTTGATGGGCGGAACCCCGATCGGCGCACCCCTCATCGGCTGGGTCGGTCAGGTGTTCGGACCGCGCTGGACGTTGATCGGGGGCGGCGCTCTCACCGTTGTCGGCATCGCGCTGGCTGCTCTCTGGCTGGCGCGGCGTCGGCGGCCGCTGACAGGATGAGGCTCTGCGGCGCGGAGGAGGCACGGTCGGATGTGTCGATGGCTCGGGTATCTCGGCGGCCCCATCGCGCCCGAAGAGTTGCTGTACTCCCCGGTTCGTTCACTGATTGAACAGAGCCGGCGGCATGCGCCCAACATGCCGGTGCCCAACGGGGACGGGACAGGGATGGGCTGGTACAGCAACCGGGATGTCCCCGCCCTGTTCCGCAGCGCCGACCCCGCCTGGGGGGACGAGAATCTGCGGGAACTGGCCGCCGAGGTGCGGACCGGGCTGTTCCTGGCCCACGTCCGGGCCGGCACCGGAACGCCGGTGCAGGAGACCAACTGTCACCCGTTCCGGTTCCATAACTGGATCTTCGTGCACAACGGTTACCTTGCGGACTTCGCGCGGGTACGACGCGAACTGCTGTTCGCCGTCGATCCGAACCTGTTCGGCAACATCGCCGGCTCCACCGACTCCGAACTGATGTTCCATCTGGCCTTGACCTTCGGGCTTCGTGACGACCCGATCGGCGGGCTGGAGCGGATGGCCGGCTTCGTCGAAGCGGTTGGCAACGCGGCCGACGTCGAGAGCCCACTGCAAATGACGGTCGGAGTCAGCGACGGGCGGCGGATCTACGCCGCGCGGTACGCCAGCGGAGGCGAGGTCAACACCCTGTACGTCAGCGAGGACGTGGCGTCGATCCGCCTGCTCTACCCCGAGAACGAGCGCTTCGCCCACTTCACCGACGAAGCGAGGGTGGTCCTGTCGGAGCCGCTGGTCGACCTGCCTGGGGTGTGGCGGGAGATCCAGCCCGGGACCGCGCTGGTGGTCGGAGACCAGCTCGAGGAGACATCGTTCACCCCGAAGGAGCCCACCTAATGGCCGCCCCCGTCGTTACTGTCCGCGGCGAGGCCCGCCTGGAAGCACCGCCCGATCTGGCGACCGTGTCGCTCATCGTGCACAGCACCGGGTCCTCGGCCGATGCCGTGCGGAAGGAGCTGGCCAGCGCGTCGGCGCGGGTCCGGGAACTCCTCGAGGAGCGATCCTCAGCCGTGTCCCGGTTCAACACCAGCGGACTCCACGTCGCGCCAGTGTTCGGACACAAGTCGGGAACCAAGATCACCGGCTATCGGGGCAGCTTCAGCACCTCGATCGAGGTGACCGACTTCGACGCCCTCTCCGACCTCGTCTTCGCGTTGACCCCGCTGCCCAGCACTCAGCTCGACGGGCCGTGGTGGTCGCTGCGACCGGAGAACCCGGTCCACCGCGAGGTCCGGCTGGCGGCCATCGTCGACGCCCGTCGGCGCGCCGAGGACTACGCCGCTGCGGTCGAGATGTCGGTCGGCGACCTCGTCGAGATCTCCGACCTCGACAGCGGCGGCCTCGGCGGCCACCCGGCGCGCTCCCGCATGTTCGCCATGGATGCCGCGGAGTCCCAGCCGGCATTCGACTTCGAGCCGGCGGTCCAGTCGGTGTCCGGCCAGGTCACCGTCCGCTACGCGCTGGCCTGAGGCCGCCCAGCCACCGACTGGGCAATGTAATTGGGCACTGCAATTGGGCGATGCATGCGGCGCTGTAACACGCGCCCGATAGATTCGCGGCATGTTCCGCAAGGTGCTGGTGGCCAATCGTGGCGAGATCGCGGTGCGCGCCTTCCGCGCCGCTTACGAGCTCGGTGTGCAGACGGTCGCGGTGTTCCCGTACGAGGATCGCAACGCCGTTCATCGGATCAAGGCCGACGAGGCCTACCAGATCGGCGAGCGTGGCCACCCGGTTCGCGCGTACCTCGACATCGACGAGATCATCCGAGCGGCGCAGATGTCCGGTGCCGACGCGATCTACCCCGGCTACGGTTTCCTCAGCGAGAACCCCGAGCTGGCCCGAGCCTGCGCCGCCGCCGGCATCACCTTCATCGGGCCGCCGGGCGATGTCCTCCAACTGGCCGGCAACAAGGTGCGCGCCTTGGCCGCTGCGAAGGAAGCCGGCATCCCCACGCTCGAGTCGACGCCGCCGTCCTCCGACGTCGACACCCTGGTCGCGGGGGCAGAGGGAATCGGCTTCCCGGTCTTCGTCAAGGCCGTGGCGGGTGGCGGGGGTCGCGGCATGCGTCGGGTCGACAATCCCGCCGCGCTACCCGAATCGTTGAACGCGGCCATGCGGGAAGCCGAGGGAGCCTTTGGGGACCCGACCGTGTTCATCGAGCAGGCGGTTGGGCGACCGCGGCACATCGAGGTGCAGATCCTCGCGGATAATCACGGCAGCGTGATGCATCTCTTCGAGCGCGACTGCTCGATCCAGCGGCGCCACCAGAAGGTCATCGAGATCGCCCCGGCTCCCAACATCACCGAGGAGTTGCGCGAAGCTCTCTGCCGGGATGCGGTCGCCTTCGCGCGGTCCCTCAACTACTCCTGCGCCGGAACCGTCGAGTTCCTGGTGGAGACCGAAGGTCCACGCGCGGGCCAGCACGTCTTCATCGAGATGAATCCGCGGATCCAGGTCGAGCACACGGTCACCGAGGAGATCACCGACGTCGACCTCGTCCAGTCTCAGATGCGGATCGCGTCGGGTGAATCACTCGCCGACCTCGGCCTCTCCCAGGACATGGTTCGGATCAACGGGGCCGCTCTGCAGTGCCGGATCACCACCGAGGACCCGGCCAACGGATTCCGACCCGATACTGGGACGATCACGGCCTATCGCACGGCCGGTGGTGCGGGCGTCCGGCTGGACGGTGGTACGGCCGACACCGGTGTCGAGGTCAGTGCGCACTTCGACTCGATGCTGGTCAAGCTCACCTGCCGGGGCCGGACCTTCGCCCTGGCCGTGCAGCGCGCCCGGCGGGCTCTGGCCGAGTTTCGGATCCGGGGCGTCAGCACCAACATTCCCTTCCTGCAGGCCGTTCTGGAGGACCCGGACTTCATCGCCGGCGACGTCTCCACCGCCTTCATCGAGCAGCGCCCGGAGCTGCTCACCACCCACGCGCCGGCCGACCGCGGCACCCGCCTGCTGCGCTGGCTGGCCGAGGTCACGGTCAACAAGCCGTACGGCGATGCGCCCACCCTGCTCGACCCGGGCGAGAAGCGACCGGCCGGCGTAGACCTGGCCCAGCGGTCTCCGGCGGGCTCGCGGCAGCGGCTGCAGGAACTCGGCCCGGCCGCCTTCGCCGCTGACCTGCGGTCCCGCGTCAACACCGAGGTCACCGACACCACGTTCCGGGATGCCCACCAATCGCTGCTCGCCACCCGGGTACGGACCAAGGATCTGCTGCGGATCGCCCCGTACGTCGGCCGGATGACGTCCCAACTCTTTTCCGTGGAGTGCTGGGGCGGCGCGACGTACGACGTCGCCCTGCGCTTCCTGCAGGAGGATCCGTGGGAGCGGCTGGCGGCACTGCGGTACAACATGCCAGGGCTGTGTCTGCAGATGCTGCTTCGGGGTCGGAACACGGTCGGCTACACGCCGTATCCGACCAAAGTGACGACATCGTTCGTGGCCGAGGCGGCCGAGGTCGGGATCGACATCTTCCGGATCTTCGACGCGCTCAACGACGTCGAGCAGATGCGGCCGGCGATCGAGGCCGTCCTGGAGACCGACTCCACGATCGCCGAGGTAGCCCTCTGCTACACGGCTGACCTGAACGACCCGACCGAGAAGCTGTACACCCTGGACTACTACCTCCGGCTGGCCGAGCAGATCGTCGACGCCGGTGCGCACCTCCTGGCCATCAAGGACATGGCGGGACTGCTGCGGCCGCCGGCGGCCCGCAAGCTCGTTTCAGCGTTGCGGGAGCGTTTCGACCTCCCGGTGCACCTGCACACTCATGACACCGCCGGCGGTCAGTTGGCCACACTCTTGGCCGCGGTGGACGCCGGAGTGGACGCGGTCGACGTGGCCAGTGCGCCGATGGCCGCCACGACCTCTCAGCCACCGGCGTCGGCACTGGTCGCCGCCTTGGCGAACACGGAGCGGGCCACCAATCTCGATCTTCGCGCGGTGATGGATTTGGAGCCGTACTGGGAGGCCGTGCGCAAGGTGTACGCACCCTTCGAGTCCGGGTTGCCCAGCCCCACTGGCCGGGTCTACGACCACGAGATCCCCGGTGGGCAGCTCTCCAACCTGCGGCAGCAGGCCATTGCGCTGGGCCTGGGCGAGAAGTTCGAGCAGATCGAGGCCATGTATGCGGCGGCTTCGCAGATCCTGGGGAGGCCCACCAAGGTCACCCCGTCGTCCAAGGTGGTCGGTGACCTCGCCCTGCAGCTGGTGGCCGCCGGCGCCGACCCGGAGGACTTCGCCGAGAACCCGCAGAACTACGACATCCCGGACTCGGTCATCGGCTTCCTCGACGGTGAGCTCGGGGATCCACCGGGTGGCTGGCCGGAGCCGTTCCGGTCCAAGGCGCTCAAAGGGCGCACGGTGCCGGAGCGAGACGTGGAACTGAGTGACGACGACTCAGCAGCGCTGGACGAGAAGGGTCTCCTCCGGCAGAGGACTCTCAACCGGCTGCTGTTCCCAGGCCCGACGAAGGAGTTCACTGCGGCCCGGGAGACTTATGGCCAGATCGGGCGGCTCAATACGCTCGACTACCTCTACGGATTGCGACCCGGCGACGAGCACACCGTCCGGATCGGCCGCGGCGTGAGCCTGATCCTCGGCCTGGAGGCGATTGGACAGGTCGACGAGCGCGGCATGCGTACCGTCATGTGCACCATCAACGGTCAGCTGCGACCCATCCGGGTGCGCGACAAATCGGTCACCGTCGACATCAAAGCTGCCGAGAAGGCCGACCCGAGCGACCCCGGCCACGTGGCCGCACCCTTTGCCGGCGTCGTGACGGTGACCGCCGCCGAAGGCGACGAGGTCGAGGCGGGCGCAACCGTCGCCACCATCGAGGCGATGAAGATGGAGGCCGCCATCACCGCGCCTATCGCCGGAACGGTCCAGCGGCTCGCCCTCGGTTCCATCCAGCAGGTCGAAGGCGGCGATCTGGTGCTGGTCCTCGGATCCTGAACACAGGCTTCCGGCACCCTTGTCGCAAATCGACCGCGCACGTCGAGGAATGCGTTTTCCTGGGCCGTTTCGGAGCGCGCGCGGTCGATTTGCGTCAGACGGCGGTGCTGCTGCGACGCCGGCGCGCCGCTTGACCCAACGACCGCGCTCCGGGCATGACTCAGGCGGCCCAGAAGCCGACCAGATCGGGGGCCGGGCGGTTGAGCGAAACGGCGACGTGGGCCCAATGGACAAAACCGTCGAGCCACGCCACCAGTCCGGCGATCATCTCTTGTTGCGCGGGAGTCTTGATCTGGGGCATCGCCGTCCGGTAGACGCCGGCCATGGCCAGCGCCTGGTCGTAGCGATGCCAGCCGACGGTGAGTCCCTGCACCGGCAGCAAGGTCAAACCGGTAGCACTGTTCAACAGGTGCCGAAGCCCAACGGCGGCGGAGACGCCGCCCCGGGCCAGGGCGAAGTCGAGGTCGTCGAGCGCCTGAACGGAGAGCCCCATCCGCGTCGAGCCCCACGCCCGGGACTGGACCAGAGCTTCGAGCACGCGCCAGGATGCACCCATGCGGTCGTACGGGACGTGAGCCCCGGCCAGCAGCGTCTCCAGATCCTGCGGCTCGGGTTGCGTTGCCGAGATCACCGGAGTCGCCGGCGGACGGCGGAAGATGGGTCCGAGCTTGCCAATCAGTCCGGTACGTGCGGGCTCGGGCTGAGTTTCGAAGGCCCGCCGCGCTGCGGCCCGCAACTCCTCGAGGTGCTCCGGATCGGCCCCGATGATGCCACGCATCTCGCCGATACCGATCGCGTACAGCCGGAGCTCACCCGTCGCCGACCCCATGCCAGACACGGTAGTGGGCGGGCCGGTCCACGCGACCTATCCTGACCGGGTGGACCCCCGGGCGCGTCGGCTGATCGTGTCCGGTGTGCTGATCGGACTCGTGGTGATCGTGGTGATCGCCGCGCTGTGGAACGGGTTCGGCTAACCCCAGACAGCCACGGCGCCGGCATGGCCGATGCGCATGATCTGGACGGTGCTGACGATGGCCATCGCGATCGTGATGACCGCGCCGCTGATGAGCGCGATCCGACCGCGCGGGTTCTCCTGTTTGATCATCCGTTGAGCCAACACGATCACCACCGTCCCGACGAAGAGCAGGATCGTCCAAAGCAGCAGCTGACCGCCGATCGAGGCGTGGTACTCCACCGCGGCCGTGCGCTGGGGAAGACTGTTGTACAGGTTCTGTCCAGCCACCTGCGTGATGAAGGTGGAAACAGCCGCACCGAAGGCACCCACCATGACCAGGGAGGCGTACCTCTCGCGCGCCCACCGGAGTAGCGAGATCACGATCCCACCAAGCGCCACCAGCGGCACCAACACCACGGGTACGTGGAGGATCAGCGGATGAAGAGGCAGACCGAGGATCTCCATCGTTGAACACTAAATGAGATTTCTGTGGTTTTGATGTGAATGTCAGGGTCGATAGGTCGATCGCGTACTCTCTCCGAGCAGTCGTTCCCCGCGTGAGGAGGAGGTCCCAATCGTGATCCTGGCGCGCCCGTGGTGGGTGCGGACGCTGGCCGTCCTCCTCGCCGGCCTTGCCGCGCTGTGGCTTCCCGCCTACGCGGCCGCGGCGGACGAGGTGGCCTTCACCATTCAAGACGACCGGATCACCGAATCGTCCGGACTGGCCACGGACTCGGCGGCCGAGCTGTATTGGACGATCAACGACTCCGGCTCCTCCGGCATCGCCTACGGGCTGAACGGGGATGGTGGGACCGAGGGCACCGTACGGTTCCTCGCCGACCCCGTCGACATCGAGGCCATCGCCATGGACGACGACCAGCTGTTCCTGGCCGACATCGGCGACAACGGCGCCCGGCGAGAATCCATCTCCGTGTACGCCATCGACAATCCGGAGCCTAACGACGACACCGTCGCCTACCGTGCGTACGACTTCGCCTACCCCGACGGGCCGCACGACGCCGAGGCGATGCTCGTGAACAGTCGGGGGCGCTTCTACTTCGTGACGAAGGAGGCGCGGGCCGGAATCTACCGGGCTCCCGCCCGTCCATCCCGCCAGCGCGTCAACCAACTCACCCGGGTCGGTGATGCGCCGGCGTTCGTCACCGACGGCACCTTCACCCCCGACGGCGACCGGATGGCGCTCCGCACGTACGTCTCGGTGGAGATGCTGGACGCCAAGTCCTACCAGGTGGTCGCGCAGGCGCCGCTCCCGCTGCAACCGCAGGGCGAGTCCATCACGATGGACCTCAACGGAGAAAGCCTCCTCGTCGGCAGCGAGGGAATCCGGTCGAAGGTGTACCGGATGGCGGTGCCGACCTCGATCAACAACGTGCCCACCTCCAGCGCCTCACCGCCGCCGACAACGAGCCCGTCGCCCTCGCCGAGTGAGCAGACCGAGACCGATGAGGACACGGAGCCGCAGATTCCGGCCGAGGACGGCGGCGGCACCCTGTTGGCGGTCGGTCTCGCCGCCGCGGTGGCCCTCATGGCCGGAGCGATCGTGATCTTGATCCGCAAGCCCTGATCTCGAGCGCGGGCTACAGCCGTTCCACGACCCAGTCGATGCAGGCGCAGAGGGCGCTGATGTCGTCGGGTTCGACGGTGGGGAACATCCCGATCCTCAGCTGGTTGCGGCCGAGCTTCCGGTACGGCTCGGTGTCCACCACGCCGTTGGCCCGGAGCGTACGCGCAATGGCGGCCGCATCCACATCGACGAAGTCGATGGTGGCGACCACCGGGGAGCGGGTGGCCGGGTCGGCGACGAAGGGCATGGCCACCGGCGAGGCCTCGGCCCACCCGTACATCCGTCGGGCCGATTCGGCGCTGCGCGCGGCGGCCCAGGCGAGACCGCCGTGGGAGTTGAGCCACTCCAGTTGACGGTGCAGCAGGTAGAGGGTGGCGATGGCGGGGGTGTTGAGGGTCTGGTTCTGCCGCGAGTTCGTGATGGCGACGGAAAGATCCAACGACGCGGGAATCCAGCGGCGCTCGGCCAGGCTGAAGGCGCGGTCGAGCGCGTCGGGGGAGAGCAGCGCCAACCACAGGCCGCCCTCGGAGCCGAGGCTCTTCTGCGGAGCGAAGTAGTAGGCGTCGGTCCGGCCGATGTCTACCAGCACGCCGCCCGCCGCCGACGTTCCGTCGATCACCATCAGGGCGCCAGGGTCGGCTCCTTCGATGCGCCGCACCGGCGCCAGCGCACCGGTCGAGGTTTCGTTGTGCGCCCAGGCGTAGACGTCCGCACCCGCCACCGCCTCGGGCAGCACCGCCGAGCCGGCCGGCGCCGTCACCACGCCGGCGGTCTCCAGGTGCGGGGCCGCCGCGGCTGCCGCCGCGAACTTGGCCGAAAACTCCCCGAAGGAGGCGTGGGCGCTGCGCCGCTCGATCAGCGAGAACACGGCCAGGTCCCAAAACAGCGACGACCCGCCGTTGCCCAAGACCACCTCGTACCCCTCGGGTGCCGCGAGCAGCTCCCTCAGCCCATCGCGGACAGCGCCGACCAGGTCCCGTACGGGCGCCTGTCGATGCGAGGTCCCGAGCAACCGTGCCCCGTCGCCGGCCAGCGCCGAGATCGCGGCGGATCTGATCTTGGCCGGGCCGCACCCGAATCGCCCGTCGCTCGGCAACAGGTCAGCCGGGATCTCCCATGTCCTCATGACGAGCGATTCTGCCGGTCGCGGCGCGGCTGGAAGACTGCATTTCATGCCCGATCTCCCCGGCGAACGGATCGACTACGGCAGCGCCCACCTGCTCGAGTCCGACGCCCCCGCCGATCCGTACGCGCTCTTCGAACGGTGGCTGATCGACGCCTTCGCTGCCAAGGACCGAGGGGTGCTGCCGGAGCCGACCGCGATGGTCGTCGCCACGTCGATCGCGGACCGGCCGGGCGCCCGCACGGTGCTGCTCAAGGGGTTCGACGCCGACGGCTTCGTGTTCTTCACCAACTACGACTCCCGCAAGGGCGCGGAGCTGGGTCAGAACCCGTACGCGGCGCTGCACTTCGGTTGGTACCCGCTGCATCGCCAGGTCCGGATCGAGGGCACGGCGGAGCGGGTGGCCCGCAGTGTCTCCGAGGCCTACTTCGCGACCCGGCCGCGTGGCTCTCAGCTGGGGGCGTGGGCCTCGCCGCAGTCGCGCCCGGTTGCCTCGCTCGAGGTGTTGACCGAGTCCTATCGCGACGCGGAGCAGCGCTTCGACGGCACCGACGTCCCGTGTCCCGAGCAGTGGGGCGGTTATCGCGTCAAGCCAGACCTCATCGAGTTCTGGCAGGGGCAGCCCAGCCGGATGCACGATCGGCTGTCGTACGAGCGCCGCGACGACGAGTGGGAGGTCATTCGCCTGGCGCCCTAAGCGAGTGGATTCAGTCCGATGTGTACGGAGAGGAACCGGTCGGGCGTCGCGGTCAGCACCGCCAACCGCGGATCGGGCACTGACAGCACTCGCGTCGTGACCAGGGAACGGAGTGGCTCCAGCCGCGGATCGGCGAGTACCTCAGCGATCCCGGCCTTGTCACCGCCCGTGGCGAGCGCTTCCATGGTGCCGATCTGCGGCAGGAGGATCCGGGCGGCCACGTCGGCGGCCTCGCGGTAGGCCTCGCGGGCCTGGTTGGCCCGCCGCCGGGCGAAGCGTTGTTGCGACCAACCGCCGGCCTTCGTGCGGCCCTGGACGTAGCCGGACCCGACCTTCGACGCGGACAACTTCCGCCCAGAGAAGATTCCGACGCCGTACCCGCCGCGGCGGACGAGCAACACTCCAACGGTTCGCGAGCGAGACACGTGATCGACGAGCCCCGACGCGGAGTCCAGCGGCGGGAACGGGACCTCGATCGAAGCGGTCGCGCCGTCGTGGCAGCGGAGCGCGAGACGGGCCCCATCCCTGCTCAGGCTGGCCACCGGTGGGCCGTGACGATCGGCGAAGCGAGCGAGCCACCCGGAGAGGCGCTCGGGCGATACCTCAACGGTGCGCATCGCCGGGCCGTCGGTCACCCGCACAGGCTAAGCACCGTATCCGGACATGGACGAACCCGCAGACTGGCGCGCCCGTCGAGAGGGTCTCGGAAAGGGTGCGGCCGGGGGACAGGTCCGGCGTCCGCGGGTTCGGGTGTTGGCTGTGGATTAGCCGGCCGTTACGCGACCGAATAGTCCAAGGAACGGCTAGCTGGCCGCCACCTCACAAGTCCATAAGTCACTCATATCCTTGGACCACCTCCTTCCCGTGTGCCTCAACGCTATGCGCGGATTCACCCCTGGTCAACGGTGTTTCCGACGATGATTACCTCGATTCTGGCGGCGCGGAGCGTGGCGACCGCCCCGCTCGCGGCGGAGTCGTCGGTGATGATCGCGGTGATCTCCGAGATCGAGCAGATTCGCGCGAACGCCACCTCGCCCAGCGCCGTCCCCGGCACGACCGCGATCGTCTTCTTGGCTCGCTGCACCAGGACCTGGGCCACGGACGCCTCTTCCTCGTCACCACACGAGACGCCGGCCCGTACGTCCGACACCGCCGACGTCGAGAAGACAGAGGTCCGGGCTGAGCGCACTCAGGCTCTGACGGGCCAGCGGTCCGATCAGCCGGTCCCCCGGCGGTCGGGTAACGCCGCCGCTGACCACAAGCTTGAGATAGGGGCGCACCGTCAGCTCGGCAGCAATGCTCACGGAGTTCGTCACCACCGTCGTCCCATCGAACCTCGCCGGATCGCGGCCGAGCCATCGGGCGATCTCGAGCGTGATCCCGCCGCCGTTGAGCGCCACGGAGGTAGCCGGGTCGATGGCGGAGACCGCCCGCTCCGCGATCCGGACCACCGCCGCACTGCGCCGCGACCGGGAGCTCGCGGAACCGTCGTAGCCGCCGCGATTCGGGACTGCGCCGCCGTGCGTGCGGGACAGCAACTGCCGAACCGCCAGCTGATCCAGGTCGCGGCGGATCGTGGAGGAGGAGACCCCCAGCTGGTCAGCGGCGATCGCCACGTCGATCGACGCGTCGGCGGCAAGCATGTCGAGCAAGCTCCGCAGACGCTCGGCTCGGCTCACTCGTCGGATGTTATGTTCGCTCGTGCCCGGTTGGAAGTCGAGCGAATCGACGTCTCGCGTGCTGCGCTGCGAGCGGCTCGTCACCGGTACGGCGGTCGTGGACGACGCAGCGCTCGTGCTGGAGGGCGACCGCGTCGCCTCCGTGCTCCACGACTTCGGCGGCACCGCCGACGAGGACCTGTCGGGCTGGACCGTCCCGGGCTTCGTGGACACCCATTGCCACGGCGGCGGTGGCGGCGACTACACCGACGGCGACCCGGAGTCGGCCCTGGTGGCGCGGGCCTTTCACCTGCGCGGCGGAACCACGACGACCTTCGCCAGTCTGGTCTCTGCCGAGATCGACGTTCTGTGCGAACGGATCCACACGCTGCGTCCGTTGGTCGGGGACGGCCACTTCGCCGGCATCCATCTGGAGGGCCCGTTTCTGTCCCCGGCCAAACGCGGCGCTCACGATCCTGCCCTGCTGCAGAATCCTGACCCGGCCAGTGTCGAGCAGTTGTTGGCCGCCGGGGACGGAGCGATCGCCATGATCACCATGGCTCCCGAGCTGCCCGGCGCCGAAGCAGCGATGGCACGATTCCGTGCGGCCGGGGTCACCGTGGCCTTTGGTCACAGTGACGCGGACGCCATGATCACCGAGCAGGCCCTGACGGAGGGCGCGACCGTGGTCACCCACCTGTTCAACGCGATGCGGCCGATCCATCACCGCGATCCCGGACCGATCCCGATGCTGCTCACCGACCCGAGGCCGTACTGGAGATGATCAGCGACGGCTTCCACCTGCATCCCGACGTACTGCTCATGATCATCGCCGCCGCGGGACCCGACCGGATCGCCTTGATCACCGACGCCTTCGTCGGGGCGGGTCAGCCGGACGGTGAGTTCCAGCTCGGGAACCTGCGGGTGGCGATGCGCGACGGGCAGGCCCGGCTGATCGACGACGACGGAGGTCTCGGGGCGATCGCGAGTTCCAGCCTGACCATGGGGCAGGCGGTGGAAAACCTGGTCTCGTACGGGATCGGTGTTCCGGAGGTGGCCCGGATGGCCGCGACCACCCCGGCCCGTGGGCACCGACTGGCTGGTGCGGGCTTGATCGAACCAGGGGCGCGGGCTGATCTGTGTGTCCTCGATGAGGCGGGAGCACTGCAGCGTGTCCTGCACCGTGGTGAGTGGGTGGAGCGGTGACGCTGAGCCGATTGGCGGAGTTGCTGCTGCCCGCCGCATCGCTGGGCAAAGCGGTCGGAGCCTTCAACGTGTTCAGCCTCGAACACGGCGAAGCGATCATTGCCGGAGCGGAACGGGCTGGTCTCCCGGTCGTGCTTCAGCTCTCGCAGAACGCGGTGCGCTATCACGGTGCCCTGGAACCGATCCTGCTCGCGACGGTGGCCTTGGCGAGATCCGCGGGCGTTCCGGCGGTGGTCCATCTTGATCATGCCACCGATGCCGATCTGGTCCGCGCGGCAGTCCAGGTGGGGGCCACCTCGGTGATGTTCGACGCGTCGGCGTTGGCGTACGAGGAGAACGTGACGGCCACCCGAGACCTGGTCGCCCACTGTCATGATCATGGCGTCGACGTCGAGGCCGAGCTGGGGGAGGTCGGCGGGAAGGATGGGGTGCACGCCCCCGGAGTGCGCACCGATCCGCGAGCAGGCCGTGGAGTTCGTGGCCGCCACCGGTGTGGACGCGCTGGCCGTGGCGGTCGGAAGCTCCCACGCCATGACCGAGCCGACGGCCGAACTCGACCTCGACCTGATCGCCGAACTGCGTGGGGTGGTACCCGTTCCTCTGGTGCTGCACGGGGCCTCCGGCGTGCCGGACCCCGACCTGGTCCGCGCGGCACGGGCGGGCATGGCCAAGATCAACATCGCCACCCAGCTGAACGTGGCTTTCACCGGCGCCCTGCGCACCGCCCTTGCCGATGATCCGGAGGTCGTCGATTCGCGGAAGTATCTAGCCCCCGCCCGGGACGCGGTCGCCACCGAGGTGGCTCGCCTGCTGCGCCTCCTGGGATCCTGAGGGCCCGACCGACGGCTCAACCCCGGATGTCGTTGTAGCGCCGCAAGGCCTCCTTGCGCTCTTCGGCGTGGTCAACAATCGGCTCGGGGTAGTCCTTCGGCTTCGTCGGAGCGTTCCACGGCTCGTGGAGATGCTCCACCGGCACGTCGGCGAGTTCGGGCACGTACCGCTTGATGTAGGAGCCGTCCTTGTCGAACTTCTCCGCCTGCCCGGTCGGGTTGAACACCCGGAAGTACGGGGCCGCGTCCGTGCCGCAACCGGCGACCCACTGCCAGTTCAGCTGGTTCTGGGAGATGTCGCCGTCGCGCAACTGTTCCATGAACCAGTCGGCACCGTGCCACCACCCGATGTGCAGGTCCTTGATCAAAAACGAGGCCACCACCATCCGGACGCGGTTGTGCATCCAGCCCTCGGCGAGGAGCTGCCGCATCCCGGCGTCGACCAGCGGATAGCCGGTCTTGCCCTCTTGCCAGGCCTTGAGCCGCTCGGCGGCGGTCTTGGTCTGGTCGGGCTCGTCGGATTTCATCTTCTTGTACTCCGGCTTCACCGGCTCGGAGACGGCGTCGGGCCGGTGGAACAACACGTCGGCGAAGAAGTCTCGCCACGCGATCTGCCGGGCCAGGGCGATCGCACCCTTGGACCGGCGCGAGGAGAGATCGTGCAGCACCGTACGGGGGTGGAGGTGACCCCAGCGCAGGGCGATCGAGAGATGCGAGGTGGCGTCCGGGCCGGGGAAGTCATGCAGCTTCGCGTAGTCGTCAACCCCGCCCTCGTCCCGGCGCAACCACTCCTGCCACGACCGGCGAGCGGCCGACTCGCCGGCAATTGTGATCAGGTCGTCGTCCGCCCGCGGGACCTCGATGCGGTTCTCGGCCGCGAGCCAGTCGACGCTGGACGCGCGCACGCCCGGGGGCGGGGTCGTGGACGCCGTGCTCGAGCCAAGTCCGGTGAAAGGGGCTGAACACCTGAAACGGGTCGCCCGACTTGTTGTGCAGCGTGCCGGGCGCGACGGCGTAAGGGGATCCGGTGGCGACCAATTCGCGACCCTGCTCGGCCAGTGCGTCCGCGACCCGCTGGTCGCGGCGGCGCCCGTACGGGGCGAAGTCGGCCGCGATGTGGACCTGATCCGCCTCGACCGCCTTGGCGACCTGCGGCACCGCCGAGGCGGGCTTGCCGCGGACCACGCTGAGACCAGGGCCGCCGGCGTCGCGCAGGTCGGCATCGAGAGCATGCAACGCCGCCATCAACCAGGCCCGCCGCCCGGTGCCGGCTCCGGCCAGCAGAGCGGGATCGAGCACGAACAGCGGCAGTACACTTTCGCTGTCGTCGATGGCTCGGCGGAGGGCCGGGTTGTCGGACAGCCGAAGATCACGTCGAAGCCACCAGATCGTGGGGCTGCCGGCTGGACTCATGTTCTAATCTTGCACGGGGGCACACGGCCGGAGACGCCCTGGCTGCACCCCCGCGGAGGAGAGAGAAGTGAGAGCGTGAGCGACCTGATCGACACGACGGAGATGTACCTTCGCACCATCTACGAACTGGAGGAGGAGGGCATCGTCCCCCTCCGGGCTCGGATCGCCGAGCGCCTCAACCAGAGCGGGCCGACCGTTTCACAGACCGTGGCCCGGATGGAACGGGACAACCTCGTCCACGTACAAGGCGATCGACACCTGGAACTGACCGACGAAGGGCGGGCCAGAGCGACGCGGGTGATGCGGAAGCACCGCCTGGCCGAACGGCTCTTGATCGACGTGATCGGGCTCGACTGGGAGAAGGTCCACGACGAGGCCTGTCGCTGGGAGCACGTCATCTCCGAGGACGTCGAACGCCGGCTCGTCGTCCTGCTCAATGCGCCGACGGAATCCCCGTACGGCAACCCCATCCCGGGTCTGGCCGAGCTCGGCGTGAAAACCGCCCCGGAGAACTTTCGGGCGGGCAACGAACAGCTCAACGAGGCGGTCCGCAGCAGTGAAGTGGAGCCGGTGCACCTGGTGATCCAGCGGATGAGCGAGGAGATCCAAAAGGACGTCGAGATGATGGGCACCTTCCGGCAGGCCGGTGTTCAGCCCGGCGTGTCGGTGTCGGCCGAGTCCGGCGGGCTCGGGGTGCGGCTGATCGTCGACGGGTCGCCCGGTTGCGAGATCGATCGCGAGGCGGCGTCCCACCTATTCGTCACTCGGGTCTGATCTGACCCAGCGGTGAGCGATGCCGGTCTGATCTGGCGCCAATATTTGGCGAAGTTCCACAGCGAACGCGCCGGGGTGATCGAGGAGGTCCTGTCTCGGTCCTTCTCCACCGGTCACTCCCATTCGCCCTACCGCTGGCTGGCCAGGGCCGTGTCGGCGGGCTCTCAGCTGGTGCTGGATCTGGCCTGCGGATCCGGACCGATGTCGCGGGAACTCCTGCAGCCGGGCCGCATGGTGGTCGGTGTCGACCTGTCGGCCGACGAACTGGCCCTGGCCGCCGCGCGCGGACCTGGACCCTGGATCCGCGCTGACGCCCTCGACCTGCCGTTTGCCGACGAGTCGGTCGACGCCGTAACCAGCTCGATCGGGTTGGTGGTCGTGCAGCCGCTCGATCGGGTGATCGCCGAGGTGGCCAGGGTGTTGAAGCCCGGCGGCGTGCTGGCGGCTATCGCCCCGGCGCTGCGACCGCTTGCTCCGCGGGACGTCCGGTTGCTGTCGCGGATCAACACCCGGTTGCGCACGAAACCGCAGTTCCCGGGTCCGGTCGAGCTGACGGGCTTCGCTCGTACGCTGCAGGCGTTCGGGATGCGCCGGGTCGAAGATGCCCGGGAGCGTTACTGCTTCACGGTCGAATCGCGCGCCGACGCCGAGCTCATGCTCTCGGCGTTGTATCTGCCGCAGACCCGGAAGTCTCGGGTGGAGGCCGCCACCGAACTGCTCGAGGACCGGATGACCCGCCGTGGCCCGGTCGAGGTCGCCATACCGATGCGCCGACTGGTGGCCATCAAGTAGCCGGGGAATACCGGCCGTAGCCCCACGGTTGAACGCAGCGAACTCGATTCAACCCGATCCGCCGTAGAGGATCACATGGCCACCCTGAACATCGACGCCACGAGCTTCGAGGAGACCATCACCGCCAACGACATCGTGCTGGTCGACTTCTGGGCCGACTGGTGCGGTCCGTGTAAGCGATTCGCTCCGATCTATGAGAAGGCGTCGGAGGAGTATTCCGACATCACCTTCGCCAAGCTGGACACCGACGCCAACCAGCAGTTGTCCGGCCAGCTCGGCATCGAGGGGATCCCGACCCTGATGGCCTTCCGCGAGGGCGTGCTCGTCTTCAACCAAGCCGGTGCCCTACCCGGTCCGGCCCTCAAGCAGGTCGTCGAGGCCGTCAAGGATCTCGACATGGAGGTCGTCCACGCCGAGGTCGCCAAGCTCCAGGCCGAGCACGAAGCGCAGCACTGATCGACGCCCGACGTCTGGTGTCCGACTGAATTATTGGGTAAGCCCGTGCACCGATTACGTGCACGGGCTACCCATGTGGGCCGACGGCACCGTTAACCTGTGTCATCGGCCCCCATAGCTCAGGGGATAGAGCAAAGGTTTCCTAAACCTTGTGCCGCAGGTTCGAATCCTGCTGGGGGCGCGACCGATCAATGCCTGGTCAGAGCCGGTTTCATGGCCGCGACTTCGGCAACGGCTTCTCCTCGGCTCGCGGCTCAGGCCGCGTACAGGCCGCATCAGCCTCCAGAAGTGCCTGATCAAGCCGCTCCGCAACGCTGTCCAGATCGTCCTCGAACAGCGCCGCGTACACGTTCAGCGTCATCGCGGCATCCTTGTGGCCAAGCATCCGCTGCACGTGCTTGACCGTCCCACCCGAGGCGATCGCCAGCGACGCAGCCGTGTGTCTCAGATCGTGCGGCGTCAACGGAGCCACGCAGGCGGCAGCCACCCGCAGCCGCCATGATCCCGCTGAGCAGCGTCACCCTTTCGGCACCGCGACGGTCCGGCCTCCGTTGCCAGGCGACCAACCCACGCCGCCAAGTCCGCATGGTCACCGCGGACAACCGCACCTGCCGCCACTGCGGCCGAGTGTAGCGTCGCCGACGGCGTTACCGGTACGTCTCCCGAGTCGTTGCCTTCAATGTCGGCGTCCTCGACGCCAGCCAGCTCCTCCGAACCACGCGCCTACAGTGATCCGGCCCGAGACACCTTCGAACGGGTCGCGGCACACCCATGGTTGATCAGTGGCATCCCTTCTGGCTGCGGACCCTCTAGAGTGGCGGCGTGCGGAATTTGTGGTAGGTCGCTTCGGGTGAGGAGTCATGGCTGATCCTTCGACCGTGACCATGCCGGGCGGGGCTGGTCGTGAGTACTGACGAGCGGACTCGCGAGCGGGTTTATCGAGTTCTGACGTTGGTCATCCAGGTCGTTTTGCTCGCCGGCGTGGTCGGCTTCCTCGTCCTGCGCGACTGGCCGAATGCCGTCTTGACGACCCTGGTGATCGTCCTGACGCTGATCCCACAGCTGCTCAAGCGGCGGTTCCGGGTGGACGTACCGCCGGAGTTCCAGCTGGTGGCGGCAGTGTTCGTGTTCTGTGCGATCTTTCTCGGCACGTCGCTGGGCTTCTACGGTCGGTTCCATTGGTGGGACACTGCCCTGCACACGACGAGCGGCTGCCTGCTGGGGATCGTAGGGTTCATTGCCGTCTTCCTGATCAACGGGACCGACCACCGACCAGAAGGGATGCGGGTCTCGCTGATCGCCGTTTTCGGGTTCATGTTTGCGGTGACGCTCGGCGTGTTCTGGGAGATCTACGAGTTCATCGCCGACAACCTGATTCCGGGACTGAACATGCAGGTCGTTGAAACTGGTACGGACGACACCATGATCGACATGATCGTCAACACCATCGGTGCCGCGGTGATCGCGCTGCTGGGTTACGTCTACTGCAGGACCGGCCGGCAGAGTTTTATCGTGGAGGGTGTGAGCAAGTTCGTGAGCCGCAATCCGCGCTTGTTCGCACGCGCATCGGAGCGCTGACGCCGACCGCTCGTTTCGTGATGCACAACCATGAGCCACGCGCTTTCGCACCGCCCGTTTGGACCCTTCGTAGCACAGCATCGCGTTCGGCCGTGTCACTGCATCTAAGACCAGACTTTGGAACTTGCCTGGCAGACCTATCTGGCAGCGTCGGTCTGAGCGCCGTATCCTCTGGAGCAGTAGGCGCCTTCTGCGGCGTACGTTTTCCTCTGTGAACTCAACGGAAGGATCAACCAATGGCGACCCTGACGGCATGGGCGTTCCCGGGTGTCGGTGATGCCGACGCTACCGTCGACAAGCTCAAGGCGCTCCAGACGCAGCAGATGATCAAAATCCAGGACGCAGCCGTCGTCACTTGGGAGGTCGGCAAGAAGAAGCCGAAGACCCGCCAACTCCATAGTCTCGCTGGTCCTATGGCGCTCGGCGGCGCCTTCTGGGGGATGCTGTTTGGGCTGCTCTTCTTCGTGCCGTTACTGGGAGCGGCGATCGGCGCCGGCATCGGGGCTCTGACCGGGTCCATGTCCGACGTCGGCATCGACGACAAGTTCATCGACGGAGTCAAGCAGCGGGTGACACCCGGCACGTCGGCCCTCTTCCTGCTCACCTCCGACGTTGTTGAGGACCGCGTCAAGGCTGAGTTGAGCGGCACCAAGGCCGAGCTGATCGCCAGCAACCTCACCGAGGACCAAGAGGCCAGACTGCGCGAGGTATTCGGCGAGGACTGACCTGCAGACAGCCGCGCACGACGCGCCAAGGTCTCCTGCCGAGCACCTCGGGCGTTTCCGATTGCCGGCCGGCAGTAGAGACCGTGCACACTGCCGCGACTGTCGTTGACCCACCTCGCGTTCCAGGAGGTCAGCTACTGGACGCGTTGACTTGGCGTCCGTCAAGGCCATCTGAGAGGTCGAGGTAGGGAGGGCGGCGCGGCCGCCGCGAAGCGAGGACACGCGCCGCTCGCCGAGCGTAGCGAGGCTCTTGATAGATCAGAGGCAGCTCGACGTTCAACCCGCGGAAAGGCTCGAAGGACAAGTCACCGGCGGAATTCCGTGGGTCTGCACGCGCTCACCGACCCGCCTACGCGTGCTAGGACTCGATGCACACCCTGCTTCCGACTCGTAACGTGTCGGCGAGCACCCTCGCAGGGGCTCCGCCCCCCACCCCCGGCCTCGGCTCAGAGATGGCCGTGACAGTCCAGAAGGGTCGTGATCATCCCCTCGCGTCGCCATCCAGGGACTTACCGGCACCTGAACGCACCCGTCAAAGGCCCAGGCCTCCGGGTGGCTGCGCCAACCTTGACGGGTGCGTTCGGGCACCACTTCGGGCGGGCCTGCCGACGCGAGGGGATGACCGCTCGAAGCCTGAGCTGTGGGACTTGGGCACGCCCAGTCCGCTGCCTGACCAACTGCCTGACCATGCCCCTGCCGTGGAGTGCACCGGACCAGACACTCCCGCACTCTCGATGGCGTGGCCGCCTATCCAAAGCGTGACCGAGCCGGATTTGTAGCGGATGTCGGCGTAGCCGTCGCTGAGCATTGGCCTGGGTGACGGAATGGGTTCCACGACACCTGGCCCATCACCTATCCCGAGCTGGCCTACGGATTCGCCACCACGAGTCAGACCATCATGCCGGTTCCGGACGGCACAACCATCCGCCTGTTCATCGACGAGGACCCGATCACCTGCGAGACCACCGAGGTCCACGAGTTCGAACGCACGCTGGACATGAAGCGCGGCACCCTCGAACGTTCCATCGTCTATCAGCTGTCGGAAGGTCGGATTTCCGCGTTCACAGCACGCGATTCGGTGCGGGTCGGCGCGTCGGTCCCGGGGTAGGCGTCGAGGCCTTCCGAGGATGAAGGCTCCTACCCACTCATCCCGAAAGACCTCGATGTGGCTGACGCTACCCCTGCTGCGGGCTTCGCCTGCGCTGTTCTGACCTTGTTCTGCCGGCTCGAGGAGCTCGGGCTTGAAGTCACCGGTCAACGTCTCGAACCTGATCGGGCGGTCTTGTCCTGCCGAGTCATTGAGGCCGATCAGTGGTGCCGACGCTGCGGCTGCGAGGGAGTGCCGCGGGACACGGTGCTGCGCCGGTTGGCTCACGAGCCGTTCGGCTGGCGGCCGACGACGCTGTGGTGAGTGTGCGCCGCTACCGGTGCACGGGCTGCGGCCGCGTCTGGCGGCAAGACACCAGCCGGGCCGCCGAGCCCCGGGTGAGGTTGTCGCGGCGGGGCTGCGGTGGGCGTTGGACGGACTGGTTGTTCAGCACCTCACGATCGCCCGGGTCGCCGCCGGTCTCGGCGTCGCCTGGAACACCGCCAACGACGCCGTGCTGACCGAGGGCAAGCGGCTGTTGATCAATGACGACCACCGGTTCGACGGCGTCAGGGCCATTGGCGTCGACGAGCACGCCTGGCGCCACACCCGCCGTGGTGACAGGTACGTCACGGTGATCATCGACCTGACCGCGATCCGTGACGGCACCGGCCCTGCCCGGCTGCTGGACATGGTCCAGGGCCGCTCCAAACAGGCCTTCAAGCGTTGGTTGAGTGAACGCGACCAGTCGTGGCGCGACGCCGTGGAGGTGGTCGCGATGGACGGGTTCACCGGCTTCAAGACCGCCACCACCGAGGAGCTGCCCGACGCGGTCCCGGTGATGGATCCCTCTCACGTGGTGCGCCTCGCCGGTGACGCGCTGGACCGGTGCCGACGCCGCGTCCAGCAACAGCTCCACGGACACCACGGCCGCAGCACCGACCCGCTCTACCGAGCCGGCGCACCCTGCACACCGGCGCCGACCTGCTCGCCGACCGACAACGGACTCGGCTGGACAGCTTGTTCGCCGGCGATGCGCACGTCGAGGTCGAAACCACCTGGGCCGTCTACCAAAACATGATCACCGCCTACCGCGAACCCGACCGCGCCACAGGCCGACAGCTGATGCAGAAGCTGATCGGCTCACTCAGCGACGGCGTCCCGGCCGCGTTGACCGAG
Source organism: uncultured Actinomycetota bacterium (assembly GCA_963791865.1). Taxonomy (GTDB): domain Bacteria; phylum Actinomycetota; class Actinomycetes; order Propionibacteriales; family Propionibacteriaceae; genus Microlunatus. Next base: position 219,103 of record CAWBUC010000015.1, read on the forward strand.
ATCATCACCTTGGGCCGGACGCTGAAACAGCGAGCCGCCGACGTCCTCACTACTTCGACAGGCCAGGCACCAGCAACGGCCCCACGGAGGCCATCAACGGAAGACTCGACACCTCCGCGGCTCCGCACTCGGCTTCCGCAACCTCACCAACTACATCGCCAGATGTCTGCTCGAGACCGGCGGCTTCAGACCCCGACTACACCCTCCATTGTGAAGAGCCCGATTCGTCTCCCTCGCCCAGCGCCACCTCGCCGGTATCCAATACGAGATCACAGCACTGGACGAACCCGGCCACCTCGTCGTCTGCTCGGAGCTGACCACCTCGCAGGTCAGGGACGGGGAGGCAGGAACCTCTACACCAACGTGATGGCGGCCCACAACCTTCGCGCGGCCGCCGATTGGGTCGACCGCCCCCAGGCGGGCTCGGCGCTGGACTATCGACACTTGGTGGAGCGAACGCGGCTCGGCCCGGAGGAGCCCGCCACCTGGCGACGAGCAGCGGACCGCATGTACATCCCCTACGACCAAGAGGCGGGTGTCCACCTTCACGACGACCACTTCCTCGACCAGGCGCCGTGGGACTTCGCGGGCACGCCGGCCGACAGGTATCCGCTGCTGTTGCACTTCCATCCGCTGGTCATCTACCGACATCAGGTGATCAAGCAGACCGACGTCGTGTTCGCCACCGTCATGTTGCCGGAGCGGTTCACTGCTGAGGAACGCCGACCGATCTTCGAGTACTACGACCCGCTGACCACGGGTGACTCGTCGCTGTCGGAGTGCATCCAAGCCATCGTTGAAGCTGATGTCGGCAAGTACCGCAGCGCGGAGGAGTACCTGATCGACGCCGTGGCCCTGGACATCGCCGACACCGCGGGCAACCTCCGAGACGGTGTTCACCTTGCCTCAGCGGGAGGCACCTGGATGGCGGTCGTCTACGGCTTCGCTCGCTACCGGTGGCGTACCGGCGACTTCGCGCCCCTGCTCCCGACCCGGGCGCGCCGACTGCACATTCCGCTGCAGATCCAGGGCTCGCTGCTCGACCATGACATTGCCGAAGACGCAGTCACCTACTCGCTCCGATCAGGGCAGCCACTCACGCTGCCCCACTACGGCACCCAGTTCACCGCGGCAACGGGGGCATCGATGTCGTTTGCCGGCCACTACCGGACCCGCGACGCCAGCCCAAGCTGATACGTCCGGCCGGTACGTGCTCTGGAGCACGAACAGCAAGCGCGAGGCCGCTCGATCGAGCGAGGGTCATTCCTTCGGGAAGGGCCCTTGGTGCTCTCTCTCGGGCGAAGCTGGTCAAGGTGCAGAGTGAGACCGGTCCGGGGGTTCGAGGATACTGACTCGCATCCGCGAGATCAGCTTCAACGAGATCAGTGAGATGATCATCGTGAGCGGTGCTCACTTGATCAACTGGGGAGACAACCGGAACTCGCCTGTCGGCTGCTGCTGTTCGAGGTACCACGAGTTCGCCCGGCGTGGTCTGAGGGACTCCGGGAGACCGGAGGAGACGAGCCGGAAGTCGTCGCCTGCGATCTAATCTTGATCATTCCCGACGTCGCGGGTGATGCCGGTGCGCCGATCGAACGCAGCCCCTCGGCCCGTGCTGCAGGCGGCTTTTGGCACTCCTCACCTCTCCTCGATCCCTGCCGGAGACCGTCAGCTGCGCTGCCAGGTCCACTCGCGTACTTCCGGCATATCTTGCAGGTGCTCGACCATGTAGGTCTCGTGCCGGGCCAGCTGTGCTTCGCACCACGCCTTGAGTTCGGTCGCGCCGACCGGCGTCCGCTGGGCGTTGTTGATCGCGTCCATCACGAGATGGAAGCGTGACGCCCGGTTCTTGACAACCATGTCGAACGGTGTCGTGGTGGTGCCCTCCTCGATGAATCCGCGGACGTGGAACCGGTCGGCATCGGGACGGCCGTGCACGAGCTGATGAACAGCACCCGGGAAGCCGTGGAACGAGAAGACTACGTCGACGTGATCGGTGAACAGCTCACGGAAGAAGGTGCCGGAGATGCCGTGCGGGTGGTCCTGCGGCCGCGGCAGGGTCATCAGGTTGACCACGTTGACCACACGGACCTTGAAGCCTGGCAGGTTCTCCTTCAGGATCTGGGCGGCGGCTACGGTCTCCATTGTCACCACGTCTCCGGCACTGGCCAAGACGATGTCTGGATCGGTGTCGAAGTCGTCGGTGCCTGCCCAGCCCCAGATCCCGGCGCCGTCGGCGCAATGCTTGATAGCTTCGTCCATGGAGAGCCATTGCTGCTGGGGCTGCTTGTCGATCACGATCAAGTTCACGTAGGAGCGGGAGCGGAAACAGTGGTCGGCCACGGACAGCAGTGTGTTGGCGTCGGGCGGCAGATAGACCCGGCAGACATCCGCTCGTTGGGTGATCACGTTCTGGATCAGTCCGGGACCCTGGTGGGAGAAGCCGTTGTGGTCGTTGCGCCAGCAGGTCGAGGTGAGCAGGATGTTCAGGCTGGGAACCTTGGCCCGCCAGGCAAGGTGGTTGCCCTCCTCCAGCCACTTGCTGTGCTGGATCGTCTGCGACGCGCTGACCATCGCGAACGACTCGTAGGTGGCGAACAGGCCGTGCCGCCCGGTCAGGGTGTAGCCCTCCAGCCAGCCGTGGCAGTTGTGCTCGCTCAGCACCTCCATCACCCGACCCTCGTGGGAGATCTTCGTATCGGCCGGCAGGATCTTTTCCATGAAGGCTCGGTCGGACACGTCGAAGACGGCACCCAGGCGGTTGCTGTTGGTCTCATCCGGGCAGAACAGCCGGAAGTTGTGGGGGTTGCGCCGGTAGATCTCCGCCGACATCTCTCCGAGCCGACGGACGGACTCGACCGCCGTGCCAGGATTGGTCAGCGCGACCGCGTAGTCGCGGAAGTCGGGGAGGTCGAGATCCTCGGTGAGCAGGCCGCCGTTGGCGTGCGGGCTCGCGCTCAACCGCAGCTGCCCGGTTGGATTTGCCTTCCTGACCAGCTCGACCGGCGCGCCGCTGTCGTCGAACAGCTCCTCCGGCTTGTAGGACACCAGCCACTGCTCCAGCGCAGTCAGGTGCTCCGGATTGCTCTTGACCCCCGACAGCGGGACCTGGTGGGAACGCCAGCTTCCCGTCACCTCAATACCGTCGATCTCCTGCGGCCCGGTCCAGCCCTTGGGAGTACGGAGGACGATCATCGGCCACTGCGGCGGATCGGCGGGAGCACCATTTCGTCGAGCGGTGCGTTGGATCTCACCGATCATGGCGTACGCCTGCAGGAGCGCCGCAGAGAACCGGTGATGCATGCCGGGAACGTCGTCGCCCTCGACCTCGAGAACCTGGTAGCCGTGACCCTGAAGAAGTGAGCGGACGAGCGCCGGATCCTTGCGGCCGAGCACCGTCGGGCCGGCGATCTTGTAGCCGTTGAGGTGCAGGATCGGCAGGACGGCGCCATCGCGGGCCGGGTTGATGAAAGAGGTGCCCTTCCACGACCCTTCCAGCGGGCCGGTTTCGGCTTCGCCGTCTCCGACCACCGCGACGGTCAGCAGGTTCGGGTTGTCCATCACGGTGCCGTAGGCGTGCACCAGAACGTAGCCCAGCTCACCTCCCTCATGGATCGAGCCCGGCGTTGTCACCGAGACATGGCTCGGGATGCCGCCCGGTGCCGAGAACTGCCGGAACAGCCGTTTGATGCCGTCTTCGTCCTGGCTGATGTCGGGATAGACCTCGGTGTAGGTGCCTTCGAGCCAGCCCGCCGCCACCAGCGCCGGACCGCCGTGACCAGGACCGGTCAGATAGATGGCCTCCTGGCCGGTGTGCTGAATCACGCGGGAGACATGCGCGTAGATGAAGGACAGGCCCGGGCTGGTGCCCCAGTGTCCCAGCAGCCGCGGTTTGATGTCGTCGGAGGTGAGTTCCCGGCGGAGCAGCGGATTGTCCTGCAGATAGATCTGGCCGATCGTCAGATAGTTGTTGGCACGCCACCAGGCGTCGATGGCCGCAATCTCGTCGTCCGTGATCGCTGGTGCGCTGGTCAGGGTGGTGGGCGTCATGGCCGCAACCTTCTTCGCATGTGGAGAGACGATCCCAGTCTTGCAAGAGCCCGCCGACGGGCGACGGGGGCCCCACGCCACGCGCCATATCCGAGCCCCGGATGGGCCCTGAGTTCTGTTGCCTCCCCGACGTCCTCCGGGTGCGCCGACAGGAAGAGCTTCATTCGGAAGCTGGCATTGGACTTGTACGGTGCGCCCACGTTCACCGGCCCTGTGCGCTAGGCATCCAACTGCGCCACCTCCGCCAAGATCAAGACTCGTGTCCCCGGGGCCGTCCCCGAACACTCGACACCAAGCGTTTCCTTCCCTCGGCATCCGTCCTGACTTCTCGCTCACCGTCGCAATTCACTACCATGAGGGCCTCCGCGCCCCGATCTCGTAACGCGTAGGTCCGCTCCGTCCGTCAGCTCGACCCGCAGCGCAGGACCGCGTCAACCTGTCACGGTGCTGTCATGACTACCCAGCACCACGGCCAATCGATCGCCACTATCAGCAGGGTTACACGCTCACGACCCGTCGCCTGAGCTGGTCATTGAGCCCTCCAGTCACTCCGCGGATTGCGAGAGTGCTTGGCTTGAGGACATCCGGCACGGACGACGAATCGAGATTCCTTGCGCGTACGCGTGGAACACCTTGAGCAGCCACTTGGCATCGGCGATCGTCGTCCTCGGCTCTCGTGGCAGCTGCCGGCCGAAGCGATCGAGCAGCTCGGCTACGAGCTCCGGCTGGACGACGGCACCACGACCGGCCGGGTCGAATCCGCCGAGAACGTCCTCGTGGGCTGGCCGGGTCGCCCGCTGACCTCTCGCGAACGACGTGAGGTGCAGGTGCGAGTGTGGACGGACCGCGGCGAGAGCGCGTGGTCAGACCCCACCACCCTGGAGGCCGGACTGCTCGAAGCTTCGGACTGGGTGGCTTCGTGGGTGGCACCGGTGGAGCACGAGGAGCACCCGCCCGGCTTTCGCCCCGCGTACTGGTTGCACGGAGAGTTTCGCGTCGATCATCCCGTGGCCTCAGCCCGGCTCTACGCGACGGCGCATGGTCTCTACGAGATCCACCTCAACGGCCAGCGGGTCGGTGATGTGGAGCTCACACCCGGTTTCACGGAGTACGCCAGCCGCACGCAGGTGCAGGCCTACGACATCACCCAGTTGCTGAGCGACGGTGACAACGAGCTTCGGGTCGTGTTGGCCGACGGTTGGTACCGGGGTCAGGTGGGCATGCTGCGGGCCCACGACCAGTTCGGCACTCGCACCGCATTCTTGGCCCAGGTCCATCTTGATCACCCAGACGGGACTACCAGGGTGGTCGGCACCGGAGAAAGCTGGACCTGCCGACCGTCCCACATCCTCGCGGCCGATCTGATCGAGGGTCAGACGGAGGATCGAGCGCTGGCTCCGGCTGGCGGACCTGAGTCCTCCGACCCGGTCGACATCGTCGAGCACGGCTTCGATCAGCTCGTCGCGTCGCCGGCACCCCCAGTCCGAGCGGTGCAAGAGCTCGTTGCGGTGGCGATCACTCTGACCGAACCCGGACGACAGGTCTTCGACCTCGGCCAGAACATCAACGGGCGGGTTCGGCTCACCGACCTGGGCCCGGCCGGCACCACGCTGACCCTCGCCCACGCCGAAGCCATCGACGCCGACGGCGACATCACGACCGAGCACCTGAGACCCGCCGACGTACCGTTCGCGCCACCGGACGTTCGGGCGGGCATGGTCGACCACGTGACCTCTGCCGGGACCGCCGGAGGCGTCTTCGAGCCGCAGTTCACCACGCACGGCTTCCAGTACGTCCGAATTGACGGCCACCCAGACTCATTAGGTCTGGACGATGTGACCGGGGTGGTCGTACACACCGACCTGCGCCGCACCGGATGGTTCACCTGCAGCGACCCCAAACTGAACGCGCTGCACGAGGCCGCGGTGTGGAGCTTCCGCGACAACGTCTGCGACATCCCCACCGACTGTCCGACCCGGGAGCGCGCCGGCTGGACGGGAGACCTGCAGTTGTACGCTCCCGTCGCCGCCTTTCTCTACGACGTGGCGGGCTTCATGACCAAGTGGCTCCGTGACCTGGCGGTCGGCCAGTGGGACAACGGGATCCTCGGCAACATGGCCCCGATGCCGCCGGCGGAGCGCACCGGATTTGTCGAGCGGCTCAACGGATCGGCAGGCTGGGGCGACGCCGCGGTGCTCGTCCCCTTCCAGATGTACGCCGAGTACGGCGACCTGCGGCTGCTGGAGGAGCAGTGGCCGTCGATGGTCGCCTGGTTGGACTTCGTGGAGACGACCGCCGCGACCCAGCGGCACCCGGACCGCGTGGCCGCCCGGCCGGATCCGGCTCCGCACGAGCGGTACCTCTGGGATGCCGGCTTCCATTGGGGCGAGTGGCTGGTCCCGGGCGAAGACCTCTCCGATTTTGGTGCCTTCGTCGCCCGCGACAAGTCAGACGTGGCGACCGCCTACTTCGCGCGGTCCACCGAGGTCGCCGCGCGGATTGCGCGGCTGATCGACCGGGACTCTGACGCGGCGCGCTGCGCCGAGCTGAGCCGGGCGGTCGCCGACGCATGGCGAGCCGAGTTCCTCGACTCCGACGGCCGGATACAGCCGCTGACTCAGGCCAATATCGTCCGGGCGCTCGCCTTCGGCCTGGTGCCCGAGAAGCTACGGTCCCAGCTCGGCGATCAGTTGGCCACCCTCGTCCGCGACAACGACACCCACCTGGCCACGGGCTTCCTGTCCACCCCCGACCTACTGCCTGTGCTCGCCGACGCCGGCCATCTGGACCTGGCGTACGAGCTCTTGTTCCAAGACACCCCGCCGTCCTGGATGGCCATGATCGACCGGGGCGCGACCACCGTCTGGGAGCGCTGGGAGGGGATCGACGACGACGGCGTACCCCACGAGTCGCTCAACCACTACTCCAAGGGCGCGGTGATCGGCTTCCTGCATCGCTACGTTGCGGGCATCCAACGGCTCGCGCCGACCTATCGACGGTTCCGGGTGCATCCGCGTCCCGGCGGCGGCCTGACCTGGGCGAACGCCGAGCACGACGCTCCGCACGGCCGGATCTCGACCTCGTGGCGGCTGGAGCGAGACACGTTCGAGCTGTCCGTCGTCGTGCCGCCCGGCTGCATCGCGGAGGTGGTGCTGCCGTCGGGTGAGACGCTCGAGGCCGGACCTGGATCACACGATTGGCGACGACCAACTCCTGAGAGGCTCCGCTCATGACGACGACGTACCGCTTCCCCGACGGCTTCCTGTGGGGCGCCGCCGGCGCCGGACACCAGACCGAAGGCAACAACTCGACCAGCGACACCTGGTTCGCCGAGCTCGTCGAGCCGACGGTGTTCAAGGAGCCGTCGGGCCAGGCGTGCAACAGCTACGAGCTGTGGGGGACCGACGTCGACCTCGTCGCCGACCTCGGCCTGAACGCCTACCGCTTCTCCGTCGAATGGGCGCGCATCGAACCCGAGGAGGGCCGATTCGTCGAGGAGGAACTCGAGCACTACGGCGCGATCATCGCGGCCTGCCGAGAGCGCGGCCTCGCGCCGATCGTCACGCTGAACCACTTCACGTCGCCGCACTGGTTCGCGATGCGCGGCGGCTGGCTCGACGAGGAGGCGCCGGAGCTGTTCGCGCGCTACTGCGGACGGGTGGTCGAGGCGATCGGCGCCGACATCGCGTACGCCGTCACCATGAACGAGCCGAACATCGCACCGCTCCTGGCGTGGCTGGGTCTGCCGGACTCCATCGCCGATCAGGAGCGGGCCACCCTCGAGGCCGCCAGCGCCGCCGCCGGTGTGGGGCGTTACCGCCTCTCCAACATCGTGCTCCCCGAAGAGCGGGAAGCCATCGCGGTCGGGATGAGCGCGGGCCACACGGCGGCCAAGGCCGCCATCAAGGCCGCTCGGCCCGACCTGCCCGTAGGGCTGAGCATCGCGCTCTTCGACGACCAGGTCGTCGGCGACGACACCTCCGTACGGGACCGCAAGCGGGCCGAGGTCTACGAACGCTGGCTGAATCTCGCGCGGGACGACGACTTCGTCGGGGTGCAGAACTACGAGCGGGCGCGGTTCGACGGCAACGGCGCGCTGCCGCCTCCCGAAGGCAGTGTCCTGAACCAGATGGGGTCCGACATGTATCCGGCCTCCCTGGCCAACGCCGTGCGCTACGCCTATGACGCCACCGGTGTCCCGGTGCTGGTCACCGAGCACGGCCTGGCCCACTCCGACGACGCCTTCCGCGGGCCGTTCATTGCCGCGGCGCTGGCCGAGCTCGCCCAGGTGCTCGACGACGGTGTGCCCGTCCTCGGCTACATTCACTGGACGCTGCTGGACAACTTCGAGTGGATCTTCGGGTACGAGTTCCGCTACGGACTGCACGCGGTCGACCGGGAGACCTTCACCCGTTCCGCCAAGCCCAGCGCGCGGATGTACGGGGCGATTGCCCGGGCGAACGCCGTTCATGAGTCGGCGGCGCAGTAAGCGAACGCCATGCCCGTCCACCCCACACGGCGACATCGGAGTCCGCGTGTATCAACCCCGGCGGCGCGAGCGCCGGTGGGAACCTGGCTCTGGCCGCGACGGTCCTAGCGCGCGACAAATCCGCGGTGCTCCCGGTGGCGCTGCTGCTGGCGTATCCGTGCACTCCCGGAGCTCAAGATGCTTCGCGTCAGCCCGGGGTGAGGACGCAGAACTCGTTGCCCTCGGGGTCGGCGAGGCACGTCCACGACACATCGCCCTGGCCGACGTCGACACCGGTGGCACCGAGAGCCGCCAGCCGGGCCACCTCGGCCGCTTGATCATCACCGGGATACGGCATCACGTCGAGATGGACGCGGTTCCACACGGTCTTCACGCCAGGCGTGCGAAGGAACTCCAGGTACGGCCCGACACCCTTGGCCGAACGCAGCACCGCTTGATCATCGGTCACCTCGCAAAGGGTCCAGTCCATCGCCTCACCCCAGAACCGCGCCATGGCCCGCGGATCCGCACAGTCGACCACCACCGCGGCGATCGGCCCGGTATCCCGATAGATCTCCCGAGGCTCCAACACGCAGAACACGTTGCCCTCCGGGTCGGCCAGCACCGTCCACGGGACGTCGCCCTGGCCCACATCCGCGGGCGTCGCGCCGAGATCGGTCAGGCGCGCGACCAACTCCGCCTGATGGGCCGCAGAGGTGGTGGCAAGATCCAGGTGCACGCGGTACTTCACCGTTTCGGGGTCCGGGACGGTAACGACATCGACGCAGACGGCTACGGGGTCCGGCCAGGCGAAGCCCACGGGTTCAACGTTGGTCACACCGGGTTCCTCGCTGGAAACACCCCAGCCGAGCGCCGCCGCCCAAAACCGGCCGAGGGCTGAGTCATCCCGAGCCTTGAAGTTCACCTGAACAAGCCGCAGCGCCATGCCGCCCGACCCTATGCCCAGGTGGATTCCTGCCGGGCTGAAGATGCCCTCGCGATACGCTACTAACCGATGGGCAAGTGCCTGACCATCTCTCGGGCTCGAGGTCTATGCCCTTCGGGGCGAGCAACAGACTCTTGTGGCCATCGGGCAACAGACCCTCATCTGTCTACCCGACCGAACCAGCGCTGATGCTCAGGCGTGACAGGCGATGTGTCCGCCGTGGAAGGCCTTCATGTCGGGCCAGACCGACTTCACGGTGATCTTGGTGTCGACCGGGTTGCCGGCGAGTTCGGAATACGCGCGGTGGAGGTTGCCGACGAGTCGTTCGGTCTCGGCCCAGCCGCTGTACGGATTGTCCCGATTTTTCTGGGCGGCCTCCAAGGGAGTCAGCCCGGCTGCGTACGACTCGGCGGCCACCTCGGCGACGTACTCGACGTAGGAGCCCATCCCGGCCAGCAGCTTCTGGACGTCCGCACCGCGGCACACCGGTCCGTGACCCGGGACCAGGATCTCGGGCGCGAGCTCACGCATCTGGGTGATCGCTCCCCGGAAACCGCTGACGGAACCCTCCAAGAGAAAGGGCTGCCCGCCGTTGAAGGCCAGGTCACCGGTATAGAGCACGCGCTGTTCCGGAAGCCAAACGAGGACGTCGTTGCTGGTGTGTGCCCGGCCGACATGCCGCAGCTCGACGGGGAACCCTGTCAGGTGCAGGGTCACCTGGTCGGCGAAGGTCAGCTCCGGTGGCCGCAGGACGATGGCGCCGTAGTCGGGCTCCGTGATCACCCTGGTGGCCTCGAGACCGGCGGCGAGCACCTCATCGCGACACCGGTGATGCCCGATGATCATGGTCTGGGCGGGCAAGAAACCGTTGCCGTACGTGTGGTCGGGGTGATGGTGGGTGTTGACGGCAGCCCTCGGTGCCCCCGGCGACACCTGAGCGACCTCGGCCAGGAACGCGCGGTTACGGCGCTCGGTCGAGAGGGTGTCCACCAGGATCGAGGCGCCGGCGCCGTCGGCGACGATCCCGGAGTTGTTCACCATCCAGCCGCCGTCCGGTTGGATGTAGGCGTAGATGCCGTCGACGAGCTCTTCGACGTACGGCGTGCCGTCGCTCCAGGCCATAGCTAACAGTTAGTCCTACCGCTCGTCATCCCACAAGGGAGGAGTCATCACCAGTGCCGATGGGCGGCATCACTCGTCGCTTTCGACGTCGACCGCCACGTCGTACAGCAGCCTCCGCAGCCAGCCGACCGCCGGGTCATCCGTGCGTCTCGGATGCCAATGCGCAGCCTCGGTGAACCAGACGGGCTCGAGCGGCGTATCGGCGATGACGAGGTCCAACATGTCGACGCAGCGCCGGGCCAGCCGGGCGGGCACGAAAGCACAGATGTCCGTGCCGGCGACCGCAAACGGCAGGGTGAGCAGGCTGGTCACGTCGACGACCACGACGCGGTCACTCAGCCCTCGGCGTTCCAGTTCGACCTCCAACGGGCGCTTCCACTCTCCGGCGGACAAGAACTCGGCGACCGCGTGCGGCATCGCGGCCAAGTCCTCGAGGCTCAGCCCGCCGTCGCGCAGGTTCGGATTGCCGCGGGAAACGAGGCAGACCAGCTCATCGGTGAAGATCGGTTGCGTTTCGCCCGGGAGGCCGAACCCTAGTGGGACCACGATGAGATCGCGGCGCGACAGCTGATTCTCGAACTCCTGGCGAGAGACGGGCACGCTGTCGAAGGAGACCGAACATCCGGGTGCCTGCTCACGAATCAGCCGGTTCAGCGGCTCGGAGAGCACGGTCATGGCGTACTCCGACATGCTCAGGTCGAACCGTTTGGTGCTCGTCAGCGGGTCGAACTCCCGCTGGTCTTCGAGGACGATCTCCGCCGCCGCCACCGCCTCGGCGACCAGAGGCCGCAGCTGCTCGGCCCGCGGTGTCAGCTCGAAACCACGGCCGGTCCGCACCAACAACTCGTCGCCAAGATGCTTGCGCAGCCGCGCGAGTGCACCGCTCATGGCCGGCTGACTCATCGACAACCGGGTCCCGGCGCGGGTGAGATTCCGCTCTTCGAGCAGCGCGTGGAGGGCGAGTAGGAGGTTGGCGTCGACGTTGCGCAGGCCCTCCGGCATGTCGTCGTCACCTCCAGCAGCTGAGTCGCCTAGATCGTATGCCCCCGTACGCCTCGCCAGATGTGTCAAGGTGTCAACGCAGGTGCTTGCTTGCTGCCGGGCGGAGCAGGTACGCGGACCAGGAGGCGGGATGTCACTCGGCGGGACCGACCTGAACCTCCTGCTGTCGCTCAAGGTCCTTCTGGAAGAGGGAAACGTGACCCGCGCCGGGCAGCGGCTGGCGCTGAGCCAGCCGGCGATGAGCGCAGCGCTCGCCCGGCTGCGGCGCAAACTGGACGACGAACTATTGACGCGAAGCGGCCGGGACTACGAGCTCACGCCCTTCGCCGTGGATCTGCTGCCTGAGGTCCAGAATGCGGTTCGGTTGATCAGTACGGCCCTAGGCGTTGGGGAGGACTTCGATCCAACGGCGAGCTTGCGCACCTTCCGGCTCGCCATGAGCGACTACGCGATTGCGGTCATGCACGAGCCGCTGCTGGCCCGCGTCAGTGCGCTGGCGCCCGGCGTACGGCTACGTATTGACCCGATCGCCGCCGACGCGCGGACGGCGAACCACATCCTGATCGAGTACGACGCGCTCGTCGCACCACGCGGCATCGGCATGCAAGGAGAGTCCCGACCGCTCTGGCTGGACCGCATGGTGTGCCTCGTCGACCGGCGAACAGCTCGCCTGGGTACCGACGGCCTGACGCTTGACGACCTTGCGGAGATGGATCACGCGGAAGCCGTCTTCGGGCCCGGGGTCCTCACGCCCGTCGACCGCGTCTTCGGTGAGCTGGGTATCAACCGGAAGATTCGAATCCGCGTGCCGGGATGGTTGGCGCTGCCGTTCGTCGTCGAAAACACCGATCTCGTCGCCGTGGTGCCGGAGCGGCTCGCACTGCTGCACACCCGAACCGACGGACCGCTGGTGCGGGTCGAGCCGCCGTTCGGCCAGGTGAGCTTGGCGGAGGGCTACTGGTTCTCCCGCGACCGGCTGGCGGATCCGGCGCACCAGTGGTTGTTCGCCCGCCTCGACGAGGTCGGCGCAATCCTGGCCGCCGGGAACCCGCAGGCTCAGGGCCCTCGCGCATCCCCAGCCGAGTGAGGAGACACGATGCCGACTCGACGCGGGCAGATCGCACGGCTACGCCAGGTTGCGCTGACCGCGCTCGGCCGCTACGCCCTGCCGGATGGTCGGCTGACGTTCGTGACCCACGGAGAGAACACCACATTCCGGCACGACAGCGCGGCCGGGCGGTATCTCGTGCGTGTGCACCGGCCGCACCGGCACGGTCGGGGAACGGACTCAGCGGCCGCCATCCGCTCCGAGATCTCCTGGCTACAAGCGATCAGGGCGGACACCGACCTGTTCGTCCCGGAGGCGCTCGCAGCCCGCGACGGTGCAACCACCGTCGAGGCGTCCGCGGCGGGTGAGACGCGGGTCTGCTCGGTGCTGCGCTGGATGGGCGGGCGCATCCGGGAGGGGTCCGCGCGCCCGGTCCATCTACGCCGGCTCGGCGCTGCGATGGCTCGCCTCCACGTCCACGCCGACGGCTGGACGCCGCCGTCCGATTTCGTCCGGATCCGTTGGGACTACGAGACCTTCTTCGGGGATGTGATGGTGTACGGCACCACGTCAGCCGCCGGTTGCTGGGCGCTCCTGCCGGCGGAGGTACGCAATCGCTTCGAGTCCGTGGCGGCCGGAATGGTCGACGTCATGCAGCGCGTCGAGGACAGCGGGCTCATCCATGCCGACCTGCACCTCGGCAACGCGCTGTTCGAGCGCGGCGGCGTCAGGTTGATCGACTTCGACGACTGCGGCACCGGCTCACGGCTGTACGACCTTGCCGTCGCCCTGTGGGAACTGCGGGATGGGCCGGATTACGCGGCGTTCCGGGACGCGCTGCTAGCCGGCTACCGAGCGCAGCGGGACGTCGATATCACGTACCTGGACGACTTCATCGCGCTGCGGCAGGTCGCGTTTGACCTCTGGTACACCGGCATGGCCCAGGTCAACCCAGAGTTCGCCGCGCGGCTCCAGCAGGTCCACCAGTGGTCGCTGGCGATGCTCGACCTAGTTCAGACGCGCTCGGGAGGAAGGTGAACGAACGCTCAGGCGGCGAATTGGGACGGTCGGGCTCCGGTGATCCAGCCGACGATGTGGTCGTTCTCCGTGTCGGCCATGCGGATGTCGGCCACCTTGCTGCCCCGGTTGAGAATCACGACCCGGTCGGCCACCTCGTGGCACAAAGGCAGGTTGTGGGTCACCAACACGATGGCTATCCCCTGGGCCGCCATCCGCCGAATCAGTGCTTCGACCTGCCGCGTCTGCTCATAGCCGAGCGCTGCCGTCGGCTCGTCCAGCAACAGCACCCCGTTCGAGTCACCGGACACCCGGATGGCACTGCGGGCCAGGGCGACGACCTGCCGCTGGCCTCCCGACAGCATCTCGACCGGCCGGGTCATGGGTCCGTACGCACCCCGAGGCGGTCCAGTTCGGCCTCGGAGCGCTTGCGCATGGCTCGGTGGTCGACGAATCCGAGCCAACCGAGCGGCCCCTTGCGCAGAACCTCGCGACCGATGTTGAGGTTGACCGAGATGTCCTGCGCATCGACGAGCGCGAGGTCCTGGTAGACCATCTGGATGCCCGCACCTCCCGCGTCCTTGGGTGCATGGAAGTGCTCCTCCTGGCCACGAACCCGGATGGTGCCGCCGCTGGGCCGATGAGCGCCCGACATCACCTTGAGCAGGGTCGACTTCCCGGCGCCGTTGTCGCCTAGCAGGCCGACCACCTCGCCCGGCATGACGTGGAAGTCGATACCGGCGAGGGCCCGTACGTACCCGTAGTGCATGTCGATGCCGGCAAGCTCCAGGGCCGGGACCTGCAGGGAAGGTGAACGGTCGCTCACGAGTCACCCCTTCCGGTTGTGGACGGACAGGTTGGCGCTGGACATGAGCCGGTTGGAGACGCTGGTCTGGATGGCCCGCTCGAGCGCGAGCGAGGCCAGCAGGAGCGCTCCGGTGACGACCGTGGCCCAGTAGGGTTGCACGCCCCGGATAGTCAGGCCGTTGGCAATGGTCGCCAAGATCAACGCACCGACCAGGACGCGCGGCAGGCTGCCCCGGCCACCGGTCAACGCCACCCCGGCCAGGGCCACGGCGGTGAGCGCGTTGAAGATGATGGCCGGGCTGGCCTCCGGGGTGGCCTCGGTGGTCACCGCAGTGGTGACGAGCCCACCCAGGGCTGCACAGAGGCCGGAGATCACGAACCCGAGCACCTTGTACCGGTCGCTGTTGATGCCCGACCGCCGGACCGCCTCGGGATTGCCGCCGACGGCCATCAGCCGGATCCCGTCGCGGGTCCGGGTGAGGAAGACCGTGCCCACGACGAAGAGTGCGGCCACAATGAAGACGGGCGCCGGTACGCCGAAGTACCTCTGGGTACCCATGAATTGCAGGCTCCGGAGTCCAGGAAAGGTGTAGCCGCCCGCGATCACCGCGGCAAGTCCGGACAGCACCGACAGCATGCCGATCGTCACGATGATCGGATTGAAGCCCTGCAAGGTGATGAGGCCGTTGGCGAGTCCGACGACGGCACCGCAGAGCATGCCGACGATCAGGGAAAGCCAGACCGGTTGGCCGTTGGTCATCATCCAGCCCACGACGCAGGACGCGAACGCTGCCGTGCCCGGGAGGGAGAGGTCCAGCACGCCGGTCATGACCCCGAACCCGACGCCGGCGGCGAAGATCGCCGTGATGGCAGCTGCGTTGGCGATGAGCAGAACGTTGCCGAGGGTCGCGAAGTAGGGAGCGCACCAGAACGAGAACGCGAGGAGGATGAGGAGCCAGAGGATCAGAATGCCGCGGTCGCGGATGAAGACCAGGATGGAGACGGACCGCGGCATCTCATGGCCTGTGGGCACCGGCACTTCGGTCGCCGGCGCCACCGGCTCCGTGGGAGGCACGCTTGCTGAGGTTGCCGGTGGTGTTGCGGGGGGCCTCGAGTCGGTGGACATGTCGGCGCGACCTCAGCTTCCGGCCTTGATGACCTTCTGCGGCACCGTAAGCTGCACGCCCGGCGTCGCCGGGTCGGTCATCATCTTGGTCAGTGTGTCGAAGGACTGCACCATGTCTCCTTCGAACTGCAGCGCCACCGACGCGTAGATCTTGCCTTCCTTGACGAGGGCGAGGACCTCGTCGTTGCCGCCGGCCTCGGTCAGGCACGGCAGTTGCTTGCCGGCGGCGTCGAAGGCGCCAATCGAACCCAGGGCCGACTCGTCGTTCGCGCCGAGGACCGCATTGACGTTCGGCTTGCCCTGTAGCGCGTTGCTCACGTCGGTCTGAACCCCGGACCGGTCGGTCGTGGTGATGGTCTGCACGATCTGCGCCCCGGGAGCGGTCGCCTTCAAGGCGTCGAGCGCGGCCGTCTCCAGTTCCTCCTTGCCGGCCGTGCCGGCGGCGTTGTTCACCTCGAAGACCTCGGCCTTTCCGCCGAGCTTCTCGTTGATGCAGTTGCCCAGCTCTTCCCCGATGGCCCTGCCTTGGGCGACGTAGTCGATGGTCGAGAACGACACGAGGGGCTCGATTCCCTCGAGCCCGTAGTCCTTGGGCACGCCGTTCAGGATGAGCGCGACGCCCTTGTCCTGGGCGGTTTGGACCAGGCTGTTGAGGGACGACGGTTGGATGGCGATCACCCAGGCACCGCCGACCCGGCCGGTCTCGATCACGCTCTGCAGCTCCTGGAGCTGCTTTTGTGGATCGAGGTTCGGGTCCTGCACGATGACCTCGTAGCCCTTGCTGCCGCCGTAGCCCTTGACGCCCTCGGAGAGGCCCTTCATAGCCGGGATCTTCAGCGCCAGCGGGGAGAACGCGACGGCCTTCTTGGCCCCCTCGCTGGCCTGCCCGGCACCGGGGGCGGGTTGGGTGGTCCCGCCGCAGGCGGCGACGACGGTCAGGCAGCCGACGGCAGCGGCTACGCCCACGGTGCGGCGGAGCCCACCGCCGAGGTTGGTCAGCGATTTCACGGCATCTCCCTTGGTGCTTGGTGAATGAGGGGTCGCGCGAGGTGACCCGGTGCTCAGGACAACATGGTCACAGGCGCGACGCAATCGTGTGCTGAACATGGGTGACATCACCGCGAGAGATACCAATATCGTTACCCACCTCGCCGGTGTGGCCCGAGGTCGCTCCGCTCCCGCCATATCTTGTTACCCAACGATCTCGCGAGGAGCGGCATGGCGTCGGAAAACGTTGATCGGATCGAGCCGGCGGGGCATGCGGCGCGCCTGGACCACGTCGGCATCACCGTCGCCGACCTGAAAGCCATGACGGAGTGGTACGCCCAGTCGCTGCGGCTCGAGGTCGAGTTCGAGTTCACTGTGGCCGCGGTCGAACTCTCCGGCGTCATGCTCCGCAGCGCAGGCGGCGACCGGATCGAGCTGCTGCATCGCCCCGGCAATCGTCAGGGCCTGGCGGCGGCCAACCCCGCGGAGGCCGCCCTCACCCGGGGCTACAGTCACGTCGCCCTCGACGTCGCCGATGTCGACGAGGCGTACGCACAACTGCTGGAGGCTGGGGCCACCGAGTGCATGTCCCCCCGGTCCTCACCGGAACCCGGCGTGCGGATGGCCTACCTCGCCGACCCCGAGGGCAACCTCATCGAACTCTTGGACCGAACGAGCGCGGCAACGGCCGGCTGAACCCTCACTCCGACTGCGGAGCCTGACCCTCCCAAGCGGCCGCGATCCGCTCGGCTTCGCGCCCTGAGCTCGTCGAAGAGGCAATGGTGTCTGCCGATTCGTTCCCTGAGCCTGTCGAAGGGCCCATGGCGGTTTCCACGTTCGTCTCCGCCACGATCCGGTTCCGCTGCGTGCCCAGCCCGGTGATACTCGACTCGATCTCGTCGCCGGGCTGCAGGAAGACGCCCCAGTGTGCACCGTTGCCGGCCGGTGATCCAGTGAGCAACAGGTCGCCGGGAAAGAGCTCGGCCAGCGACGACGCGTACGAGATCAAGCTCGGGATGTCGAAGATCATGTCTGCGCTCGACTCGTCCTGGCGGACGATTCCGTTGTGCCACAGGGTGATCTGCACGTCGTGCGGGTTCGGGTACTGCGAGGCGGGGACCAGATAAGGACCGGTGGGTAGGAAGGTCGGAGCGTTCTTCGCCCGCAGCCAGTCGGTACCGATCGCCTTCAGATCCGGCCGATAGAGACGGTCACGGGTCGTGATGTCGTTGCAGATGGTGTAGGCCGCGACGTGGTCCATCGCCTCCGACGGGTCGATCCGGCGGCCACCCTGGCCGATCACCAGGGCCAGCTCCAGCTCGTAGTCGTGCTTGGCCCCTTCGCGGGGCAGCACGACGTCGTCGTAGGCACCGCAAAGCGCACTGGGCAGGCCGATGAAGACGTACGGCTCACCACCTTGCGCGCGCTTGTCCTGCATCTCGGCGGCGAAGGCCCGGGCGTCCTCGATCGTTTTGCCGTGCGAGCGATCCGCATCCTGCATGAACTCGGCGGCGACCAGGTCGATCACGTGCTTGCGGTAGTTCGCCCCGCTCTGAAAGATCTGCCGCGGCTGGATCGGCGTCAGCACCCGAAGGTCGGCCAACGCGATCCACTCGGCGGAGTCCTCCTCCTCGGCGAGCCGATCAAGCTCGGGTTCTTGGCGCGCCCAATCCTGCAGGACGGTGAGTGTGTCGTGGAACTCCAATCTCCGTACGCGGTCCCCAACGACGAGGCCGGGAAAGTCGGAGCCATGCTGATCGAAGGTTCCCAGGGCCCAGGTCGTCACAGGCTGCCCCGCCTAACCGCTTCCGAAGTGACCATGGCTCCTCCGTGTGAACTCATGCCGCCGTCGACGGGCAGCTCCGCTCCGGTGATGTAGGACGAGTGCTCGCTCAGCAAGAACATCACGGCCTCGGCGATCTCGCCTGTGTGACCGGCGCGACGCAGGGGCGTGATCGTCATGTGGGCGCTGGCGAAGACGCTCGGCGCCTCCGCCATGATCGGCGTCTCGACCAGCCCGGGATGCACGATATTGACCCGGATGCCGCGCTCGGCCAGCTCCAGTGCGGCGGTCCGGGTGAGCCCGCGGAGCGCCCACTTGCTGGCCGTATAGGCGGCCGCGTGGTGCGCCGTCAGTCCGGCGACCGAGCCGATGTTGACGATCGAACTGCCCTCGGTCATCAACGGCAACAAGGCCTGCATGCCGAGCATCGGGCCGGTGAGGTTGACCGCGAGCGCGTGGTTCCAGTCCGGTAATTCGATCTCGCCGATCCGTGCCCGCATAGGGATCCCAGCGTTGTTCACCAGCCCGTGGACGGTGCGGCCGGCCAGCTTCGCCGCCAGCGCGGCCCAGTCCGCTGGCTCGGCGACGTCGAGGCGGCAATAGGTCAGATGATCTTGCTCGACTTCCCCGGGATCGACCAGGTCGGTGGCGATCACCTCCGCCCCCGCCTGGGCCAGCAGGGCCGCTTCCTCCGCACCTTGACCCCGGGCGGCGCCGGTGATCACCACCAGCCGACCGGTGAAGTCGTACGTCATCTGGCAACCACACGCTGGTCGATCTCGCCGAACACCGACACGCCGTCAAGATCCGCTCGCATGCTGACCGTGTCGCCGAAGCTCATGAACGACGTCTTCGGCTCACCGAGGTCCTGGGCTTCGATCCCTCGCCGCTCAGCGATGCAGGAGGATCCGACCTCCCGGAAGTTCTGGTTGGACACCGTGCCGGAGCCGATCATGGTGCCGGCGCACAGGTCCCGGGTCCGGGCCGCGTGGGCGATCAATTGCGGGAAGCTGAACGACATCTCGCGGCCGTCAGCGTGCCCGAACTCTTCGTCGTTCCAGTGCACCAACAGCGGCAAGGCGACCCGGCCGTCGGCCCACGCGTCGCCCAGCTCGTCGGGAGTGACAGCGAGCGGCGCCACGCTGCAGGCCGGCTTGGCCTGAATCCAACCGAAACCGGTCTTCATCTCGATTGGAGCCAGCCGGCGCAGCGACCAGTCGTTGATCAAGACGATCAGCTTGATGTGCGCGGCGGCCTCTTCGGCGGAGGTCCCAGTCGGCACGAAGTCGACGACGACCCCGAACTCGCCCTCGAAGTCGATGCCGTCCGCCTCGTCGACCATCGGGACATCCTCGTGCGCACCAAGGAACTGGTGCGACATGCCCTGGTACATCAGCGGAGTCGTGTCGTACGGCAGCTTCGGAGTGTTGAAGACCTCGCTCATCAGGTCGCCGTGGCTCTGGAACGCCGACCCGTCCAGCCACTGCCAGCTCCGCGGCAGCGGCGCGAGGGCGCGTACGGGATCGAAGTCGAAGGCGTCGGCCAGCGTGCCGCGTTCGAGGGCCGCGGCCCGTTCGCACAGCGGCTCGGCAACCTCGTCCCAGTTCTCCAACGCGGTCTGCAGGTTGGGGGCCAGATCGCTCGCCGGCGCGGCCCGCTGCCCGTCGCGGGAGACCACCACGAGTCGGCCGTCAAATCCCGGCCCGGCAAGCGTCGCCAGCTTCATGGCTCGACCCTAGGACGCCGCGGCGAAGCCGTGGAAATAGTCCCTGGCTATTCCTTGCATATCGCTGAGGCCCTTCCAGCCGGTGCGTTCGGATCTCTAGGGTCGGTCCGTGGTCGCGTTCACTGGTGCGTTCTTCGAGCGCGGTGCGGATGGCTTCGGCGCTGCGGTCATGGCGCGCGTGTTCAACCGGCGACGCCCGGAGCGGCTGCCCGCGGCGGTGCTGCAGGCGGCCGATCCCGACGACGTCTGTGCCGGCGTCCGGTTGGCTGCGGAACGCGGGTGGCAGGTCACCGTACGATCGGGCGGTCACAGCTGGGCGGTGTGGAGCGTACGCGACGACGCGCTGTTGATCGACCTCGACGCCTTCCGGCAACTGCACTTCGACGAGGCGTCGGGGGTGGCCGTTGTCGGCCCCTCCGTGCGGGGTGGGCTCGACCTGGACCCGTTCCTGGCGCAGTACGGTCGGTTCTTCAACGCGGGCCACTGTCCAACTCCAGGCGTCGGCGGTTTCTTGCTACAAGGCGGGATGGGCTGGAACTGCCGCGGCTGGAACTGGGCTTGTGAGCTGATCGATGCCGCCGACGTCGTCACCGCCGACGGCGAGCTGGTCCGCTGCGACGCGGAGCAGAACTCCGACCTGTTCTGGGCGCTGCACGGGTCCGGCCCTGGTTTCCCCGGCATCGTGGTCGCCTTTCACCTCCGTACGCTCCGGCGCTTCCAGAACCTGACGCAGACCACGTACGTCTATCCGCGGGAGCTGGCGGCCGAGATCCTCACCTGGCTGCATACCGCGCGCTGGGACGTGCCGGACAGCGTGGAATTGGTGGCGGTGGGCATCAAGCCGCCCCTGCCGCCGGAGGTGGACTACGAGGGCTCGGTAATCGTGATCGACGGGGTTTCCTTCGACGACGACCCGGCCGCCGCGGCCCGCGCGCTCGCGCCGTTGGGCACCTGCCCCGTGGTCGACCAGGCGCTGCTCGCCCGGGTCGCGCAGCCGACGACGCTGGCCGAGCTCCGGGTCGAGCAGGCCCGCGCCAATCCGGAGAACCACCGCTACACCGTCGACAACGCCTACCTGGTCGGCGAGACCGCCGATGTGGTGGCGGCCCTGGTGCCCGCGTTCACCGAGCTACCCACCGAGAAGGCCTTCTCGCTCTGGTTCGACATGGGACATGCCCCGAAGCGGGAGCTGGACATGGCGTTGTCGTTGCAGAGTGACCTGTACTTCGCCACCTACGTCGTCGGGGAGGACGAGGACTCCGACGATCGTTGCCGCGACTGGGTGAACGCGACGATGCAGCGGCTGGAGCCGTTGACGGTCGGCTGCTATCTGGGAGACTCCGACTTCGGTCGGCGCCCGCAGAAGTTCATGTCCGACGCGGCGTACCGGCGTTTGCTGGAGATCCGAGCCGACCGCGATCCGCGCGGGCTCTTTCCGGACTACTTCATCACCGAAGGAGCCACCGTGAACGCCAACCCCTGGCTACAGCCGTGAGCCCCGCCACCTTCTTGCATCGGCACCCTTTTCTCGCATCGGCACCACGTGCACGTGGTGCCGATGCGAGAAAGGGGTGCGCCTGCGGGGATTGGCTCCGCCCGTGACCCGGCGACCACCACGGCGGGTCGTGACCGGCCACGATCCGTCCGGAGTATCCGCGGTGCTCTCCGACGGGCCGGTCCCGGTACACCGAGCCATTCCCGAGGACGGAGTGGAGTTCTACGAGATCTGGAACACCGACGCCGCCCCCGCGCCGATCGCCGCGGTCGAGCCGAGTGAGCCGACCCAGCGGAGGTTGACGGTGCCTCCGCCGCCCCACGGCACCAAGATCAGGATCAACGAGTTCGCCCCGGGCTTCCTCGACGAACACGGCCGGCAATCACCGATGCACCGGACGGAGTCGGTGGACTACGGCATCGTGCTCGAGGGCGAGATCGTGCTGCTGCTGGACGACTCGGAGGTGACCCTGCGGGCCGGCGACGTGGTGATCCAGCGCGGCACCGACCACGCCTGGGCCAACCGGACCGATCAGGTCTGCAAGGTGGCCTTCATTTTGATCGACGGAGAGTTCGCGGACGACCTCAAGGCGATCCTGCCGGCGGAGGCGATCGGTGGTCTGATGCACGGCGGTCCGAAGGACTAAGACTCCGCCTTCGTCGTTAGAAGTAGCCATTCCACCTGATTCGGCGCAGATCAGGTGGAGTTGCTACCTCTCGATGGTGGTCCGGTCGGCGAGGCCCTCGGCCGTGACCCTCGCGCCTAAGAGGCCCAACGCGTTGGCGCCGAGGATGGCCTTCCGTTCGGCGGGGTCGAGGCGGGTGGCCAGATCGAGCCGCGCGACCGGGTCTTCGACGCCCATGTCGAACGGGTAGTCGGTGCCGAGCACGACCCGGCCCGGTCCGACCGCCTCGACCAGATGATCGAGACCTAGACCGGTGTAAACCAGCGCGTCGAACCACAAGCGGCGCAGGTAGCTGCTCGGCGGCTCGGCACACGCGGCGGCGTCGGGGCGCACCTTCCAGGCGTGGTCGGAGCGGCCGATGTAGGTCGGCAGGTAGCCGCCGCCGTGAGCGCCGCACAGCCGCAGCTGTGGACGGCGGTCGAGGAGCCCGGAGAAGATCACGTGGGACAAGGCGACGGTGGTTTCGGCAGGCTGGCCGACCGTGTTGCCCAGATAGTGCGCGGCCAGCCGAGAACCCAGCGTGCAGCCCCATGGATGGACGAACGCCATCACGTCGAGCTCCTCGACCGCGGCCCAGAAGACCTCGAAGGCCGGATCGGCAAGCTCGCGGCCGTCGACGTTGGTGCTGACACTTACCCCGATCAAGCCGAGCTCGGTCACCGCGGTCCGCAGCGTGCGCACCGCCAGCTCGGGGTGCTGCAGGGGGACGGAGGCCAGACCGAGCAGCCTCTCGGGTGCGTACCGGCAGTGCTCGGCGATGCCCTCGTTCACCGTACGGCTATAGGACTCGGCGAGCTGGGCATCCGCCCAGTAGTGGTGCATGGGCATCGGACCGACCACCTGCACGTCGACGCCCATCGCGTCCAGGTCCTGCAATCGGCGCTGCGGGTCCAGAATGGGCGGGATCACCCGCTGCAACTGGGCCCGGTTGACCTGGAGACTGGCCGGGCTGTGCGACGCCTGCTCGGTGGCCATCTCCGCCGCCAGGCCCTCCGTGCCGGCCACCAGCTGTTCGGCCGCCGGCACCGCCAGATGCCCATGGACATCGATCACCCCATTCACGGGGCGGGCACCAGCGACTGGAGCGTCTCGCCCATCAGGCGGCCGGGATCCGCCCCCGGTGTCTCGGGATGGATCTCCCACTGCACCAGCTGCATCGAGTTGTCGACCACGCGCCTGACCCGGGGCATGCGCCGCTCGACGAAGGCGGCCAAGGCTTCGTCGAGGGGCTGCTCGGTGGTGATCATCTCCGCCAGCACCACCGCGTCCTCCGCACACATGGCCGCGCCCTGGGCGATCAGCGGCGGGCAAGCGTGCGCGGCGTCACCGATGATCACCACCCGGCCTCGGTGCCAAGGCGCGTCGACCAGGAGCCACTCGATCGGGGTGAAGTTGACCTGACTGTCCGGCCCGATGGTTTCGCGTAGCTCGCCCCAGGTCCCGCCGTAGCCCTCGGAGCGCTCGTACAAGATCTCGTGCGGTTGGCCCTCGAAGTCGCTCAGCTGGATCGGCTCGTCGAGCATGTAGGCGTAACAGGAGTTCTCGGCGATCGGCGAATAGCCGGCCTTGTAGTGCGGTCCGCCGTAGTAGATCTCGGCCGTCGTCATCTGCGGCGGACGCGGACCGGCGATGCGCCAGATGCTCATCCCGCTGGGCTGGGGCTGGTCGGGAATCCCGATCATCGCTCGGGTCTTGGACCGTATCCCGTCGGCCCCGATCACCAGGTCGTACGTCTGGTCCGACCCGTCGGTGAACGAGACGGTCACCTGGTCATCATGATCATCGAAGGCGGTAGCCGAGAGGCCCAGCCGAATGTGGACACCCTCAGCCTGCGCTTTGTCGCTCAGGATCTTCAGTAGCGAGGCTCGCAAAGAGCCGATCGTGCCGGGCAGGTGATCTCCGCCCGAACGTGCCGCCGGGACTGTCGCGATCAGTGCGCCGTCCGCGCGCAGGATGTTGAGGGTGTTGAAGGGGTAGGCCTGCTTGATCACGTCGTCCACGATCCCGACCGCCTCGAAGGCTCGCAGCGCGTTGCCCTGGATCGTGATCCCGTGTCCGACCGCCCGCCAATTGGGGACGATGTCGATCAGATCCACCTCGACCCCGCGCTGGGCGAGCGCGATCGAGACCATGCATCCGGTGATGCCCGCACCCAGTACGGCTACCCGTTCGACCGCCATTGGTCCTCCTGATCTCTTGCTCGAGCTCTACAAATTTTCGGTCGTCAGCCGCGAAAGGGGTTCATCCGCGGGTTGAAGTGCTCGACCTTGGCCGGTTCGGCGAAGAACGGCCGCACCAGCGCGCTCCAATCCTCGTACAGGACCGAATTGCGGAAACCCTCCAGATGGGACTCGACGCTGCGCCACTTGATCAACAACTGGTAGACCGACGGCCGCTCGATGCCTTGGGCCATCTCGATGGAGACGAAACCGGCCGCCTGGGCAATGATTTGGCGGGCTTGGGTCATCATCGTCTGCTCGAACTCCTGCTCGCGGCCCGTGGCGATGGTGAACTCGGCGATCTCGGTAATCGTGGACATCTCGGCTCAACTCTTTCTCTTCGACGATTCTTTTCGATGCGGATGTTCAGGGGGCGATCATGCCGGCGGACAGGTCGATGTCGGCACCGCACAGGCCAGGCATGGCCAGCATCGCCAACAATGCGCGCGCCACCTCGTCCTCCTCGACCAGCCGGCGCAAGGCTGCTCGGGAGACGAAGGCCTCCTCGGCCTCCGCGTAGCTGGTGCCCAGCGCCTGGGCCTCGGCGGTGAAGTTCCGCTCCATCCGCGGGCCACGGACCGGACCGGGCGACAGCGAGTTGACGTTGACGCCGAGCGGCCCGACCTCGAAGGCCAGCGTCCGGGTGAGTCCGATGACCGCCATCTTGCTGGCCACGTAGGGCGTTCGGCGGGCCAGCGGGCGCTTCCCCGAGACCGAAGCCACGTTGACCACGTCGCCCCGGCCGGCCTTGATCATCGGCGGCAAAAAGGCGGCACACATCAGGTAGACGCTGCGTACGTTGGCCGCGAACACCTCGTCCCACTGCTCGGGAGCGAGATCGATCAAAGCCGCCACCGGCCCACCGATCCCGGCGTTGTTGACCAGGATCGAGACGTTCTCGTCGGTCAGCTCGTCCGCAAGCTGGCCGACCCGCTCGGGAACGCTGACGTCGCAGACCGCCACCCGACCGTGATCATCGGCCAGGAGTGCGGCGGTATCCTCCAGCTTCTCCAGCGTGCGGCCGACCATGATCACCCGCGCCCCGGCTTCGGCGAGGGCCACCGACATCGCCCGGCCCAGGCCGTTGCCGGCGCCCGTGACCAGCGCCGTTCGGCCCGCCAGGGAAGGTGTCATGCCGAGGCCGCCATGGCCTCTTTCATCCAGGCGGGTGGGTTCCCGTCCAGTTTGGCCACCCGGACGTCACCGGATCGGGCGTGCCCCTCGAAGAGCTCGACTCGGGAGGCGCGGCCGCAGAGCGCACCGAGCTGGGCGCTGGAGGCCGGATCGGTGATCTCCTGGTAGGTCACCGTCTTCAGGTACTTGCCGACCCACAGTCCACCGGTGTAGCGGGCCGCCCCGCGGGTGGGCAGCACGTGGTTGGTGCCGATCACCTTGTCGCCGTACGACACGCAGGTGCCCGCGCCGAGGAACAACGCACCATAGTTGCGCATCGCGTCCAGTGCGCGGCGCGGTTCGTTCGTCAGCACCTCGACGTGCTCGGAGGCGAAGGAATCACCCACCGCGTAGGCCTCGTCCAGGTCGTCGACGACGATGACCTGGCCATGATTGCGCCAGGCCGGCTCGGCGAAGTCGCGGGTGGAAATGCCCGGCAGGATCGCCTCGACAAAGGCCATCGCCTTGCGGGCCAAGTCCTCACTGGTGGTGATCAGGATGGCCGGGGAGTCCGGTCCGTGCTCGGCCTGGCTGATCAGATCGGTCGCCACCACGAACGGGTCGGCCGACTCGTCGGCGATCACCATGATCTCAGTCGGCCCGGCGAAGAGGTCGATACCGACCTCGCCGAACAGCTGCCGCTTCGCCTCGGCCACGTACGCATTGCCGGGTCCGGCAATCAGGTCGACCTTGTCGATGGTCTGAGTGCCCAGAGCCAGTGCCGCCACGGCCTGGGTGCCGCCCATCAGGTAGATCTCGTCCGCCCCGGCCAACTGCATGGCCGCGATCGTGGCGGCGGGGATCTCGCCGCGGATGGGCGGGGTGCAGGCCGCGACACGCGGCACGCCCGCCACCTTGGCGGTGACGATCGTCATGTGCGCCGAGGCGACCAGCGGATAGCGGCCGCCGGGGATGTACGCGCCGGTGGCCTGGATCGGAATGTGCTTGTGGCCGAGCGTGACCCCGGGCATGGTCTCGATCTCCAGCGGCGCCATCGTCGCGAGTTGAGCCTGAGCGAAGTTGCGCACCTGTTCCTGGACGAAGGTGATGTCGTCGATCACCTGGCGCGGAACCCCGGTGACGATGTCGTCGATCTGGTCCTCCGACAGCCGGAACGATGCCGGGCTCCACCTGTCGAACTTCTCCGAGTACGTCCGCAGCGCGTCGTCGCCCCGCTCCCGTACCCCGGCGATGACTTCGGTGACCACCTGCTTGACGGCGCTTCGATCGACGGCGACGTTCTCCGCCGAGACGGCGGACTTGAGGTGGCGCGGCATGTGAACACCGTCGCAAACCACAGGTCGGGAGGGCAACAGCCGGTGCGTTATGCCAGCTATCGGACTCAGGCATTTCCGGCCTGCATCGAGAGCGTCTTAGGTTGGGATCATGCCCGATCGACTGATCAGCCACCTGCGGCACATCGACCTCGCCGTCCCCGACTTCGACAAGCAGGTCTCGTTCTTCCAGGGCACCTGGGGTCTCACCGAGGTGGACAACGACACCGGCGTCTCCTTCCTGGCGGCGGAAGGCTCTCCCGAGCAGTACATCGTGCGGATCCGGCGGTCCGAGGAGAAACGCATCGACCTGATCGCCTTCGGCGCCGAAAATAGGGCCGACGTCGACGCCCTCGCCGGCCGGCTCGGCGAGAGCGGCGTCCAAATCATCAACGAACCCGGAGCGATGGATACCCCCGGCGGCGGGTACGGCTTCCGGTTCTTCGACGTCGACGGCCGGACCGTGGAGGTCTCCGCCGAGGTGGCCGATCGCGCGCACCGCAAGATCGAGGAGCGGGAGGCAATCCCCGTCCGGCTGTCGCACGTGGTGATCAACTCCCAGGACCCGTTGAAAACCCGTCAGTTCTACGAGCAGAACCTCAGCTTCGCGCTGAGCGACACGCTGGTGAGCCCCGTGATGGGTGACCTGATGTACTTCATGCGCTGCAATCCGCGCCACCACAGCTTCGCGATCGCGCGGGGGCCGCACGTGTCGCTGCACCACGCCTCGTTCGAGATGCGCGGTCTGGAGGAGTGGATGCGCGGGGCGGGGCGGGTCATGCGCGCGGGACACACCTTGGTGTGGGGACCGGGCCGGCACCTGGCCGGAGACAACACCTTCGCCTACTTCCTCGACCCGCACGGCAACACCGTCGAGTACACCACCGCGCTGGCCGTGATCGACGAGGACAGCTGGCACCCCTCCTGCGTCGACATCAGCAACCCCGAGCACCAGGACCAATGGGGCACCGCCAACGACATGAACGAGCTGGTGGCCAAGGAGAGCTTCAACGATCCCGATCAAGGCCTGTTTGTAGCGCCCCCTATCTGATGCCGGCGATCTGATGCTGGGCAGGCTAGCGGGGAAGGTCGCCTTGATCAGCGGCGTCGGCGGCGGGATCGGCCAGGCAGCGGCACTCTTGTTCGCCGCGGAGGGAGCTCGCGTCGTCGGCTGCGATCTGGATCCGGATCGATCGGCCGCGACCGCCGTACAGGCCCGTTCCGCGGGCGGCGAGATGACGTCGATCGCGCCTGTCGATCTCGGAGACCCGGCGGCCGCCGAGCGCTGGGTCGACGCGGCCGCGGCGGCGTACGACGGCATCGACGTGCTCTACAACAACGCGTCGGCGATCCGCATGGCCCCGGTGGACCAGCTCTCCCCGGCGGACTGGGACTTCACCATCCGCAACGAGTTGAACCTGGTCTTCTACACCACCCGGGCCGCGTGGCCGCACCTGATCGCGCGCGGTGGCGGGTCGATCATCAACATGGGTTCGATCGCAGCGATGCGGGGTGTCGAGTTCATCGAGCAGAACGCCCACAGTGCGGCCAAGGGCGGAGTCATGGCGTTCACCCTGCAACTGGTGGCCGAAGGCGGCCGGCACAACATCCGGGCCAATAGCATCAGCCCCGGGATGACGGCGACCCCGGCCACCCAACCGTTGCTAGACAATCCGCCCCAACGCTTCCGCGACCTGGTGCTGGACCGGATCCCTTTGCGTCGGGTCGGCCAGCCCGCCGACATCGCGCGGGCCGCGCTGTTCCTGGCGTCGGAGGAGTCGTCGTGGATCTCGGGTGCCAATCTGGTGGTCGACGGTGGCATGTCGACACTGGGCTGAGCGGCGATCTTTGCGGTGAAGCTTCGCCTGTTGTTGGTGCTTGCGGGTCTTGGGACGGTCGCGCCGCTGGCCACTGACATGTACCTGCCGTCCTTCCCGGAGCTGGCCGTGGACCTCAATGCCTCGGCGACGACGATCCAGCTCACCCTGTCCGCCTTCATGTTGGGTCTCGCCGGCGGGCAGCTGCTCTTGGGCACGCTGTCGGATCGTTGGGGTCGTAAGGGTCTGTTGGTCGCCGGCACGGCGGTGCTGGCGGCGAGCAGTGTCCTCTGCGCGGTCGCGCCGAACGTCGAGGTCCTCGTCGTCGCCCGCCTCCTGCAGGGGCTCAGTGGGTCAGCGGGCATGGTGGTCGGGCGCGCGGTAGCCGCCGACCTGACCCACGGGAACGAGACGGCGCGCATCTATTCGATCCTGGCGGTGATCGGTGGCGTGGCGCCGGCGCTCGCTCCCGCTGCGGGAGCGCTGATCGCGTACGGCTTCGGCTGGCGCGGAATCTTCGTCGTCATGACCGGACTTGCCCTGCTGATGTTCTTGGGCGCAGTCTTCGTCGTGCCCGAATCCCTGCCCGCCGGACGCCGGCATCGCGATGGCGGCGTCGGCGACGCCGCCCGGCTGGCCCGAGGCATCCTGACCGATCGGCAGTTTCTCGGCTATGGCCTGATCGGCTGGTTCGCGTTCGGCGCGATGTTTTCCTATATTTCGGCGTCCTCCTTCGTCGTCCAGCAGGTGCTCGGCCTCTCGGCTGCGGTCTACACCCTGATCTTCGGTATCAACGCGGCCGCCATGACCGCCGTCGGGATCGCCGGCACCGCGGTGCTGAGACGGGTTAGCCCGCGCCGCGTCTTGCGGGTGGGTCTGGTCGTCCTGGCCAGCGGCGTCACCCTGCTGGTCGTCGCCGCGCTTGCGGGCCTCGCTCACCCGGCTTTCGTCCTACCCGGATTCGGCCTGGTGGCGGTGAGTATGAGCTTGATCATCGGCAACGCCACCGCGCTGGCCGTGCAACGCGCTCGGCACGCCGCCGGCACCGCGCTTGCCCTCATCGGCTGCGTGCAGTTTGCGGTGGCCGCCTTGGTGTCGCCGCTGGTCAGCTTGTCCGGTGAGGGAAGCATCGTGGCAATGGCGCTCACAATGGCCGGCTGCCTAGTCCTGGTGCTGCTGGGTTATTCGTTGACCAGGGGTCCCGAAGAGGTCGATCAGCTGAGCCCCCAGAGATCCGGCGATCACACCCACGACGCCAGGGCCATTGACCCTTCGACAGGGCACCAGCGCCATTGACCCTTCGACAGGCTCAGGGATCGTCAAAGGCTACGCCCGATGCCGGACGCGGCAACCTGAAGGGCAGTGATCAACCTGCCCTTGTCGCGTCGAAGACTCGGTACGACTACGCCCAGCGCAGCTACGACGGGACCGTCCCCTTGCCGGATCGGAACCGCGACCGAGCAGGCGCCGAGACTCATCTCCTCGCTGGTCTGGGCATATCCTTCCCGACGGGTTCGGCCGAGTTGCTCGGCGAGCAGCCCGGGCTGGGTGATCGTGTACGGCGTGATCCGCGTCAGGCCGGCCAACACATCGGTGACGATCTTCTCGGGCGCATGAGCGAGCAGCACCTTCCCGACACCCGTGGCGTGCAGCGGCAGGCGAGATCCGATCTGGCTGACCACCGCCACCGAAGCGCTGCCGGACAGCCGGTCGAGATAGAGCACCCGGCTTCGGTCGCGCACCGCGAGGTGCACCGTCGCCAGAGTGGCGGCGTAGATGTCGTGCAGGAACGGCGACGCTACCTGCCGGAGCCCGGATTGCACCGGGGTCAGCAGCCCGATGTCCCACAACCGGCGGCCGACCACATAGCGGCCGGAGCCCTGGCGGCGCAGCGCTCCCCACTCCGCGAGTTCGGCCACCAACCGATGAGCGGTCGGCAGCGACACGTCCGCGCGACGGGCCATGTCACTGAGTGTTTGCTCGCGATGACTCTCGTCGAACGATCCGAGCAGGGCGAGCACCCGGGAGGCGACGGTGGTTCCGGGTCGAGAGCTGTTTCCTGCCATCAACCACCTTCCACTCAGCGGAATCTCATCGTGGCATAACGACACGGTTGGCCTCTAGCGTCGTTACCCATGACCGACCTCAGCGACCCGGAGGTCTCCTCCGATGCCGCCGTGGCCACGCAGGAGGACATCAACGCCGAGATAGCGGCGGTGTACACGGCCTACGAGTCGAGCAAGGCCACCGGAGGTGCCGAAGACCAACCCAGGCTGGATTTTGCGCCGTATCGCAGCAGCATCCTGCGGCACCCGACCAAGGACCTGCAGCAAGCTGATCCGGAATCGATCGAGCTGGTCGCGCCCGTCTTCGGTCAGCAGGACGTCGACCCCGTCGAGGCCGACCTCACGCAGCAACACTCCGGCGAGCCGATCGGCGAGCGCATGATCGTGACCGGCCGGGTCACCGACGGCGAGGGCCGGCCGGTGGCCGGGCAGCTGGTCGAGATCTGGCAGGCCAATGCGGCGGGACGCTACATCCACACCGGCGACCGGCACCCCGCACCGATCGACCCGCACTTCACCGGTGTCGGCCGCTGCCTTACGGGGGCTGACGGCTCCTACCGGTTCGTGACGATAAAACCCGGGCCGTACCCGTGGAAGAACCATCGCAACGCCTGGCGGCCAGCGCACATCCATTTCTCGTTGTTCGGATCCGCCTTCACCCAGCGCATGATCACCCAGATGTACTTTCCCGGCGATCCCTTGTTCGGTTTCGACCCGATCTACTCCGCGATCGTCGACCAGGCAGCCCGGGATCGGCTGGTGGCTACCTACGATCACGGTGTGACACAGCATCAGTGGTGCACCGGATACCGATGGAACATCGTGTTGACCGGCGCGCAGCGAACCAGGACCGAATCGGGCGCTGATCATGGGTGATCTTGTCCCGACGCCGGGCCAAACGGTGGGTCCCTTCTTCGGCTACGCGCTCCCGTACGACCGCGACTCCGAGCTCGTGCCGCCGAGCCATCCGCACGCGATCCAGCTGCACGGTCACGTCCTCGACGGTCGTGGGCAGCCCGTGCCGGACGCCTTGCTGGAGATCTGGCAGCCCGATGGCGGCGGCACTGTTGCCGAGGCCGCAGGGTCGCTGCGCCGGGACGGCTCGACCTTCACCGGTTGGGGCCGCGCCTCGACGGATGACGCCGGCCACTACCGCTTCCTCACCCTCGAGCCGGGACCGACCCAGCTAGGGATGGCTCCGTTCATCGCCATGGTGATCTTCGCTCGCGGACTGATGAACCGGCTCTTCACGCGGGCCTATGTGCCGGCCGCAAACGGGGAACCACCGAACGACAGGCTGCTCGCCGCCTTGGACCCGGATCGTCGGCGGACGCTCATCGCGGACCGCGAAGATCGTGGTCTGCGCTTCGACGTCCGGCTCCAGGGCGAAGCGGAGACGGTCTTCCTCGCTTACCCGGGCTCTTGAGACCGTGACCGATCTCTTCTGGCCCGGCGACGAGCGCGCCGGAACGACCTTCTCCGAGCGGCACTTCCTGGACGCAATGGTCGCCGTTGAGGAAGCCTGGTCGGCCGGCTTGGCCGAGTCCGGTCTCGCGCCGAAGGAAGCCGCCGTCGAGCTGGGGCCGCTCGTCACCGACGACGACCTGGAGGCGATTGCCGCCCGGGCCGAAGACGGCGGAAACCCAGTTCTCCCGCTGCTCGGGGTGCTGCGCGCCCGGCTGAGCGACGACGCGGCCGCATGGCTGCATCGAGGCATGACCAGCCAGGACGTGGTGGACACCGCACTGATGGTTTGCCTGCGCGACGTTCTGGCGGAGCTGCAGGTCGACCTCGATCGCCAGACCGACATCCTCGCCGACCTCATCAAACAGCACCGCGAGACTCCCATGGTCGCGCGAACCCTCACGCAGCACGCCGTGCCCAGCCGATTCGCCCTCAAGGCCTCGTCGTGGCTCGGCGGCGTCCTATCGGCCGCCGAACTCGTCCGCGCGGCCCACGAGCGGCTACCGGTCCAGTTGGGCGGAGCGGCGGGCACGATGGCGGCCACAGTCTCGCTTGCGGAGAGCGCCGGCGCCGCGAATCCCGTCGCCACGGTCGCACAGCAGTGCGAGTTCGTGGCCCGCCGGCTGGGTCTGGCCATGACGATGCCGTGGCACACCGTACGCACGCCGATCACTCGGGCCGGCGACGCCCTGGTCAGCTGCACCGACGCCTGGGGCCACCTCGCGGGAGACATCCTCACCGGGTCGCGGCCGGAGATCGGTGAGCTCTCCGAGCCCGCTGTCTCGGGTCGCGGCGGCTCGTCGGCGATGCCGCACAAGCGCAACCCGGTGCTGGCGGTGCTCGTCAATCGCGCCGGACTGGCCGGACCCGCGAGCCTGGCCCAGCTGCACCTGGCCGCCGCGACGACGAGCGATGAACGCCCGCCCGGTTCCTGGCACGTCGAATGGTCGGTGTTGCGGACGCTGGGGCGGCATACGCCTGGCCGCTGGGCGGCAGACGACCGAACTCTTGACGGGACTGCTGGTGCACACCGATCGAATGGCGGCGAACCTCGACGCTGCCCGCCTTGCGCCGGAGAACCTCGCCGCCGTGGACGCCATCGTCACTGCGGTGCTGGCTCGCGCCGAAAGGATCCGCTCATGACCCCCCTGACCCTTCGGACGGTCGAACTCGCCGGCGACCGCAGCCGGCCGCTGCTGCTGGTCGGTCCCTCCCTGGGTACGACGGCCGAGTTGCTGTGGGCGCGCTGCGCCGCGCTGCTCGCCGACGACTTCCACGTCGTGGGATGGGACCTGCCGGGTCACGGGCGCAGCCCGGCCGTCCCGGCCTCGTTCAGCATCGGGGATCTCGCCGACGCGGTCGCCGGGCTCGCCGGCGACGTCGTGGCCGAGCGGCCCGGGGCAAGCTTCTACTACGCCGGTGACTCGGTCGGTGGTGCCGTCGGCCTGCAGCTCGCTCTCGAGCATGCCGATCGGCTTCGTCACGTCGCCGTGCTCTGTTCCGGGGCGAAGTTGGGCTCCCCGGAGGACTGGCGGGAGCGGGCCGAACTCGTGCGCATCTCCGGAACCGCGGCGATGGTGGAGCGTTCGTCCGAGCGTTGGTTCGCCGCCGGCTTCCTCCAGCGCGAACCCGAAATCGGCGCGTCCCTGCTCGACGCGCTGCCAAGCATCAAGGCGCACAGCTATGCACGGGTCTGCGAGGCGCTGGCGGCCTTCGACGTCGGTGATCGGCTCGCGGAGATCGCCGTTCCGCTGCTCGTGATCGGTGGCGCCCAGGACGTCGCGGCGCCCGACCCGCTCTCCGAAGACCTGGCCCGGGCTGTCCGAGACGCCGAGCTCGCCGTCCTCGCCGACTGCGGCCACCTGGCGCCGGTCGAGCAACCCGAGGAGGTGGCGCAGTTGCTGCGGACGATGGTGCGGGGGACGAGCCTTGATGATCTTCACGCCAACGGCACGCGCGTGCGCCGCGTGGTGCTCGGCGATGATCATGTGGACCGGGCGAACGCCATGATCACCGGCTTCACCGCCGACTTCCAGCAGCTGATCAGTCGCTACGCGTGGGGTTCGATCTGGACCCGGCCGGGTCTGGACCGCCGCAGTCGCTCCATGATCACGCTGACCGCGCTGATCGCCGGCGGCCACCACGACGAGCTGGCCATGCACGTCCGTGCCGCCCGGCGCAACGGGCTAACGGCCGACGAGATCGCCGAAGTGCTGCTGCAGTCCGCGATCTACTGCGGCGTGCCCGCGGCCAACTCGGCGTTCAAGATCGCGCAGGAGACGTTGGCCAGCATGGATGAGGAGGATCGAGGATGACCGAGGCCTATCTCTACGATGCAGTGCGAACCCCGTTCGGCCGCTTCAACGGCGCCCTGGCCGGCGTACGACCCGATGATCTCGGCGCCCGCGTCATTGCGGCGATCGTGGACCGCAACCCGGGTCTCGACGGCCAGAGCTGCGACGAGGTGATCTTCGGCAACGCCAACGGCGCCGGGGAGGACAACCGCAACGTCGGCCGGATGGCCACCCTGCTCGCCGGCCTGCCGGTCAGCGTTACCGCCACCACGGTCAACCGGCTCTGCGGGTCGAGTCTCGACGCGGCCATGATCGCCTCGCGCAGCATCGAGACCGGCGACGCCACGATCATCATCGCGGGCGGGACCGAGTCCATGACGCGCTCACCGTGGGTGCTGCCGAAGTCGGACCGTCCCTTCCCGGCCGCCGATCTGACCGCGGTCTCCACCACCTTGGGCTGGCGCTTGGTCAATCCGCGGATGCCGAAGGAGTGGACGGTTTCGCTCGGCGAAGGCAATGAGCAGCTGGCCGACAAGTTCGACATCTCGCGGGAGCGGCAGGACGCCTTCGCCGACCGCTCCCATCAGCTGGCCGATCGAGCCTGGGAGTCCGGTTTCTACGACGACCTGGTGACCGCGGTGCCAGACGTCGAGCTGGCCCGGGACGAGGGCATCCGCCCCGACAGCACTCCCGAGCAGCTCGGTCGGCTGAAGACGGTGTTCCGGTCCGACGGCACGATCACGGCCGGCAACGCCTCGCCCCTCAACGACGGGGCGTCCGCCGTGCTGCTGGGTTCGGAGTCGGCGACGGACGCCATCGGTGGTCCGCCGGCGGCGCGGATCGCCGGCCGCGGGGCGGCTGCCCTCGAACCGCAGCTATTCGGCTACGCACCGGTCCGCGCCGCGGAGATCGCGCTCGACCGCGCCGGGATCACCTGGGCCGACGTCGGCGCGGTGGAGCTCAACGAGGCATTCGCCGTGCAGTCGCTGGCCTGCGTCGACGCCTGGCCGATCGACCCGGAGATTGTGAACACTCGGGGTGGCGCGATTGCCATCGGCCATCCGCTCGGAGCCTCTGGGGGACGCATCCTCGGCACGCTGGCCAAGGTGCTGCGAACCGACGGTCACCGCTGGGGCGTCGCCGCAATCTGCATCGGGGTCGGTCAGGGCCTGGCCGTCGTCCTCGAGAACGTCGCCGATCCACAGCGGGTGGCCTGATGCCCGTCGTCGTCAGCAGTCCGGACGAGGCCGTCGCCGGCATCCAGGACGGTGCCACCGTGCTGATCGGCGGATTCGGGACCGCGGGCCAGCCGGTCGAGCTGATCGACGGCCTGATCCGCACCGGCGTTCGTGAGCTGACCGTGGTCAACAACAACGCGGGCAACGGCACCCTCGGCCTCGCCGCCCTCCTCGCCGGGGGTCAGGTGCGCAAGATCATCTGCTCCTTTCCCCGGCAGAGCGACTCCTTCGTCTTCGACGAGCTGTACCGGGCCGGGAAGGTGGAGCTGGAGGTCGTACCGCAGGGCAACCTTGCCGAGCGGATGCGGGCCGCCGGCGCCGGGATCGGGGCCTTCTTCTGTCCTACCGGCGTCGGCACCCCCCTCGCCGAGGGCAAGGAGCAACGGAGCATCGACGGCCGGGACTACGTGCTGGAATATCCGATCAAAGGCGACGTCGCGCTGATCAAGGCCCTGCGAGCCGACACGATGGGCAACCTGGTCTATCGCAAGACCGCGCGGAACTTCGGCCCGGTGATGGCCACGGCGGCCGCGACCACCGTCGTCCAGGTCGCCGAAGTCGTGCAACCCGGTCGGATCGACCCGGAAGCGGTGATCACGCCGGGAATCTTCGTCGACCGGATCGTACGGGTGGCCGCAGTCAGCCCGCTGCCGCCGGAAGGAGCCGCCGGATGAGCGCGCAGAGTGGACCGCTGAGCCGGGACGATCTAGCCCGGTTGGTGGCCGAGGACATCCCGGTCGGCTCTTACGTCAACCTAGGCATCGGACAACCCACACGGGTCGCCGATTTCCTCTCCGACGATCGTCAGGTCGTCCTGCACACCGAGAACGGCATGCTGGGCATGGGTCCGCAGGCCGCGGGCGACGACGTCGATCCCGAGCTGATCAACGCGGGCAAGATCCCCGTAACCGAAACGCCGGGCTGCTCCTACTTCCACCACGCTGACTCGTTCGCGATGATGCGCGGTGGACACCTCGACGTCTGCGTCCTCGGCGCCTTTCAGGTCTCCTTCGCCGGCGACCTCGCCAACTGGCACACCGGCGCCGCCGACGCCATCCCAGCGGTGGGTGGCGCGATGGATCTGGCCATCGGCGCCAAAGAGGTCTTCGTGCTCATGAGCCTGTTCAGCAAGGACGGTTCGCCCAAGCTGGTGGCGAACTGCACGTATCCGCTCACCGGAGTGGGCTGTGTGAGCCGGGTCTACTCCGACTACGGCGTCTTCTTGCTCGGGGACGGCGGGGTGGTCGCCCGCGACGTCTTCGGCATCAACACCGATGAGCTGGCCGAGCGCCTGGGGATCCCGTTCGGGTGACCACGCCCACGGCAGCCGAGCTCTTCACCCTCGACGGTTCGGTGGCCATCGTCACCGGGGCGACCTCGGGCATCGGGCTCGCTACGGCAGCGACGTTGGCGTCGGCCGGTGCGCGGGTGATCTTGTCGGGCCTACCCTCCGAGCGCCCCCGCGGGGTGGCGGCTGATCTCCGCAACCATGGCCTCGCGGTCGACGGTCTGGACTGCGACGTGACAGACGCGGCGCAGCAGCAGGCCCTCGTCGCGCATGCCCTGGACGCCTACGGACGCCTCGACACCGTCGTAGCCAACGCCGGCGTCGCCCTGGACACCGGCCCGCACACCACCAGCACCGACGCCCAGCTCGACGTCATGATCGACATCCATGTCCGCAGCGTTCTCCGGCTGGCCAATATGGCCCTGCCCGTCATGGCTGAAACGGGAGGCGGCAGCTTGGTGATCATGTCGAGCTTGTCCGGACTGCGGGGAAACCGACTGCTCGGGGTGTACGGGATCACCAAGGCGGCCAACGCGCAGCTGGCCCGAAATCTGGCCGTGCAGTGGGGGGATCGGAACATCCGGGTCAACGCGGTCTCGCCCGGGGTGATCCGGACCGACTTCGCCAGACCGATCACGGGTGCCCCGGACCTCGCCGCAGCCCGGCTGGCGAAGACGCCCCTCGGTCGGTTCGGGGAGCCCTACCACGTCGCCGGCACGGTGCTCTGGCTGGCCTCGAACGCCGGCTCGTTCACCTCCGGACAGAACATCGTGGTGGACGGTGGAACCTTGATCAGCGACTGACTACCACGTCAGTAGCCGATGGGCAGACCGGCGTAGTTCTCGGCCAGCCCGGTCGCGCCGGCGGTCGAGGTGGCAACCCAGCGCAACTGAGCCTGCTGGAGCTGAGCATCGAATGCGTCACCGTGGGTGTGCAGCATCGATGTCATCCACCACGAGAAGTGCGTGCAGCGCCAGACTCGACGCAACGCGTTCTCGGAGTAGCGGTCGATCCCACTCCCATCCCCCTTCCGGAGCAAATCCACCAGGGCCGGGGCGAGGAGCGCCACGTCGGCGATGGCCAGATTGAGACCCTTGGCCCCGGTGGGTGGAACGATGTGGGCCGCATCCCCGGCGAGGACGAGCCGCCCGTGACGCATCGGCTCGTGGACGTAGCTCCGCATCGGCAGCACGCTGCGCTCGGTGATGGGACCCGGGGTGAGCGTCCAGCCGTCCTGACCGTGACCGAGCCGGGTTGCCAGTGCATCCCAGATCTGATCATCGGACCAGTCCTGCGGGTCGGTGTCCGGAGCAACCTGGAGGTACAGCCGGCTGACCCGGTCCGACCGCATCGAATGTAGGGCGAAGCCGTCCGGATGCCAGGCGTAGATGAGCTCGTCGGTCGACGGGGCCACGTCGGCGAGGATGCCGAACCAGGCGAACGGGTACGTTCGCTCCCACGTCTTGCCCACGCCGACGGGCATCGCCGACCGGCTGGGCCCGAACGATCCGTCGCACCCGGCGATGACCAGGGCGTCGAGGCGAAGCGGGCGACCTTCCCGGTCGACGTAGGTGACGTACGGCCGGTCGGTGTCGAGATCGCGGAGTGCGACGTCGCTGACCTCGTAGGCAAAGGCCTGATCACCCGCATCCCGGGCGGCAATCAGGTCCTTGGTGACTTCGGTCTGTCCGTACACCCACACGCTGCGCCCGACGAGATCGACGAAGTCCAGATGATGCCGTTCGCCTGGCCACTGCAGATAGATGCCGCGATGCTCGTGACCCTCGCGGTGCAGTCGTTCACCCAAGCCCAACTGCGTCAACAGGTCGACACTCGACGATTCCAGAATGCCTGCCCTGATGCGCGACATGACGTATTCCCGCGAGCGGGTCTCCAGGAGGACCGACTCGACACCCCGGGCGTGGAGCAGGTGAGCGAGCAGCAGGCCCGCCGGACCGGCGCCGATGATGGCCACCTCGGTACGCATGCGTCTAGTGAATGATCAATTCGGCGCTCAGCGCCAGCACGATCTTCTGGTGAGTGGAACCTTCGGTGCGCTAGATCCGAAATTGCTGCTGTAGGGGACAGGCGAAGGCGTCCTGCTGCCTCAGCCCGACCCGATTGAGGTAGGGGAGGATGTTCGCGTACGCGCGCCAGAGCGAGGTCTCGGTGTAGACGATGCTGTGCTCGCGGCAGTAGTCCCGGACGATCGCCTGGGCGCGACGCAGGTTGGGGCGCGGCATGCTGGGGAACAGGTGGTGCTCGACCTGGGTATCCAGCCCACCCAGCAGGAAGCGCACCACCGGCCCCCCGCTGATGTTGCGGGACATCAGCACCTGTCGGCGCAGGAAGTCGATCGACATTCCCCTCGGTACGACAGGCATGCCGATGTGGTTCGGGGCGAACGCTCCGCCCAACAAGAAACCGAAGACCAGGACCTGAACGCCGACGAACGCCGCCGCCACTCCAGGGGGAAGCAGGAGGAAGATCAGCGCCAGGTAGCCGAAGATGCGCACCGCCAGGAACGTGATCTCGACGGCGCGGTGCTTGACCGGTTGACGGGACAGCAACCGGGTGACCGAGGACACGTGCAGGTTCAATCCCGTCAACGTCAGCAAGGGCAGGAAGAAGACGCCCTGGCGCCGCGCCAGCCAGGCACCGAGCCCATGCCGTTCACCGGCCGCTTCGGTGCTGAAGGCGAGCGCGCGGCTCTCGATGTCGGGGTCCTTGCCCAGGTGGTTCGGGCTGGCGTGATGCCGGCTGTGCTTGTTCATCCACCAGCCGTAGCTGATCCCGACCAACAAGGTCGACAGCACGCGGCCGGTCCACTCGTTCCAGCGGGCCGACTTGAAGATCTGCCGGTGATTGGCCTCGTGACCCAGGAAGCCGAGTTGGGCGAAGATCACGCCCAACGCGCCGGCCAACAGCAGCTGCAGCCAGCTCCCGTCGAGCAAGACCACCCCGGTCCACACCCCGGCCAGGGCCAGCACGGCCGCAGCGAAGGCGGTCCAGTAGAACCCGTAACGGCGCCGCATCAGCCCGGCGGAGGTGATCCGTTCCGTGAGGTCCTTGAACTGGCTCACGTGCCGAACGGCAACCGACCCGCCAGCAGAGGACGGAGAGGTAGACAGGGATGGTGACACGCTGCTCCAGACGGGCCGACATGGGCTGCCCGACCTGGGCAGACACCACAAACCTACGCTTCCGTAACAAAAGCACCTAACGCGCCGAATAGGAGCGACGTCGTAGGAATGCCCGCGAATCTGGCCGGGTCAGGATCGCGTGTCGGAGCCTCGGGCCAGCGCGGCCATTTGGTGCTGGGTGATGGGAGCGACGAGCGGGTCGGCGTGCCGGTGCACCAGTAGCCAGTCCGAGCCGTCGCGGCGATAGACCATCGTCACTCGTAGCGACCAGTCCTGCTCGGGGAGGTCGCCGACCTGTCCATGCTGGCGTTCGATCATGACCAGGACGATGGTGTCGTCCCAGGAGTGGGTCTCGACCGCTTCCAGCGCCGCGTCGCCGTTCTTGAAGTAGCCGGAGAGACTTCGCAGACTCTCGGTACGGTCGTCGAAGCGGGTGGGACCGCCGCCTCCGGGGTGCATCAAGGTGTAGCCGCGGGCGTGCGGGGTCAGCGCGAGGTAGCGATCCATGTCCCCCTGCATCCAGGCTCTGGCGGCTTCTCCCGTGCGCGCCACGAGGTCGGCGGCCTCGTCGTCGATGATCTCACTTGACGCCATGGTGACTCCTGACTTGGCGGGACAGGTCGGGCCTGACGGTACCGTTTGCGCGTGCTGACCGCCCGACACGAGGTGTTCCAGACCAGCGTCATGAGCGCCCTCCTCGACGGCGTCTACGACGGCGACCTGACCATCGGCGAACTCCTCGGCCACGGCGACTTCGGACTGGGCACGTTCGACGCCCTCGACGGCGAGCTGCTGATCCTCGACGGCATCGCCCACCAGTTGACCTCCGACGGAGGCGCGCGCCGAGCCACGCCGGATCAGAAGACGCCGTTCGCCGTCGTCACCGAGTTCGTCACCCACTTGCGGCTCGAACCGCCAACCGGAGCGTCACGTGCCGAAGTTGCCGCGCTGACCGTCGCCGCCGTCCCCTCCCACAACCTGCTGTACGGAGTCAGGATGACCGGGCACTTCGTGCGCGTTACTACACGCACGGTCGTCCGCCAGGAGCGGCCCTACCGGCCTCTTGTCGAGGTGACCCGCGGCGAGCCGGTCCTCGAGCACCTCGACGTCGAGGGGGTCGTGGCGGGCTTTCGCACCCCGGCGTACGAGGGTGGCATCGGCGTCCGCGGCGGCCATGTTCACTTCATCGACGCGGCGCAGCGCCGCGGCGGACACGTCTTGGATTTCGTAGCCGATCAGATCAGCGTCGAGGTGTGCATCGGCACCGACCTTCATCTGTCGCTCCCGATGACGGATTCCTTCGCCCACGCCGACCTGGACCACGCAACTGCCGACGCCGAGGTCGAGGCGGCCGAGCGCCACCACTGAGGAGCGGGCTACTCCGGGGGGTCCGCCGGCGTCGCCGATCGCCACGGCGTCCGCCACTCGGGTGCTTCCCAGGGCTCGGCGACGTAGATACGTTCGCGGACCACCTTGCCGTCACGGAAGTCGAGCAGCTGGACACCTTGCAACCAGTTCTCGCCGCGGTCGTAGCTCGCCGAGAGTTCGACGGCGGCGAAGTCGTCCCGGACGGTGGTCCGGCGGATCCGCCATCTGAAATCGTCCTGCGGGACGGGGTACTGACTGCGCCACTCGGTGAAGACGTCTCGACCCTCGAATCGTTCGCCGGATTGGGGGAACTCGACCACCGCGTCGTCGTGGTAGATGTCCGCAGCGTTCTCCACGTCTCCACCGGGGTGCTCCCAGAAGAGGCCGAGGACCCTTTCGACAGCCGACTGATCGCTCATCCGCGGAAAGTGTCCTCCGGCCGGCGGCGACCGGCTAGTCCTTTCTCCGCTGCCTCCCTAAACTCGTTCTCATGCCGCAACCGGGCGCCACCAGTCGGATCGTGCTGGCGCTGGTCTGGCTGCCGGTCGGACTGGCGATGATCGCGGCACCGGCCTGGGTCGCGTGGACCCGACCAGGGGCGGTCCTGGCCAGCCATCCCGCGACGATCGGGATACTCGCCGGCGTAGCTCTCCTCGGCGTGCTCGCCGTCGTCTGGGCGATCTTGACGCTGGCCTTGGGGAGCCGATTCGACCGATACGGGGATCCTGAGCACCCACGCCACCGGACGCCGGCCGAGCAGCACCGCCGGGCCGAGATCCGACTCGCGCTCTCCATCCCAGCTCTGTTGGTCTCACTGGGGCTGATCGTCGGGGTCGTCTACGCCCGCCCCTTCGAAGCGACGCCCGTGGCCGTCGATGCCCTCCGCTCCGACGCCGCTGTGCAGGTCAACGAGCGCATCACGTGGTACGAGATGACCTCGGGGCGGCGCAACGCGTCAGGCGACCTCGTCCAGCCGACGACGGGCCTGATCTTCGTGCCCGGAGCCCGCGTCGATCCGCGGGCGTACGCGCACATTCTGCGGCCACTGGCCAGCGCGGGCTATCTGGTCGTCGTGCTGCGCGAAC
This sequence comes from uncultured Actinomycetota bacterium, assembly GCA_963791865.1. Classification (GTDB taxonomy): domain Bacteria; phylum Actinomycetota; class Actinomycetes; order Propionibacteriales; family Propionibacteriaceae; genus Microlunatus. Next base: position 261,794 of record CAWBUC010000015.1, read on the forward strand.
CCCTGAACTTCGTGCTGCCGAACAGCACCCACGCCGACTCGGTCCTTGAGGTGCACCCCAAGATCCGGTACTGGACCGTGGGCGGCCATTCCCTTGGTGGTGTGAACGCTGCCTCCTACGCCGACCGTGAACCGCGGATCAGCGGGTTGTTGTTCTACGCGTCCTATCCGGCCAGCCGGCTCAACCGCACCGACGTCAAGGTCACCTCTATCTACGGTGACCGTGACGCGATCGCCACACCGGGAGACATCGCCGATGCGAAGCCAAAGCTGCCGGTGCGGACCAAGTACGTCGTGATCAAGGGTGCGATCCACTCCTACTTCGGCGACTACGGCGAGCAGCCCGGCGACGGCGTCGCCACCATTGATCGCGGTAAGGCCCAGACCCAGATCGCGCTGTACAGCGGTGCCCTCCTGGCCTCACTACCGCCACCGCCGAAGAAGCGCTGAGGGAAGACGGAGCCGAGCAGCGCGAAGCGAGCGCGAGCACGACACTAGATTGGCAGTCATGAGTGCCCACGGACTTGAACTGGCGAAGGAGAAGATGGCCGACGCCGGCGTGCACGCGGAGGCGATCGAAGTCTTCAGCCACTACTACCGGCAGCTGGAGGAGGGTGTCACCGGAGTCATTCCCGAAGACTCCATCGACCCCTTGACCGATCCGGACCTGTTGTCCGACGTCACCGTCGGGGACGAGGAGGCTGCGGCAGCCCTCGGCCAGACGGCGATCATCAAGCTCAACGGTGGACTCGGCACCTCGATGGGGATGGATAAGGCGAAGTCACTGCTCCCGGTCCGGGACGGCAAATCCTTCCTCGATCTCATAGTCGAGCAAGTGCTGACTGCACGGCAGGCCCACGGGGTGCGCCTGCCCCTGATCTTCATGAACAGTTTCCGGACCCGCGACGACACGTTGGCGGCACTGGCGTCGTACCCCGATCTCGCGGTCGAGGGGCTGGGGCTGGACTTTCTGCAGAACTTCGAGCCCAAATTGCTGGCCGGCGACCTGACCCCAGTGGAGTGGCCGGCCGATCCGAACCTGGAGTGGTGCCCGCCGGGGCACGGGGATCTCTATACCGCACTGAGCGCCTCGGGCCTGCTGGATCGCCTGCTCGGGCAGGGATTCCGCTATGCCTCTGTCTCCAACTCCGACAATCTGGGGGCGGCACCGGACGCGACCATCGCCGGGTGGTTCGCGGCGAGCGGGGCCCCGTACGCGGCCGAAGTCTGCCGGCGGACGGCGGCTGACCGCAAGGGCGGCCATCTGGCCATCCGCAAGGCGGATCGGCGACTCATCCTCCGCGACACGGCCCAGACCGCGGCGGACGAAATGGGTTACTTCACCGACGAGTTCCGGCACCCCTTCTTCCACACCAACAATCTCTGGTTCGACCTCGAGCTGCTGTCACGCACGTTGAAGGAGCGGAAGTCCGTCCTCGGCCTGCCGTTGATCAAGAACGAGAAGACGGTGGATCCGGCCGACTCGTCGTCGCCGGCGGTCATCCAGATCGAATCGGCCATGGGCGCGGCCATCGAGGTGTTTGAGGGGGCGACCGCGATCGGGGTAGGGCGGGACCGTTTCCTGCCGGTCAAGACCACCAACGATTTGCTGCTGCTCCGGTCCGACGTCTACACGGTCGGGCGGGACGGGCGGTTGACCAAGGTGACCGATCCGGCCCCGCTCATCGACCTCGATTCGACGCACTACAAGACGATCTCCGCCTTCGAGCAGCGGATTTCCGACGAGGTTCCGTCGCTGAAGGAAGCACAAAGCCTCACCGTCAAGGGGGACTGGACCTTCGAGCCGGCCGTAGTGGTGCGCGGCGCGGTAGTCCTCACCGACTCCGGATCGCCGCAGACGGTGCGGTCCGGCACCGTGTTGGAGTGATCCAGCCAGGCCGGGATTCTTTGCCGCGCTGGCACGCCGCCTTGAGCTACGCGCTGCTCGGCCGGGTGCCGGAGACTGTGGCGGACTCCGGTGAGGTGGACATGGCGCAGCTTCTTCGTGACCTGGACCGGATGCCGGGTGGTCTGGCCGCGGTCAGGGCCGAGATAGCCCGTCGAGGCTCCGCGCAGACATGGCCTCACTCCGTGCCCGAAAACCTGAGCCACGGTCTCGGTGCCGCCCAGTTCGCCAGCGCTCTGGCTACCCTTCGGCGCGAGCTGGGCGTCGACGCCCGAGCGCGGACCGCAGGAGCGGCGCGCAGTCTCGACGCGGACGAGCGCCGCTTGCAGGCAGACGTCCCGCCCCACCACGGCGCGTGATTCAGCGCTGCGGCGGCTCGCGGTGGCTGGTAGCGTGTCGGTTCTGGTTCTGTTCCCTGAGCAGATCCCGGATCTCGGCCAGCAGGTCCTCGGTCGAGGCGGCTACCCCGGGATCGCCCGTCTTGGTGATCTCCGCGAACTTGTTGTACGGAATCACCACCAGGAAGTACACGACCGCCGCGGTGAGCACGAAGGTCAGCAGCGCCGACAGGAACGCACCGACGCCGATCCCAGCGATCGAGGCGCTACCAGAGCATCATTACCGCCAGACAACACTGAGCTGGGAGGCCACCGAGGCCTGCGCGAGCGCGGTGGCGATCGATCGCTCGACCTCCACCAAGATCAGCCCTCCACCGGCCGAGGACGCTGGATCTCGCGCCGCCGGCGGCACGGCAGCCACCCGGACGCGCGCGGCCACCACCGTGGCCCGGCCGGTCTGCTCATCGGCGCCGACCACGTCGACCAGGTCGCCATCGGACAGCAAAGCGGTGACGTCTGCGTCGGCCAGCCGCACCGGGGCGATCACCGCACCCGACGACAGCGAGAACCGGCTCCCCACCAGGGCGGCCGACGCCAGGATCTGCCCGGCCGGGACCCGGCCCACCAGCGTCTTGCCCACAACGAGGCCCGGATCGGCGATGGCTCCGGCCGGCAACGCGTCGCGCGGCAGGTGATCCAGCCGGACGTCACCTGCACTCACGACGGTGCCACCGGCCAAGTCGATCTTCGCGCGCACGACCGGTATGGTCGCCGGCCGAGGCGGCGCCAAGGCGGTCAGGCCGGTGAGGACCGCTGCCACGGCGCACAGCACCGCCAGCTTCCGTCGGTGCCACGAGGCCGCCCGGACGAGGGCGCGGATGCCGCCACGGAGGACGCCCGTGCGTCCGGCTGGTCGCGCGGCACGAGGGAGGGCCGGCCGGTCAGCCCGGCGAGACCGACCTGGTGTGGACGTGTGTGTGTCGCTCACACCCCGACGTTAAGGACGCGGCGCGATATCGATCGCGGCGTCCACAGGGGCCAATATCCGGCCTAGATGCTTGTGGATGAACTGCTGCCCGCACCGGCCGGCTCCTTGCCCGACGAGGATCCGTTTCCCGTCGATTTGGTGGCGACCTTCTCACCCGACTTCTCACCCGACTTCTCACCGGACTTCTCTCCCGACGACTTGTCGGACTTGTCGCCAGCGAAGTCGGTCTTGCCATCGGCGGAACCCTTGTCGCCCTTTGCCCCGCCGTTGGCGGCCGCTCGGCTGTCGGTCCGGTAGAAGCCGCTGCCCTTGAACACCACGCCTACCGCGTTGAACACCTTGCGCAGCGAGCCGCTACACGTCGGGCACTCGGTCAGCGCAGGGTCGGTGAACTTCTGCACGGCTTCGAGGTCGCTGCCGCACTCGGTGCACCGGTACTGGTAGGTAGGCATCAGCTGCTCTCTAATGGCACGGTCGGGACTAGCACTCAAGCATACCGACTGCTAACGCTCCAGCGAATCGATTGCGTGGCGCACAACGGCGGGTGCGCGTGGATACGCTGCGCTTGTCACTCAGCAGCCTGCTGGTCGACCTCGGCTGACCGGAAAGGATGGAGATGCCACCACCCAGTGACGCGACTGACGAAGTAAGCCCGAAGGTAACAATACCGACCGACGGGTTGTCGAAATCCGACGGCGATATCGGCCGTCCTACGGTAGATCTCCTCCGGCGTCTGAACCTGCTTCCGCTGAAGAGCGACCTGGCTCAAGCGGGAAACCCAGCCGCAGCGGTTACCGGACCACCCGACAGCGTTGCGGTCATCGAAGCCGGGCTGACGGCTGGCGCCAAGGGATGGAGCGTGGTCATCGGGGCGTCCTCAACCGGTCTCGCCGCCGCCGCCGTGCGTTTCTGGGGAGAGTTGGGCCCGGCCAACCAGCCAGCGGCGCTACTTGCGGCCGGACTGGCGATTGCGGCCGGCTCACTGGGAATCGCCTACATCCTGGGCTCAGATGTCCGTGGTCGGTCCGCCGCCATGGTGGCCACGATTGAAGCGCGACGTCACGTCGCGACGGTGATGCTTCAGCAGGCCCAGCGCTCCTTCGAGGATTCCGCCAGTAAGACCAGGTCGGCGCTCAGTTTGGCTGCCGCCATGAACGTGAGAAACATCGGCAAATCGGGCAGTGACGAAGAGGGATGGACAGCGATATCGGCGCGAGCCGACGGCGACGACCTCGAGTATCTCCTTATCAAAGGGCAGACGAGTGAATGGGTGAGCTCGAAAAAGGTGAGTTTCTGAGCCGAGCCGGCGCGCGGCTCTGTCCCCATCCACCGCCAAAGCCTCGCCTAGGCTAGCCCGGTGCGTCGCGTCCCCCGCTGGTTGATCTTCACCGCGATCGTGGTGATCGTCACCCTGGCCGCGCTCACCAGCGTGGTGGTCGGCACCGTACGAAGGCCGTTTCCCCAACTGTCGGGGGAGATCTCCGTCCCGGGGCTCAAGGCGCAGGTGGAGGTGTTCCGCGACGAGTTCGGGGTGCCGCACATCTACGCCGACAACGCCGAGGACCTGTTCCAGGCGCAGGGCTTCGTCCATGCCCAGGACCGCTTCTACGAGATGGACATCAGGCGTCACATCACCGCCGGTCGGCTGTCGGAGCTGTTCGGCGCCTCCCAGGTCGAGACCGACACCTTCGTCCGTACGCTCGGCTGGCGGCGGGTCGCGGAGCAGGAGCTCGGGCTGCTGTCCGCCCGAACGCGGCGCTATCTGGACGCCTACGCCGCCGGGGTCAACACCTACCTCCGCGGCCGATCGAGCGGCGACCTCTCGTTGGCGTACAGCCTCCTCACCCTCCAGGGTCTGAACTACCGACCGTACGACTGGACGGCGGTCGACTCGCTGAGCTGGCTGAAGGCGATGGCCTGGGACCTCGGCTCGAACATGAGGCCCGAGATCGAGCGGGCCAGGATGAGCGCCCGCGTCGGCCGGGACCGCGCGGCCGAACTCCAGCCGGATTATCCGCTGCACGACTTCGAACCCATCGTGGGCCGGGGGGCGGTCCGCGACAACGTGTTCGACCCCGACGCCTCGCCCGGCTCGGCCCGCACCGCGCCGGCCGGTCTCTCGGCCCGCGACCTCGGGCTAGCCGACCCCGTTCTCGAGGCCGCCGGGCGGGCCCAAGCGGCCATCCCGCCGCTGCTCGGGGACGCCGCACAATCGGCTTTCGGATCGAACTCGTGGGTCCTGTCCGGGTCGTTGACGGCGAGTGGCAAGCCGATTCTCGCGAACGATCCGCACCTGGCCACCTCGATCCCGTCGACTTTTCGCGCAGGTCGGTCTGCACTGCCGGTCGGCCACCCCTGGTTGTCCCTTCGACGTCTCTGGCTTCGGCTTCGCCGGGCTGCCCGGTGTGGTGATCGGCAAGAACGCCACCATCGCCTGGGGCCTCACCACCAGCCACGCCGACGTCCAGGACCTCTACCTCGAGCAGGTGCGCGACAACACCGTTCGCGACGGCGACCGCTACGTCCCCCTGCAGGTGCGCACCGAGGAGATCACCGTGGCCGGCGAGCCGGAGCCGCGGACGATCACCGTTCGATCGTCCCGTCACGGGCCCCTCCTCTCCGACGCGAATGCGAGCCTCGCCGGCGTCGGCCAGGCAGCCAGCGGATCCGAGCCCGGACCGTTCGCGGTGTCGCTGGCCTGGACGGCGTTGACGCCGAACCGGACGATGGACGCCTTGTTCCAGCTCGACACGGCAAAGACCTTCGCCGAGTTCCGGGCCGGCGCCAAACTCCTGGCCGCACCGTCGCAGAACCTGGTCTACGCCGACACCGCGGGAAACATCGGCTACCAGCTGCCCGGTGCGATCCCCGTGCGTGGCGACGGTGACGGGGTTCGTCCGTCGCCGGGCTGGGACCGTCGCTACGACTGGCAGGGAACCATCCCGTTCGAGCAGCTGCCGTACCTCTACAACCCGAGCAGCGGATACATCGTGACGGCCAACAATCAGGTGATCGGCGATCGCTATCCGTACCGGATCGGCTCGGACTACTCCTACGGCTGGCGAAGCCAGGAGATCATCGACACCCTCGAACGATCACCGCGCCACACCGTCGCCGACAGCGCCCGACTGCAGTCCGACGACACCGTCCGCTTCGCCGCCGACCTCGTACCCACTCTGCTGAAGGTCAAGATCACCGATCCCTGGGTGGGGGAGGGGCAGCGCACGCTGGTCGGCTGGGACTACAACAGCTCCGCGAGCTCCGCCGCCGCCGCTTACTTCTTCGTCGTCGTCCACAACATCGTGAAGCAGACCTTCCGCGACGAGATGCCCGAGGATCTGTGGCCGGCCTCCGGCGATCGCCTCTACGCCGTCGTCTCCGATCTGATCAAGGACCCGGACAACCAGTGGTGGGACGACACCACCACGCCTGCTGTCGTGGAGAAGCGTGACGACATCTTGATCAACGCCATGACCGATGCCCGCAAGGAGTTGACCGCGCTGATCTCGCGGGACACGAGTGGATGGGCCTGGGGCAAGATCCACCGGGTCGCCCTGCGCAACCAGACACTGGGCAAGAGCGGCATACCGATCATCGAGCAGCTGTTCAACCGTGGCGACTTTCCGGCAGCCGGGGCCGGCGGGGTGGTCGACGCGATGGCGCTACGACGACCGCGTCGGCTACGACGTGACCTCCGGTGCCACGATGCGGATGACGGTCGACCTGGGGGATCTCGACCGATCGGTGTGGGTCAACCAGAGCGGTGTGTCCGGCCACGCCTTCGCCGGCAACTACGACGACCAGACCGGGCTCTGGGCCACCCACCAGACCTGGCCGTTCGTGTCGAGCCGGGCGGCGGTGGAGGCGCGCACCACGAACCGGCTCACCCTGAATCCGTCCGGCTGAGCAAGCGATTTATCGACGGGCAGCACCCGGCCTCGGCCGGATAGGATGGGGACATAGGCAGTGATCCGGCCATCACCGGTGAGCCTCCGGAAGAACGAGTCGTCGAATGATCTCCGCGACTTCACTAGAACCGGACGGGTGGGCCCGTGACAGCCCGCAACGAGCGGTCGAGCCGGCCCGTACGCGGAACGACTCGGCAAGCGAGGTGGTACCGCGGTGGAGACATCGTCCTCGTGTCAGGAGCATGAACGACGAGGAAGCAGTCCGCGATGATCTACCCGAAGACCAGCACCGGCCCTTCGACCTCAGGGCGCGTCCCGGCGAGCCCGAGCTTCCCCGCGATCGAGGAGCGGGTACTCGCCTACTGGAAGGCCGACGACACCTTCCGTGCCTCGGTCGAACAGAACCCAGCCGGCGAGGACGGCGCGAACGAGTTCGTCTTCTACGACGGACCGCCGTTCGCCAACGGACTCCCGCACTACGGCCACTTACTGACGGGTTACGTCAAGGACGTCATCCCGCGTTTCCAGACGATGCGCGGCCGGCGCGTCGAACGCCGGTTCGGTTGGGACTGCCACGGGCTGCCCGCCGAGCTCGAGGCGATGTCCCAGCTGGGGCTGAAGACCAAGGACGACATCGAGGAGATGGGCGTCGAGAAGTTCAACGAGGCGTGTCGCCAGTCGGTGCTCAGATACACGGCTGAGTGGCAGGACTACGTCACCCGGCAGGCCCGCTGGGTGGATTTCGATCACGACTACAAGACCCTCGAACCGGAGTACATGCAGTCGGTTCTGTGGGCCTTCAAGACCCTGTACGAGAAAGGACTCGTGTACGAGGGGATGCGCGTCCTCCCGTACTGCTGGAGCGACGAGACGCCGCTGTCCAGCCATGAGCTGCGGATGGACCCCGACGTCTATCAGCAGCGCCAAGACCCTGCCGTCACCGTCGGGCTGCGGTTGGAGACCGGCGAGCTGGCGCTGATCTGGACGACGACGCCGTGGACGCTGCCGAGCAATCAGGGCCTCGCGGTCGGGTTGGAGATCGACTACGTCGTGGTCGAGCCCAGTTCTGACCGGCATCGTGGAGAGCGCTACCTGCTCGCCGAGGCACTCCTGCCGCGCTACACCCGCGAGTTCGGGGACGACGCCGCCGACCGAGTTGTCCAGCGGCTCAAGGGGTCGGAACTGCTGGGTCGCCGCTACACCCCGCCGTTCGGCTACTTCCTCGACAGCCCGAATGCGCACGTCGTGCTGGCCGGCGACCACGTCACCACCGACGAGGGCACCGGCCTGGTGCACATGTCGCCGGCGTTCGGTGAGGAGGACAAGATCGTCACCGACGCGGCGGGGATCGTCCCCGTGGTCCCGGTCGACGCCAAGGGCTTGTTCACCGACGAGGTGCTGGACTACGCCGGCGTGCACGTCTTCGACGCCAACTTGGCGATCATCGACGACTTGTTGGCGACGACCCGTGGCGAGCGGGCAGGATCCGTCACAGCCGGCACGGTGCTGCTCCGCCACGAGACGTACGACCACCCCTACCCCCACTGCTGGCGGTGCCGGAACCCGCTGATCTACAAGGCCGTCTCCAGCTGGTTCGTCGAGGTGACGAGGATGCGAGACCGGATGGGGGAGCTGAACTCCAAGATCAACTGGGTGCCGGAGCATGTCAAAGACGGCCAGTTCGGCAAGTGGTTGTCCGGGGCCCGCGACTGGTCGATCAGTCGGAATCGCTACTGGGGCACACCGATCCCGATCTGGAGGTCCGACGACCCGGCCTATCCGCGGGTCGACGTGTACGGGTCGATCGCGGAGCTGGAAGCGGATTTCGGGGCGCTTGCGACCCGAAACAATGGGCCCGGCGGGGTCGAGGTGCCGGATCTGCACCGGCCCTACATCGACGAGCTCACCCGGCCGAATCCGGACGACCCGACCGGGCGTTCGACCATGCGCCGGATCAGCGACGTCCTCGACGTCTGGTTCGACTCGGGCTCGATGCCGTACGCGCAGGTGCACTACCCGTTCGAGAACGCCGACTGGTTCGAGCACCACTACCCGGGCGACTTCATCGTGGAGTACCTCGGGCAGACCCGCGGCTGGTTCTACACCATGCACGTGCTGGCTACGGGGCTGTTCGACCGGCCCGCGTTCAGCAACTGCCTGACTCATGGCTTCGTGCTGGGTAGCGACGGCCAGAAGATGAGCAAGTCGCTGCGAAACTACCCGGACGTGTCCGAGGTGTTCGACCGCGACGGCGCCGACGCGATGCGCTGGTTCCTCATGTCGTCGCCGATCCTGCGGGGCGGGAATCTGATCGTCACCGAGCAGGCCATCCGCGAGGGCGTCCGCCAGGTGCAGATCCCGCTCTGGAACGCGTACTACTTCTTCAGCCTGTACGCGAACGCCGCCCGGGGTGGCGCAGGGTACGACGCCCAGGTCGTGACCGAGGCTGAGGACGTCCTGGACCGCTACATCCTGGCCAAGCTGAACGAGTTCGCTGGATCGGTCGGCTCAGCGCTGGACGGGTTCAACATCGCGGCCGCATGCGAGGCGACCCAGGACTTCCTCGAGACCCTCTCGAACTGGTATATCCGTCGGTCCCGGGATCGCTTCTGGGACGGCGAATCGGCAGCGTCACTGGCCGCGTTCGACGTGCTCTTCACGGTGCTGGAGGCCACGACCCGCGTAGTGGCGCCTTTGCTGCCGTTGACCGCCGAGGAGATCTGGCGTGGGCTTACCGGCGGTCGTTCGGTCCACCTGCAGGACTGGCCCGACTTCTCGTTCCCTGAGCCTGTCGAAGGGCCCAACCTCGTCACCGCGATGGACCGGGTGCGCGACGTGTGCTCGGCCGGATCGGCTCTGCGCAAGGCGGCGGGGCTACGGGTGCGCCTCCCGTTGAGCTCGCTGACGGTCGTAGCCGACGACGCCGAGCAATTGGCGACGCTCGCGGCGCTCATCCGCGACGAACTCAACGTGCGGGTCGTAGTCCTCACCAGCCTCGCGACCGCCGAGGGTGAGACCTTCGGGATCCGTCAGACGCTCCTGGTGAACGCGCGTTTGGCGGGCCCTCGGCTGGGCCGCGACGTGCAGACGGCGATCAGGGCCAGCAAGAGTGGGGACTGGTCGGTGTCCGACGAGGGCGTGGTCAGCGCCGGCGGCGTCCAACTCGCCGAGGGTGAGTACACGCTCGAGACCGTCGTCGCCGACGCCGAGTCCGACGATCAGCGGGTGGTCGGCATGCTTCCCGGCGGCGGTTTCCTGATCTTGGACACGGCCGTCACGCCCGAGCTGGCGGCCGAGGGGCTGGCCCGGGATGTGATCCGCGGCGTGCAGCAGGCCCGGCGTGAGGCAGGGCTCGACGTCAGCGACCGGATCCGGTTGAGCTTGGACGGCGATGCCACGGTGCAGGCGGCCGTCGAGGCCCACCTCGACCTCATCAAGTCGGAAACTCTCGCGGCCGAGCTGCAGCTGAGCGACGTGGCGGATGGCTTCTCGGCGTTGGTGGGTGACCGGCAGCAGCTCCGCCTCAGCCTGTCGCGGATCTGAGGGCCGGCGGGATGGGAACGATCCGGCGACGGGTGGTGGCCACGGGTCAGGTGCAAGGCGTCTTCTACCGGGACACCTGTCGCCGAGAGGCCGAACGGCGCGGCGTCGCCGGCTCGGTCACCAACCGCCCCGACGGCGCGGTGGAAGCCGTCTTCGAGGGGCCCGAGGCCGACGTCGAGGCGCTGGTCGCCTGGGCCCGGCGCGGACCAGGTCAGGCACAGGTGGACGACCTGGCCGTCACCGAGGAGGAACCGACCGGCGAGACCGGCTTCTCCGTCCGCTGACGGCCGGCCAGAAACATCGTGTAGTGGTCTCCACGGACCAGGGCCCGAAGAGCATCACGTTTTCCGACCACGGTCGACTTCCGTAGCTGCCGGACGCTGGGACGGCCACGTTTTCCGACCACGGTCGACTTCTGCCGGTGCCGGACGCGGGGACGGCCACGTTTTCCGACCACGGTCGACTTCTGCCGGTGCTGGACGCGGGGACGGCCAGTTTCCGACCACGGTCGACTTTCGTAGCTGCCGGACGCGAGGACGGCCATTTTCCGACCACGGCGGACATCGCCGCCGGATCCGCCCTGAGGCGCACGACGAGGTCCACGGCCCAGCCTCCGGTCTCACCGCCGACCAAGCCCCGGGCGCCGCCGGAACCCGGTGGCGTCGTCATGTCGTTGTCCGCCACGTGGCGGAAGACGCAGCAGATATCGAGCTCCGCCGCTGCCCCGTCCGTCACATGGCGGGCAAAGGAAATCGTTCGCCCCGGCTGCGGCACCTGACGAAACGGCGTTTCGCAACAGGCTCACTACGGTGCCGACCGCTACACGGTGATCAAGAGTGGCGGCAGTCGATGAACCGGGTCGGGGTCACCAATGCGTCCACCGGCCTGTCCCACTCCGCCGTCGGGATCACCTCGAGCACCTCGTCGTCGTTGAGGAGCAGCCAGATCGGAGCGCGGGCGAAGCCGAGCACCCGGTCGTACCAGCCGCCGCCCCGACCCAGCCGCTCACCCCGTGGCGAGGCGGCCAGGCCCGGACAGATCAGCAGATCCGCCTCGGCCACGATGGAGGCGGGCAACGCCGGTCCAGTCGGTTCGACGATCCCGGCTCGTCCCGACCTGAGGGCGTCCGGGCCCGCGTAATCGGCCCAGGCCGGTTCCGACCGCCTGCGGCCGTCGTCTTCGGTCAGCACCGGCAACAGGACCCGACGGTCCAGGGCCGCCAGCCAGGAGACCAGCGACAAGGTCGACGGTTCGGTGTCGGCCGACAGATGAAGGGCAACGGTCAGCGGCGGCCTGCCGGCCAGTCGGCTCTGGAGCAGCTCGGTTCGAGCCAGATCGTGAGCACGCCGCTGCTCGGCGGCTCGGGCGTCCCGGCGAAGTCGTACGGCCTTGCGCAGAAGCTGTTTGGCTGCGGTCACCGCGGTCACGTCCGGGGCCGACATCCGCTCATCGTAGCCAGCCCTGGCGGGTCTCCACCGACCGCGAACCGACCCTGCCGACCAGTGTGACCAGAGACACCTTCCATAGACGGCGAATGGTTTGACTGTCCGTTCGCGCCGTTTCTACCCTGGTAGGGATAACTGTCATTCGACACGAGATCCCCCGCCTAGGTTTCGAGGATTCTGCCTGCCATGAGCCAGCAACTCACCGTTGCCGCGGACCCGCGGCTGGACGCCGACTGGTGGCGACAGGCCGTCGTGTACCAGGTGTACCCGCGCAGCTTCGCCGACAGCGACGGCGACGGCATCGGCGACATCCCGGGTGTCACGTCACGCATCCCGTACCTCGCCGGTCTCGGCGTCGACGCGATCTGGCTCAGCCCCTTCTACCCGTCGGCCCTGGCCGACGGCGGGTACGACGTCGCCGACTATCGGGACGTTCATCCGCAGCTCGGGACGCTTGCCGACTTCGACGATCTCGTCGCGACCGCCCACGGTGCCGGCGTCCGGGTGATTGTCGACATCGTGCCGAACCACACCTCCGACCTCCATCCGTGGTTCGCCGAAGCATTGGCGGCCGAGCCGGGCTCGCCCGCCCGGGCCCGCTACATCTTCCGCGACGGCACCGGTCCCGACGGCTCCGAGCCACCGTCGGACTGGATCTCCCACTTCGGCGGTCCGGCGTGGACCCGGGTGCCCGGACGTGACGGTCAAGGAGGCCAGTGGTACTGCCACCTCTTCGCTCGCGAACAGCCCGACCTCAACTGGGACAACCGCGAGGTCCGCGACGATTTCCTGGCCACGTTGCGTTTCTGGGCCGACCGCGGCGTCGACGGCTTCCGGGTCGATGTGGCGCACGCGCTCGCCAAGGACCTCGCTGAACCGCTGCGAAGCAAACCGACCCTGGAGAACGAGGGCGTCCCGCTGGACGGCAGCGATCCGCTGTACGACCGCGACGAGGTGCACGAGATCTACGCCGAGTGGCGGCAGGTCTTCGACTCCTACGATCCGCCCCGCACGGCGGTCGCGGAGGCCAACGCGCCGTCCGCGCGCCGCGCGCTCTACGCCCGCCCCACGAGCCTCGGCCAGGCCTTCAACTTCGATCTCCTCAAGGCCGACTACTCCGCCGCCGCGTTCCGCGAGGTGATCACGTTCTGCCTCGACGAGGCGGCCAGGACCGGCTCGTCGTCGACCTGGGTGCTCAGCAACCACGACATCGTCCGGCACGCCACCCGGTATGCGTTGCCGCCCGGACTGGACCTGGACGACTGGCTGATGAGCGCCGGCGCGTTGCCGGTCGCCGACGAGGCTCGCGGTCTACGCCGGGCTCGTGCCGCCGTCTTGTTGATGTTGGCCCTGCCGGGTTCGTCCTACCTCTACCAGGGTGAGGAACTCGGCCTGCACGAGGTTGCCGACCTTCCGCCGACCGCGCTCCAGGACCCGATCTGGGAGCGGACCCTCAACGCCAAGAAGGGCCGGGACGGCTGCCGCGTGCCGCTGCCCTGGTCGCTGGACGGCGACTCGTACGGTTTCGGCGTTGCGCACGCGTGGCTGCCGCAGCCGGCGGGTTTCTCGCACGCCGCCGTTACCGCACAGGAACAGCGACCGGACTCGACGCTGCAGCTCTACCGTGACGCGCTGCGCACCCGCCGGGCGCTGCAGACCGACGAGGACCTCGAATGGATCCCTACCGGCCAGCCGGACGTGCTGCACTTCGTCCGGCCCGGCGCGTGGCACTGCATCAGCAACTTCGGCGAGGCTCCGGTGGCCCTCCCGGATGGCGTGGTGCGGGTCAGCAGTATCCCGCACGAGGCGGGCGTCCTCCCGGGTGAGGCCACGGTCTGGTTCACGGAGTGGCCGGCCTAACGGAGTGAGACCGCGCGCTCCTTCGGGTCCGCCACAAGCTCGCTGCGGCCGTCGACCAGCCCGGTGACGATCAGCTCGACCACTTCATCGATGTCGTGTCCGGGCGGCATGCGCGGGGCTTCCCCGGCGAGCGGCCGGTCGGCCAGTCCGGTCTCCATGTGCGGCGGCCGGGCGTCCAGGACGGTGATGCTGTCCCGGCGGAGTTCTCGCCGGATGGCCGTCAGGTACGCCGAGGTTGCCGCCTTGCTGGCCGAATAGGCAGCCATTCCGGCCGTCGGCATGTCGGCCAGGATCGCGGTCAGCACGGCGATCGCCCCGCGGTCGCCGAAGTGGGGGAGGGCCGCGCGGACGGCAGCGATCGGACCTAGGGTGTTGACGGCGAACAGTTCCTCGATGACTTCGTCGCTTTCCTGCCTGGCCGTACCGAACGCCGCGACTCCGCTGGCGACCACGAGCGCGTCCAAACCCTCGAGACGTTCGGCCGACTGATCGACCGCAGCCTCGACGGCGTCGACGTCGAGGAGGTCGAGAGCGATCTGGTGCACGGCGCCCACCTCCTCGCCGACAGCGGCGAGGCGCTCGGTGTTGCGACCGGTAACCACCAGCCGGGCGCCGCGGGCAGCGAGACGCTCGGTCAGCCGACCACCCAGCACGCCGGTCGCACCGATCACGAGAATGCGGGCGTCCTTGAGCTCCATTGGCCAGACCCTACGTTCGACACGCGACGACGGACGTCGGGGGGCGGCGGTGCGTAGTGTGGAGCCATGCCTCTGTTCCGCCGCAAAAAGCGCGAGGCGCCTCCGGCGGTGCGTGCGCCGTGGGAGCCGCTGCCGGAGCCTCCGGAACCCCGTGACGACGGCATGCGCACCTTCGCTGACCATCGCGCCTACCTGCTCAGCTGTGTCGAGGAGTTGCCGCCGTTCGGGCAGCACATCCTCGACGCCGTTGACCTCGCGATCTGCGAGGACGTCACCTCCGCGGTCAGCCTTCCAGGGTTCGACAACTCGGCCATGGACGGCTACGCCGCCCGGGTGCAGGACATCGCCTGGGCGGAACCGGAACGACCGGTGCGGTTGCCGGTGGTCGGGGAGGTTCCGGCCGGTCGGGCGGCTCCGCACCGGCTCTCACCGGGAACCGCGATGAAGATCATGACCGGCGCACCGCTGCCGGCCGGAGCCGACACCATCGTTCCGTACGAGGCCACGGACCGCGGCACCGATGACGTGCTGGTCTTCACGCCCAGCGAGCCGGGGCAACACGTCCGGCGAGCCGGGGAGGACATCGAGGCCGGGGACGTCGTCCTGCAGGCCGGCGATCAGCTGGGTCCACGGAGCATCGGCCTGCTGGCCGGCATCGGTCGCGACAAGGTGCTCGTCCGTCCGCGACCTCGGGTGATCGTGATCGCCACCGGGTCCGAGCTGGTGCACCCGGGGCTTCCGCTTCCCAAGCCGGAGATGATCTACGACTCCAACTCGTTCCTGCTGGCCGCCGCGGCCCGGGCCGCCGGTGCTCAGGTGTTCCGGGTGGGCCTGGTGAGCGACGATCCGGATGAGGTCAAGCAATTGATCAGCGATCAGCTCGTTCGTGCCGATCTGATCTTGACCACCGGCGGCGTCAGCCAGGGCGACTACGACGTGGTCAAGGCGGTGCTGCCCGAGCTGGGTGCGACCGACTTCGCCTCGGTCGCCATGCAGCCGGGCAAACCGCAGGGATTCGGTCTGATCGGCGAGGATCGCGTTCCGATGTTGATGTTGCCGGGCAATCCGGTGAGCTCCTTCGTCTCGTTCGAGGCCTTCGCCCGGCCGGTCCTGCGCAAACTGATGGGCGTGGCGCCGTACGAGCGGGCCGCCGTCCGCTGCCAGACCACTCACGCCATGACGTCCATCCCGGGCAAGCGGCAGCTGGCCCGAGGCAAGGTGTCGACCTCGGAGAGCGGCACCCGCCAGGTCGAGCTGGTCGGTGGCCACGGATCGCATCTGCTCGGTGATCTGGCCCGGGCCAACGCGCTGGTGATCTTGGACGAGGACGTCGAGTTCGTCGCCGCCGGCGACGATGTCGAAGTCTGGCTGCTGGGTGAGAGGGCCGTAGGCGGTGACCGCTTCACGGTTCCCGCACCTCACCGCCGCGGGCGAAGCACGGATGATTGACGTGTCGGGCAAGGAGGTCACGGCCCGCACGGCCACCGCGGCGGCCACCGTACTCGTCAGTCCGGAGTGCCTGGCGGCGCTGCGGGAGGGCACCGTACCGAAGGGTGACGCGTTGGCCGTGGCGCGCATCGCCGGCATCCAGGGCGCCAAACGAACCTCGGAACTGATCCCCCTCTGCCATCCCATCGGCATCACCGGCGTGGATGTCGTGGTCGAGTTGGCCGACGGCGGTGTCGACATCACGGCAACCGTGCGGACCAACGAACGAACCGGGGTGGAGATGGAGGCCCTGACCGCGGTCAGTGTGGCCGGACTAGCGATGATCGACATGATCAAAGCCCTGGACCGGGCGGCGGTGATCACCGACGTCCGTGTCCTCAGCAAGTCGGGAGGGCGGCGCGGTGATTGGCAGCGTCCCGAATGATCGACCCGACGCCATGAGCGACACTGCGCTCGTGATCACCGTCTCGACCCGCGCCGCTGCCGGGGTCTACGACGACCGCTCCGGTCCGATCGTCGCGTCCGGGCTGGCAGATCTGGGTTACGAGGTCGACGGACCGCTGGTGGTGCCCGACGGGGATCAGGTCGGGGACACGCTGCTCTCGGCCGTGGCTGAGCAACGGGCGGTGGTGATCACGGTCGGTGGTACTGGGCTCAGCCCGACTGATCACACCCCCGAACAAACTCGGCGCGTCGTCGAACGGGAGCTTCCTCATCTGGCGGCGGCGATCGCCGACTACGGCGTTGATCATGGGGTGCCGACCTCGGTGCTCAGCCGTGGTGTTGCCGGCGTGTCCGGCCAGACCGTGATCGTCAACCTTCCGGGCTCACCCGGCGGGGCCCGCGACGGCATGGCGGTGGTGGCGCCGTTGCTCAGGCACGCCGTCGATCAACTGCGCGGCGGGGACCACACGAGGTGATGAAGACCGGAGGAAGCGGCTTCGGCCAGCGGTGGCCAGTGACCTTGCGCTACGGGGCGGTTGAGCTGGGGCCGATGCGGCACCGACACCAGGGCGAATGGGCACGGGTGCGGCGGGCCAATCTCACCTGGCTGAAGCCCTGGGAGGCGACCCTCCCGCCCGGATCGCCGCCGGGGCCAGGCAGCTTCGGGGCGCTCGTCCGCGAACTCAACCGGCAGGCTCGTCGCGGCCGCGTGCTGCCGTGGTTGGTCTTCTACCACCATGGCGACGGAGGACGTCCTCAGCTTGCCGGTCAGTTGACGGTGAGTGGCATCGTCGGCGGGTCGGCGGGCTGGGGCCAGGTCGGTTACTGGATCGATCAGCGACTCGCCGGTCGCAGCATCATCCCGATCGCGGTCGCGCTGGCCGTCGATTTCAGTTTCGGCACGTTGGGCCTGCATCGAATCGAGATCACCGTCCGTCCCGAGAACGAACGTAGTCTGCGGGTGGTGGAGAAGCTCGGCTTCCGACCGGAGGGGTTGCGTCCGCGCTATCTGCACATCGACGGACAGTGGCGTGATCATCTCGTGTTCGCGTTGAACGCCGAAGAGGTGCCCGGTGGGCTGCTGCAGCGCTTCCTGCGTACGCAATCGTTGACCGAGCGCTGATCATCTTCTGAGTCATTCCGCGACACACCGATGCGGATGGTAAGCCTCGAGGCGTTCGCCGCATACCGTGCCGATGTGGGCACGACCGGATTGATCTTCACCGCCATCGCGGTTGCCTGGTTGGCCTATCTGGTGCCGCACTTCGTGCGCCGGCGCGACGACGATCCGGTCGAGCAGAGCGACCCGGCTGACCGGTTCTCCGATTCGGTACGCGTCGTGGAGCACGGCACCGCCCCGCTTCTTGATCAAGATCTCGGCGAGATCGGCAGGTACGAGGTTTCCACGCCGCTCACCCGGCGGGCGGCGATCAATGATCTTCGCCGTTTGGAACAGGCCGCGGCCCTCCGCCGGCGTCGGGTGCTGCTCGGTCTGATGGCCGTGCTGAGCGCGGTCATCGGTGTTTGGGCCGTCGAGTTGGTGCCGTGGTGGGCCGTCGCCGTATCCGGCGGTCTCGTGGTGACCTTCTTTGTGGTCTCGAGGATCAGCGTCTGGCGGATGCGGCGGAGCCTGGATCGCCGCTACGCCGACATCCGCCAGGGGTGTGGGGAGGACACGGTGTTCCTCAGCCGGGCCGAGGCGACGGCCACCTCGGATCCGGGTGACCTGATCACGGACCGTTCCACGCTGTCCCGGGCCGGTGACCTCTGGGACCCGGTCCCGATCACCATGCCGACGTACGTGTCCAAGCCGTTGGCACCGCGGACGGTGCGCACCATCGACCTCTCCGGACCGCCCATCACCGCCACCGCGAGCGTCCAGCCCCCGGTCACAGCGGATGCGCCGGCGCCCGTCACAGGACCGGCGGTGACCACCGACGAGGGTGACGACAGCACCGGATTGAAGCAGAGCGCCTCGGCCTGACGGTGGTAAAGTCTCGGTGCTGTTCCGGCCGCTGCCGGGGCACAGGGGCTATGGCGCAGTTGGTAGCGCGTCTCGTTCGCAACGAGAAGGTCAGGGGTTCGAGTCCCCTTAGCTCCACCGTTAGCTCCACAGCTCCATGACGCTGCCACGGAGACGCACGGCGAGTCAGGCCTCGTCGATCGGATCCGGCTCGCGGGTCATCCACGTCTCGCAGAAGGCTAGGACCGCGGAGCGGGCGAAGACATCATTGTGCGGCCGGATCTCTCCCGTGGCGGCGATCCCGTTCACCGTGATCGTGGCGGTCAAGCAGGGCACGATGACCGCGGTGGTGCGGTACTCGTACGGATAGGTCTCGGTCCAGATCGCCGTCTGCGGCTCGGACCAGGCCAGGTCGATCGTGCTGTCGCCGGCCATGCAGGTGACGTGGTGTGGACCTCCTGGCTCGGCGTGCCGGACGAAGCGGGCGGGTCGTGGCTCGACCTCTTCCAGCCCGTGGCCGAGCAACGGGTCCCAACGCGAGTTGAAGGTCCTCCAGAGCCATCGGGCCAGCGGTGCGTTGTCGGTGTAGATGCCGACTGGCGCGTCGGCACCAAGGCCCGTGCCCCCCGGCTCTGCCCACAGCAGCAGGGAGTCACCGGAGCCGTGCTCAGCGGTGTACGTCGCGTGCCACAGGCTGGCTACCGCGACCAAGTCGGTGCCACCCGGGCGATAGAGCATGATCAGCGGGTTCTCACCTGCGAAAACGATCACTTGGGTCCTCCTGCGTTGTCGACGAACCGCCGCCGGTACTCGGTGGGACTGCAGCCGATGACCTTCCGGAACCGCTTGGAAAAGTAGAGGGGGTCGGCGAACCCGACCGTGGTGGCCACTCGCGTGACACTGTTCGACGACATCTCCAAGAGCTGCTTCGCCGCCGCGAGCCGCTGCTGTTCCACGAATCGCTGCGGGCTCTGCCCGACCTGCTCGGCGAACAGGGCGAACAAGCGCGAGGGCGAAAGGGCGGCCACGTCGGCCAGTTGTGACGTCGTCAGCGAGGAACCGAGATGGCGAGCCACGTGGTCCAGCACCCGGACGATGCGGGGGTCCATGGCCCCGGACAGCGGGTTGGCGACATCGCACCACAACAGGGCTGCTTCGACCGCGTTGGCCGCCATCATCGAGGCGGTCCGGTGGCCGGACCGGCACAGGGCGCCCGCTTCCTCCAGGTAGCCCGCCACGCGGGTCCGGAGGGCACCCGTCGGGCGGATCAGCCCAAGCGTGCCGGCCGCCAGCGGCCAGTCGAGGAGGGCATGCCACTCCGGTCGCACCTCGATGTGCGCAAACAGCAACTCCCAGTGCTCGACCCCCTCCGCCACCGCGTAATCGTGTGGCACTTCGGGCCGAAGCAAGAGGATGTCACCAGGTCCGATCGTAATCACCCCTTGGGCACCGATGGCCCGTCCGCGTCCCGTCACGGTCATGATCAACAGGTGGTCACCGCTGCCGTGGCGACGGATGACGCGGTAGCCGCGCCGCTCGAACAGGTGTCCCGCGAGCACGCGCTCGTACGCGGATACCGGCGTGTCCCCCAACAAGCCTGGAGGATCTTCCCTATTCCCCGTAGCCGCAGCCATAGCCCGCGGCGGTCGCGTCGAGGAAGCTGGACTCATGACGCCGATCGCTTCACCGACTGCTCCACTGCGGCCCGATGCCTACGACGCCCACGGGGTGGTCCAGGTGGCCGGATTGCTCACCGCCGACGAGGTGGGCGAGATTCGCGACCAGTTCACGGCCCAAGTCACCGCCGATGCCTCGATCGGCTTCGACGACAAGGTGCCGAGCGGCGACCCGCTGGCCCGCTATCCCCGCATCGTGCACCCGCACCGGCATCGCGACCTGCCGATCGGCCGGCTGGCGTACCGCTGGATGCTCGACGCCCGGATCTGGTCGATCGTCGAGGACCTGATCGGGCCCGCGTACGCCGCGCAGTCGATGTTCTACTTCAAGCCGCCCGGCGGACGTGGTCAGGCGCTGCACCAGGACAATCTCTTCCTGCGCAGCGCCCCGGAAACCTGCTTGGCGGTGTGGATCGCCGTTGACGACGTCGACGCCGAGAACGGTGGGCTGGCGGTCGTCCCCGGGTCGCACGCCTACGAGATCATCTGCCCGGAGACCGCCGACGAGACCGAGTCGTTCACGACGATCGCGGTCCGGGTCCCCGAGGGGTTGGCCCTCGAGCAGACCGAGATGCGGGCCGGGGACGCCTTGTTCTTCCACGGCAGCCTCGTGCACGGCTCGCGCTCCAACCGCACCCCGGACCGCTACCGCCGTTCGTTGATCTTCCACTACATCCCCCAGGACAGCGTCGAGGTGGCACGCTTCTACGCGCCCTTGATCGACAAGGACGGCCGGGAGGTCACCATCGCGACCGCGGAGGGCGGGGGTCCGTGTGGCCTCTTCGACGACGAACCGCACTAGTAGCCTGTCGCCCCTATCTCTTGAGTTTCGCGACGCCCAGGCACGCACATCGCTGCGAACTCCAGAGGTCGTGTTACGACCCGGTAGCCCTTCCTCGTCGGCCTTGCGATGCACGCACCTGGACGCCGCCAAATCTCAAGGAATAGGGGTGACAGGCTACTAGGCATCCTCCTCGGTGAGCGCCAGCACGCGCGCCGACGGCACCGAGGCCGGTTGGTTGACGACAAGTTGGCCCCGCTCGGCGGCCCACGACAGACCCCAGGCCGGCAGCCCGGTCGGAAAGATCACCTCGGCCCGTAGCCTCCGCCCCCGCAGGCTGGGCAGTGCCAAGATCACCTCGTCCGGGCCGGGCCCGCGTTGCCAGACCGTCACCAGGCTCCGAGTGGGCGCGTGCAAAGCGAGAGCGACGACAGGGTCGTCCCAGCCGGGCAGGCCCAACGGCCAGGACGGTACGGAGCGGGCGATGTCGGCCCTGAGCGACTTGTGCACCGATACGGCCTCCTGGACCAAGGCCAGCTGGTCGCTGCTCAGTCGGTCCAGATATCCCGACAGGTACAGCCGTCCGAGCACGCCGTTCGCGAGCGCGAACGCCGTCTGCTCGGCGTCCATCTCGGCGTGCGGGTACGCCCAGTTGCCGGCCTGCTCCGGCAGCATCGACATCGGCGCCGTGGCGGCGGCGACCGGATAGCGCAGGTAGTCCTGCTGGTCCGAGGTGGACTGCAGTTGCAGGCGGGAGAGCAGCGCCGAGTCCATCCGCATCGCCCCAGATGAGCAGTTCTCGATGATCAGTTCCGGATGGCGATCGAGCACTCCATCGAGCCAGTCCAGTTGGGCGCGGTTGTGCCGCAGCAGGCCAACGCCCGGTGCGACGCCTCCGGCGTCGGTGCCCGGGCCGGGGTTGATGTTGTAGTCCAGCTTGAAGTACCCGACGCCGAAGGTCTCGACCAGTCGGTCGACCATCTCGTCGACGTGTTCGCGAGCCGCCGGGTGGCTGAGGTCGAGGTGGAAGCGCTGCGCCTCGGTGACCCGTTGGCCGTGACGGAGGAAGAAGGCGTCCTGCGGCAGGTTCTCGGCCACCGGACTCCGGACGCCGACCACCTCGGGTTCGAGCCACAGTCCGGCCACCATGCCGGCCGCGCGGATGCGGTCCGTGACCTCGCCCAGGCCGCCAGGGAACCGGGTCTGGGAGGGCTGCCAAGCGCCCACGCTCGGCCACCAGTCGCCGCCGTCGTCGTACCAGCCGGCGTCGACGCAGAAGACCTCGGCACCCGCGTCCGCGGCACTGTCGATCAGCGGCAGCAGCTTGGCCGTGGTCGGGTCGCCCATCAAGGTGTTCATGTAGTCGTTGAACACCAGATGCAGGGCCTCGTGGTCGTGGTGCGGCCGGCGAACCCTTCGCCGGTAGGCGGTGAGCTCCGCGACGGCTGCTTCGACGCCGGCGGCGACGGCGACCGTGGCCGGCACCGTCTCGAAGCTCTCGTCCGGAGCCAACAGCTGCAGCCATGCGTGGTCGCGGTCGGTCGGACCGCTGGCGGCGAGCGCCGGCCCGAACCGTCGCTCACCCACCTCCCAACGCCAGGCGCCGTTGTGCTCCACCTGCCACACGACGCCGAATCTCCCCGCCGGCTGCGTCAAGGCGCCGAGCGGCAGGTCGCCACCCGTCGACCAGGAGCCGACGGATCGGGCCACGACGGCCTGCTTGGGATCGGCCCCATGCTCGCCGTCCTCGAGCTCGGGCAACACAGCGCGCAGCGGCTGGTACCTCCAGCGGGACTCACCAAGCCATTGGTTGGCTCCGCTCAGCAGCACGAGTCCCCGGAGGTCCATCGGCTGATCCGCGCGACCGAGCGGCAGCACCACAGATGTGACCGACTGCAGGAGGATCGGATGCTCGCCACCGTTGCGCAGGCGCACGCAGGCGGTCAGCGCGGCCACGCCGACCGGCGAGCTGATGTCGAGCGAGACGGCCAGGCCCGAGTCCGGGTCGTCGAGGTCGATCCGGACCGTAACCGTGCGCTCATCTGGAATGCCCCGATGACCCACGTAGCGCAGGCGGCTCCCGATCTGCGACCCGGTGAGCCGCTCGTTCGGGCTGGCATGTCCGGTGTCGACGGTAACCATGTCGACCACCGGCTGATCCGGGTCGAGCAGCACCTCGGTGTCGTCCGAGGCGAGGCGCCACCAGCCCACGCGACCGTCGTTGACCCGCAGCTCAGCCTCGAGGCGGTCATGGGTAACAACGATGGAGATGGGCACGTGTCAGTCTCGCGCAGACCTTAATGAAGGGGTCAAGGTATCGAGTAGATCACGGAGCGGATACCTCAAACCCGTCAAATCTGAACCTTGGCAAAGAAGATCTCAGTTTGATAACGTGCGCGGGCCGGTTGCAGCGCCAACCTTCCCCAGACCGGCCATGCCATCGAGAGGAAACCAGATGAGCAAGATGATGAGGCGGGCAGCTTCGCTGCTCGCCGTTTTTGCACTCGCGTTCGGAGTTCTGATCGGATTTCAGGTCCCAGCGGAAGCCGCGTCCTGCAAGAGCAGCACGTACCGCTCCACCCTCGTTCGCGCGGGATCCCGCGGACCGGCCGCCAAGGCGGCCCAATGCCTGCTACGCAAGGTTGGCTATCGCGTCAGGGTCGACGGCACCTTCTCGAGGAGCGACGCCGCGAAGGTCAGGGCTTTCCAGCGCAAGAACCGCATCCGCTCGACGGGCAATGTGGGCCGGCTGACGTGGCCCGCGTTGATCAAGGCGGCCAAGGGCAGCAAGGGCAGCTCTCCCACGAGCAGCTCCAGCAAGGCCTGCCTGCCCGTGATCGCGCAGCGGATCGCGGCCCGATTCGGCGCCACCGGTTCCTGGGCCCGCTACCACACCGGCATCGACTTCTCAGCCCGCAGCGGCACGATCGTCCGCGCCCCGCGCGCCGGCGTGGTGACGTTCGCCGGGAGCGGCGGCAGGGCGGGCAGCTGGGCTGGTCGGTACGTGGCTATTAGGCACTCCGACGGCACCAGTTCGCTGTACGCTCATCTGTCTGCTACCTCGGTCGCGCGCGGCCAGCGTGTATCAGCCTGTGGGGTCATCGGCCGGGTGGGACAGACCGGCCGGGCCTTCGCGCCGCATCTGCACTTCGAGATCTACCCGGCTGGAGTCACGGCGGGCGACGTGTATCGGGCGGTCAACCCCGCGCCCTGGCTCGCCCGCCTCGGTCTGCGCATCTGAAAGGCCGCTAGGGGTTTGCGATACCCGGCGGGTCGGCAGCTGAGGTCGATCCGCCGGGCTCGCTACTGTGACGGCGTGACGTTGAAGATCGGCCTGCTCGGAGCCGCGCGCATCGCCGATGACGGGATGGTTGCGCCGGCGCGCACGCTCGGCCACGAGGTGATCGCGGTCGCGGCCCGCGATCGTCACCGCGCCGAGGCGTTCGCCGCCGCGCGGGACATCCCTTGCGTGCATGACGCGTACGCCGACGTCATCGACGACCCGGACGTCGACCTCGTCTACAACGCTCTGGTCAACTCCTTGCACACCAAGTGGAACCTGGACGCCCTGCACGCCGGCAAGCACGTTCTCAGCGAGAAGCCCATGGCCAGCAACGCCGACGAAGCGGCGCTCGTCGCAGAGGTGGCGCGGCAGAGTGGCCGAACACTCGTCGAGGGGTTCCACTACCTGCACCATCCCGTAAGCAGGCGGCTCCAAGAACTCGTCGTATCCGGCGTGCTCGGGGAGGTCGAGCGCGTCGAGGTCGTGCTCGAAATCCCCAGCCCACCCGACACAGATCCGCGGTGGTCACTCGATCTCGCGGGTGGCGCCACCATGGATCTGGGTTGTTACGTCCTGCACGCCGCACGGCAGGTCGGCCGCTGGACCTCGGGTGAGCCGCGCGTCACCGGTGCCGAAGCAGCACTGAGGACGCCCGGCGTAGACGCGGGCATGGCGGTCGAACTTTCCTATCCCAACGGGACTGTCGCCAGCTGCCGCTGGGATATGGCGGCCACGGAACGCTCCATGACCTGGTCGGTGGTCGGCGCCAAGGCGACCGCTACATCTCTGGCGTTTGCCGTGCCGCATCTGGATCCGCGCCTGCTCGTTCACGGCGTCCGCGAGACCACCACGGAATCACTCGGCGACCGAACCTCCTACACCTACCAGCTCGCCGCGCTGGCGGACACGCTCGAGCGTGGCACCGCGTTCCCCGTCGACCTCGACGACGCCGTGTCGAATGCCGAGCTGGTCGACGAGTGCTATCGGCGGGCCGGCCTGACGCCCCGGGGGCTAGAACTGTGAGGTCTGCTGTCACGAGGCTTCGTTCGGCGGCGAGCCTTGGATTTGCGATGCAGTGCCTGGATATGCTCTGCCGCCAGTGACATGAAGGCTCGCGTCGCCGGCGAGAGGGCACCATTCGCGCGGGTGATGAAGGCGAAGTGCTCTTCGACAGGCGGGTCGAGGGAAACCCAGCCGAGCTGGTGTTCCCTGATCAGCCGTTGAGCCACGTAGAACGACACCAACGAGTCGCCTACACCGCGCGCCGCGAGCTCAACGGCGTGAGTCTGGAACTCCACCTCGGCGATGGGAGCTATGAAC
The DNA here is from genome assembly GCA_963791865.1 of uncultured Actinomycetota bacterium. Lineage (GTDB taxonomy): Bacteria > Actinomycetota > Actinomycetes > Propionibacteriales > Propionibacteriaceae > Microlunatus. The sequence goes on from CAWBUC010000015.1 coordinate 287,395, forward strand.
ACGCCGGCGTGTTGCGCCCGCGCTGTCAACGACAACCGGAGCGGATCGGAGTTCGACCAGCGGGCCTCCGAGAGGATCAAGGGCCGGCCGGCGAGTTGCTCGATGGTCACCGGGAAGCGCACGTGATCGCGGTTGGCGCTCACGTAGACGACTTCATCGGTGAAGACGGGCCTACTCACCGATAGGCCGTGGTCGTTGACGGGCAGCTGGACGATCCCCGCCTCGAGCTCCCCCTCTCGTACGGAGTCGGCCACCTCGGATGAGTTGAGTCCGACGACCTTGATCTTCACCTGGGGATGCTGGGCGTGAAAGTCGCGGATCAGCTCGGTGAGTAGGTACAGATGAGCGCTGTTGAAGGTCCCGACCGACACCAACCCGCCCTCGAGGTTGCGGGCCGCGCGTACTACGTCGGCCAGTTGCTCCATTTCGGCTACCGCGCGTTCGGCGTAGGGCCGAAGCAGCCGGCCTGCCTCCGTTAGTTGGAGTTGTCGGTTCGTCCGGGTGAAGAGACCTACGCCCAGCGCCGACTCCAGCCGTCGGACCTGATCGGAGAGGCTGGGCTGGGCGATGTGTTCCGCCACGGCCGCTGCGGAGAGAGTGCCGTGCCGGGCAGCGCTGAGGAAGTACCGCAACTGCTGCACCGTCGGCTCGTGAGGCATAGGCGAATCCTTGACCAAGTGGCGGAGTTCGGCACTTTACCACTGCATCTCGAGTAATCAGACTGGTCCAGACCGTCAAGCGTCACCTACCGAGGTTTCCCGCCGAGAGCAGGAGGAGGACCCGTGTCACCTGTCGGAGGGCGGTCTGCGGCGATTGTCACGGGAGCCGCCAGTGGGATGGGCCGCTCAGCCGCAGCGGCGCTGGTCAAGGAGGGCTGGGACGTCCTCGCGCTCGATCGCGTGGCCACCGAGTTCGAAGTCGCCGGCGAAACCGTGCGTACGGTTCCCGTCGACGTCACCCGCCGTGACGAGGTGGCGGCGGCGATCGACACGCACCTCGACCCAGATTCGTCCCTCCGGCTGGTCGCGAACATCGCCGGCATCTACCCGCCCAGCACGCTGGCCGACTTCACCGAGGATCTCTACCGCAAGGTCTTCGACGTCAACGTGCTCGGCGTGCTCAACGTGACGGCCGAAGCGGTCTCCGTCATGCCCGACGGCGGCTCGATCGTCAACTTCGCCTCGGTCGACGCCTTCACCGTGTCGCCGGGTCAGCTGATCTACGGCGCCTCGAAGGCGGCCGTGGTGATGTTGACCAAAGAGCTGGCCCTCGAGCTCGCCCCCCGACGGATCCGGGTCAACGCCATCGCGCCGGGTTGGGTCAACACCCCCGGCAACGCGGCGACCGGGCGGATGGCGGCCGCCGCCGCCGGTATCCCGCTCGGTCGGGTCGCCGAGCCGGAGGAGATCGCTCGCTGGCTGGTGTTCCTCGCCGGCCCCGACGCCTCGTTCATGACCGGAGAGACCGTCGTGCTGTCCGGCGGTGACGTCATCCGCTGATCACCATTCCCGCCACCTACCCCGTTCGAGGAGAAACCGCCATGGCCACCTACTGCGTGATCGGCGCCGGCGCTGCCGGCCTGTCGGCGCTCGAGGTGCTGACCGAGCAGGGCCACCAGGTCGACTGCTTCGAGAAGAGCGACCGGGTTGGTGGTCACTGGAACACCGACTACGACGCCCTGCACCTGATCACGTCGCGGGACATGACCCACTTCGAGGACTTCCCGATGCCGGCCGAGTACCCGCACTTCCCGCGGCGGGACCAGATCCGCGAGTACATCGCCTCCTACGCCCGGACCCGGGGTCACGATCGCCGGGTGTCGTTCGGCACCGAGGTGCTCTCCGTAGTGCCCGTCGAGACCGACGGGCCGGTCGGTTCGGCCGGCTGGACGGTCACCACCTCCCAGGGTGCCGCCACCTACGACGGCGTCCTGGTGGCGAACGGCCACCTGTGGGACGCCAAGATTCCCCAGATCCCGGGAACCTTTGCGGGACCGCAGATCCACTCCAGCAGGTACCGGAACACCGGAGACATCGAGGGCAACCGGGTGCTGGTCGTCGGGGCCGGCAACTCCGGCTGCGATCTGGCGGTGGACGCCGCGCAGCACCGCTTCGAGGTCGACATCGTCGTCCGGCACGCGGCGTACTTCCAGCCGAAGATGTACTTCGGCCGTCCGCGCCAGCAGTTGTCCTTCATGTCCGAATTCAGTCCGGCCGACCAGGATCTGATCGCCCGGCTGCTGGCCCGGGTCTCCATCGGTCAGAACTCCGACTATCCCGGACTGCCGGTGCCGACCCACGACCGGCTGGCCGAAGGTCCGGTCGTGGTCAACGACCTGCTGCTCTACTGGATCCATCACGGCCGGGTGAATGTCATCGGCCACGGCATCACGGCCTTCGACGGCCACACGGTGCACTTCGCCGACCGGTCGTCGCGGGAGTACGACACCATCTTGTGGGCCACCGGCTTCCGCTCGACGCTGCCGTTCCTCGACGAGGCGCTGGTTCCGCGCCGCGGCGGACATCCCCTGCGTTACGCGGGTGGGATCATCCCGCACGGCTTGGAGAAGCTGTACTACATCGGTTTGTCGGCCCCGCGCGGGCCGCAGATCCCGGTCTATGGTGTCCAGGCCAAGCTCGCCGAGCGGATGATGCGGCTGCACGAGCAGGCGGGTCCGGGAGGAGCGGGCGTCGCCGCCTACTTCGCGCGACTGCAGGAGGCTGACGATCGCGTCGATATCCCGCGTGACAGCTGGACGGCGCAGATCGCCGATACCGAACGGCTGCTCGACGCCTACGGCGCCAGCCTTCAAGACGGTCGGGTGGGAGCCGACCACCACCACTTGGTCATCACCGACGGCTGATCGATACACCGCTCGCCCGACCGCGAACTCCTGTCGACCTCGTGTCAGGCGTTGGCGGTGTGCTCGTTCAGCCAGTCGATTACGTAGGCAGTGATCTCGTCGCGGTTGGTCTCGTTGAAGATCTCGTGCCGAGCGCCCGGGAAGAGACGGACGGTCACGTCGGTGACGCCGGCGTCACGGTAGCGCTGCCCGAGGATCTCGACGAGCTGCCCGCCGCCGGCGAGTGGGTCGGCGTCACCGGACACGATCAAGATTCCTAGTTCGGAGCGGATGTCGGCAAGCGCCTCGGGGTCTCCGAGCCGGGTCGCCGACCCGAACAGGGCAGGAATGGTCTCCGCGTCCAGCTCGAACCCGCACAGCGGGTCGGCGACGTACTTGTCGACCTCGCCCTCGTCGCGGCTCAGCCACTCGTACCCGGTGCGCTGCTCGAAGCCGGCGTTGAACGCCGTGAGGTCGACACTGTCGCCGCCGGCCTTGGCCAGGCCGGCGGTGAAGACGTCGAGGGCCGTCGAGCCCGACAGGACGGCGCCCGCGTACAGGTCGGAGCGGTCGAGGATCGCCTCCTGCAGCGCGAACGAGCCCATCGAGTGCCCGACCAGGAACAGCGGGAGGTCCGGTTGTTCGCCATGGATCCGGTCGCCCAGCGCGACAAGGTCGGAGACCAGGCCACTCCATCCGGCCGCTCCGAATCCGCCCAGAGTGACCTGGTCGCTGATCGAGCTGCCGTGCCCGCGATGGTCGTGCGCGTACACCGCATAGCCGGCGGCGGTCAGCACTTTGGCCAGCCGGTCGTAGCGCGGCCCGTGCTCGGCCACCCCGTGCGAGATCTGCACCACTCCGCGCGGGTTCTGCGGCGGCTCCCACTCATACACCGTGATCGGTGTGGCGTCGATCGTCGAAGTCACCGAGGCTGTGCTGTACGTGGTCATGTAGCCATTCTCTACAGCGCCATCCTGCGGGTCGGAAGTCACACCTTCTGCCACACCGAAACGTGCTTGGTGCTCTCGGCGGTCAGCTCCGATCGGTCCCAGTCCGCCCAGCGGTGCAATAGGCGCATCCCCGCCAGACGCGCCATCAAGTCCATCTCGGCCGGCCACGCGTACCGGAAGGGGGCGCGGCGGAATCGTCCGGTCCCGTCCGGAAACACGGTCACGTGGTTCGACGTGAAGTTCTGCGTCACGACGTCGTACTGATCGAATCCCAGGTAGCCGCCGCCCTTGGAGTCGGGCTCCACCGCGAAGGGGACGATGTCCTGGCCCGGCGGCAGGCGACGCAGATCCGGCAAGCCCACCTCGATCAGGAACAACCCTCTCGGCCGCAGATGGGCAGCCGCATTGCCGAAGACGGCGACCTGACCGTCCTGCGTGGTCACGTTGCTGATCGTGTTGAACACCAGGTAGACCAGCGAGAACTCACCGGCGACCCGTGTCGTGGTCATGTCGCCGATCGTCAGCTCGACCGTGTCGCCACCAGGTTTGCCCGGGATCCGCGCCGCCATGGCCCGGCTCAGTTCGATCCCACTCACGGACACGCCTCGTGCCGCCAACGGGGCGGCGATCCGCCCGGTCCCGACGGCGAACTCGAGGACTCGGTCGCCGCCGGCGAGGTCCTCGAGGACATCCACGATGGGCTCGATCGCCTCGGGTGCGTTGGCACCGCCGGGATCGTCGTATTCCGCAGCCACGCTCTCGGGGAACCAGCCGTCGGCGTCGTCGTCAGGCCTATCAGACATCTGAATCCCTCACCGTCTCCGCATTGCTCGTAGACCCTGACGATATATTCCGAAGATCATCCACACCCGTTTGTCGGATTGACACCCCATCGAGAGGGTGTGGAGTCCGATCCAGAAAAGGGTGTGGATGCGGCTGAGCCCCAGTTCAACCCAACTGGAAGGACACTCGATGACGACCTACAAGGTGGGCTACTTCGTCGGCAGCCTCTCGTCGACGTCGATCAACCGAGTCCTGTCGAAGGCGGTCATCCGCCTTGCGCCGGAGAACCTCGAGTTCAGCGAGATTCCGATCGACAATCTGCCGCTCTACAGTCCCGACTATGACGCCGATTATCCGCCGGAGGCCCGAGCCCTGAAGGAGGCCATCGACCGGGCCGACGCCATCCTCTTCGTCACCCCGGAATACAACCGCTCCATCCCGGGGGCCTTGAAGAACGCCATCGACTGGGCGTCGCGACCCTGGGGGCAGAACGCGTTCGACCACATCCCGGCGGCGGTGATCGGCGCCTCGATCGGTCAGATCGGTACGGCGGTCGCCCAGCAGAGCCTGCGTGCCGTGTTGAGCTTCTGCAACGCCCGTCAGATGACGGCGCCCGAGGCCTACATCCAGTACTCGACCGACGTCTTCGCCGCCGACGGTGAGGTACACGACGAGTCCACGGCAGGTTTCCTGCGCGGGTTCATGACTGAGTTCGGCGACCACATCGCCCGTGTCCTGACGGTTCTTCCTCGTCAATAGTCAGCCGAGTTCACCGCTTCCCCGTCGGCGTGCCCGGTTTGGGTCATCGCTCCGGGCAGCATGAACGGCGGTGGGTGCGCAGCAAGCATTGGTGAGGGCGACCATGGCGGTGAGGATGGCCTGCCACATGTCATGCCCGCTGACTGCGAGCTGAACTCTTGTTCTCCCCGTGGTGCTGCAGCTGATCTTGGGCTGGTAGCCGGCAAGGAACATGACCAATTCGCTCTGACGGGGGAGAAGTTGGATCTTGAGGCCGTCGCCGCGACCGGGGTGACGCCCGGCTGGACGCGTCCTGATCACGCTGCGGTGCGACGTCAGGCATGCGCGTCGGTAGGGTGCGACGATGACGATCACCGCTGACATTGCCGGCGTCGTCGCGGCGCTGCGGGCTGAGGTCGCGAGGTTGCATGCCGAACTGCCGCGCTGGGAGCTCGTCGTCTGGACGGCCGGCAACGTGTCGGCCCGCGTGCCGGGTCACGACCTGCTGGTGATCAAGCCCTCGGGTGTCACCTATGACGAGTTGACCCCGGAGGCGATGGTGGTGACCGATCTCGAGGGGAGCCTCGTCGACGGTGATCGTTCGCCGTCCTCGGACACGGCCGCCCACGCCTACGTCTACAAGCACATGCCGGAGGTGGGCGGGGTCGTGCACACCCACTCGACGTACGCGACCGCTTGGGCCGCCCGCGGCGAGGCCATTCCCGTGCGTGCTGACGATGATGGCCGACGAGTTCGGCGGGGAGATCCCGATCGGTCCGTTCGCGCTGATCGGCGACGACTCGGTCGGTCGCGGGATCGTGGAGACGCTCCGTGATCATCGTTCGCCCGCGGTGCTCATGCAGAACCACGGGCCGTTCACCATCGGGCCGACGGCCAGGGCGGCGGTCAAGGCGGCGGTGATGTGTGAGGAGGTCGCCCGGACGGTGCACATCTCCCGTCAGCTCGGCGAACCGCTCGCCCTCGCCCAGGCCGACATCGACTCGCTGTACGCCCGCTATCAGAAAGTCTACGGCCAGACGGCGTCCGAGCAGAGTGGAGGCACATGATCATGACCGACAGCCCCAGGTGCTGGTTCCTCACCGGGAGCCAGGGTCTCTACGGGCCGGAGACCCTCGCGCAGGTCGAGCAGCAGTCCCGTGACGTTGTCGATCAGCTCAACGACGCCGGCACTCTGCCGGTGCCGGTGACCTGGCAGCCGGTGCTCACCGACTCCGGCGCCATCCACCAGATGATCATGGCGGCCAATGCCGACCCGGACTGCATCGGGCTGATCGCCTGGATGCACACCTTCTCGCCGGCCAAGATGTGGATCACCGGCCTGGATGCGCTGAAGACGCCGTTCCTGCACCTGCACACCCAGGCGAACATCTCGCTGCCGTGGGCCGAGATCGACATGGACTTCATGAACCTGAACCAGGCCGCGCACGGCGACCGGGAGTTCGGCTACATCCAGACCCGGCTCGGCGTGCCGCGGACTACGGTGGCCGGCCACGTCGTCCGACCCGACCACTCAGGCTCGGATCGCCGGCTGGCAGCGGGCCGCCCGCGGCGTGGCCGCGATCCGCAGCCTGAAGCTGGCCAGGTTCGGCGACAACATGCGCAACGTCGCGGTCACCGAGGGCGACAAGGTCGAGGCCGAGCGGCGGTTCGGGGTCTCGGTGAACACCTACGGCGTCAACGACCTGGTCGAGCGGGTGGACGCCGTGACCGAGGCCGAGGTGGACGAGCTGCTGGAGCACGTACGCCGACGCGTACGAGATCGTGCCCGAGCTCCGGTCCGGCGGTGATCGGCACGAGTCGCTGCGCTACAGCGCCAAGATCGAAGCCGGTCTGCGGTCGTTCCTGACCGAGGGTGGCTTCGGCGCGTTCACCACGAACTTCGAGGACCTCGGCGGGCTGCGCCAGCTGCCGGGCATGGCGGTGCAGCGGCTGATGGCCGAGGGCTACGGCTTCGGCGGCGAGGGCGACTGGAAGACCTCGGTCATGCTGCACACGATCAAGGCGATCGGCGCCGGCACGCCCGGCGGCACCTCGTTCATGGAGGACTACACCTACCATCTCGGCCCGGATACCCCGAAGATCCTGGGTGCGCACATGCTCGAGGTCTGCCCGACCATCGCCGCAGACCGGCCGCGGGTCGAGATCCACCCGCTCGGCATCGGCGATCGAGAGGACCCGGTGCGACTGGTCTTCGACGCCGCTCCGGGACCGGCCACAGTGCTCGGCATCTGCGACCTGGGCGACCGGTTCCGCCTGGTGCTCAACGAGGTGGACGTCGTACCGCCGAACGAGCCGCTGCCCAAGCTGCCGGTGGCCCGCGCGGTCTGGGAGCCGAAGCCGGACCTGGCGACCTCGGCCGAGTCCTGGATCACCGCCGGCGGTCCGCACCACACGGTGCTTGTCCACCGCGGTCGACACCGACCAGCTCGTCGACTTCGCGAACCTGCTCGGGGTGGAGTTGTTGATCATCGACGGCTCGACCAATCGGCGCGACTTCGCCGACCGGATCCGCTGGAACCAGGCCTACTACCGCCTGGCGCAAGGGTTCTAGAGCGATGGCCAGCGAACGCCCGCGACGCCATCGCCGAGGGTCGTACCGCGCTCGGGATCGAGCTGGGCTCGACCAGGATCAAGGCCGTGCTGATCGGCTCCGACCACGCGCCGATCGCGGTCGGCAGCCCACGACTGGGAGAACCAGTTCGTCGACCGGGTCTGGACCTACTCACTGGACGCGGTCTGGGCCGGGCTTCAGCAGTGCTACGCCGCTCTCGTCGCCGACGTGGAGCAGCAGCTACGGCGTCGAGCTGACCTCGGTCGGTGCGCTCGGCGTCTCGGCCATGATGCACGGCTACCTGGCCTTCGACGCCGACGGCGAGCTGCTGACGCCGTTTCGGACCTGGCGAAACACCAACACCGGCGAGGCCGCCGAGCGGTTGAGCCAGCAGTTCGGGCACAACATCCCCCATCGGTGGAGCGTCGCCCACCTGTACCAGGCGATCCTGAACGGCGAAGATCATGTCGGTCGGCATCGGGCACCTGACCACGTTGGCCGGCTACGTGCACTGGCCAGCTCACCGGGGAGCAGGTGCTCGGCATCGGCGACGCCAGTGGCATGTTCCCGATCGACATCGCTACCGGCAGCTACGACGCGCAGCATGCTGGCCCAGTTCGACCGACTGGCCGCCGAGGCCGGCGCGAAGCTGTCGTTGGCCGACGCTGCTGCCCACCATCCGGCTCGCCGGGGAGCCGGCCGGCGAACTCAGCGAAGCAGGGCGCGAGGCTGCTCGACCCGACCGGGCGCCTACGGCCGGGCGCGGCGATGTGCCCGCCCGAGGGGGACGCCGGGACCGGCATGGTCGCCACCAACTCCGTGGCTCCGCGCACCGGCAACGTCAGCGCCGGAACGAGCATCTTCGCGATGGTCGTTCTCGAGCGAGAGCTCGGCGGCCGTACACCGCGAACTCGATCTGGTCACCACTCCGGCCGGGGACCTGGTGGCGATGGTGCACTGCAACAACGGGGCCAGCGAACTGAACTCCTGGGTCGGCCTGTTCGCCGAGTTCGCCGCGCCTGCTCGGCGCCGAGGCGGACACCTGCGACGATCTTCGAGACGCTGTTCACGGCCGCCCGGGAGGGGGCCGCCGACGGCGGCGGGCTGATGGCCTTCAACTACCTCTCCGGGGAGCCGATCACCGAGCTCGACGAAGGCCGCCCGCTGTTCCTGCGCTCGCCGGACAGCGCCTTGACGCTGGCCAACTTCATGCGTACCCACCTGTTCGCGTCGCTGGCCACGCTGCGGATCGGCATGGACGTGCTGCAGAAGGACGAGGGCGTACGTCTGGACCGCATGTTCGCCCACGGCGGCCTGTTCAAGACCAAGGGCGTGGCGCAAGGCTTCCTCGCCGCCGCCATCGACACCCCCGTGACCGTCGGCGAGCTCGCGGCCGAGGGCGGCGCCTGGGGAATCGCAGTGCTCGCCGCCTTCCTCACCGGTCGTACGCCCGACCAGAGCCTGGCTGACTTCTTGGACAGCCGGGTCTTCGCCGACGCCAACCTGGTAACCATCGAGCCCGATCCGGCCGACGTGGCCGGCTTCGACGCCTTCATCCAGCGGTACGTCGCCGCCCTGCCGGTGGAACGAGCGGCCGTCAGATCACAGCTGATTGGTCTCCCGTCCAGTGGCCGGCCGGGTTCGGCGACCACATCGCCCGTGTGCTGACGGTTCTTCCTTGTCAATCGCATCAATCAACCGTCATCAGACGATCGCGCCGTGCCGGTGATCAGCGGAAGCCCCTCGAGAATTTGCTGAAGGTGCATGACCTGCCGCGGAATGAACTCGGCAACGGTGAGGCCGACGACGTCCGCCGCCAGATCGATGTCGGCGACGACGCGTCGCACCTGTCTGCTGGTCAAGCCGTAGGGTTCGACGCCCAGCCCCAGCACGATCTCGTTGCTGTCGACGGTATCTACGTCGAAGTGGATCGCGACACGCGAGCAGCCCGTCGCGGCGAGCCAGCCGAGGAGTGCCCTGCTCGACGTCCGCAACTCATCGGTCCGAAGGCCGTCAGGCCCCACTCGGCGACATGTGGGTAGTCGTCGTCGGTCCACGAATGCAGCCCGACAAGGGCAACCCGGTCGGGGCTCACCGTGGCCGGAAGCAACGCTTGCACGTCGCCGTCACCGTGACCGGTGATCGCCGATACGGTCACGGGTGTCTTCTGCAATCGCTGCTGCTCAAGGGATCATTCATCATCCACACCCCTTTGTCGGATCCACACCCAATCGAGAGGGTGTGAATAAGACAGAAGGGTGTGGATGGTGAACCCGTGGGGCGCGGAGGCCGTCACAGTCGTTCATGGCTGCTCCTGTCCGTCGAAGGCACTCACGACACTAAAGTCACCACCACGGCGCCGCCCGCCATCCCGAGGAGACCCAGCTGTGTACTTGATGCGTATCGGCGCCAGCGGCGCCGAGAAGCCCGTGGCCCGGATCGACGACGAGACCTATGTCGATCTTTCCGACCAGGTCGAGGACTTCGACGAGGCGTTCTTCGGTGCGGGGGGAGTGGACCGCATCGCGTCCGTCGTGGCCGAGCGTGCCGAGTCGCGGACGGTGTCCCGGTTCGCTGGTGAACGGATCGGCGCACCCATCGCTCGACCGCACCAGATCTTGTGCGTCGGATTGAACTACCGAGACCACGCGGCCGAGACCGGCCAGGCCGTGCCCGACCGAGCCGATCCTCTTCAACAAGGCGCCCAACACGTTGATCGGACCGAACGACGACGTACGCATTCCGCGCGGATCCACCAAGCCGGACTGGGAGGTGGAGCTCGGCATCGTCATCGGTCGGCGTACGAGCTACCTCAACTCCGTTGACGAGGCCCGTGACGCGATCGCCGGCTACGTGGTCGTCAACGACGTCAGCGAGCGGGCGTTCCAGATGGAACGGGGCGGTCAGTGGGTGAAGGGGAAGTCCGCGGAGACGTTCAACCCGGCCGGCCCGTGGCTGGTCACGCCGGAGGAGATCGACGACGTGCTCGCACTCGACCTGTGGCTCGACGTCAACGGGGTGCGCCGGCAGACCGGCAGTACGGCCACGATGGTCTTCGATCCCTACGTCATCGTGCACTACCCCAGCCAGTTCCTCGTACTGGAACCTGGCGATCTCATCGACACTGGAACACCGCCCGGGTGTGGGCATGGGCTTCGACCCGCCGGTGTGGCTGCAGCCCGGCGACGTCATGGAACTCGGCATCACCGGCCTTGGGTCGCAGCGTCAGCACGTTCTCGCGCCGCGGTGAGGCTGAACCGGCCGCTCGCGCTGCTCGTGGCCGGCACCTTGTTCATGGAGATCCTCGACGGCACCATCATCGCGACGGCAGCACCGGCCATCGCTGCTGATCTCTCGGTGCAGCCGGTGGACATCAACCTGGCCATGACGGCCTACCTCGTGACGATCGCGGCCGGCATTCCGATCAGCGGCTGGCTGACCGACCGGTTCGGTGGTCGGCGCATCTTCACGACGGCCGTGGTCGTCTTCACCGTGGCCTCGGTGCTTTGTGCTGCGAGTGTCACCTTTCCGATGCTGGTCGCGAGCCGGATCCTCCAGGGTCTTGGCGGGGCGTTGATGGTCCCGGTCGGCCGGCTGGTCGTGTTGCGGATGACCGCGAAACGGGACCTGCTGGACGTGGTGGCGTACCTGACCTGGCCGGCACTGCTGGCCCCGGTCATCGCTCCGGCACTGGGCGGGTGGATCCTCACCGTCGCGAGCTGGCACTGGATCTTCGTGATCAACGTCCCGCTCGGACTGGTGGCCTTGGTCGCCGCCGCCCGGCTGGTTCCGGCGGATCGCCCGTCGGCGGTGGTGCCGCTGGACTGGGTAGGCTTCGTCCTGTCGGCTGCGGTGTTGATTGGTCTGCTGTCCTCGCTCGAGCTGATCGCCCCCGGGGGCGGGCTCTCGGCCGTGTTCGTCATCGGCCTCTGTGCGACCGGAGCACTGGCCGTCCTGGCGGCGATCTGGTTTCGGCGCACACGACACCCGCTGCTCAAATTCGCGGCGCTGCACCAGCGGTCCTTCCGGGTGGGGAACGTCGAGCGGCGGGGTGTACCGCTTGGTGATCAACGCCGCGCCGTTCCTCCTGCCGCTGATGTTTCAGGTCGGCTTCGGCTGGAGTCCCTTGCTGGCCGGGGTTTTGGTGCTCACGCTCTTCGTGGGCAACGTCGCCATCAAGCCGGCCACGAGCCCGCTGATCCGCCGTGGGGGTTTCGAGCCGTGCTGATCGGCAGCGTCGTGGGTGGTGCGGTGGTGTTCGGACTGATCGCCCTGTTGCGCCCCGAGACGCCCCTGGTCGTGATCATTGCCGTCCTGGTGCTCAGTGGGATCTTCCGCTCTATCGGCTTCAGTGTCTACAACTCGCTGCAGTTCGCCGACATCGACGCCGACGTCATGACCGACGCCAACACCTTGGCCTCCACCCTGCAGCAGGTGGCACTTGGTCTCGGCATCGCCGTCGGCGCGGTCGTCCTACGGGTCGGCGAAGCCGCGCTCGGCGATGCGGGCGGTGCGGGTCCCTACCGGATCGCCTTTTTCGTCCTCAGCCTCCTGATGCTCTACCCGCTCGTGGACGCGCTCCTGCTGCCGCGTGACTCGGGCGACGAGGTCGCCGGCCGGATCGCGTGACCCGACCGGAACCGGCCGCCAGAATCGAGCGTCGTTGCCGATCTGGTACGAAAGGGCACATGATCGATCTGCGCTCCGACACGGTGACCCAGCCGACCGCTGCGATGCGCAAGGCGATGATCAGCGCGCCCGTCGGCGACGACGTGTACGGGGAGGATCCGACCGTGGCCAGGCTCGAGGAGCGGGTGGCCGCCCTGCTCGGCCACGAGGCCGGCCTCTTCTGTGTCACCGGCTCGATGGCCAATCTTCTGGGGATCCGGGCCCTCGTCGAGCCGGGGCAGGAGGTGCTGTGCGACGTCCAGGCGCACATCGCGCGGGCCGAGATGGGTGCGCATGGAGCGCTTGCACGGCGTGACCATGCGGACCTTCCCGTCGGTACGGGGCCGCGTCGAGGTCGACGAGGTCAGCAAGATCATTTCGCCCGACGCCGGGCCGTACCTGGTGTCGACGGCGGCGGTGGCGGTCGAGAACACCCACAACTTCGGCGGCGGTACCGTCCAGCCGTTCGACCAGCTCGAGGCGGTCGCCGGACTCTGCCGTGATCTTGGGGTCGGCTGCCACCTGGACGGCGCGCGGCTCTGGAACGCCCACGTGGCCACCGGTATCCCGCTGGAGCACTACGGCGGCTTGTTCGACACGGTGACGGTGTCGTTCTCCAAGGGACTGGGGGCGCCGGTCGGTTCGGTCCTGGTCGGCTCGGTCGGACCGGATGGCCAGAGCGCGGGTCTGGCGGAAGCGGTTGGGCGGCGGCTGGCGGCAGGCCGGCATACTGGCGGCGGCGGGACTTTACGCGCTTGATCATCATCTCGAGCGGCTCGCCGACGATCATGCTGCGGCCCGCACGCTGGCCCGAGCCGTGGCCGAGCAGGCCCCGGACGGCGGTTGATCTCGCGGCGGTCGAGACCAACATCGTCGTGCTCGACGCCGGGGACCGGACCGCCGGCGCGGTCGTCGCCGCGGCCGCGGAGCACGGGATCCAGCTGTCCGCGGTAGGACAGCGGGCTGTCCGGGCGGTCACCCATCTGGGCGTGACGTCTGCGGAGTGCCGCCGGGCCGGGGAGGTCATCGGTCGCCTGCTCCGAAGCTGATCACGACGGGTGTCGTACGGTGAGGGCATGCGGATCTCTCATCTCGGGCACGCCGCCGTGCTCGTGGAAACCGAGGGCGCCCGGGTGTTGATCGACCCCGGGAAATTTCAGCGACCAGTGGCACGACGCAGGTGGATCTGGACGCCGTGTTGATCACCCACGCCCATCCCGATCACGCCGATCCCGAGCACCTGCCGCCCTGGTGGCGGCCAACCCGGACGCCAAGATCTTGGTGGAGCCGTCGATCGTCGACACGATCGCCGCCGGCGACTTTCCCGACGTGGGGGCGACAGCGTTCGGGGCGGGGGAGCAGACGGTGATCGGTGATCTGCTGGTCAGCGCGGTCGGCGGTGCAACACGCCGTCATCCACCGCGATCTGCCCCGGATCGGTAACGTCGGTTTCGTGATCACCTCCGAGGGTCAACCGACCCTCTTTCATCCGGGCGACTCCCTGGAGACGACACCCGAGGGCGTCGACATGCTGGCCGTGCCCGCCTACGGTCCGTGGGCGGCTCTGAAGGAGACGGTCGACTTCGTCCGCGCGGTCGGAGCGCTGGAGGGCTTTCGCGATCCACGACGAATTGCTCAGCGACCGCGGTCGTGGGCTGGTGTTCAACCGGGCCAAGGGGATGACCGACACCCGGATGGTCGATCTCCGGGGCGGCGCCGGTCATGACTTCTGAGGGCATGACTTCTGAGACTGGATCGATGACCGTCGTCGTGGTCGGCGGGCACGGCCAGATCGCCCAATTGCTGCTCCGCCGGCTGGCGGCCGCCGGGCACCGCGGCGTGGCGTGATCCGGAACCCGGAGCACGCCGACGAGTTGCGCGCCCTGGGGGCGGAGCCGCTCGATCTTCGATGTGGAACGCGAGACGGCCGCAGCCCTGGCGGCCGCGGTCAAGGGGGCGGACGCGCTGGTGTTCGCCGCCGGGGGCGGGCCCAACAGTGGCGCGGCCCGCAAGCTCACCGTGGACCGTGACGGGGCCGTGTTGACCGCGGACGCGGCCGAGCTCGCGGGGATCCGGCGGCTGATCGTGATCTCGGCTTTGGCCGCCGACGAGTTCGTCGTCGGCTCCGAGGAGGTCTTCCAGGTCTACCTCCGCGCGAAGAGCGAGGCCGACGCGGTGGTCCGGACCCGAGACCTCGACTGGACGATCGTTCGGCCGGGCGGGCTGACCGACGAGGGACCGACCGGTCGGGTCCGCGTCGGCGTCAGCACCGGCCGGGGCAGCATTCCCCGCGCGGACGTGGCGGCACTGATCATGGAACTGCTGGACAGTGGTGCCGCGGTGCATCAACAGTTCGAGGTCGTTTCCGGCGACGTCCCGATCGCGGAGGCCCTCGCGGCCCTGTGAGTCGGCGCCGGCCCTCCCCGTACGTTTCCCAGACCCGGGCTGGCAGACACGCCCGGACTTCTCGGTTTGTGGGCTTGTCGTCCAGCTTGGGATGGATAACGAGCGGCTGGTGGCGGCCTCGGTCACTCGGGAGAATTGCCGGTCACGCAGAAGACCAGGCCGGTGGGGTCGGTCAGGACGACCCAACCGCGGCCAGTCTCGCCACGCGTCGCGCCGAGGGACACCAGCCGCTCCACCTCCGTCTCGATGTCGTCGGTACCGAGGTCGAGGTGGGCCCGGGTCGCCGGCTCGTCGGATTCCAGCCGCTGGAGCAGGAGCTGCACCGGAGAGGCTCGGATCGGGATAGAGCTTGCCGACGAATTCCGGACTGTCGCTCGGGACCCAGCGCCAGCCGGTGACTTCGCGCCAGAAGGCGACCTCGGCGTCGGCGTGTTGTGGCGGCATGTCGATGCACACCTGCACCGGGCGCGTACGGTGCCCGTCCGGCCACGTACGCGGACCGGGTCGTACGGATCGCTGCGGGTGCAGGAGGCAGAACGGCATCCCGCCGGGCGAGGCCATGACCTGCACGTCAGCGCTCAGGAGTCCGGCGGAGGCGCCGAGCCCGATGCTGCGCTCGGTCGCCGCGGCCAGGTCGGGAACCTCGGCGTCGAGGTGGATCCGCGGACCATGATCACCGATCTGCTGGTGGACGTACGGGGCACCCTCCGGCGGCACGAAGCTCCGGAACTCCGGGTGGGCCGAAAACGGCTCGCCGATCGACCAGCCCAGGGCCTCACTCCAGAACGCGGCGCTCGACTGTGCTGATTCAGGCGCGACGTCGATGATCACGTGCAGCCAGCCGACGGAGGATTCAGCCACGGGTCATGGTACGTCGACCGGACGAGCCGATCGTCGCCACCTCGGGGCCCACACCGGCTCCATGGCCAGGCATCCGGTCAGCCTGGGGCCCGGAGTCGTTCCAGCTCGTCGCGATTGATCTCCGCCGCGGTTCGTAGGGCGGTAAGCACGAGCTCGGCCTGCTCCGGCGCGAGGCCGGCCACGTAGTCGTTCCAGCGCTGCGTCACCTGCTCGTACCACGGGGCAAGCCGGGTCCAGGCCGCCTCGGCGTCGGCGGTCACCAACACCCGCCGACGATCACCCGGGTCAGGGGATCGAGCGGCAAGGCCGACCGCCTCGAGTCGGTCGACGACGGTCGTGATGGCGCCACCGGGAGTCAAACCAGTGCGCTCGGCGAGACGGCCCGGCGGCATCGGACCGTGTTGCATCAGCAGGCTCAGACACTGCAGGTCGGTGCCGTTGAGTCCCGCCTTGCGGGCCACGGCTTCCTGGAACAACACCGCGTACGCCATGAAGTCCCGCATTGCCTCGCCCATCTCCCGTGGCTTGAGCATTTTCCGACCTCCTGCTAATCTCTCTCTAAATTCGAGAAACTCTCTACTAGAGAGTTCGCATAACCAGGGTAGAGGAGTGCAGCGATGAAGGCACTTGTCGTCGGTGGTGGCGTGGGCGGACCAGCCGTCGCCATATTGCTCCGCCGCATCGGTTGGGACGTCGAGATCATCGAGGCGGCGAACGAGCCAGACTCGCACGCCGGCGCCTTCTTGAGCGTCGCGACCAACGGTCTCGCGGTTTTGACCGAGCTCGGGCTCACCGAGCGGCTCCTGACCGACGCCCATCCCTGCCCACACATGGTGATGTGGAGCGGCCGGGGGAAGCGCCTGGGTGAGGTGCCCAACGGTCCGGCCGGTCAGCCAGAGCGGGGGAGCGTCATCGTGCGCCGAAGCTGGCTACAACAGGTCCTCCGCGAGGCTGCGATCGAAGCGAACGTGCCCATCACCTTCGGTGCTCGGCTGGCATCGCTGGAGAAGAAGCCGGAGGGCCTGGTCGGCGGCACCGCGGATGGCCGAACGTTCCCGGCCGACGTCGTCATCGGTGCGGACGGGATCGGCTCCCTCACCCGCCGCTTCGTCGACCCTTCGGCCGCCGAGCCGACGTACAGCGGATTGATCGGTCTGGGCGGCTTTGCCCACGGCACCGGACTAGCGCCGACGCCGGGACACCAGCACTTCGTCTTCGGGCGGCGGTCGTTCTTCGGCTACCTCGTCCGCGACGACGGCACGGTCTATTGGTTCGCCAATCTGACCCGCCCCGAGCCGAGTCGTAAGGATCTCCGAGCGCTGCCGGCCGAGACGTGGCTGGACGAGTTGCGGAAGCTCCATCGCGACGATGCGTCGCCGGTCCCGCAGATCCTGGCGGCGGCGGACGACACCGTGGGCGCCTACCCGATCTACGACCTGGAGCAGGTGAAGGACTGGCATCGCGGTCGCGCTGTCCTGCTGGGCGATGCGGTCCACGCGACCTCGCCCAGTGCCGGCCAAGGTGCCGCATTGACCTTGGAAGACGCCGAGACGCTGGCCCGTTGCCTGCGTGACATCGACGCTCCGGAAGAGGCCTTCCTGCGGTACGCGGAGCTGCGGCGCAACCGTACCGTGGCGATCGTTGCCTACGCCCGCTCCATCAACGCCCAGAAGCGCACGTCGTCGAGCCGGTTCGCGATGGCCGTCCGGGACCTGATGTTGCCGCTCTTCCTGCGCCGGGTCGCCCGCGACAACCGGTCGAATTGGGTCTTCGACTGGCCCAGTGCCTGGTCCGAGCCGGTGACAGGGTCGAGCGGCAGCGACCTCAGATCACGTACAGGGTGACCTTCGAGCCCTTCGGAGCTTGCTTGCTGGCACCCGGACTGCTGGTGACCACGAGCCCTGCGCCGATGTAGTTGACCGCCACCGGCCGGACCGCCACGGCGAAACCGGCGTCCTTGAGCAGTTTCGTGGCGGCCGGAACCGTCCTCCCGCGGGTGGCCGGGATGTCGATCATCACCGGTCCGAGCGAGCGCTGCAGGGTGATCGTGTCGCCCTTGACCCCCTTGCCCTTCTCGGGTGTCTGGCTGATCACGTCGCCGGCCGCGACTTTGTCCGAATGTGCGCTGGACGTCTCGACCTCGAAGCCGGCCTTCCGGAAGGCGGCCTCGGCGCTTGCCGCCGAGCGGCCGGTGTAGTCGCGGATCTTGATCGGCTTGGGTCCCCGTGACAATGTCAGCTCGACCGACGCGTCCCGCTTGAGCTTCTCCCCGGAGTCGGCGGAGGCAGCGATGACGACGCCCTCCTTGGCCCGCTCGTCGTACTGCTCGCTGACGGTTCCGGCCCTCAGATTCACGTTTCGCAGAGCCGTGAGGGCCGCCCCGTGCTCCAGCCCGATCACCGACGGCATCGCGTAACGTTCCGGACCCTTCGAGATCACGGCCGCCATGGTGCCGCCGTCGGGCACCTTGGCTCCGGCCGCCGGCTCCGTCGAGATCACCGTCCCGGGCGCGGCCGTCTCGCTGTACGCCGACGCGAGTTGCAGCCGCAGACCCTCACGCTGGGCCAGCGCCTCCGCCTCACCCTGGGAGAGCGTGGTCAACTCGGGCGCGCTCGTGAAGCGACCGTCGGTGACGTACCAGCCGGCCAACGCAGCGGCCGCGGTGAGCATCAACACCAACAGGATGATCAGCCAGCCCCGTCGTCGCCGTCTCGCCTCCCGTTCCCTCATGGCCGTGAGCCGCTCGGCCGAGAGCTGACGCAGCCGAGCCTGCGGCGGTCCCGGCGGTGCGGCGTCGCGTACGGTCGGTGGCGAACTCTGTGTGTGCGGATCGTGCGGATTAGTTGTGTGCGGACTGGTTGTGTGCGGATGGCTGTGCTGCATCGCCGCGGGTGGCACCAACTGGGTGATCTCCTCATCGGCGCGGTCGTGCAGCCGAGAGCTCGGGGACCCGTGCGATTGGGGTGGCGATTGGGGTGGCGAGCCCTGCGGGGGAGGCGGTGCCCATCCGACCGGTGAGCTCGGCGAGGCCGGTCGGGGTGGAGTTCCGCGGAGGTCGGCGGTCAGTTCGGGATCGTCGGCCAGGCCCTCCCGCAGGGCAACGTGCACCCGACGAGCCTGGGACAAGAACACCTTGGCGTCGGGTGGCCTCCTCGCGGCGTCGCGAGCGGTGGCGCGGGCCACGAGGGCATCGAGGTACGGCGGGATCGGGGTAGCCGTCGGGAACGCCGAGGGGGGTGGCACGTCCGCGTGCACGTGGGCGTAAGCGACCTGGATCGGCGTCTCGCCGGTGTGCGGCTTGCGGCCGGTAAGCACTTCGAACAGGACCACTCCGGTGCTGTACACGTCACTGCGCGCGTCGGCGCGTCCCGCCACCACCAGCTCGGGCGGCAGGTAGGAGACCGTGCCGATGAGCAGCCCCTGCGTTGCGGTCGACGTCTGCGAGGAAATGGCCTTGGCCAGCCCGAAGTCGGCGACCTTGATCTGACCCCGGGGGCTGATCAAGCACGTTCTCCGGCTTGATGTCACGGTGCACCAGGCCGGCGTCATGCGCACAGACCAGTGCGCTGAGCACCGGCTCGAGAAGCTCCAGCGCCCGCAGGGGCGGCACGGGTGCCTCGTTGTTGATCACGTCCCGCAGGGTGTAGCCCTCGACGTACTCCATCACGATGTACGGCCGTCCGGCGTCGGTGCCCTGGTCGAAAACCGAGACCACGTGGGGATGGGACAGCCGGGCCGCCGACCGGGCCTCGCGGTCGAACTTGCGGGCGAACTCGGCGTCGTCGCCCAGCCCGATGTGCATGACCTTGAGAGCCACGGTCCGGGTCAGCCGGGTGTCGACGGCGGAGTAGACGGTGGCCATGCCACCGCGGGCCAGCCGGGAGGTGATCTGGTAACGACCATCGACCAGGTGACCCACCAAGGGGTCGCCGACTCCGGTCGCATTGGCTTGGGCCGTCACGTTCGCTCCGAACACGGTGGGGAAGTTGGTCGTGTTGGTCTTGAACGGGAGCCTAGACGTGCTCGCGTACGGGTCGCCGGACGCCGCGCCGCCCGCGCCAAAAGGACGCGGGTCGGGGCTCGTCGATCCGTCCGGCACTCATCGAGGATGCCTCAGCGTAGCGACGGACCGGAATTTCGGCCGGCGCGACGCGCGAGCCAACTATCTCGAGGACGTGCGGGAGTCTCGGTGGGCGTCAGGCCCAGCCGCTACCCGGGTGATTGCCAGCGATCCGCACGGGTCCCATCATCGAGGCGTGCCCATGGCCATGAAGGTCGAGCAGTTGCTGTCCTTTCCCGACGAGCACCCCTACGCGAAGTGGTGGGGCACGCACTGGCGTCTGGTCGAGATCGCCGACGCGGATCTGGATCTGCCTGCCGAGCGACTGGAACCCGGCGTCGCCCAGGAGCTCGGGTGGCTGTTGCCGGCGCTGGGGAAGGTCATGATCATCGACGGCCGGGTCCGCCGCCACGCCTCGATGGAAGGCAACGCCGTCTTCGCACTGACCCGGCTCGGCTTCGCCGACCATCCGGGCACCCGTCGGCTCGTGTCCGGCCTGGTCCGCTGGCAGTGGGACGACGGCGGCTGGAACTGTGACCGGCACCCTGGGGCCAAGCGCTCGTCGTTTCACGAGTCGGTGACGCCGGCGCTGGGATTGGCTGTGTATGCGCAGGCGAGCGGTGACTCCGACGCTCGCGCCGCGGCCGAGAGGGCGGCCGAGTTGCTGCTCAGCCACCGCTTGTTCCGTAGCCTCGGGAGCGGCGAGGTGATCCACCCGTCCTGGCTGACGCTGCACTATCCGGCCTACTGGCACTACGACATCCTGCAAGGCTTGCGCCTGCTGCTTCTGCTCGACCTGCTCGATGACCCGCGGGCCGGCGAGGCGTTGGACCTGGTCGACAAGGCGCAACGGCAGCCGGGCCGGTTCTCCGGACGTACGTGGTCGTCGTCTCGACAGCCGGCCGCCGTGGACTGGGGCCGCAGCCCGGACAACCTGATGCTCAACAAGCTCGCCGGCGGGGTGCTGCGGGCGGCCGGCCGGTCGGCGAGAAACGAGGAGGGGAGGCGCGTGGGCACGAATCGATCAGCTTGAGCTCGCGACCTGGGCTTGCCGCATCCCCGCCATCTCCCCGGCGTCTGGATCCGGCTCGCCGGACAAATCCCTCACGCACGGCAGGCAGCAGTTCGCCGACGTGGAAGTAGGGTGCGGACGCCGGCGGCGTTATCGAGGTCAGGCGTCCGGTGAATCGTCGGCCAGTTTGAAGATCAGGTGAGTCCGCCACCTGTTCATGTCTGGCTCCTCCTCCGGATTGGTCAGCAGCTCCTCGAGGCGGCAACCCCAGGCGTCGCCGGCCGGGGTCACCCGGGCATCCCAGGTGAGGCCTTCCTGCTCGGCCCACCTCAGCAGTCGTTCCGTCTCGTCGACCAGGCCGTCGGGATGGCCGACGTAGCTCTCTGGTGACGTAGCGACCGGCGGGCAGCGTCCGGGCGAAATATGGTCCCTCGACCGGCACCTGTTCGGCCACCGGCACGCCGGCCTCGACATCGAGGAACCGCTCCATGTCGATGGTCAGGTAGCGGAAGAACGGCGGGCCACTCGGGGTCACCCCCCGTTCGGCCAGCCAGCCGAACAGCCCGGGGAGCTGATCGGCCACCCGGGCGAACGTGGTCATGGTGATGAGCTCGCGCACGCCTACGTAAGGCTGGGCGGCGCGCTCGATGATGGTCGGGCTCTGCTGAGGATCGGTCACGGTTGCGGAGACCACCGGAGGCCCGGGAAATCATCGGTCTGTAGGCGGTTTGACGCAAACACACCACGCACGGTCGGGAAAGCGGTTGCTGAAAGGATTCACAACCCGGGCGAGGTGTTCTTGCGTCACGGGCGTCGGGCCAACGCGATTCCGAGCGCCAGCAGGCCTTGCTGCTGGGCAAGACCTCGCTCGCCCTCAACCGCGCCGCGATGACGTCGCCGGCGTTGGCGGCGGAGCTGTTGCGGCACGGCCGGCACACCACCGGGCCGCTCATCGAGGGCTTCCTGGGGGAGTTGCACAATGCGGGGGTGATCAAGATCGACAATCCGGCCGACGCGTTCACGTCGTTCTACGGGTTGACGATCCAGGACCTGCAGATCCGGGCTCTGCTCGGCGAGACCCCGCCCAGCGCGGCGGCGAGGAAGCGGGCCGCGCGAACCGCGGTGGAGCGATTTCTGGCCCTGTGCGCACCGGTGGGACCCTCGTGATCTGGATTGCCCACAGCTCGGACCTGTGGCGAGACTTCCCGCAACTGATCGCCGGCGTGCTCGTGGCCGATGGGGTGTCGGGGCCGGTAAACGTTGCCGATGCCGTTGCCCCCTTCCACCGGCGCGCGGCGGAGCGGCTGGCCGGCCGGACGGAGTCCGAGCTGCCGGAGATCCAGGCCTGGCGCCGGGCGTACGCGCAGCTGGGGCTCAAGCCGACGCAGTACCGCAGCGCCGGCGAGGCTCTGTTACGACGCTTTCGGCGCGAGGGGGAGCTGCCTTCGATCAATCCGCTGGTCGACGTCGGTAACGCCGTCTCCGTCGCGTACGCGCTCCCGGTCGCCGTCTTCGACGTGAGCCGTGTCGCGGAGCATCTGGAGATCCGCTACGCGACCGGTGAGGAGAGCTACGAGACCTTCGGGGGCGAGGTCGAGATCCCGCCACCGGGGGAAGTAATCTTCGCCGACGCCGAGGGTCGAGCCCACGCCCGGCGCTGGACCAACCGGCAGAGCGGCCGGTCCGCGGCCGGCGCCGAGACCGACCACGCGCTGTTCGTCTCCGAGGCGCTGCACGACAACGCCGCGGCGGACGTTCCCCGACTCTTCGCCGACCTCGCCGCCCTGATTCAGACGTGCTGGCCGGAGGCGCAACTGCGGACGGCGGTTCTCACCGCTGACCGCCCACGCCTCGACCTCTGACCCCATCCCTGCAGCCCCGGAAACTGTTGACGGTCGGATTAGCCGCGGGCCAGGATCCCTCGGGCGACCTCTACCGCCCGGTCGATCGGTACGGCGAAGCCGATGCCGATGTTGCCGGAGGCCCGGCCGCTGAGAGTCGCGATGGAGGTGTTGATGCCGACCACGCGGCCGAACAGGTCGACCAGCGGTCCGCCAGAGTTGCCGGGATTGATCGGAGCGTCGGTCTGGATCATCGCCTCGGCACTCGAGCGCCGCTCCAGAGCGCTTACCACGCCCGAGGTCACCGTCCCGTTCAGCCCGAGCGGTGAACCGACGGCGATGACCGGCTGGCCGATGCGCAGGTCGGCACTGACTCCGAGCTCGGCGGCGGGCAGGTCGCCACCGCGGGCCCGCAGGACAGCGATGTCGTTGCTGCGGTCGGAGCCGACCACCTCGGCGCTGACCGTACGGCCGGTGGCGAGCACCAGCGAGACGTTGCTCGCCCCGGCGACGACGTGGTGGTTGGTCAGGACGTGACCGGAACCGTCCATCACGACCCCCGATCCGCTGCCGCGCCCGGCCCGCACCTGCACGACGCTCGGCAGGATCTCACTCGGCGCCGCCTCGGTGCTGCCGCGGCTGCGGCGCCCGCCACCGCCGGGCGCACTGCGCTGCTGCACGATCGTCGGACCCGCGGTCGGGCCGTTGCGGTCCAGGGCCACGACCATCCCGGCTCCCGAGGCACCGCCCGCCAGAACGGCGGCCGCGATCACGGCGGCGAGCCGCGGGCGGCTCCGGCTTGTCCGGGTGGGCGGATTGGTCAGGAGAGATGGAGCGGGCGACGGGCGGACCTGCGGACCGGTGGTGGGACAGCCGTTGGTCGAGCCGGCGGAGCCGGCGGCACAGGCGCCGCCCAGCCGATCTCCGGCCCGGCCGGTCGGCCGAGCCCGGGCGGATCTGGATTGTTCATTGCGTTACCTCTCCTCTGTCAGATCAGCCGGGAGAACCAGCGCAGGGACAGGGCGCCGGCGCCGGTGGCCACGAGCAGACCCAGGGCCGCCAGGTACGGCGTCACCTCGCGCTGCTCGGTGCGCCAGCCGATGGAGGAACCGATGTCGGCGTAGACGTCGCGCAGCTCCTCGCCGCTCTCGGCGGTGTAGGCGGTGCCGCCGGTCGCCTCGGCCAGCGCGCGGAGCGCCGCCTCGTCGACCGGCACGGGCTGGCCGTTGCCGCCGGGCAGGGTGCCGTTCGGCGTTCCGTAAGCGATGGTAGACACCGGCAGCCCGGCCTCGGCGGCGGCGGCGGCGGCCTGCTCGGGGGTGCGGCCGGCGGTGTTGTCTCCGTCGGAGAGCAGCACGACGCGGGTCGGGACCGGTTCGCCTTCAGCCTCACCTTCAGATTCGAGCGGCCATCCGCTGCACCTGCTCGACCGAACTGAACACGGCCTCGCCGATCGCGGTGCCGCCTCGACCCAGCTGCAGCGCCTCGATCTCCTCCTGCGCCTCGTCGTGGTCGGTGGTGGGTGCCACGACGACCGCGCTCGAGCCGGCGAAGGAGACGACTCCGACGTTCACCGCATCGGGCAGTTGCTCGACGAAGGCCGAGGCGGCGGCCTTGGCGGCCTCCATCCGGTTCGGCGGCACGTCGGTCGCCGCCATGGAGCCGGAGACGTCGATCGCGACCATGACGGTCGCCCGGTCGTACGGGAGGCGGAGCGCCACCTCGGGTCGGGCCGCGGCCAGCCCGAGCAGGGTCAGGGCCATCAGGACAAAGGCGGCGGGCAGGTGCCGCCGCCAGCCGGGGCGCCGCGGCACGACCCGGTCGAGCATCGGCAGGCTGGCGAAGCGGACGGCGTAGCGGTGGCGGCGCCGCTGCACGATCACGTAGGCGGGCGCCAGGGCAGCGACGGGGATCAGGGTGAGCAGCCAGAGCGGGCTCAGCAGGGTCATCGGTGTCTCCTTGTACTTCGAGTGCGCGGCGGGCCGGCAGTCGGCGACGCGCGCGAACGAAGCGGGCCAGAGCGCCGACCCAGTCGCGGTCGGTGCGCAGCAGGACGTGTCCCGCCCCGGCGGCCCGCACGGCCTGGGCGGTGGCGCTCCGGAAGGCGGTGGCGGCCTCGGCATAGGCGGTGCGGACGCCGCAGGTCCGTGCCGATCTCGCGCTGCCGACCCGACTCGGGGTCGACCAGTACGAGATGGCCGACCGGGGGCAGTTCCAGCTCGCGCGGGTCGAGAACCTCGACCACGACGACGTCGTGGCGCGCGGCGAGCCGGCGGAGCGGAGCCTCCCAGTCGAAGCGGCCGCTCGATCTGGCCGGTCGGGTCCAGCAGGTCGGACACGACGATCCGCAGGCCCGGACCGGCGGTGCCGTCGCCCCAGCAGCGTGATCGCCTCGGCCAGGCTGAGCGCGGCGGCGCCGTCCCGGGGCGCCGGCGGTCTGTCGCACTGCTCGGTGGGCGGCGACCCGCCCGGCGAGCGGGCGGGCCCAGGTCAGCCCGTAGGTATCGAGGACAGCCAAACCCAGCCGGTTGCCCGGCGCGTCGGTCAGCAGCCCGACGGCACCCGCGACCGTGGTGGCCAGGTCGGCCTTTTCGGTGGCCGCGGTCCCGAAGGCCATGCTGGGGGTCTGGTCGAGCAGCAACCAGGTGTCGAGCTCGTGCTCGGCCCGGGTCAGCCACACGTGCGGATCGCGGGCCCGGGCGGTGACCTTCCAGTCGATCCGGCGGACGTCGTGGCCGGGGGTGTAGCGGGCCAGCTCCTCGGCGTCGCTGCCCGGCCCGAGGCGGACGCCGGCGTGGTCGCCCTGCAGCAGCCCGTCGAGCCGGCGGCGCACGGTGAGGTCCAGACCGCGGAACGGTGTTCAGCGAACCGCCGCTACCGCTGCTGCTCATGCGGCGCAGCGCCGCTCTGCTCGTCGGGGGCCACCCGGGGCCGGGGCACGGTGTCGAGGATCGTGCCGATGATCGTACGCGGGTCGACACCCTCGGCCACCGCGTCGAAGGACAGCACGAGCCGGTGCGCCAGCACGTCGGCGGCAAGATCGGCCACGTCACCCGGCAGTACGTAGTCCCGGCCCCGTAGCAGCGCCAGCGGGCGGGCCGCCGCGATCAGGCCGAGGCTGCCCCGGGCGCTCACCCCGTACTCCAGGATCTCGCCCAGTTGCAGGCCGAATCGGTTCGGGTGCCGGGTGGCCATCACCAACTGAACGGCGTAGTGCGCGATGGCGTGGTGGACGAACACCTGGTCGGTCTCGGCCTGCAGGCTCACCAACTCCTCCAGGCTCAGCACCCGCGTGGCCCGAGGCGGGGCGACGCTCATCCGCTGCACGATGGTCAGCTCGTCGAGCTCGTCCACGTGGTCGACGTCGACCTTGAGCAGGAACCGGTCCCGCTGGGCCTCGGGCAGCGTGTAGACGCCCTCGGTCTCGATCGGGTTCTGGGTGGCCAGCACCAGGAACGGCGCCGGCAGCCGATGGGTCGCGCCCCCGATGGTGACCTGGCGTTCGGCCATCGCCTCGAGTAGGGCCGACTGGACCTTGGCGGGCGCCCGGTTGATCTCGTCGGCCAGCACCAGATTGGCGAAGATCGGTCCCAGTTCGGTGTCGAACCGCTCGGTGGATGCGCGCCACACCTGGGTGCCGACGATGTCGGCGGGCATCAGGTCCGGCGTGAACTGCAGCCGTGAGAAGCTGCCGCCGACCACGTCGGCGAGGGTGCGGACGGCGAGCGTCTTGGCCACTCCCGGCACGCCTTCGAGGAGGACGTGCCCGCGGGCCAGCAGCCCGACCAGGATCCGTTCGACCATCAGGTCCTGGCCGACCACGCCCGCTTGACCTCGAAGAGGGTGCGCTCGAGCAGAGCGGTGGGCAGCAGCCGGGTCGTCTGATCGGTCATCAGAGATCGCCCTCGGGGGTCGGGGCCTGCTCGGGCGTCTGCTCCGGGGTCTGACTCGGGTGTCGCGCTCGAGCCTCTGATCCGAGCCGCCACCGGCAGCGCGCTCGGGGCAGTCGGATCGTGAGCCGTCAGCCGTCGGGTTGCCTTCATCGACGACCGTCGCGTAGCCGGATTCGACCGGTTGGGTGGCCGAGCCCGAGTTGGCGTAGGCGAAGCCGGCTCCGCCGGCCAGCACCGCGGCGGTGAGGACGCCCGCCAGGGCGAGCCGCCGGCCGCGGCTTGTGTTCGGTGGGGTCATGTGAGTTGATCATGGTGTCTCCTTGTCGAGATCGGTGGTCGGAACGCGACCAACTTCATCAACGGGGCCGGAAAACGACGGGAAACCAGATCGAAAAGTCACCGAAAATCGAAGCCGTTTTCACAGGTTCGCGCGGTTAGCGTCGAAAGACATGCGGCTGCTGATCGTGGAGGACGAGGAGGGCCTGGCCAGCGCCCTGAGGGTGGGCCTGACCCGGGAGGGCTACGCCGTCGACGCGGCGTCGACCCGAGCCGAGGCGCTGGACAAGCTGGCGTTCGCCGAGTACGACGTCGCGCTGCTCGACGTCAACCTGCCCGACGGGGACGGCTTCGCGCTGGCGCAGGGGATCCGGGACGGCAGCGTCGACTGCCTCACCGGGACCGACCTGCGGATCGTTATGCTGACCGCCCGCGGCAAGCTGCTCGACCGGGTTCGCGGCCTCGACGCGGGCGCCGACGACTACCTGGTCAAACCGTTCGCGCTCGCCGAACTCACCGCCCGCCTGCGGGCCGTACTGCGGCGCGAGATCAGCGGGTCCTCCTCGGTGCTCACCCTCGGCTCCGTCCGGCTGGACGCCGCCCGGCATCTGGCGCACCGCGGCGAGCGGGAACTCAAGATTGACCCTCAAGGAGTTCGCCGTGCTGCGCTATCTGCTGAGCCGGCCCGGGTCGTCTCGTCTCGTCCGAGGAACTGCTGGAGCACGTGTGGGACGAGAACGCCGATCCGTTCACCCAGACCGTACGCGTCACGGTCGGGACGCTGCGTCGCAAGCTCACCGTTGACAGCGAACCGCAGCTGCTGGAGACCGTCACCGGGCGCGGCTATCGGCTCCGCGAGGAGGCGAGCCCGTGCGCGCCGTCGCCTCGTGATCACCGCGTCACCGAGCGGCTCCCGTCGTGGCTGCGCACCGTGCGGGTGCGGCTGGCTCTGACCTACTCGGCGCTGCTGTTCGGCATCACCGCGATGATCTTGCTCGGGGTCTACCTCGCGCTGTCGCGGACCATCGACGCCGAACCCCTCGATCCGGTGACGGTGAAGAAGTTCACCCGGGCCGCGGACGGCACGATCGTCTACCGGTCCGGCGAGCAGTTCCAGGCCGCTGACCTGGCTAGCGTGCAGCGGGCCGTCAACTTCGCGGCGCTGGAGACCCTGCGCAACTACTCGATCATCGCGTTGATGATCATGTTCGCGACTCAGCCTGATCATCGGTTGGTGGGTCGCGGGCCGGGCGCTGCGCCCGGTGGAGAAGATCACCACCACCGCCCGGGAGATCACCGCCACCGATCTGTCCCGGCGCATCGAGCCGAGCGGTCCGCCGGACGAGTTGCGGACGTTGGCCGACACGATCAACGACATGCTGGCGCGCCTCGAGACCGCCTTCCGGACCGAGCGTGCCTTCGTCGAGGACGTGTCGCACGAGCTGCGCAACCCCGTCGCCGTCGATCCAGGCCAACGTCGAGGCCGTGCTCGGCAACGAGGCCTCGACGCCCGCCGAGCGCCGGGAGGCGACCGCCGTCGTCAGCCGGGCGACCGGCCGGATGAGCCGGCTGCTGGAGGACCTGCTGGCCACGGCACGGAAGCGCTCGGCGGCCTTCGTGGACCGGGACGTCGACCTGGCCGAGGTGGCCCAGCAGGTCGTCGAGGAGTACCGACTGCTGGCGCCGAACGGTCGCTGCGCTTCGACCTGCGGTTGGCCCCGGGCCCGGTGGTCTACGCCGATCCCGCCGCACTCGATCGGGCCCTGTCCAACGTCGTGTCCAACGCGGTGCGGCTCGCGCCGGTCGGCAGCGCGATCACGGTCGCCGTGGGCAGCCGGCAGGGCTGGGCGTGGGTGGCGGTCCGGGACGAGGGCCCCGGCATCGCCGAAGAGGACCGGATCCCGCGTCTTCGACCGATTCTCACCGCGGGGCCTCGGGGAGCACGGGCGGAGCAGACGAGCGGCTCCGGGCTCGGCCTGTCCATCGCCCGACAGATCGTCGAGAGTCACGAGGGCCGCTGGTGCTGGCCGACCGTAGCGGTTCCGGGAGCACCTTCGTCATCTGGCTGCCGGAGCGCGCCGTCGGCGGCGCTCCGGAGCGGCCCGCCGCTCCGCCGGCGATCGATCCGCTCGGCTACTGAGTTGAGCTCGCGACCGCTGAGTACTGCCGACGGGTCGATCGGTGCGCCCGTCAGTGCTCGGCGGACCAACCGCGCTCCACCGCGCTGACGATTTCCAGGGCGAGGACGTCGCCACCGGGGGCGACCGGTCGGCGTACTGCCGGATACTTGGCGGCGAGCAGCTCGAGGGCGTCGGCGCGCTCTGCGGTAGTCGGCCGGACGACCTCGGACAGCGAGCCGTCCAGGCGGATCCACCACACGTTCCTGCTGACCAGTCGTCGTCGTACCGATCGACCAGCAGGGCGCAGCGCGAATTCGCGCTCGAGGTTGGCGAGCCGTTGCGGGAGGTCGGCGGCTGCGATTCGGTTTGTCGTCGGGCGCGCTGAAGACCGTCTCGCCGTCGCCGGGCACGAAGCACATCGGCGACGAGGTGCGGTCCACCACGCGGGTGCCACTGGTCGCGGGTCGGACCCACCCGACTCGCGCGTCGCCGGCCGAACTCAGCGCCTGGTGAGCGCGAACGGCCGGCCAGCGCCGCTCTGCCGCAGAAGTCCACGCGATCGAGGACGAGTGCGTTCGCGCCCTCCGGGCGTCGGCTGTGGCCGAGGCAGCGGCCAGCCCGTAGGTTATGGACGGTGACGGCATTGATGGGTCTGGAGGCACGGCTGCGGCTCGCGCGGCTCTACCTGTGCACCGACACCCGGGAGCGGCAGGGCGACCTGGCGGAGTTCCTGGCGCCGCCTTCGCCGGCGGGGTCGACATCGTGCGAGATCCGCCAGAAGAACCTCAGCCGCACATGCCGAGCTGGCCGCCCTCGAGGTGGCCCGGGCGGCCGCCGAGCCGCATCAGGGCATCGTGTGCGTGAACGACTCGCCCGACCTGGCCGAGCGAGTTCGCCGCCGACCTGCTGCACCTGGGGCAGACCGACGGGTCCGCCCGCAAGGCCCGGCGGAAGCTGCACCGCTGGGCGCTCATCGGCCGCTCGACCAGTGCGCCGAAGGAACTGGACCGGGCGGTGGCCGACGACGACATCGACTACCTCTGCGTTGGGCCGGTGTACGCGACACCAACCAAGCCGGACTATCGTCCGGTCGGGCTGGATCTGGTCCGGTACGCGGCGGAGGTCGCTCCACCCGCCGAGATCGCGGCGAAGCCCTGGTTCGCGGTCGGTGGCATCAATGCGCGACACCCTCGACGAGGTGCTCGAGGCCGGCGCTCGGCGGATCTGTGTGGTCCGTGCCATCACCGAGGCCGACGATCCCGAGGCCGCGGCCCGGAGCCTCGGCGACCGGCTCCGGGCGGCTTGGCGCTCGGATCCGGCCATGGAGCGCTACACCTTCGCCGCGACGGCGCTGCCCGGGCGCGAACGCTGAGGAGTTCCCGATATGGGCGTCGCCATCCGGGTCGTCACCGAGACGGACGCTGCGGCTCTGGCCGACCTACTCGCGGCCGACCGAGACTTTCTCGCTCATTGGGATCCGGTCCGGCCGGACGAGTACTTCACCGAGGCGGGCCAGCGACGTGACATCGCCGATGCCCTGACCAGCCACGAGCAACGACCGCCTTGCCGTGCGTCGTCGAGGTGGACGGTGTTCTCGCTGGACGGATCACCGTCTTCCAGATCGTCTACAAGGCGTTCTGCTCCGGCACGCTCGGCTACTGGATCCGTCAGGATTACAACGGACATGGCGTCGCGACGGCGGCCGTCACTGAGATGATCAAGCTCGCCTTCGGGGAGTTGGGTCTGCACCGCCTTGAGGCTGGAACATTGGTCCACAACCACGGCTCGCGGAAGGTCCTGGCGAAGAACGGCTTCACCGAGATCGGCCTCGCGCCGCGCTATCTGCAGATCGCCGGTCGCTGGCAGGACCACCTGCTGCACCAGCGCCTCGCTGAGTAGTCCGGCTCGCGCACGCTCCGCGCCACAAGGCTCGGTCTTCCTCCCTCACTCGCAGACGCGGCGCCTCAATAGCTCGCTCCGCTCCCCGGGGGGCGCGTCTGCTCTTTCGATCGTCCAGACCGAGCCGGCGCTCCGCTAACGACGCTCGCCGGGATCACGAGCTGCGGTGCGCCGCCGCCGCGGCGAGATTGCGCAATGCCGTCCGACCGTCCGGGGTCAGCTCGGTGGTGTCCAAGGCGCGGATCGCCTCGTCGTACGCCTCGGTAATCATCTGCTCGACGGCCTGGTGAGCGCCGGTTTCGTTGATCAACTCGACGCAGCTCCCGCACCCCTTCCGCGTCCAGGTTCGGATCGCCGAGATGGCGGCGCAGCACGGCCCGGCCGGCCGGGGTGGTCTGGGCGTAGGCGTGCGCGATCAGGACCGTGCGCTTGCCCTCCCGGAGGTCGTCACCCGCCGGCTTGCCCGTGACCGCCGGGTCGCCGAACACGCCCAACAGGTCGTCGCGGAACTGGAAGGCGCGACCCAGCGGGAGGCCGTACGCGGCGAGGGCTTCGTGCAGGGCAGATCTGCCCCCGCCGAGAGCTGCCCCCAGTTGGGCCGGTCGCTGCACGGTGTAGCGGGCGGACTTCAGCTCCACGACCCGGCTCACCTGGCTCAGGACCTCATCGAGGTCGCCCGGGCGAGTCGTCCAGCGGCCGCACCTGTGCGACGACATCCAGATACTGCCCGGACGGTCACTTCGGTACGCATGAGCTCTGCGATCGGCGCGCCGGCGGCCAGCGTGGTCGGCAGCAGCTCCGCGGCGCGGAACATCTCCACCGACCACATCAACAACAAGTCGCCCAGGAGGATGGCCGCCGCCCGACCGTACGACTCCGGATCGCCCAACCACCCCGACGTGGTGTGCAGGCTTTCGAACTGCCGGTGCGCCGCCGGCTGTCCCCGCCGAAGGTCCGAGCCGTCCATCACGTCGTCGTGGACGAGGGCACTGACGTGCAGGAGCTCCAGACTCGCGGCGGCGTCGAGCAGCCCCGGCTGGATCTCCGGGCTCAGGCTGACCGGCGGCCGCGAGATAGCCGGCGGCGCAGAAGGCGGGCCGGAGCCGCTTGCCGCCCACGAGGAGGCGGGCCGCGAGATCGGCCACCGGCCCGAGTTCGCCCGCCATCCCCAGCAGCTGTTCACTCTGCCGGTCGAGAAAGGCGGAGATGCGCTCGTCGATCGCCGATCGGAACGACCGCCGACACCGGCTGGTTCGGGTCGAGGAGGCGAGCGAACACATTCCGAGCGTACGGATGCCCGCCCGGAAAACCGCCTAGGGTTGGGGGATGGCCGGTCGCACTCTGTACTCCCGCGTGCGACCGCCGACCATCGTCGAGCTGCTCGAGGCCCGCCAGCGCCCGCTGTTCTCCTTCGAGCTGTTCCCGCCGAAGGACGAGGAGCAGGCGCGGCTGCTCTGGCGGACCGTACGAGAACTCGAGTCGCTCGGACCGGACTTCGTCTCGGTCACGTACGGGGCGAGCGGGTCGACCCGCGAACGCACCATCACCGCCACGGAGGCCATCGCGCAGCACACCACGCTGCGGACCATGGCCCATCTGACCTGTGCCAGCCAGTCCCGCGATCAACTGCGGACCGTGATCGGCTCCTACGCGGCCGCCGGAATCCGGCACGTGATGGCCATCCGCGGTGACATGCCGGGCGGCCCGACCGTGCCGTGGGTGCGTCACGACCAAGGCTTGGTCAACGCCACCGAGCTGGTCGCGATGGTGCGCGAGCTGGGCAACTTCTGTGTCGGCGTGGCCGCGTTCCCCGATCTCCATCCGGAGCGACGCGACGCCGATTTGGACGCGCGTGTGCTGGTGGAGAAGGCGCGGGCCGGCGCCGGCTTTGCCATCACCCAGCTGTTCTTCACCGCGAACCGGTACTTCGAGCTGGTGGACCGGGTGCGTTCACTCGGCTGCGACCTGCCGATCATCCCCGGAATCATGCCGGTCACCCGGCTCTCCCAGATCCAGCGCTTCGCCGACCTGTCGGGCGCAGACCTGCCGTCGACCGTGGTCGACCGCCTGAACGCGGTCGGCACCGACGACCCCGCGGTGCGTCAGGTCGGGATCGACCTGGCCACGGAACTGTCGGAGAACCTGATGGCCGGCGGAGCTCCCGGACTGCACTTCATCACCATGAATCGGTCGAAGGCGACCCGAGAGATCTTTGCCAGGATCCAGCGCTCGCTGAGCCGGGCCTGACCTCCTCGGGCCCTCTTTCCTCGATCGTGATCAGCCGCTGGGTGGGCCGGGTCAAGGCCACGTAGAGGGTCCGAACTCCGCCCGAGGACTCGGCGACGATGTCGTCGGGCGAGACCACGAGAACGCCGTCGTACTCCAACCCCTTCGCCTGCAGCGCGGTGATCACGACGAGGCGGTCGTCGCCGATGCCGGCGGCGCGCAGTGCGGCGCCGGCCGCGTCGACGCGCGACGGTGGGCAGATGACCCCGACCGTGCCGTCGGAAGCCTCCAGCAGATCGCGCGCCGCGGCCACGATCCCAGCGGCCAGTTGGTGGGCGGCGGTGGTGCGGATTTCGGGCTCGTACCCGGTGGAGCGCACGGCCCGGGGCAGGTCGGCGTCCGGGAAGTCCGGCACGATCACCCGCGCGGCGAGATCGAACACCTCGGCGGGGCTCCGGTAGTTGGTGCTCATCCGGAACCGGCGTACCGGGGCCGTGCCGACCAGTTCGGACAACGCCCGCGCCGACTCGCGCGGATCCGGCCAGGAGCTCTGGGCCGGGTCCCCGACGATGGTCCAGCTGGCACTTGGCCCGCGACGACGGAGCATCCGCCACTGCATCGGCGTGATGTCTTGAGCTTCGTCGACCAGCACGTGGGCAAAGGTGTCCTGAGCGGTGGCGAACGGATCGACCTCGCGGACCGGCGCCAGCCGCTCCATGGTGGTCACCAGCTCACGCACCTCGCTGTCGGAGTCGACGAACAGCGACACCTCGCGATCCTCCGGCTCAGGCACCGGACCCAGTTGGTGGGCAGTTCGTCGAGGAGCGCGCGCGTCGGCGACCGTCCAGTCTGATGCCCGTCCGCGATCACGGTAGCTGGCGCCGAGCAGTCGTTGCTGCTGCTCGGTGAGCTCGGTCCCGGCGACGCGGGCCAGCACCACCGGATCGGCCAACCGGGCGAGGGCGTCCGGGGCACTGACCGCCGGCCACCACGCGTTGCTGAACATGGCGAAGGCGGCGGTGTCACGGACCCGGTCGTCGAAATCGTCCCGATCCAGCTCCAGGGTGTCAGGCGCCTGCCGCCACAGCGCCGACAGCAGGGCTTTCTCCGCGACCTCGCGGGCCAGGTTGAGCTTGTGGTGAGCAAGCACGTCGGCCCGGATCCGGGACAGCTCGCGAGCGCCCAGCCGGAACACGTTGCCGGCGATCGTGAGGGTGAGCTCGAGCGGGACCTCCTGCCAGGGTTCGGCCACCAGTCGTTTCAACACTCCGACCATCCGCAGGCTGCCCTTGATCGTCGCAACCAGGGCGGGATCGGCGCGTTCGCCGTTCAGCGTGACCACGTCCCCGGCGACGGAGCCGATCGATCGCAGCGTCACCGCGTCCTCGCCCAGGGACGGCAGAACCCGCTCGATGTAGTTCATGAAGACCCGGCTCGGGCCCGACCACCAGAACGCCGCCGGACTCGAAACGGCGGCGGTTGGAGTACAGCAGAAAGGCGGCCCGGTGGAGGGCCACGACCGTCTTGCCGGTGCCGGGTCCCCCGGAGATCATCGTGAACCCCTGCCACGGGGCCCGGATCGCCTCATCCTGTTCGGCCTGGATAGTGGCGACGATGTCGCGCATGGTGTGGCCGCGGGCTCGCGTGAGTGCGGCCAGCAGGGCGCCCTCGCCGAGGACGACCAGGCCCGAGTCGGTCTCGGAATCCAGCAGGTCGTCCTCGATCCCGATCACCCGGCTGCCGGAGCATCGAAGTACCCGGCGGCGCACGACGTCCATGGGGCTGCTGGGCGTGGCCCGGTAGAACGGTTCCGCCGCGGGGGCGCGCCAGTCGATCACCAAGGGTTCGTAGTCGGCGTCTCGAACCCCGATCCGGCCCACGTAACGGACCTCAGAGTCCGTACGGTCCAGCCGGCCGAACACCAGGCCGTCGTGCTCGGCGTCCAAGACCGCCAGCCGCTTGGCGGCCTGGAACGCGAACACGTCGCGCTCGTACAGCCCGGTGCCGTCCTCCTCGCGGACGAAGCTGGAGCGGTCGGACTGAAAGAGCGCCCGGCCCTCGGAGGCGACCTGCTGGGCCGACCGGGTGGCTTCAGCCAGCCGGCGGTAGACCAGATCGACGTGGGCCTGCTCGATCGCGATTTCGCGTTCCACGCTGGTGGCCGGTGTCGAGTCCGAGCCGGTCTTCTGCGCCTGAGTCAAGAAGGATGATCCTTACCCCGGAAAACGGACATCTGAGTGTACCGGTTGCTGTCACCGGACCTTCACATCGCGAGATCGTGCGCGGCGTACGACGCCAATGCTCCAGCCAGCACCGTGGGGGAGAGACCATTGCCGGCGGCGGTGTGCGGCCCGGCGAAGAACAGGCCAGCCACCTCGGTGGTGACCGCCGGCCGGCGGAACCAGCTCCGGAATCCTCGCCACGCCACCCCTGCCGAGGCATCGGCTCGGGCCGCGGTGAAGTCATGCACGCTCACGACGCTGCCGTCCGCGATCGGGCGGCGATAGGTGACGACCGGTTCGCCGCTCGCCGTCAGCCGTACGGTCTCGCCGACCAGATCCGTCGGCTCGTCGGTGATCCGGTGAGAGATGTGCGGGGCAAGCGCCGGTTCGAGACGGCGTAGATCCCGCCGGGTCCGCCCCAGGGCGGCTCGGGGCAGCGAGGTCAGGCAGCCGCCACGGATTTCCGGTGAAGATCACGGCTCCGGACGCGGCTCTGCTCGCCACCGGTGCCGGACCGGACGTGGAGCTCCCGGTCGGCCGGGACAATACTCGTGACCCGCTCCCCAAGGCGGACGTCAACCTTGCGCACCGACAGGCGATCGGCCAAAGCATCGATCAGCGCCGACGTCCGACCGGTCCGGGCTCGGGCATCCGGAACCGGAGCGGTCATCGTCCAGCGACCGAAGCGCCGTTCGACGGACAGAGCTACCGCGGCCCACGCCGGCGTCCGCTCGGGGCTGGAGCCCATCCGGTAGGCGCTGGCCCGGATGAGGGCCGCCAGAGCCGGGTGTGGCGTCCGCTCGGCCAGCTGCGCCACCGTCAGGCGGGGCTGCAGCAGCCGACGAACCGCCGCCGAGAGCTGGGCCGGATCGCTGAGCTCCGCCTCGAGCCCCAGGGGTCGGACGGCCTGCCACACGTCGTCCAGCCAGTCGAGCAGGTCCCGCCAGTGTCCGGCCGGACGCGGACCGTACGTACGGCTGAGGGCGATGAATTGGTCCCCGCGGTCGGTGGGAAGGTCCAAGCTCGCTCCCGTCGGCGAACTCGTAGCGGGCTGGGATGGCGGGCGTCAAGGCCGCGCCCGTCCGGGCCAACTCGGCCTCCAGGGTCCGCCCGCTCTTGCGGAACAGGTCCCGCCACGGAGCCGGAAACCCGATCACCGCCGGCGCGGTGTCGACTACGACTCCAGCACCCAGCGTCGAGGGAGCGTACCGCCCCCCCAGTTGCTCCGCCGCCTCCCAGAGCTGCACCGGGTGGCCGGCCTTGGCCAGCCGGAGTGCCGCCGCCAGTCCGGCCAAACCGCCGCCGACGACCAGGACCGGATACACGAGAGGAATCTAGCGACCAACGGATCGCTGGCCGGGGGTAGCGCCGAGAGCCGTTAGGCTGCCCGCGTGCAGATCGCTGTCACCGGCTCCATCGCCATGGATCACCTGATGACGTTCCCGGGACGGTTCGCCGAGTCTCTGGTCGTCGAGCACCTGGACAAGATCTCGCTCAGCTTCCTGGTCGAGGACCTGCAGATCAGGCGCGGGGGCATCGCCCCGAACATCTGTTTCGGGCTGGCCGCGCTCGGCCTCAACCCGCTTCTGGTCGGGGCGGTCGGTGAGGACTTCGGTGAGTACCGGGCCTGGCTCGACCGCCACGGGGTCCTCACCTGGCCGATCTTCGTTTCCGAAACCAAGCACACCGCCCGGTTCGTCTGTACGACCGACGCTGACAACGCGCAGATCGGCTCCTTTTACACGGGCGCGATGGCCGAGGCCCGGCAGATCGAACTCAAACCGATCGCCGACCGGGTCGGCGGGCTGGACCTCGTGATCATCTCGCCCAACGACCCCGAGGCGATGCAGCGGCATACCGACGAGTGCCGCTCGCGGAGCTTTCGCTTCATCGCCGACCCGTCGCAGCAGATGGCCTGGTTGGACGGACCCGACATCATCTCCCTGATCGACGGCGCGGACTACCTGTTCTCCAACGACTACGAGGACACACTGATCACCCAGAAGACCGGCTGGTCGCACTCCGAAATCGTGTCCCGGGTCGGCGTACGGGTGATGACTCGTGGAAAGCGCGGGGCCCGGATCGAGATCAAGGGCGAGGATCCGGTCGACGTCGGTATCGCTCCGGAGACGGCCAAACTGGATCCGACGGGGGTCGGCGACGCCTTTCGGGCCGGATTCATCGCCGGCCTGTCGTGGGGGCTGCGTCCGGAGCGGTGCGCGCAAATCGGCTCGCTCTTGTCCAGCTACGTCATCGCCGTCGTCGGCACTCAGGAGTACCGGTTCGCCGGTTCGTTCGCTGACCGGTTCGCCCGCGCGTACGGTGACGACGCCGCCGCCGAACTGGTGCCCCACCTGAGCGGGCTGCGCCTGTGAGTGAAGAGGTCACCGAACCCAGGGCCGCGGTCTTGTCTGTCGCGCTCCGCGCTCCGCGGCCATGAACTCCGCCGGTTCTCTCTCGTTCGGTCGCGCTGCCGGACGATGCCAAATCCGATCAACTCGCTTCGAGCGCCGGGCGCATCGCCCGGCACCGCTCCTCACTCCCGAGAGGCTCCGCTCATGACCGAGCCTCGCGTGGTAATCACGTACTGCACGCAGTGCCGGTGGTTGCTGAGAGCGAGTTGGGTGGCGCAGGAGTTGCTGACCAGCTTCACGACCGACATCGGCGAACTCACCCTCAAGCCGGGCATCGGCGGCGTCTTCTCGGTGGCCATCGACGACGAGGTGGTCTGGGACCGCAAGGTCGACGGCGGGTTCCCCGAGATCGGCAAGCTGAAGAGGCTGGTCCGCGACCGCGTGGCGCCGGGCCGGGACCTGGGCCACACGGATCGAGCCGCGGCCCGGCCCGATCCCGTCACTGACGAGGCGCCGGACTAATCGGCGCGCGCCAACTCCGCGTACACCTCGTCCAGTCGCCGGCCCGGGTCGCCGAACCCCTCCAAGCTCTCGACGGAGCGGGCGACCCGCTCCGAGCGCCACTCGTAGGCCAGCAGGTCAAGCGCCGTCGCAACCAGCATGCCGTGGTGGTGGAGGATCACGTCGAGCGTCGCCCGCAGGCGTTCATCCCCTGGATCGTCGCAGTGCTTGGGCAGCCGGTCCCGGAGCCGGAAGAACCGGTGGACCAGCGGACCTCCACGCGGAGCGACCTGACCGAGCGCGTCCCGGGCCCGTACCCGACGGAGCACCTCCTCGGCCTGGTCCTGGAGAATGACCGCCTCGGCTGCGATCTTGCGAAGTAGCGCGTGCTGCTCGGCCGATGTCGGCGGGGGAGCCGCATCGACCAGTTCGACGCCAGCCGGCTGGGACCCGATGAACAGGCTCCGCAACAGGCGGCTGAACGCGGCGGCCATAGGCCACTGTATGCCTGCGGTTCGCCGGCGCCCTAATGTGCCAGTCGCTGGTCCGTAGCGGGGTCGTACTCACCGGCGAAGAAGTGCTCGAGCACCTGCCGGAACACCGCCTCGTCCGGAGCGGCCCGGCCGAACAGGGTCATCGACGAGCGCAACTTCTGCGCGTCGATGCCGCCAAAGATGTCCTCGGCCGTCCGGCCCTCCGTCTGAGCCACCACGTGGGCGCACTCGATCAGGCGCGATCTGAGGATCGGATGCTCGAGGTACGCCTGGGCCTCGGCCAGCGAGGCGATCGCGAAGTGTCGGGACGTGGCACTGAACCCCAGCCCGGCGATCTGCGGAAAGACGAACCACATCCAGTGGCCGACCTTCCGTCCGCGCCGCAACTCGGCGAGCGCCTGGTCGTAGGTGCCACCCTGGTCCTGGGCGGCAACGAAGCGTTCGAGGTCGAACTCGGGCATGAGCTCACTATGCCTCTTGCTGGACATCACCGAGATGATGGGATCGCCCGGACGGCCCGGGCCAGCGGTGACCTCGTGAGGAGACGCGCAGTCCGATGTTGTCGGCGATGGGTCATCTGCTGCCCATCGCACTGGCGGCTGCGCTCAGCACCATCCCCATCATGGCCACGATCTTGATCTTGCTGTCCCCTAAGCGCGATCGGTCGGCGGTCCCGTTCCTGGTGGGCTGGGTCATCGGGATGGCGGCCGTGGTCTTGATCGGCGGGTTCCTCGCCGGGCTGCTGCCCATCGGGCCGAGGCGGACGCCGCAAGTAGCCATCGGGACCGCGGAGATCGTCATCGGCTCGGGCGTGGTCGTCATCGCGGTCCTGGCCTTGGCCCGCGCTCGCCGACGATCCACGGGAAAGAGCCAACGGTGGATGCGGGCCGTATCCTCGTTCGGCCCGCTGGCCGCGTTCGGTTCGTCGTTCGCCTTGAACCTCCGGCCGAAGGGCCTACTGCTCGGGGCCGCCGCCGGGCTTGCGCTCGCCAGCGAGTCCCTGCTGCTCGGCGACGCGACGGCTGTGGTGATCATCTATCTGGCGATCGCCACCTCGACCGTGGTGGCACCGATCATCATCACCCTGGCCAACCCCGACCGGATGGAACCGCGGTTGGAGAACGCCCGCACCTGGCTCGAGGCCAACAGCAGCGCGGTGACGGCCGTAGTGATGATCTTGGTGGGTGTCGTGATCATCGGTTCTGGGCTGAGCCGGCTCTAGCCCTGGGAAATGCCGCACTGATCTACGCCGAGCCTTACGCTGGACGCGTGCCCGAACTGGAACCAGTCGACGAATCCTGGGATCGCGCCCTGTGCGTGGTCGCCCATCCCGACGACCTGGAGTTCGGCACGGCCGCGGCGATCGCGCGCTTCACCGACCAGGGCAAGTCGGTGGTGTACGCCATGGTGACCAGCGGCGAGGCCGGCATCGACGCCATGGATCCGGCGGAGTGCCGGGCGCTACGGGAGGCTGAGCAGATCGAGTCGGCGCGCATCGTCGGCGTCGACCTGGTGGAGTTCCTGGGTCTGCCGGACGGTGTACTGGAGTACGGCGTGGCCTTGCGGCGAGCCATCTGCGCGGTGGTCCGCCGGCACCGACCCGAAATCGTGATCACCAACAACTTCCGCGACACCTGGGGCGGTCGAAACCTCAACCAGGCCGACCACATCGCAGTCGGCAAGGCCACCCTGGACGCGGTGCGCGACGCCGGGAACCGCTGGGTATTCCCGGAGCAACTGACCGACCGGCCAGACGGAGCGAGGACCGAGCCCTGGGGCGGGGTCAAAGAGGTCTGGGCGGCCAGCTCGCCGCAGTCGGAGCACGGCGTCGACACCACGGCGACCTTCGATCGCGGTGTCGCCTCGCTCGAGGCCCATAAGGCCTACATCGACGGCCTCGGCTGGGAGTTCTTCGACCCACGCGAGTTCCTCGAAGGCGCGGCGCGGCCAACCGGTACTCGGCTGGGGGTTCCGATGGGCTCCTCGTTCGAGGTCTTCCCCATGGGCTGGGGCTCCTAGGCCGAGCGCCTTGGATTCGGCACGGTTTCCAGGCTGCTGACATCGAGTGGTGCAAAATCGTCGTTTCGAACGAAGCGAAGCAGCAGAAACGCACCATTCGGCGAGGGTGGGCTGGCCCCGATGGTCGATCGATGACGTGTTGTCCCAGCGTCCAGCCGTGCGCCTCAACCAGGTCGGTTACCACCCAGGCGGGACGAAGCTGGCGACCTTGATCGACAACTCCGACGCTCGGGTGGATTTCCGGGTCGTCGACAGCCACGGCAGCGCGGTCTTCGCGGGTCGATCAACGCCTTGGCCGGTCCGGCCGGAACCGACGTCCGGTCTGACCGTCCACCAGCTGGAGTTTACCGATCTGACTGCTCGGGGCGGCGGCTTCATCGTCGAGGCCGCGGGGGAGCGCAGCCACCCCTTCGGCGTGCGTGACGGGCTCTACCGGGAGTTGGCCGAGGACGCGCAACGCTTCTTCACCGTGATGCGCTCCGGGATCGAGATCTCCGAGGCTCTTGCGCCGGGCTACGCCCGACCGGCCGGCCACGTCGGCCGGGCGCCCAACACCGGCGACGTCGCCGTGCCGGCCTGGAACGGGCCGGACGCCGAGCGTCTCTACCCCGGTTGGCACTGCGAAGGCAGCTTCGACGCGTCCGGCGGCTGGTACGACGCCGGGGACTACGGCAAGTACGTCACGAGCGGTGGCATCGCGGTCTGGCAGCTCCTCAGCACGCTGGGTCTCCTCGAGGGTCCCCGGCACCCGGCCTCGGCGACCTGGCCCTGGCGATCCGGGAGGAGTGCCGCTGGCAGTTGGACTGGCTGCTCCGGATGCAGGTCCCGCCGGGCGACGCCTTGGCCGGCATGGCGTTCCACCGCGTACACGGGACGGAGTGGTCGCCGCTGCCGGGCTGGGCGCACGAGGACCCGACGCGCCGCGTGCTGCACCGGCCGTCGACGCCGGCCACCCTGCACCTGGCCGCGGTGGCCGCACAGGGTGCCCGGCTGTTCCGTCCACACGACACCGCCTACGCCCAGCGCCTGCTGGAGGTGGCCCGGCTCGCCTACGAGGCCGCACTGGCCCATCCGGCGTTGCTCCCACCGGACGACGGTTGTCGTTACGGCGGCGGCGCCTACCACGACGCGGAAGCCGGCGACGACTTCTACTGGGCGGCCGCCGAGTTGTGGCTCGCCACCGGCGAACCGAGATTTGCCGAGGCGGTCTGCGGCGTCGGACTTCCATCACGCCGACGTGTTCTCGCCGACCGGATTCGATTTCGACCGCGTCGCCGCGCCGGCCCGGCTCGATCTTGCCCTCGGCCACCGCCAGCTGGCGGACCACGAACGTGTCGTCGCCACGCGTCGTCGAGGCAGCCGACCGGCTGATCGCCGTTCAGACCGAACAACCGTGGTCTCAGCCGTATGCTCCAGCGGACGGTTGGGACTGGGGCTCGAACGGACGGATCCTGAACAACCTTGTCGTGATCGCCACCGCCGAGCGGCTGACCGGCGAACGCCGGTACCGCGACGCCGTCGGCACCGGGGTCGACTACCTGCTCGGGCGCAATGCACTCGGCCAGAGCTTCGTCACCGGCTACGGCACCGACTTCACGCGGCACCAACGCACCCGGCAATTCGCCCGTGATCTTGATTCATCCTTTCCGCCGCCACCACCCGGTGCCCTTTGTGGAGGGCCGAACTCGAAACCGTCGCCGGATTTTCCGTACGATGCCCGCCTCGTCGGGCTACCGCCACAGCTCTGCTACCTCGACGAACCCACCTCCGAGGTCACCAACGATGTGTGCATCCGCTGGAACGCGCCGCTGGTCTGGATCGCCGTCTACCTCAGCGCGGCTCAACCGACAAATGGCTCTCCAAGAACGCGGTGACCCAGGTGAGGACGCGCGCGGTCCGGCCGACCGCGGATGATGGCTCATCGGGTGCAGGCAACGCCCACGGTCCGGCATGTCGACGAGGTGATCGAGGTGATCGAGGTGCTCACCGATTTCAGCTCACGTCCGCATGCGGAAGTGCGGGCGGCGCAGGGCGCCGGTGATCCGGGTGTTGATCATGGGTCGTTGGTGCCGGTCGACGATCCGGGGCGGCGTCCATTCCGGGATGTCCGTCGGGGTTGATTCGGCAGGTCCAGCCGCGGGCGGCGAAGTTGTGGTGGTGGTAGCGGCAGAGCAGGGTGAG
Organism: uncultured Actinomycetota bacterium; assembly: GCA_963791865.1. GTDB lineage: Bacteria > Actinomycetota > Actinomycetes > Propionibacteriales > Propionibacteriaceae > Microlunatus. Next base: position 330,313 of record CAWBUC010000015.1, read on the forward strand.
GTTGTCCAGGTTCGTTTCGCCGCCGTCGAGCCAGGCCCGAATGTGGTGGCGTTCGCACCATTCCGGGGGAACGTCGCAGCCGGGGAAGGAGCAGCCTTTGTCGCGGGCGATCAGGGCGATGGTTTGTCCGAGGGTGGCGATCCGCCGCATCCGGCCCAGGTGCAACGGCACACCCTTCGCGGTGACGGCGGCGAAGTAGATGTCGGCCTGGTCGGCGAGCCGGAGGGCTTGGTCGGTGCGGATCAAGGTGCCGTCGGAGGCGGTGGCGTAGCCGGTCTTGGCCAGCAGATCCTGCAGGTCGACGGTGATGATCACCGTCGCCGGCGTACCGCCGGCATCCGGGATTCTGGTGTCCGGGTCGTTGCTGCCGCGCAGTAGCCGGTCGCAGACGTCTTCCAGGGCGTCGTGCAGCCGCTGCCCGTGCGTCCGGGTATCCACCGGGACGGCCGGATTGTCGTGCAGCTCCGGCTCGATCCGGGGTGTGGCCAGCGGGCCGAGCAGCGCGGACAGTTTGGCGCCGGCCGCGCCGGTGAGCCGGAACTCCCCGGCCCAGCCGCCGTCTGTGGTGGGCCGCAGATGGAAGTGCCGCCGGGCCGTATTCAGCTCCTCGGCCGGTCGGCTGCCGTCGGGGTCGATGTGGTCGACCACCTGATCGGCCAGGCTCTTCAAGTCTTGGGGTCCGAACGTTTCCGCGAACCGGGTCAACAACCGCTCCCCCTCGGCCAGGTCGGCCGGGTCGAACCCGCGATGATCCACCCTGGCCAGGGCCCGTTCGATGATCGCCACCTGCTCCGGGGATACGTCCCCGGTCCGTTGCGCCGCCGCCAGCTCCGGACGCAGCGGGGCCAGCGGCTGTCCGGTCATGCTGTGTCGGTTCCCGACCGCCGCCTGGGCCCGGACCCGTCGGGACGCCTCCCCCGGGGAGAGTCGCAGCGTCGCCATCAGCGTCCGGACCAGGTTCCCGTGGGCCAGCACGTCGGGCAGGTTGCGCCGCTCCGCGTCGGCGATCAGCGCATGATCGGCCACCGGCAGCGGTCAAACTCGGCAACCGACTCCTGAACCCGTGGCCTCAGGGTGGGTTCTCAAGATTTCGAGCACCCGTCATCAGGCCGCCGTCCACCGGGAGGATGTGACCGGTGATCCAGGCGGCGTCGCTGGACGCCAGGAAGGCGACGGCCGCGGCGACGTCGTCGGGCTCGCCGACGCGCCCGAGTGGGTAGAGGGGACGCATGCGATCGGCGCCGCCCTCCTGCCCGTCCCAGCTCCGGGTCCGGATAGTGCCCGGCGCGACGGCATTCACCCGGATGGCATCCGGCGCCAGGCTGGCCGCGAGGTTCATCGTGAGCGAGCCGATGGCGGCCTTCGCCGATGAATAGGGCTCGCTGCCCAACGCTACGAGGGCGTTGACCGAACTGACGTTGACGATCGCCGGGCTCCGGTGGCTCTCCCGCAGATACGCCACCCCGGCCCGGCAGCAGCGGACCGTGCCGAGCAGGTTCAGCTCGAACATCTGGAGCCACACGCCGTCGTCGATCTCCTCGAACCGTCCGTGCTCGGTGTCCCCGCCGGCCACGTTGATCAGGATGTCGATGCCGCCGAACATGGAGGCCGTCTCGGCGAACGCGTGTTCGACGGAGGACGGATCAGTGACGTCCAACGAAACCTGAAGGTGGGGGCCGGCCGCCGGAACAAGATCATCGGATCACCCGCTCGGCAGCACGGTGATCCGGATCGGCCACGGCCACGCGTGCGCCTTCGGCAGCCAACCGAACCGCACACGCACGACCGATGCCGTGAGCGCCACCGGTAACCACTGCCGCCGCACCGGCAAAACGACCAAGCTCTCCGTTAGTCACCCGCCGATTCTCCCTTCGTGACGGATTGGTTCGGCGGGTTGGTTCGGCCAAGTCAGCAGCGGACCAACACGGTGACGCCGCCGTCTCGCCAAAAGCCGCACTTGACGAACTGTCGGGGGGTAGAGGTACAGTAGGGCATTGTTCGAATCTGCGTTCGATTTAGGCACTTGGGGAAGGGCCTGGCCAGCGGAGTTCGGACATCGGCGCAGTGCACGCGGCACGCGTCGCGGGCGTGCCTCGGTGCGGGTGGACCTCGACCCCCACTTGCACCGAGGCGGCCATTCGGATGGATTCACGGACTACCAACTCGAGAGCTGGGGAACTTCGCCATGCGCCGTTACGACGAGCCGATCGACGTCTTGCCCGGACTGGTGGCGGGCCAAGAGGCGCCCGCCCAGTTCCTCTGGCGAAACCGCCTCTGGCTGGTCCAGGCGATCGAGGACCGCTGGCTGGAGACGAGCAATTGGTGGGACGGTCCGGCCGCCCGGGCCGTGCGCGGTGAAGACGTCGATACCGATCGAGGACGCGACGACGTGACGGGGGAACGCGAGATCTGGCGGGTCCAGGCCGCTGCCGGGCGGTCCGGTGACTGGGGCGTCTGCGAACTGGCGCACGTCGCCCAGACGGGCGAGTGGCGGCTCCGGACGCTGCTGGACTGAGTTGTCCGGCTCGCGCACGCTCCGCGCCTCATGAGTGATCCGTTCGTCCACCTTCGGGTGGCGTCGGCGTACTCGCTCCGCTACGGAGCCTCGCAGCCGGCCACCCTGGTGGAACGCGCGGCGGAGCACGAGATGGACCTCCTCGGGCTCACCGACCGCGACGGGCTGTACGGGGCGGTCCGGTTCGTTCAGGCCTGCCGGCGGTTCGGGATCGGCCCGATCGTCGGGGTCGACCTGACCCTGGCTGCCGAGCCGAGGCCGAAGCCACGGACCCGGACGCCCGTGCGCGGCGGCGCCACCCGCGATGCGCACGAGGCGCGCGTGTCCGTGCTCGCCCAGGATGCCCGCGGTTGGGCCCAGCTGTGCCGGTTGATCTCGGCGGCGCACCTCGAGGGCGAGCGGGGGCAGCCACGCACCACACCGACCGCCATCGCCCGGGCCGCCGCCGGCGGGCATCTGCGGGTGCTGCTCGGCGCAGACTCCGATCTCGGCGCGGCGGTCGCGGCCGCTCGTCTCGATCAGGCCGAGGCCGTCGCCCGCCGCTGGGCGGAGTTGGTCGAGCCGAGCTGCTTGGCGGTGGCGGCCACCCATCAGCTGCGGGGCGGTCAGCGGGCCGGATCGCTGAGCCACGCGGCTCGGATGCTCGCCCTCGCCGACCGGCAGGGGCTCACGGCGGTGCTCACCAATCAGGTCCGGATGGCCGATCGCTGGCTGGCGCCGACGGTCGACGTGCTGGATGCCTCGCGCCGCCTCGTCGCGCTGGATCGCCGCCACGTGGACCAGAGCAACGCCGAGGCCTACCTCAAGTCCGGCAAGGAGATGTCGCTGCTGGCCGAGGAGGTGGCCCACCGCGCCGGTCGCGGGGAGCGGGGCGGGCGCCGGCTGCTGGCCGCCACCCGGGCCGTGGCCCTCAGCTGCGTGCTGGATCCAGAAGTTGATCTTGGGCTGGGTCGGCCGCATCTGCCGGAGTTGAGGTGGCCGGCCGTGGTGGGCGCCGGCTGAGTCAGGCGACCGCGGCGGGACGGGCTGCGGCCATGGCAGTGCTCCGGGAGCGTTGCGCCGCCGGATTGGCGCGCCGGTACGCCGGCGCCGCTCCCGACCGTGCGCGAGACGACCGCCTGACCGACGAACTGGCCGTGGTCGAACGGTTGGGCTTCGCCTCGTACTTCCTCACCGTCGCCGACGTCGTCGACCTGATCGGTGCGCGCGGTATCCGCTGCGCCGCCCGGGGCTCCGGGGCGGGGAGCTTGATCAACTACGTGCTCGGGATCTCCGGCGTCGAGCCGCTCGGAGCTGGGTCTGCTGATGGAGCGGTTCTTGTCCGTGCACCGGCGAACGCTCCCCGACATCGACCTCGACGTGGAGTCCGAGCGCCGCACCGAGATCTACGAGATGATCTTGGAACGCTTCGGCGGTCAGCGGGTGGCCTGCGTAGCGATGCTCGACACGTACCGGATCCGGCACGCCGTACGCGACGTCGGGGCGGCGCTCAGCCTGCCGCCGTCGGAGATCGACGCCATCGCCACGGCCTTCCCGCACCTGCGGGCTCGCGACGCCCGGGCGGCCCTGCGCGATCTGCCCGAGCTGCGCTCGATGGGCCTGGCCGAGCGGCGCTTCGACCTGCTGTTCGAGCTGGTGGAGTCCCTCGACGGGCTGCCGCGGCACCTGGCGCTGCACCCGTGTGGGGTGCTGCTCAGCGACCTCACTCTGCTGGACCGCACGCCGGTGGAGGCAAGCTTCGCCGGCTTCCCGGTCAGCCAGTTCGACAAGGACGACGTGGCCGAACTTGGTCTGCTCAAGCTCGACGTCCTCGGCATCCGGATGCAGTCGGCGATGGCCCACGCCGTCCACGAGATCCGGCGGACCGACGACACCATGATCGAACTGAACGCGTTGCCGCTGCGGGACGACGCCACCTTCGACCTGATCCAGCGGGCGCAGACCCTCGGTTGCTTTCAGATCGAGTCGCCGGGTCAGCGCGAACTGGTCGGCAAGTTCGCGCCGGAGACCTTCAACGACCTGGTGATCGACATCTCGCTGTTCCGGCCGGGTCCGGTGCAGAGCGACATGATCGTTCCCTTCCTGGAGGCCCGGCACGGCTGGAGCGTGCGGGAGTCGCTGCATCCTCGTCTGGCCGGTCACCTGCCGAAACCTCCGGCGTGGTGGTCTTCCACGAGCAGGTGATCAAGATCATCTCCAGCCTGACGGGTCGCCCGCTGGACGAGGCGGAGGAGATGCGCCGCGCGCTCGGTGATCGGGAGCGGGCCGGTGAGGTGGCGGACTGGATCCGCGCGCAGGCACGCCGGCAGGGCTATCCGGAGACCGGCGATCGAGCAGAGCCTGGGTGTCCTGCGGGCCTTTGCCTCCTTCGGTTTCTGCAAGGCGCACGCGGCGGCCTTTGCCCTCACCACCTTCCACTCCGCGTGGCTGAAGGCGCACTACCCAGCCCACTTCCTGGCCGGGGTCCTGACGCACGATCCGGGGATGTACCCGAAGCGGTTGATCTTGGACGAGGCACGGCGCTGCGGGGTCGCGGTGCTCGGCCTGGACGTGAATCACAGTCGTGCCGAGTACGTGGTGGAGCGCCGGGACGAGGGCTACGGCATCCGGGTCGCGCTGGCCGATGTCCGTGGGATCAACCAGACCGAGATCCTCCGCGTCATCGAGGGGCAGCCCTACCAGTCGCTGCCCGATTTCTGGAGTCGGGCCCGGATCTCCCAACCGGTCACCGAGCGGCTGGTGCTCGCGGGCGCCTTCGACGCGCTGTACGGCATCAGCTCCGACCGATCCAGTCTCCCGAAACGCGGTAGACTCACCACCCGCGACCTGCTCCTGGCCGTCGCCGACCTGGGTCGCGCAGATCGCAACCACCGTGCGCTGACCCTTCGACAGGCTCAGGGGAAGGGTCGTAGAGCCAGGTGCCCTGACCCTTCGACAAGCTCAGGGGACGGGTCTTGATCCCCACGAGCTGGCCAAGGCGCAGGCCGCCACGCCGCGGAAACCGCCACCCCAGGAGATCCAGTTGCCGCTCGACCTGAACCTGGCGGGAGAGGGTGAACTGGTGGCCACCGGACTGCCCGAGCTCAGCGCGGCCGAACGCGTGCGGAGCGAGCTGAGCATCCTCGGACTCGACGCCAGCGAGCACGTGGTTGGTGACTACCTGCCCGCTGTTGCGCGCGCTCGGGGTCACGTTCTCCGCCGAGTTGCTGCGCCGCCGCAGCCGGAGTGAGTTGCTGGTCGGCGGAGTGAAGGTCGCGACCCAGACTCCGCCGATCAGGTCCGGGCGGCGGGTCATCTTCGTGACCCTGGACGACAGCACCGGCCCCGTCGACGCCACCTTCTTCGACGACGTACAGGGTCCCTACGCCGGCACGGTGTTCTCCGCCTGGTTGCTGCTGGTCCGCGGGGTCCTCCGGCGCACGGGTCCGCGCGGTGTCTCGCTCCGCGCCACCGGCGCCTGGGACCTCGCCGAGTTGGCGGACATCTGGCGCCGCACGCTCGACGAGACGGCCAGCACCGCGCTGGCGCTGGCCGCCGTACGCCGGGTGGTGGGCGGATCACCGTCATCGATATCCGAGGCGCCCACCACGACCGGGGTTCTCGTTCACCCCAGTGGCTTCCGCCAGTCCCCGTACACCGACGTCCGCCCACCCGACCCGGTCGGCAAGCTGTGGCACTCCAGCCCGGGAAGCTCGGGACGTTGATCAGTTGGGCCAGCCGGTGCGTACCTATCTGGCTACTGGGTTGTGCGGATATGTCGGTTGTCTAGAGGGTTGTTTCTCCGCTCGAAGCGGTGTGAAGCTGAGGTCATGACGACCAAGATCACAGTCATCTTCGACAATCCGCCGGATCCTCAGCAGTTCGAGGACGCGTACGGGGCGGGCCATGTCGATCTGGCGGCAGCGCTACCTGGGCTACAGCGGCTGGAGGCCTCGAAGGTTTGGCCCAAGGAGGACGGGTCGGCCACGCCGGCGTACCGGCTGGTGGACCTGTACTTCGCCGACTACGACTCCGCGTCCGCTGCAGTGACGACCCCGGAAGCAGCCGCGTGGTTCGCGGACCTGCAGAAGCTGGCCACCGGCGGTGTGCGGGTCGTATTCGCCGACGTCGAGCGCACCTCCTGAGCGTCGGTCGCTGCTGGTCGCGTGTGTCACGAGGCCGTAGTCTTTGCGCGTGACCCGCCCATTCCCCCGCGCGGCGGTTCTCGCGGCCGCCCTGTTCGCGCTTCTCGCCGCCGGCGGCTGCGTGATGCCGGAGTCTCCGTCCTCCGGTGCCGAACCGCCGGCCGCCTCGGAGTCGGCCTCGGGCTCGCCGACCCCGTTGCCGACCTGGCCGGGAGCAGATGAGAACCAGCAGGAGATCCCGGTCGAGCCGCTCGACGCCAACCTCTCCGACATCAAGACGGAGCTGAAGGCGTACCACGACAGCGGTGAGTACTCCGAGGATGTTGCCGCCATGGCCGAGGACGCGCAGCGGTGCATGCTCGAGCGCCGTGAGGGTGTGGAGAAACCGGCCCTCGTGCTCGACATCGACGAGACGGCGCTGTCGAACTACAGCTGGATGGTGTCGGTCGACTTCCTGCGCAACAGCCCACTGCTCGGCAACCTGTTCGCCGCCCAGGCCGAGAAAGAGGCCACGCCGGCCCTGGCTCCGACGCTGGCGCTCTATCGAGCGGCCCGGCGCGCCGACGTCACCGTGTTCTTCATCAGCGGCCGCTCGACGGCTCTGCAGGAGGCCACCGAGGCGAACCTCCGCAAGGTCGGCTACACCGAGTTCGGGCCCAGCACGTTCCATCCGCCGGGGCCGGCCGAACCGTCGGTGGTCCCGTTCAAGTCGGGCGCTCGGGCCAAGATCGAACAGCAGGGTTTCACGATTATCGCCAATGTCGGTGATCAGAACTCCGATCTTGAAGGTGGCTACGGTGCTTGCCAGCACAAGTTGCCGAACCCGTACTACTACATCCCCTGATCGTCACGATCCTGCCAAGACCTGCGGAGGTGACCATGGCCGACCAGCGTCGGCGGCGCTCGGTCTCCGCCGCCTTCCTTTCAGAGTTGGTAGGCGCGCAGCTCGCCTCCCGGCAGGCTGCCGGCGAGGTCCTGGACATCGTCGACGTCGGCGGCGGCACCGGGGTGTTCGCCACCGAACTGGCCGCCCTGGGTCACCGGGTGACTGTGGTCGACCCAAGCCCGGACGCGCTGGCTTCGCTCGAGCGCCGCACGGCCGACGCCGGGCTCTCCGCGCGCATCACGGCGCGTCAAGGGGACGCCGCCGGACTGGTCGAGGTCGTCGGCCCGGCGACGGTCGATGTCGTGGTCTGTCATCGGGTGCTGGAGGTCGTGGACTCGCCACCGGCGGCACTCAACGCCATGGCCGCCGTGCTCCGGCCTGGCGGGTGGCTCACGCTGCTCGTCTCCCAGCGGCAGGCAACCGTCTTGGCCCACGCGCTCCTCGGTCACATCGATCAGGCCCGGCGCAGCTACGCCGCGCCGGCGTTTGATCACCAGCAGATCATCTCGCTGGTCGCGGACTCCGGTCTCGTGGTTCAGCAACTGCACGGTGTCGGGGCCGTCGCCGACCACGTGCCGGAGGCGGTGATCGACGCCGACGCCCGGGCGTACGACCAACTGCTCGCGTTGGAACGTGAGATCAGCACCGACACCGCTTTCCGCGCGATCGCGCCCCAACTTCACGTCTTGGCGGAACGGGTCGTCTGATCGAGCGCTGCTCGCGCAAACCGCCGCTCGAAACCGCCATCGAACACCTGTACGATTAAACCATGCCGTCGGCTCAGCGGGTCGTCATGCACGTCGACATGGATGCCTTCTACGTCTCGGTGGAACTGCGTAACCGTCCGGAGCTGCGCGGGACGCCGGTGATCGTCGGTGGGTCTCCGCGCGGCGTTGTCCTGTCGGCCAGCTACGAGGCCCGGGCGTTCGGCGTCCGGTCGGGCATCTCCTCGACCCAGGCGCGTCGCATGGCGCCCAAGGCCACGTTCCTGCCGCCCGACTTCGACTCCTACACCGCCGTGTCGAAGGCGATCGTGGCCGTCTTCCGGTCGGTGTCCCCGGTGGTGGAGGCGGCGTCGATCGACGAGGCCTACCTCGACATCACCGGCTCAATCCGGATGTTCGGCGCACCGTCCACCATCGGCGAGCACCTGCGCGCAGTGGTGGCGGACGAGCAGCAGATCACCTGCTCGGTCGGGATCGGCCCGAACAAGTTCATCGCGAAGATCGCGTCCCGGCAGGCGAAGCCGGACGGACTGATCGAGGTGCGGCCCGACGCAGTGGTCGGCTTTCTGCATCCGCTGCCGGTCGAGGCGATGTACGGCGTCGGGCCCGCGACCACAGAGAAGCTGAATCGGCTAGGGCTCTTCACGGTCGCCGACGTGGCACATACCCCGTGGGGCACACTGCGCCGGGCGTTCGGACCGCACGCCGGGGTCGGCCTGCACCACCTCGCCTGGGGTCGCGACGGTCAGCGGGTTGTGAACTCCGAGCCGGAGCGCAGCGTCGGCTCCCAGGAGACGTTCGGGCGGGACACCGACGATCCGTCGGTCGTGCACCGCGAGCTCCTGCGGATGGCGGACCGTACGGCCAGCCGGATGCGCAAGGCCGGCCTGGTAGGTCGTACCGTCACCTTGTCGGTACGCTTCGCCGACTTCACCGAGCTGACCCGGTCGGCCACCCTCCCGACCGCAACCGATGTCACGGAGGAGATCTACGCCGAGGCGGTCGCCCTGTACGCCCGACTCGGTCTGGACCGAGCGCGAGTGCGGAGGGTCGGCGTACGCGTCGAGGGCTTGCTCGGCGCCGATCGCGCTTACCGGCAGCCGCGCCTGACCGACCCTGAGCGTGGCTGGCCGGAGGCGGAGCAGGCGGTCGACGCTGCCGTCGGCCGCTTCGGTCCGGCGGCCGTCCAGCGGGCGATCTTGACCCGCCGGCACTAGTGCTTTGCCGCTGCTTTGCCGCGCGCCTCCTCGACAGCCTGCCAATGCATACCCGACAATGAACGACACGAGACCTGTGGATAACGAGTCGGGGATGTTTGACCGATTGGGTTTCATCTGGCACGGCGTCCGCCTAGACTGATCGCAATCGCCCATCCAGGGCGAGACCAGTGGCGTGCGGAATCTGCTGTTCAAGGCCGTCCCGGTATTAATGCCGGCGGCCGCGACCTCTCAGACACTCTCGGCGCAACCGGTCGCCGGGGTTAGACACGAGACACCGTGGGAGGTGGCCAGTGGCCCTCTCAGACGAGGAGCAACGGCTTCTCGAGCAGATGGAAGCTGCGCTTGCCGCCGAGGATCCGAAGCTGGTCAACACGCTTCGCGGTACCGGCGTGCGTCGCATCCATCGTCGTCGAGCAGCCATTGCGGGCGTCGGCTTCTTTGCCGGTCTTGCGCTCTTGATCGCCGGCATGTCGACCTACCTCTTTCTGAGTGTCGTTGGCTTCGTGATCATGGTGGCGGCCGCCGTGACCGCCATCTATTCCTGGCAGCACGTCGGCTCTGGTCCCGACGCCAAGAAGACCAGCAGTCGCCCGCGCGCGCCGCAGTCGTCCGGCTCCGCCGACGGCCAAGGATTCATGGACAAGATGGAAGAGCGCTGGAAGCGGCGCCGCGACGAAAGCGGTTTCTAAGCCCTTCCGAGCTAAGTGCGCCGATTCGCCGTTCTGGCTGATCTGATCGGCGTCCGCGCTGGGCAAGACATTCTGGAGATCGGCGGGGGTCGAGGCGTCTTCGCCGAGATCATCTGTGATCGCCTGGGGTCAGGCCGTTACGTCGGCGTCGACCGATCGACGAAGGCCGTAGCCGCAGCTCGAGAGCGCAATCAACGCCACGTCGAGAGTGGTGTGGCGACGTTTCATGATCAACTTCTCGACCGTCTCGACCCCGGTGAGTTCGGATCGTACGACATCATCATCGCCGTCAACGTCAACCTCTTCTGGACCGGAACCAGCACTCCCGAGCTGAGCGTGGTCCGGCGGCTGCTCCGGCCCGACGGGCGGCTCTGGATCGCGTACAACTACGGAGAGGTTCCCGCGGCGGAGAGCCGGCGGCTCGCCACCATCATCGGGGGCCGCCTCGAAGACGCAGGATTCGACTGGCATGTCGTGGACCCCGACGAGATCGACGGCGCCTTTGTCCTGAGTGCCCGGCTCGTCTGAGGCAGCAGCCGTCCTCGTACGTCTTCCGTCACGAGGCGGGAAACGCAGCACCAAACCGCCGCCGGCGCCGCGCCAGCCATCAGGTGGCGGATAACGACATCGACCGACAAGAGCCAGCCGGAACCCTACGGTGGCCCCAGATCAGCCCCTGCGGCGGAAGATGGAGCTCCAGAACGGGCGCGGGAAGACCGAGCGGGGGAAGACCACGGCCAGAGCTCGGCGCAAACCTGACCGCGGAGCGGCGATTCCGCGCCTGATCTCGGTGGTCATCGTCGGCAGGTCGGTGCCGGCTTGGTCCAACTCGACCGACCTGGCGTACCGGGATCGTTCGACCAGCGTCGCGATTTGACCCATGCTGTCCGATTCGGGCTGATCGAGTCGTTCGGCCACTTCGGTGCCGATCGCCCGGGGTGACCCGCCCGGCCAGGAGCCTCCGTGGTCGACCACCGTGTCCCGGATCTCGGCCCACGCCGACTCCACTTGCTCGACCGGATCGCCCTCGGCGTTGAGCCGGGAGTTGCGCCGACGGACCCGAATGGTCGCGGGCGCGGCCAGGATGACCAGCACCAGGAGGGCGAGCGCGGTGATGATCAGCGTCCGGGCCCAGTCGAATCCCGCCCCGGTGGTGTCGCCGGTCGACTGTTCGTTCGGCGCGACGGACGGCGCTTCCGTAGCGCCGTCGGATCGGCGGCACTCGGCAGCTCACTCGGATTCTCGGTCGGATTCTCGGTCGGATTGTCCCGGCTCCGAATCGTCCACGGGGGCGCGGTGCCGGTGACGCTGGTAGGTGTGGGTTCGAAGCGCACCCACCCGTACCCGGCGAAGTACAGTTCGGGCCAGGCGTGCATGTCGCGGATCGACACTTCGAAGATGTCGCCGCGTCGCTCACCCGGCAGAAAACCGACCGCCACCCGCGACGGGATCCCGAGCACCCGGGCCATGGCCGCCATGGCCGCCGCGAACTGCTCGCAGTACCCCCGCCGATCCCGCAGCAGGAAGTTCTCCAGTGCCCGGTAGCCGCTGCCGGGCAATGGCTCGGTGCTGTAGGTGAACTCGTCGGTGTTACGCAGGTAGGCCTGGATCTTGGCGGCCTGACGGATCGTGGTGTCCTCTCCGGCCGTGACTCGCCTGGTCAAGGCGCTGATCGACTCCGGGAAGTCGGGTGGGAGCACATTGGTGATGCCCTCATCCGTGGGCGTCCCGGCGACGGCGGTGGCGAGATCGGCCGGGTCGGGAGCGATGTCCACGCTCTCCACCGAGTACGTCAGATTGCGGATCGCGTTGGTGCGGCCACGGCCGGCGCCGGCGAGCACGATCAAGGAGTTGGGATCGTAGGCCCATTCGCCGGGAGCCTGGAAGCTACGCGGGGCGTACGGGAGGGGCAGGTACTCCGAACGGAAGTCGAGCACCCGAATCGTGGTGGACCGCCGCGCATCGGGCTCACCGCTGAGACCCGGAATGGCGGGCAAGGTGCCACCGCTGGCGAGCTGCATCGGCACGTTGCGCCAGCCGGACGAGCTGAGCTCCGGGAGCGAGGCCATCCGCAGGTAGGTGCCTCCAGCCCGGTTGGTCTCGTACTGGATCACGACGGTGTCGGCCGGCTGGTTGAGATTCCGCCGCAGGTCCAGCGTCGGATCGGTGAGCTGCAACCGCCCGCCACCACCGGCTCCGCTACCCAAGCCGAAGCCTGGAAGGGCCAGGGTGGGAAGCATCAGGCCCAGCACCAGGGTGGCGGCCAGAGTGGGACCGCCGATCAGTCCGGCCGAACGCCAGACGACGGTATTGCCCGAAGCGTTGCCGGACGTGTTGCCGGACAGGGGGCCGCCTCCGCCGGAGTCCCGCGACAGCCCTCGCGTCCAGCGCGCGGTCGCGTTCAGGCCCTGGGCGATCAGGATGCCCAGGTAGCCGACGGCGATGAGGAGGAAGCTGATGAACCCGGTGTCGGTGCCCAGCCCGATGGCGGGCACCAGAAAGAGCGTCAGCGGGGGAGCGAGGCCCCACATCGGGCGGGCCAGACCCGACACCAACAGGTCGGTCAGCACCCAGATCGCGCCGATGACGGTGACGAAGATCATCGTGATGCCGTCGTTGGGCTCCATGGGCGCCGCTTGCGTCTGCATGTGGTCGATCCCGCTCAGCCACAGCGCGAGGTAGTGGCCGGTCCAGGAGCGAGCGGCCGAGGTCAGGCCCGTGGCAAAGACGGCCAGGAACACGACGAGAATGAGCACCTGGACGCCGAAGACGACCACCGAGCCCATCCGGAGCCGGCGCAGCCCGAGGCTGACCGCCGCGAGAAGGGCGATCAGGAGCCAACTCATCACGAGGAAGGACCGGTCGACCGTCAGCGGCGTGAGCGTGAAGCTGGCGAGGAACACCGCGACGCTGACGGCGACGAGCAGCCGATCGCTGGCCCACATCAGGCCGCCACCCCCAACTGGTCGAGACCGGACCAGGCCTCCGCGACGCTGGTTCCGTGCTGGACCTCGATGACGCGCCACTGGTTCTCACGCAGGATCTTGGTGGCCAAATCGTGTTGGGCGCGAACCCGCTCACCGGCTGGTTCCTCGGCGAACGAATCCACGTCCAGGACCAGAGCGAGGCCCTGGGCCCGGTTCCGTCGGACCCGGAGGAGGGAGTTGGCGTCTTCGGGGGTCATCCGGCCGAGGATGGCCACCACCAACTGGCCCGGTCGGTCGATGGAGGCCGTCTCGACGGCGTAGTGCATGGTCGTGGTCGGACGGGCCTTGAGATCGGTCAGTCGATTGACGACGAGCTCGGCCGAGGACGAACTGTGCTGGCCGGAACTGCCGCTGATGTGCAGCGGGCCGTCGGATTCGTAGATCTCGACGCTGAACCCGTCCTCCAGGAAATGCAGGCCGATCGAGGCGGCGGCCGAGACCGCCCACTCGATGGAATTGTGCATCCCGCGGCCGGCGTGGGCGGCCGCCCGAGAGTCGAGAATGAGACTTGCACTGGGGTCCCAGGCCTGCTCCTCGCGCCGGACCATGAGGTCGCCCATCCGTGCGGTCGACCTCCAATGGATCCGGCGGCGATCGTCGCCGCTGCGGTATTCACGAACCAGCGCATCGTCTTGACCGACGACGCCGATCCGGTGCGGGCGGGCCTCGCCGGTGCTACCGGCTCCACCGGCGGAGCGCATCGTCGGCAGCGGCTCGATCCGCGGCGTGACCATCACCTCGGAGGTGGCCACGAAGCGCCGGTCCAATCTGACCAGCCCGAACGGGTCGGTCGTGCGGACCATCAACGGGCCGGTGTGGAAGCGTCCGCGGATGCGGCCGAGCAGCGGGTACTCGATCTCGCGGCGCCAGCTCATCCCGGTCCGGTCGACGACGAAGCGCGGCCGGTTGCCGAGGTCGCGCGGGACGGCGTCCTCCAGCAACAAGATGGCCGCCGGCAGGAGGCCGTCCTGGCCCAGGGTGATCCGGCCGCGCATCGGCGACCCCAGCGGAACGCGGGCCGGCTCGACCCGACGCTCGCAGGTCATCCGCAGCCGGGCGCGGGCCACCAGGATGGCGGCCACGATGGGGAGGACGGCCAACAGTAGGCCGATTCGCATGACATCCCGTTGCCCGGCCGCCATGGCGATGAGGACGAGCGCGATGCCCCCCAACAGGAAGAACCGGCCGCGACCGGTGAAGAGCTGCCAGATCGCCCGCATCGGCTCCTACCTTCGGTCGGGGATCTGGACCGAGTTCACCGCCGACGTGACGATCTCGGTCACGGTGCGCCGGGCGAGCTGGGCGTCGGTGGACGGCAGCACCCGGTGGGCCAGCACGAACGGAGCCAGGGTGGTCACGTCGTCCGGGCTGACGTAGTCGCGACCGGCCAGGGCGGCGTGGGCACGGCTGGCCCGGAGCAGTTGCAGCGTCGCGCGGGGGGACGCGCCGAGCCGCAGATCCCGGGAGTTGCGGGTGGCGTTGACCACCTGGACGAGATAGTGCTTCACGGCCGGACTCACGTACACCGTCTTGACCGCATCGATCAGCCCGCCGATGGTCTCACCGTCGGTCACCGGCTCCAGATCGTTCAGTGGATCGGACGAACCGTGGGAGTCGAGCATGTCCAGTTCGGCGTTCGGGGTCGGGTAGCCCATCTCGATCCGGGCCATGAACCGGTCCCGCTGCGCCTCGGGCAGCGGGTAGGTCCCCTCCATCTCGATCGGGTTCTGGGTGGCCACCACCATGAACGGGATCTCCAGCACGTACGTGGTGCCGTCGACCGTGACCTGGCGTTCCTCCATCGACTCCAGCATCGCCGACTGGGTCTTCGGGGAGGCTCGGTTGATCTCGTCGCCCACCACAATGTTGGCGAAGATGCCACCGGGTTTGAAGTCGAAGTCCCGCGTCTCCTGGTTGAACACCGAGACCCCGGTGATGTCCGACGGCAGCAGGTCCGGGGTGAACTGGATGCGCCGGACCGAGCAGGCAATCGAACGACCTAAAGACTTGGCCAGCATCGTCTTGCCGACACCCGGCACGTCCTCGACGAGGAGATGACCCTCGGCGAGCAAGACGGTCAGACGCAAGATCGATCGAGTTGCGCTTGCCCTCGATCACACGCTCGATGGCTTGGCGGACCTTGCCCATGGTCTGCACCACGTCGCCGAGCGACCAGCTCGTGGCCACGCCGGCCTCAAAGCTCAGACTCAACTGTCCCTCCGGGTCCGGACGCGCCTGTGACCGCCGCTCAGGCCGATACGCGTGAGTAAGCCTTCACCCTACGTGGTCAGCGCGAACCCTACCTCCCGTCGTCAATACTGCGCCTGGCCATCGCCGGGCCAATGGTGGGCTGGGACATCCGTGGCCTCCTCGGGCCTGGTCCAACCCACCAGTTGGTGAAAGAGGGCTACTGCGGTACTGATCCGCGCCTTAGCGGTGGCGCGGCCGCGCGCAAGCCGACCGTGGTCGGAAAACGCAGGCCACGTGCGCCTTGCGTGCGCCGCAAGCCGACCGTGGTCGGAAAACGCCGGCCACGTCCGCCTTGCGTGCGCCGCAAGCCGACCGTGGTCGGAAAACGCAGGCCCTCTCAGCGTCCGTCGAGTTTCGATAGCTCGATAGGCCCAGGCGGGAGAGCCCCGTCTCCCGCATCACCGCGATTCTCGCCGCGCAACACGATCATCAGGGAGCGAACAGCCGTTGCGGTGGAGGATAGTGGAGTACAGTGGCGGAAAGTGGAGTAATGGGGAACACTGAGGGGTGGTTGTGCAGCTGAGAAGGAGGTGGGCCGGTGTTTCTCGGCACCCACACCCCTCGGTTGGACGAGAAGGGCCGCCTGATCCTGCCGGCGAGGTTTCGGGAGGAACTGGCGGCGGGGTTGGTGATCACCCGGGGCCAGGACCGGTGTCTGGCGATCTGGCCGCTGGCCGCGTTCGTGGAGCAGACCCAAGCCCTGCGCAGCGCACCCTCCAGCAACAAGCAGGTGCGCGACTACCAGCGGATGTTGGCCTCAGGTGCCTCGGACGAAACACCGGACAAGCAGGGGCGGATCACCATCCCGCCGCATCTGCGCAGTTACGCGGGGCTGGACAAGGACTGCGTCGTGGTCGGAGCCATCAATCGGGTGGAGGTCTGGGACGCGACTTCGTGGCAGGCCTACTCGACCGAGCAGGAGTCGGAGTTCTCCGACTTGAACGCCGAGATGAACGTCGAGGGCTTCCCTGGCCTGTGACGCCCGTGACCACTAGGTGCAGGACCACATCACCACCAGCGACGGAGCGCTCGCGCCGTGAGGCTTCAACCCGTAGATCCAACTCCCTGGCACACCTTCCCCGGTGCCAGGTAGCGCAGCACTGCAGATCTCGGGTTGAAACCTGGCGGCACGAGCGCTGAGGCGACAAGACGGAGCCAGGAACTGAAGGGTCGAGATGAGCGCGATCGAGCAAGGCGTGAGGTGCTCGTGACGGGCGCCGATGCTCATGTGCCGGTCATGCTCGAGCGCATCGTGAGCCTGCTGGCACCCGCTCTGGAGCCTGGGCCAGCCACTGGTGAATGGGCTGGCGAACCGGACGGCAACAGCGTCCTGGTGGACTGCACCCTGGGCCTCGGCGGGCACGCCGAGGCGCTGCTGCGGGCCTGCCCGACGATGCACCTCATCGGTCTCGATCGCGACCCCGAGGCTCTCGCTGCGGCCCGGGTGCGGCTCGAAACGTACGCCGCTCGGATCACGCTGGTGGAGGCGGTGTACGACCGGTTGCCCGAGGTGCTGCGGGAGCTCGGCCACCCCAAGGTGCAGGGTGTCCTGCTCGATCTCGGCCTGTCCTCCCTGCAGATCGACGACCGCCGGCGCGGGTTCGCGTACGCCGTCGACGCCCCGCTGGACATGCGCATGGACGGACAGCAGGAGCTCACCGCGGCCGGGATCGTCAACACCTACACCGCCGAGGACCTGGCCCGCGTTCTACGACGGTACGGCGAGGAGCGCTTCGCCGACCGCATCGCCCGACGCATCGTCGCGGAGCGCGAGCAGGCCCCCTTCGAGACCTCGGCCCGGCTGGTCGCCACGCTGGAGTCCGCGATCCCCGCCGCGGCCCGCGCCTCCGGGGGGCATCCCGCCAAGCGGACGTTCCAGGCCTTGCGGATCGAGGTGAACGGCGAACTCGACTCGTTGGCGGCTGCCCTTCCGGAGGCGGTCGCGGCACTCAGCGTCGGCGGCCGGATCGCGGTCCTGGCGTACCACTCGCTGGAGGACCGGCTCGTCAAGCAGATTCTGGCGGCGGGTGCCCGCGATACGGCACCCCGAGATCTCCCGGTCGTTCCGGAGGGGTACGGCCCGCAGCTGCGGCTGCTGACCCGGGGCGCCGAGCGACCCGACGCGGACGAGGTCGCCAGGAATCGGCGGGCGGCATCCGCTCGGCTGCGCGCCGCCGTCCGCATCGCCGAACAACGTGTGCGGAGGGGAGTGGCGTGAGCGCACTGTGGGCGTCACCGGGCGGCAAAGGTGACGTGTCGCTGCGTGACGGTGGCGACGTCGAGCGCGGCTCGCGACCGCTGCGGGACCAGGCTCGGCTCAAGGTCCTGCGCCGCCCACCGGCGCGCATGGCCCGGATTCCCTTCATCGCGGTCCTGATTGCGCTGTTCGGAGTGGGGATGGCCGGGCTGCTCATGCTGAACACGACCTTGCAGAACCAGGCCTTCGAGGGCCGGGCCCTGACTCGCCAGGCCAACGAACTGATCTACAGCCAGGCCGAATTGGAGAGCGAGATCAGTCGAGCAGCCTCGGCGGCCGAGCTGGCCCGCCGTGCCTCGGCCCTCGGCCTGCGACCGAACCCGCATCCGGCGTTCCTGGTGGTCCCGTCGGGCAAAGTGATCGGTACACCGACCCGGGTGCACGGCCAGGAAGTCCCGGCGCTGGTGATCAAGACACCGCAGGAGCTGGCCGCCGCTCGGGCGGCTGCCGAGGCGAAGCGCAAGGCGGCAGCCGTCGAGAAGGCTGCCCGCGAGCGGGGTGCTCAGCTGGCCGCCGCGCGTCGCGCCGCTGACCAGCAGGCCGCCCAACGAGCAGCCCAGCGTGCCGCGCAGTTGGCGTTACAGCGACAAGCTGCCAGGGGTAACGGCTGATGGCGCCGCGTACGGTGCGCCAGCCGTCCAGGTCTTCTCGGCCTCGCACTGTCGTGGGCCGGAGCTCGGCCGGTGCTCCTCGACTGCTCCGTCCGGGCGTCAAGGTCAAGAGTCCCGCTCGGAAGGCAGGCCGGCGGAGATCTCGGCGCCGGCCGATCCGGATCCCGCTCGCCCACACGGCCCGCCGGTTGCACGTGGTGCTGGTAGTCATCGCCATCGCCTTATCGCTGTGCGCCGGGCGCCTCGTACAGCTGCAGGGCTTCGAATCCTCGGCGTACGCGGCCGTCTCGGCCGAGGCGCTCGTCCGCAAGCTTCCGCTGCTGCCGGCCCGGGGCCAGCTCACCGACCGCAACGCGGTGCTGCTCGCCGCCACGGAGCCGGCCGTCGCCGTCACAGCCGACCCCACGTTGACCCGGACGCGGGCAGCTGAGTTCGCCGAGGTGATCGGCCGGCACCTGCGGATGGCGCCCGCCGCCCTGCTGCCCCTCCTGCTCAAGCCCAACAGCCGGTTCGTCTACCTGAGGAAGAAGGTGCCGGCCATGACGTACAGCCGGCTCGCGTCCGAGCTGGCCGAGCGCGACCTGTACGGGGTGTTCCGGGAGAGCGATCCGATCCGGACCTATCCAGGCGGCGCCGTAGCCGGAGCAGTCGTCGGCTTCGTCAGTGGTGAAGGCAAGGGCCAAGCCGGCGTCGAGATGAAGCTCAACTCCTCCCTCGCCGGGATCGAAGGCAAGGAGATCTACGAGAGCTCACCCAGCGGTGGGAAGATCCCGCTCGGCACGAGCACGGTGACCCCAGCCCAGAACGGGCTCAACTATCAGTTGACGATCGATTCCGAATTGCAGTGGGTGGCCGAGCGCCGACTGGCCAAGTCGGTCGAAGGCACGCGCTCCGACGGCGGCTTCGCCATCACCATGAACGTCAAGACCGGTGAGATCTTGGCGCTGGCCCAGGTCCCCAGTGTCGACTCGTCCGATCCGGCGGCGACCAAGCCTGAGCATCGTGGGGTTCGCGCGGTGAGTGCCCCGTACGAGCCGGGCAGCGTGCAGAAGGTGCTCACCGCCGCGGCCATCGTCGACTCGGGCACCGCGGACGCGGAGACGCGACTCATCGTGCCGAGCCGGCTGCGCGACAACGGGCGCGCCCTCAAGGACCACTTCGAGCACGGCGAGCTCAAGCTCAACATGCGGGGCGTCATCGCGCGCTCCTCCAACATCGGCATGGTGTTGCTCGCTCGGCAGATGCCGAAGGAGAAACTGGTCGGATACCTCGAGAGCTTCGGCCTCGGAGCCAAGACCGGTATCGAGCTACCGGCCGAATCCAGTGGCATCATGCCCGGTCCGGACCTCAAGAACCTCACCCGGGATCAGATCGCCTTCGGGGCGTCGATTGCCGTCACCGGCGTTCAGGAGGCCGCGGCGCTGGCTGGGTTGGTCAACGACGGTATCTACCACCCGCCGACGTTGCTCAAGTCGGCGACGACGTCTGACGGCCAGCCGGTGTCCTTGCCGACCAAGACGCCGCGTCGCATCGTCTCGGCCAAGACGTCCACGGTCGTTCGCGACCTCATGGGCGCAGTGGTCGACCACACGCGGCATCTCGCGCTGCCCGGCTACCCGAGCGGGGGAAAGACCGGAACGGCACAGCGAGCGGATCCCACCTGCGGCTGCTACAAGGGGTACGTGACGTCGTATGTGTCCTTCGCGCCGCAGAACGATCCCACCATCCTCAGCTACGTCGTCATCGACAACCCGCGGAGGAGCGAGAGCGGCACCGCCTCCGCCGGGCCGGTGGCCAAGGACATCATGGCCTTCGCCCTGCCGCGGTACTCGGTGGCTCCGACGACCAAGCAGTCCAAGCCGAAGCCGATCAAGTGGGGCGATGAGTGAGGCGCGGGTCCCGTCGAGCTTCCGGGCGTAAGTACTAGGTAGCGTCGTCTGGTGCCCGCCGAGGAAGCCTCCACCCCGAGGTCGGCTGTCGCGGCCCTGCGCCCGCGGCGTCCGCGCCGGACACGGTTGAGCGAGCTGCTGCCCGCTGTCGGCCCGCAACGGGTCGAGGTGGAACCCGGTCTGGCAGCCGACGTCGCGATCAGCGGGATCACCCTCGACTCGCGGCTGGTCCAGCCCGGCGACCTGTACGTAGCGTTGCCGGGATCGACGCGCCATGGCGCCGATTTCGCCGAGCTGGCCGTCATGGCGGGGGCCGTGGCGGTGCTGACCGACCTTCCTGGACGGGAACGCCTCACCGCCCTCCCGGCCCCGGTGGTGGCGGTGGCGGACCCGCGCAGACTCCTCGGTGGACTTGCGGCTGCGGTCTACGGACACCCGAGCCACGGCCGCTTGATGTTCGGCATCACGGGTACGAACGGCAAAACCACCACCAGCTATCTCCTCGAGGCGGCGCTGCGGAGCGCCGGGCTCCCCACCGGCGTGGTGGGGACGCTGGGCTTCACCCTGGACGGGGTCACCGTGGCCGGTCCTCGGACCACCATCACCACGCCGGAGGCGCCCGAACTGCAGGCGGTGCTTGCGGTGCTCGCCGAGCGTGGTGCGGCGGCGATGGTGATGGAGGTGTCGTCGCACGCGCTGGCGCTGGGGCGGGTCGACGCGCTCACCTTCGACGTAGCGGCCTTCACCAACTTCGGCCGAGACCATCTGGACTTCCACGGCGACCTGGACGCCTACTTCGAGGCCAAGGCTCGCCTGTTCACCCCCGAGCGCGCGCGTCGAGCGGTCGTGAATCTCGACGACGAGCGGGGGCAGCTGCTGGCCGAGCGCCTGCGGCGGTCCGGGCAGCTCGAACTGTGCGGCGTCAGCCTGTACCCCGGTCGGGCCGACTACACCGTCACCTCGAGCGCTCGCCTGGGCGATGGGCGGGTGGCGGTGACGGCGCGTACGCCGGACTCCGAACTCGAGTTCACCCTTGGCCTGCCGGGGGACTTCAACGTACGCAACGCACTGACGGCGCTGGCCATGGCAGATCTGGCCGGAGTCGACCTCGAGCAGGCGGCTCTGGGGCTCGCGCAGGCCGGCGTGCCGGGCCGGATGCAGCGGGTCAGTCTGAGCCCGCCCGGCCCGGCCGTCTTCGTCGACTTCGCGCACACACCGCAGGCGGTGACCGCCGTCCTGAACGCGCTGGCTGGAGCGCGTCGAGTGGTGGTCCTCGGTTGCGGCGGCGACCGTGATCCCCACAAAAGGGAGCCGATGGGAGCGGCGGCCGTCGCCGGCGCCGAGGTCGTGGTGGTCACCGACGACAATCCGCGGTCAGAGGATCCGGCCGCGATCCGGGCCGAGATCCTCCGCGGAGCCCACGCCGAACAGCAGGCGCAGCGGCGCCGTCACGGGCGTGAGGTCGCCGTCGTCGACGGCGGTGACCGGCGCAGCGCCATCGAACTGGGGATGACACGCACCGGTCGGGCCGACGTCCTGGCGGTGCTCGGCAAGGGCCACGAGACCGGTCAGGAGGCCGCCGGCCGGATCCTGCCCTTCGACGACGTCGAGGTGGTCCAGACGGCGTGGGCCGAGCTTTCCCGAACGTCGGAGCCCGCACCGTGATCGCGGTCAGTGTCGCGGAGGTGGCCCACCTGCTGGGCGCCGAGATCCAGTCCGGCTCGGCTGTCCCGAACTCAGCAGCGATGAACTCGGCGCCGATCTCGGGGCTCGTGGTCGATTCCCGCCTGATCCAGCCGGGATCGCTCTTCGTCGCCCTGCCGGGCGAGCACGCCGACGGGCACGACTTCGTCGCCCAGGCGTTCGCGGCCGGCGCGGTCGCCGCCCTCACGGCACGTCCGGTCGCCGACGCAGCAGGCCCGTGCCTGCGAACCGACGATCCGCTGCTGGCCCTGGGCCGGATCGCGCGGGACCAGGTCGACCGCGGGCGCACAGCCGGCCTGCGGGTCGCGGGCATCACGGGATCGGCGGGCAAGACCTCGACCAAGGACCTGCTCGCGCAGGTGCTGGAGAGCGCCGGTCCGACGGTCGCTCCGTACGGCAACTTCAACAACGAGGTCGGCCTGCCGCTCACCGTCGCCCGGCTCGAGGGCGACACCCGTTTCCTGGTGGCCGAGATGGGCGCCCGCGGCGTCGGGCACATCGCGTATTTGTGCCAGATCGCCCCGCCCGAGGTGGGTGTCGTGCTCAACGTCGGTTCCGCCCACCTCGGGGAGTTCGGTTCGGTCGACGCCATCGCCACCGCCAAGGGCGAACTGGTCGAGGCGCTACCCGCGACGGGAGTCGCCGTTCTCAACGCCGACGACCCTCGTTCCTGGGGCATGCAGACCCGGACGGAGGCGCAGCTCGTCGGCTACGGCGTCGCCGGGCGCCCCAGCGCCGATGACGCTCTCTGGGCCAGCGACGTCCACCCTGATCGCGAGGGCTGCTGTCGCTTCCGGGTGCACAGCAGCCGGGGGTCTGATCCTGACGTCGAGGTGCAGCTGCAGGTATCGGGCCGGCATCAGGTGGCCAACGCACTGGCCGTGATCGCTGCGGCACGTGCGCTCGGGTTGGGCGTGGTGCAGAGCGCGGACGCGCTCGGTCGAGCCCGGCCGCGGTCCCGGTGGCGGATGGAGATGCGGCGGCGACCCGGCGGCGGCCTCGTCATCAACGACGCGTACAACGCCAATCCCGAGTCGATGCGGGCGGCCGTGGACACGCTGACCGACATCGCCCGCTCGGCCGGAGGCGTCGCTACGTGGGCCGTGCTGGGGGACATGTTGGAGCTCGGGCCCGAATCCGCCGCTGAACATCGAGCCCTGGGCCGATACGTGGCGGAAAGCGGGATAACGCACGTGGTGGTGCTGGGTTCCTACGCCGACGACATCGCCGCCGGGGCCGCCGAGAAGACGCTCAGCCATCGCCCCGGGGTCATCCCCCAGATCATCACCGTGCCGGATCGGGCGACGGCGGTCGCGGCGGTGCTGGCCGAGCTCGGCACCGACGACGTCGTTCTGATCAAGGCCTCGCGTGGCTTAGCCTTGGACACCGTGGCCGAGGAGATCTGCGGCGCCGATCCAGACTCCGCCACCAGCCAGCAGCCGAATCGAGCAACCGGGGACCGCGCGTGAGATCAATTGTTCTCGCGGGCAGCATTGCCCTGCTCGGCACCCTGCTCGGCACCCGACTGGCCATCCGGGTGCTGGTGAAGAAGGGCTACGGCCAGCTGATCCGCGACGACGGGCCGACCTCCCACCACGTCAAGCGCGGCACCCCGACCATGGGGGGCCTGGTGATCATCGCGGCGGTCCTGATCGCGTACTTCTCGGCCCACCTGATCGTCATGTCACCCCCCACGGCCTCCGGACTACTGATCTTGTTCCTGTTCGTCGGGCTGGGTGCGGTGGGCTTCCTCGACGACTACATCAAGATCCGCAACCAGCGCTCCCTCGGCCTCCGCAGCAAGGCCAAGATCGCCGGGCAGTCGATCGTGGCGGTCGCCTTTGCCCTGCTGTCGCTGCAATTTCCCGACGATCGTGGCATCACGCCGGCCTCGCAGTACGTCTCCTTCCTGCGCGACATCGACTTCCTCCGGCTGCCGGTGATCTTGGTCGTGGCGTGGGTGATGCTCCTCATCGCCGCCTCCAGCAACGCCGTCAACCTGACCGACGGACTCGACGGTCTGGCCGCCGGCGCCTGCGTGATGGTCTTCGGGGCGTACATGCTGGTCAACCTCTGGCAGTACAACCAGTCGTGTGCCTACGTCGGGTCCGCGGGTCCGAAGTGCTACGAGGTGCGCGATCCGTACGACCTGGCGGTCGTCTCCGTGGCCCTGGCCGGGGCCTGCTTCGGCTTCCTGTGGTGGAACGCCGAGCCGGCGAAGATCTTCATGGGCGACACCGGATCCCTGTCGCTGGGCGGGGCGCTGGCCGGGATGGCCATCTTCTCCCGGACCGAGATCCTGCTCGTCATCCTCGGCGGCCTGCTGGTGGTCGAGGTGATGTCGGTGATCCTCCAGACGGGTTTCTTCAAACTCACCAAGGGCAGACGCCTGTTCAAGATGTCGCCACTGCACCACCACTTCGAAATGCTCAACTGGGCGCAGGTCACGATCGTCATGCGGTTCTGGATCATCTGCGGGCTCTTCGTCACCGCCGGGCTCGGGCTGTTCTACGCCGAGTGGGTGAGTGGCCGGTGAGTGACCGGCGAGCGTCGTTAGCGGAGCGCCGGCTCGGTCTGGACGAGCGAAGGAGCAGACGCGCCCCGCGAGCGGAGCGAGCTGTTTGGGCGCCGCGTCTGCGAGTGAGAGAGGAAGACCGAGTCTTGAGGCGCGGAGCGTGCGCGAGCCGGACAACATGACATTAACTTGGTTGGCGGCCGCGGACGGGGCCTCGCCGTGGGAGCAGGCGACGGTGGTGGTGGCCGGACTGGGAGTGTCCGGCTTCGCCGCCGCCGATGGCTTGCTGGAGTTCGGCGCGCGGACGGTCGTCCTGGACGACGCCGTGAACGAGCGGACCTCCGACCGCGCCCGGTTGCTCGAGACGCTGGGGGCGCAAGTCCGGCTGGGGCCCGGATCGAGCGCGAGCCTGCCGGCCGACGCGGATCTCGTCATCACCACCGGTTGGCCGCCCGGCCATCCCTTGCTGGTGCAGGCTGCGGAGCGCTCGGTGCCGATCTGGAGCGAGGTCGAGCTGGCCTGGCGGTTGGCCAGGCCCGCCAAGAACATCCCCTGGCTGGGGGTCACCGGGACCAACGGCAAGACCACCACCACCCAGATGCTGGAGTCGATACTGCGGGCCGCCGGGCTGCGCACGGCGGCGGTCGGCAACATCGGGCGGCCCGTGATGGAGACCGTCCTGGATCCCGAGCCCTACGACGTGCTGGCCGTCGAACTCTCGAGCCACCAGCTGCACTGGTCCAGTTCGCTGGCCCTGCACTCCGCCGCCGTCCTCAACCTCCAGGCTGACCACCTGGAGTGGCACGGCACGTTCGCGGACTATCGGGCCGCCAAGGCCAGGATCTATACACGTGTCTCGGCGGCGTGCGTCTACAACGTGGCCGATCCGGTCACCGAGGCGATGGTCGAGGAGGCCGAAGTGGTCGAGGGCGCCCGAGCCATCGGCTTCACCCTCGGCACCCCCGGCCCGTCGATGCTCGGGGTGGTGGACGACTTGCTCGTCGACCGGGCGTTCATCAGCCAGCGCAAGGACTCCGCCTTGGAGCTGGCCAAGATCACCGACGTCTCCCCGCTGGCGCCACACAACGTGGAGAACGCGCTCGCCGCGGCCGCACTGGCCCGCTCTTTCGGGGTTTCCGCGCCGGCCGTGCGCGAGGGCCTCCGCGATGTTGCGGTGGGGCCGCACAAGATCCAGACCGTGGCCGAGCGCGACGGCGTACGGTTCGTGGACGACTCGAAGGCCACCAATCCCCACGCGGCGGAGGCGGCGCTGCGGGCGTTCGAGCGGGTGGTGTGGATCGCCGGCGGACAGGCCAAGGGGACCGACTTCGACGATCTGGTTCGTCGGCATTCCGAACGCATGGCCGGGGCGGTCCTGCTGGGCGTCGACCGGGCCCTGATTGCGGATTCGCTCGCCAGACACGCACCCGATGTGCCGGTGATCGTGATCAACGCAGTCGAAACTAGAGCCATGGCTCAGGCCGTCGCCGCGGCCGTCTCGCTGGCTGCGCCCGGCGACGTCGTGCTGCTGGCGCCGGGTTGTGCGAGCAAGGACATGTACACCGACTATGCCGCCCGCGGCGACGCCTTCGTCGCGGCCGTCGCGGAGCTTCCTCGTGCGTCGGGGAATGCCGCCGACGGCGACGGCTGAGGGACGGAGAGGAGTGACGCGTGGCCACGGTGATCGGAAGCCGGACCGGTAGCGGACCGGCCGGGAGGTCGCCGAGAGGCTCCCAGAATTCAAAGGATGAGCTAACGGGGGGGTCGAAGGGCAGGAGCGCCTGGCTACGAGCGGTGCTCGATCGGCCGATGACGAGCTACCAGTTGGTGCTGGCTGCCGCTGGGCTGCTGGCCACGATGGGCGTCCTCATGGTGCTGTCGGCCTCCAGCGTGGCGGCCTACGTGAACTTTGCGGACTCGTACTGGTACTTCAAACGACAGATCGTCTTCTTGTTGGTCGGCATCGTCGGCGTCGTCGTCATCGTCAAACTGCCGCACAACGGCCTGCGGATCCTCGGGTGGGTCGGACTCGCCCTGGCGACCGGCCTGCTGATCTTGACCTACACGCCGCTGGGAGTGACGTTCCAGGGCAACCGGAACTGGCTGGACATCGGTCCGATCCGGCTCCAGCCCTCGGAGTTCGCCAAGCTGGCCCTGGTGGTCTGGGGTGCGGACGTGCTGGCCCGGAAGCAGAAGCTGCTCGACCAGCCCAAGCACCTGTTGGTGCCCTACCTGCCGGTCGCGGCGATGATCATCTTGTTGATCATCTTCCAGGGCGACGCGGGTACGGCGGCCGTCGTCATCGGTCTCGTCGCCGGGGTGTTGTGGATGGTGGGGGCCCCGCTGCGGGTCTTCGGGGCGTTGTTCCTCACCGGCGCGGTCGGGCTGGCGACGTTGATCTTGACCAGTGCCACCCGACTCAGCCGGTTCGAGGCGTTCCTGAACCCAACGGTGGACATCGATGGGATCAACCGGCAGGCAACGATCGGGATGTACGCGATCGCCTCCGGCGGTTGGTGGGGGGTCGGCCTCGGCGCCAGCCGGCAGAAGTGGGGGACGTTGCCCGAGGCACACTCGGACTTCATCTTCGCCGTGATCGGTGAGGAGCTCGGGCTGTTCGGCAGCCTGGTCGTGCTCATCATGTTCTTGATCTTGGCCTACGCCGGGATCCGGATCGCCCTGCGCTCCGACGACATGTTCTGCCGGTACGCCGCCGCCGGGGTGACGGTGTGGCTGACCGCGCAGGCGTTGATCAATCTCGGTTCGGTGCTGCGGCTGCTGCCCATCGCCGGGGTACCGCTGCCGCTGGTCTCCTACGGCGGATCCGCCCTGCTGGCGGCATTGGCCGGCATCGGCGTCCTGCTGGTCTGCGCCCGCCACGAACCCGAAGCGCGCGCGCTGATCGCGGCCAAGAAGGCGCGGCCCAAGCCGCGGATGACCACCGTGATCGGGTTCCGCCGTGAGCGTCGATGAACCGGTCCGGTCCGGCCTCAGCGTGGTGCTGGCCGGCGGCGGGACCGCCGGGCACACCTCCCCCCTGATCGCCACCGCGGCCGAACTCGAGCGGCTACGACCCGACGCCTCGCTCACCGCGATCGGAACCCCGCGCGGCCTGGAGAACGTGGTCGTGCCGGCGGCCGGGCTTCCGCTGGAACTGATCCCGCCGGTGCCGATGCCGCGCCGACCGGGCAAGGATCTGGCTCTGGTGCCGCCGCGGCTGTGGCGCTCGGTGGTCGCGGCGGGCCGGATTCTCACCAGCGTCCGGGCCGACGTCCTGCTGGGCTTCGGAGGGTACGTGTCCGCGCCGGCGTACCTGGCTGCGCTCCGGCACCGCGTACCGGTGGTCATCCACGAGCAGAACGTGCTGCCCGGGCTGGCGAACCGGCTGGCGGCCCGGTTTGCGACGCGGGTCTTCACCGCGTTCCCGGACACACACCTGCGGGGTGCGCGGCTGATCGGACTGCCGTTACGCCGCGCGATCACCGATCTCGATCGGCACGCGAGAGCAAGCGACGCCCGGTTGGGCTTCGGGCTGCGAACGGACCTACCCACGCTGCTGGTGAGTGGCGGCTCGCAGGGGGCCGTGAGCATCAACACCGCCACCCGCGGCGCCCGCTCGCGGCTGCTCGCCGGTGGAGTGCAGATTCTCCACGTCCTCGGCCCGAAGAACTTCGCCGACCAGATGGCTGAGACCGACCCCGACACGGGAGCGGTGTACGCCCCGGTCGCATACGTTGAACGCATGGAGGACGCTTACGCTGCCGCCGACCTGATGCTCGGCCGGAGCGGGGCCAGCACGGTGCTGGAGACCGCCGCCGTGGGGCTGCCGACCATCTTCGTGCCGTACCCGGTCGGCAACGGCGAGCAGGCCCGCAACGCCACCCCCGTGGTCGCGGCCGGTGGTGGCCTTCTGCTCGACGACTCCGAGTGCGTGCCGGACCGGGTGGTCAGCGAGGTCCTCGGGCTGCTCGGCGACTCCGATCCCTCGAGGGGGCGGCTCGCCGGCATGGAAGAAGCCCTGGCGGGAGTGGGCGCGCGGGACGCGGCGACCGTGCTGGCGCGGGAGACGCTGACGATTGCCGTAGCCAGGGCCGGGGTGACGGACTGATGCCGCTGATCGACGTCGTGGACCCACCCGCGCTGTCGGAGCTCCGGGCGGTGCACTTCGTCGGCATCGGCGGCTCCGGGATGAACAGCGTGGCGGTCGTGCTGATGCAGCTGGGCATACCGGTCAGCGGCAGCGACCGCAACGACTCGAAGTACCTGCGTGCGTTGGCCGCGCGAGGCGCCCGGGTCCACGTCGGGCATCGCGCCGAGCAACTCGGCGACGCGCAGACGGTCGTCATGACGCAGGCGATCCGCGATACCAACCCGGAGTTGGTGGAGGCCCGCGCTCGCGGGCTGCGTGTCCTGCACCGCAGCGCCATCAGTGCCGCGATCATGCGGGACCGGCGCGGAGTGGCGGTCGCCGGCACCCACGGCAAGACCACGACCACGGCGATGATCGCGCAGATTCTCACCGGTAGCGGCCTCGACCCCTCGTTCCTGATCGGCGGGGCGCTGACCGGCATGGACACCGGCGGTCACCTGGGCAGCGGTGACATCCTCGTCGTCGAGGCCGACGAGAGCGACGGCACCTTTCTTCAGTACCCCCGGGAGGTCGCCGTGGTCACCAACGTCGATCCTGACCACCTGGTCAACTGGGGGACACCGGAGAACTACGCCGACGGCTTCTACCGGTTCGCGACCGAGGGTGGGGTCCGCGCCGTGGTGATCAGCGCCGACGACTCGGGGGCTGTGGCGCTCACGAAGCGGCTACGCGACCACGACGATCCGCCCGAGATCATCACGTTCGGCGAGAGTCCCGGCAGCGACGTGCGGATCAGCGACGTGGTCCTCTCCGGCACCGGATCGTCGTTCGCACTCAACGGCGGTGCATTGGCCCTGTCGGTGCCCGGTCATTACAACGTGTTGAACGCCGCCACGAGCTACGCGGTGGGCCGCTGGTTCGGCCTCACGGACGTGCAGATCCGGGAGACGCTCACCGGCTACGTCGGCACCTACCGGCGGTTCCAGCTCGTCGGCACGGTCGACGGTGTCCGCGTCTTCGACGACTACGGGCATCACCCGACCGAGGTGGCGAACACCGTACGGGCCGCTCGGGTGGCCGCGGAGCCCGGTCGGGTGGTGGTCTGCTTCCAGCCTCACCTGTACACACGCACCCGCGACTTCTGGCGCGAACTGGCGGCGGCGCTGGAACCCGCCGACGAGGTGGTGGTGATGGACGTCTGCGGCGATCGGGAGGATCCCCTGCCGGGCATCGACGGCCGGCTCGTCAGCGAGGCCATCCGGCCGGGCACCGCCCACGTCACGTACGAGCCGGTCTGGGACGAGGCGGCCCCGACGGTTGCCGAGATAGCTCAGCCCGGGGACCTCGTGATCACGGTGGGCTGCGGCGACGTGACCAAGGTCGCCCCCCTCATCGTTGCCGAACTGAGTCGCCGAACCGGATCGGCGCCCGAGCAGTGATCCGGCAGTCAGGAAAGGACGGTTGATGGCCAGCACCACGCTGACCCGGCCCCCGGGCGCATCCCGCCCCGCGCCCGGATATGCACCCCGACATCCAAGGGGGCCGCGCCGGCGGAGGCGCTGGCTGCGCTGGGTCGTCGCCGTCTTGGTGCTGGCGCTGCTCGGCACCGGAGTCTGGTTGCTCGGATTCTCCTCGGTGCTGTCGACCACGGCGGTGAACGTCACGGGCGTACGCGTTCTCGAGGCGGGACAGGTCCGGGAGGCGGCCCGCGTGCCGATCGGTCTGCCGCTGGCCCGGCAGGATCTGGACGCGGTTGCCGCCCGGGTGGCCAGGCTGGTGCCGGTCGAATCGGTCACGGTGGACCGGGCGTGGCCGGACGCGGTCGACATCATCGTCACGGAACGCACCCCGGTCCTTGCGTTGCAGGAGATCGGCGGCGTCACGCTGGTCGACAAGGCCGGCGTCGCGTTCGATCAGGTCAGCACGCGGCCGGGCGGCATCGTGTTGGCTGAGGTCGACCGGAGCAACGCGGCGTTGCTCGTCCAGGTCGGGATCGTGGCCCAGGCCCTCCCCGCCGACCTCCGAGACAAGGTCACGACCATCAAGGCCGCGACGCCCAGCCAGCTCACCGTCGTCCTCGCCTCCGGCGTCACCATCAACTGGGGTACCGCCGAGCAGTCCGGCCTCAAGGCCCAGATCGTGGCCGGGCTGTTGCCCCGCAAGTCAAGGGTCATCGACGTCTCCTCCCCCCACAACCCCGCCATCCGCTGAGGTCCTGCCGTCCGTCTGCTGGATGTCGTTTGCCGCCACGTGGCGGCTGGCGCAGCAGAAATCGGGCTGCGCCGCCGCGCCGTACCCCACCTGGCGGGAAGAGGCGCGTGCCCGAACGTGATTTGGAGCCGGCCCGAACACCGGCAGAGCGTCAAGCTGAACTGCAGGTCCAGCAAACCACGGGTTTTCTCATCAGTTGGGCGTGTCACGGTGGCTTGATGGACACTCCGAGAGTGGGGCTCATAACCTGACAGCGCAGTGTCGAACGCCTCGCCCCTTCCCCCTTGACCTGAGGTCCAGACTCAGCAGTGCCCGCGGCAGCGCCCACAGGATCGAGGTAGGAAACGTGGTTTCGGCTTCACAGAATTACTTGGCCATCATCAAGGTCGTCGGTGTCGGCGGGGGCGGCGTCAACGCGGTCAACCGCATGATCGAGGCGGGGCTCCGCGGGGTCGAGTTCATCGCGGTGAACACCGACGCGCAGGCCCTGCTGATGAGCGACGCCGACGTGAAACTCGACATCGGTCGCGATCTGACGCGCGGTCTCGGCGCCGGCGCCGATCCGGACAAGGGACGGCAGGCGTCAGAGGATCACGCCCAAGACATCGAGGATGCCCTCAAGGGCGCCGACATGGTCTTCGTGACGGCTGGCGAGGGCGGCGGCACGGGCACCGGAGGTGCCCCGGTCGTGGCCCGGATCGCCCGCGCTCTGGGCGCCTTGACCATCGGCGTCGTCACCCGGCCGTTCTCGTTCGAGGGCAAGCGCCGGGCGACCCAGGCGGAGAGTGGGATCGCCACGCTGCGCGAAGAGGTCGACACGCTCATCGTCATCCCGAACGACAAGCTCCTGCAGATGGTCGATCATCAGATCGCCATCCTGGACGCCTTCAAGCAGGCCGACCAGGTGCTCATGCAGGGTGTCTCCGGAATCACCGACCTCATCACCACCCCGGGCCTGATCAACCTGGACTTCGCCGACGTGAAGGCCGTGATGTCCAACGCCGGCTCGGCTCTGATGGGCATCGGCAGCGCCCGAGGTGAGGACCGGGCTCGGGCCGCCGCCGAGATGGCGGTCTCCTCGCCGCTGCTGGAGGCCAGCATCGAGGGTGCCCACGGCGTCCTGCTCTCCATCGCCGGTGGTTCAGACCTCGGACTGTTCGAGGTCTCGGCGGCGGCGGACCTGATTCAGAGCTCGGCGCACGAGGACGCCAACATCATCTTCGGCACCGTCATCGACGACGCCCTCGGCGACGAGGTCCGGGTCACAGTCATCGCCGCCGGGTTCGAGGGCGGTCAGCCGCCGCGCCGGCAGCCCGGCATCAGCCGCGCGACCGATCTGCGTCAGACCGCTCAGCGCCCTGCCCCGGCCGGTGCGACGAACGGGCCGACGACCGGCGGCGTGCCCGCCGGCGTGGGCGCGGGGTCAGGAGGGACGGGTTCCAGCCTCGGTGCCGGAGCGTCGGCTCCCGGTGCTCCGGTGAGTCCGGCGCCCCTTCCGGCGTGCCGGGCGGGTCCCCGGGCTGGCCGGCACAGCGCCCGCCCGCGCCCGACGACGACGATCTGGACGTGCCTGACTTCCTGAAGTAGGCCCGCGGCATCGACCGGACGCCGCCAAACGCAACGGAACTTGGGCGACACGACACTCCGCCCGTTCTCCAGCGTGTCGCGGCGGAGGCTGCCGGAGATCGGGTCGGCTGAGCGGTACTGTCATCGAAAAGCGCTGGGTGGCTAGCGATTTGCAGCTACTCAGCGGGTGTCAGCGAGATGAGGGCAAGCAAATGGCGGAACGACTGAAGCGCGCGGCGGCCTGGCTCGGGCTGGTGACCGACGATCGTTATGGCGAAGAGGAGGAGCGCAACGGCGCTCCCAACGGCGCTTACGAGCAGACCGAGGGTCTGAGTCGTGACGAGCTCATGGCGCAGCCTGCCGCCAAGGTCACCACCCTGGAGAGCAAGCGGACCACCAACGGCGGTCCGAACGGGTCCAACGGTGCTCACGCCGCCAGCACGGTGGTCACCCATTCACCAGCCTCGAGCCCCCGGACGGCCGACATGTCGCGGATCACCACGGTCCACCCGCGTACCTACAACGAGGCGCGCACGATCGGGGAGCACTTCCGCGACGGCGTACCGGTCATCATGAACCTCTCCGAGATGGAGGATGTCGACGCCAAGCGGCTGGTCGACTTCGCTGCTGGCCTCATCTTTGGTCTGCGTGGCACTATCGAACGTGTCACAAGCAAGGTGTTCTTGTTGTCCCCGCACAACGTGAGCGTCGCAGCCGAAGACAAAGAGCGCATCGCGGGTGGTTTCTTCAACCAGAGTTGAGGCGGCATCCGGGCTCTGCGCCTGAAGTAGCAATGAGGCAGCTGGGACAGAGCACGGGGAGAGAATGTTTGTCGTCGGAACGATCATCGACTGGGTCTTGTGGATCTTTCTGCTGGTCTTGTTCGCCCGGATGATCTTGTCCTGGATCCCCGTCTTGGTGCGTGAGTGGGAACCGAGAGGCCCGATGCTGGTCGTGGCCGAGATCATCTACTCCATCACCGACCCGCCGCTGCGGGCGCTGCGCAAGGTGCTGAAGCCCGTACGGATCGGCAACATCATGCTCGATCTGGCCTTCATCGGCCTGTTCATCGGGGTCAGCATCTTGATGCGCGTGAACGCAGTCGTGCTGTTGAGGCCTGCCGGGTAGCGTCCTGCGCCTGGCGCCGGACACTCAGTTGAATGTGAAACGCCGTCTCGAATTGGGTACGGTAGTCACCGATTGGCATGCGTAGGGCTGCTCGGCATGCCCGAAAACAACTCCGAGGTGGACGATGACGCTGACGCTGGACGACGTGCGGAACAAGCGATTCAGGATGGCCCGGAAATCTGGCTATGAGGTGCTTGAGGTCGACGAGTTCGTCGACGAGGTCGAGGCCGCGTTCGAGCAGTTGACCGACGAGAACGCCAACCTCAAGAAGCAGATCGAGTCGCTCAAGTCGGCACCCGGTGCGTCGGGCGCCGAGGTGCCGGCGCCCTCGGCTGGCGTCTCCACCGCACCGGCGGGCCCGGAGCCCATCGTGGTGACGACCAGCAAGGAAGCCAGTTCGGCCGTCGTCCGGCTGGTGGAGATGACCACCGAGCAGTCGGAGCGACTGGTCGCCGAGTCGACCGCGGACGCGAACCGGATCCGCGAGGAGGCCAACCGGAGTGCGCACCAGGTGACCACCGACGCCCAGACCCGTGCGGAGCGCATCGAGTCCGAGGCCCGCGTTCACGCCGAGCGACTTCAGAGTGACGCACTGAGCCGGGCCGAGGCGCTCGACCGTGACATCGACAACCGCCGATCCGAGATGTTCGGTGTACTGGAACGACAGCGCGACGAACTCTCTGTCACTGTCGACCAGCTGCGCAGCTTCGAGTCCACGTATCGGCAGAATCTGACCGCGCAGCTGCGCGACCAGATCCAGACGTTGGAGAACGCCAAGGCCGAGCCGGACGACGTGCCGGACGCGGCCCAGCCGTCGGCCGGCATCGGCGATGAGGGCGCGGCGGCCAGCAACGGGCAGCGACAGCTCGTCCGGGACCGTGGGACGGAGCCCAGAGATCACGACGATCCCCCGACCCTCGGCGGCGGCGCGAGCAGCGACACGCCGCGGTTGGATGCCCTGCTGGGTGATCAACGCTAAGGCAAGCCGGTACAGCGCCGCTCGATCGGCGGCGAGCCGGACGCGCCGGAGCCGGCGAGCCGCGCCGGATGCAACTCAGCGAAATATCAGCAGCGGTCGTTGAACAACGGTTGAATGCGTCCTAGTGTCTCTGCGTCACTTCACACCTAGTAGGGGGCAGCATGACCACCACCAGGGCGGGCGCCGCTGGTCAGGGCTCCAAACGAGCTAGCTCGGTCGATGTCGTCGACGTCTCGCGCTGCCGGTTCGGGAGGGCGAGGAGCCATGGACAGGGCCGAACTGGACGAGGTGAAGGCGGCACTGGAAGAGGACGTGGCCCGTTTCGAGAGCCAGATCGAGATCTCGACCGCGGAACTGGTGGGATTGCTGCGCGACGGCAACGAGGGCGCCGGACGCGATCCCGCCGACGTCGGCTCGGCCAACTTCGAGCGCGATGCCGAGATGTCGCTGGCCAACAACGCCCGCGAGATGCTCGACCAGTCCAAGCTCGCGCTGCGGCACATCGAGCTCGGCACGTACGGAAGCTGTGACAACTGCGGCAAGCCGGTCGGCAAGGGACGGCTCCAGGCGTTCCCCCGGGCGACCTTGTGCGTGGCCTGCAAGCAGCGCGAGGAGCGTCGATAGCCTCATCACCTGCGTCGGCGGAATCTCGCCGAGGCGCCGCAGGTATCGCTGGTTGTTCGCCGTCGGTGGCGTTGGCCGGGTTGACCGCCGACATCGTCACCAAGATCATCGCGGTCGCGGCTGCTCGATCCACAGCGGCCGGTCGAGTTGCTCAACGGCCTGCTGACTCTCGCCTGATTCGCAATCCGGGGGCGGCGTTCAGCCTGGGCGAACAGTTCACGTATCGTCTTCGCGATCTTGGCGCGCGGTGGTCGCCTTCGTGATCATCCGCCTGGTCCCGCGGCTGGGTCATCCGGGTTGGGCGGTCGCGCTGGGCCTGCTCTGCGCCGGCGTCACGCGGCAACCTGATGGACCGCATCTTCCGTAGCCCCGGGCCGCTGCGCGGCCACGTCGTGGACTTCCTGCAGCTGCCGTACTGGCCGATCTTCAACGTGGCCGACATGTGCATCAGCGCGGCCGCCGTGCTGATCATGATCTTGGCCGTCATCAAGGGCGTCGGGATCGGCGGCGAACGCTACGCCAAGCCGGCACCGGCGCCGCCGCCCACGAACCGACGGCTGATGGGTGAGCTGAAGGTGGTCTTGGTCCCCGACGGTCTCGACGGCGAGCGGGTCGACACCGCGATGGCCCGGATGCTCGGTCTGTCTCGCCAGCGATCCGCCGACCTGATCGGGCGAGGCCAGGTCCGCCTCGACGGCCGGGAGGTCGCGAAGTCGGAGCGGGCTCACGCCGGCGCGATGCTCGAGGTCGAACTCGACGCCGAGCCGCGGCCGTCCGGGTCGTTCCCAGGAGGTCGACGGGTCTGGGCATCCTGTACGACGACGACGACATCGTGGTGATCGACAAGCCCGTGGGCGTGGCGGCGCACCCGAGCGTCGGCTGGAGCGGACCCTCGGTGCTGGGCCACCTGGCGGGCGCCGGCTTCCGGATCTCCACGTCCGGGGTCCCGGAGCGGCAGGGCATCGTCCAGCGGCTCGACGTCGGCACCTCCGGTCTGATGGTGGTGGCCAAGAGCGAGACGGCCTACACGGTGCTCAAGCAGGCCTTCCGGTCCCGGTCGGTCGACAAGACCTATCACGCCCTCGTCCAGGGCCATCCCGATCCGTTCCGCGGCACCATCGAGGCTCCGATCGGTCGGCATCCGACCGCCGAGTACAAGATGGCCATCACCCAGTCGGGCCGGCACAGCGTGACCCACTACGAGACGCTCGAGGCCCATCTCGGCACGACGCTGCTGGAGGTGTCGCTGGAGACGGGTCGGACCCACCAGATCCGGGTGCACATGGCGGCGATCCGGCATCCCTGTGTCGGGGATCCGATGTACGGCGGCGATCCGGTGCTCGCCGCCCGGCTCGGTCTCGACCGGCAGTGGCTGCACGCCGTCCGGCTGGGCTTCACCCATCCGACCACCGGGTGAGCAGATGGTGTTCACCTCCCCGTACCCCGACGACCTCCAGCACGCCCTGGACGTCGTCGACGTGCCCTGAGGGTCCGGTCGCTCTGAGCGGCCTCACCGGTAACGACACCGTAAGACGGCTTCGCTAGTGTGCGACTCGTGCGTAGAGCAAAGATCGTGTGCACGCTGGGACCTGCGTCCTCAGCGCCGGAGCGTCTGGCGGAACTGGTGGCGGCCGGCATGGACGTGGCCCGGCTCAACATGAGTCACGGCGAGTACTCGGCTCATCAGCAGAACCTCGACAACGTACGGGCGGCGGCGGCCGCGGCCGGCCGTCCGGTCGGCGTGCTGGCCGATCTCCAAGGGCCCGAAGATCCGGCTCGGGCGGTTCGCGTCCGGCAAGGAGTTCCTCGAGAACGGGGCGACCTTCACGATCACCGTCGACGACGTCGCCGGCACGGTCGAGCGCTGCTCGACGACGTACAAGGGCCTGCCCGGGCGACGTCAAGCCTGGCGACTTGATCTTGATCGACGACGGCCGGCTGCTGCTGGAGGCGACCGAGGTCACCGACACCGACGTGGTGACCAAGGTCGTGGTCGGCGGCGACGTCAGCAACAACAAGGGCATCAACCTGCCCGGGTGTGATGGTCAGCGTGCCCGCGATGAGTGAGAAGGACTCCGAGGACCTGCGCTGGGCGTTGCAGGCCGGCGTCGACATGATCGCCCTGTCCTTCGTACGCAGCGCCTCCGACATCGACCTCGTGCACAAGATCATGGACGAGGAGGGCCGCCGGGTCCCGGTCATCGCCAAGATCGAGAAGCCGCAGGCGATCGAGAATCTCGACGAGATCATCGACGCCTTCGACGCCTTCATGGTGGCGCGCGGGGACCTCGGCGTGGAGCTTCCGCTGGAGGAGGTGCCGCTGGTCCAGAAGAAGATCGTCACCGCCGCCCGACGCTGGGCGAAGCCGGTGATCGTGGCGACCCAGATGCTGGAGTCGATGATCTCCGCGCCGCGACCGACGCGGGCGGAGGCCTCCGACGTCGCCAACGCGATCCTCGACGGGGCCGACGCGGTCATGTTGTCGGGTGAGACCAGCGTGGGGCGAGTACCCGGTGCGGACCGTCGAGACCATGGCGCGCATCGTCGAGAACACCGAATCGCACGGCATGGATCGGATGCAGGCCATCGAGTGGGACCCGCACACGACCAGTGGCGTGATCACCAAGGCGGCGGCCGAGGTGGGGGAGCGGGTCGGGGCCAAGTTCCTGGTCGCCTTCACCTTCTCCGGTGACGCGGCCCGGCGGCTGTCGCGGCTCCGCTCGTCGATTCCCGTGCTGGCCTTCACCCCGAACGAGGCCGCCCGATCGGCACTGACCCTCAGCTGGGGTGTCGAGTCGTACCTGACGCCGACGGTGGCCCACACCGACGAGATGATCCGCCAGGTCGACGAGGCGCTGACCGAGAGCGGGCGGGTGTCGAAGGAGACCGGGTGATCATCGTCGCCGGCTCGCCCCCCGGCGTCGCCGGCCACACCAACATGCTCCGCGTCCGCCGCCTCGGCCTGCCCCTGTAACCCTGCCCGACGACCTCGGCGCACCAGGCTTGCGCGAGGCGGCGAGCACCAGCTCGCATGCTCAGGTCGCGCGGACTCCCGAGTCGGACGAGTGAGGACGACACGCTGTTCGTTCGCGAGCGAGGGAGGAAGACAGTGGGGTCCGGGAGCGCGATCCTGCGCGAGCGGAGCGAGCCATTGAGGCAACCAAACAGTGCCGGGAAGGGGAGTCGAACCCCTATGTCCTTGCGGACAGACGGGTTTGAGCCGTCCGCGTATACCATTCCGCCACCCCGGCCGGGGCCGGATCATTCTGCCACAGCGTGCCGATCGAGCCCTCCGCAAGATGCAGATTTGGCGTAACACGGGCTGGCTAGAGTGTCCCCGTGACCGAGACAGAGACCCAGAGCAGCGCTGCCGGGCCGGCTACCCGAGTGGTTGTCGCCGAGGACGAAGTACTGATTCGGCTCGACCTCGTGGAGATGCTGACCGAGGAGGGGTACGACGTCGTCGGTCAGGCCGGAGACGGCGAGGCGGCCGTCGAACTGGCCAGCGATCTGAAGCCGGATCTGGTGGTGCTGGACGTCAAGATGCCGAAGCTCGACGGCATCACGGCGGCGGAGCAGATCGCCAGCCAGCGGATCGCGCCCGTCGTGATGCTGACCGCCTTCAGCCAGCGCGAACTGGTCGATCGGGCGAGCCAGGCCGGCGCGATGGCGTACGTGGTGAAGCCGTTCGGCAAGGCCGACCTGATTCCGGCCATCGAGATCGCCCGGGCCCGCTACGCCGAGATCCAGGCCGTGGAGGCAGAGGTCAGCGATCTGGCCGAGCGGCTGGAGTCCCGCAAGGCGGTCGATCGGGCCAAGGGGATGCTGCAGACCGGCCTGGGGCTGAGCGAGCCCGAAGCATTCCGCTGGATCCAGAAGACGGCGATGGACCTGCGCAAGTCGATGCGCGAAGTCGCCGAAGGTGTCATCGAGCACGGGTCGACGCGCCAAGAAGAAGTACGCTACGCGGGCGACGGTGAGCCGACGCGATCCCCGCACGCTTGGGGATCGCCAGACGATAATCGGGGAATGCGGGTGGAGCTGGGCCTGGCGGGGGCGGGCATCCGCCACCGACCGCTGCCGTGGCTCCTGCTGTGCCTCGGGGTCGCCCTCGCCGTCGCGTTCCCGGTCTTCGCCGCCGGCCTGCGCCAAGAGTCCGGCGCCGCGGCCGTGACCGGGACCCTCGACTCCCTCCCGGCGTACGAGCGGACGGTGCTCGCGAACACCTACCGGAATCTGCGTGGCGAGTCCGCCGCCCGTCTCGACAGCACCGTCCGGACCGGCCTGAGCGACGCCGGGGTGACGTCGGTCGCCCGCGCGCTTGGTGTTCAAGCCGATCTCGATCGCGAGCACCGTCGTCAGCCTGGCCGCGCTCGACCAGATCGAGCGCCGCGTACGGCTGACCTCCGGCCGGCTTGCCCAGCGTCTGCACCCCGACGCGGTGCGAGGTGGTGTCGATCCGGTTACCCGGGGTCGACGACGACCTTCGACGGGGCCGAGCGGGCGCAGCGTGAGCTGGGCATCGTGGTCACCGGCACCGCCGAGCTCACCGACCAGCGGCTGGTCGGCGTCGGGTTGATCGGGGCCAACCGACCGCTGCTCCTGGGCGGCGCGCCGGAGCGGATCGCCGACCTCGCCTCGCTGCAGCTGTTCGGCCGTACGCTCGCCTGGTTCGGGACGCTGGACGGACGGGCGATCGCCGCCGCCGGTGTCGACCGGTACGTCCGCGCCCTCAGCGACCTGTCGGACGAGGTCAACCTGGCCGGGTGACGGACCGCTGTCGGTCGTCTGGCCGGCGGAGGCCGTCGCCGCCGCCGAGGCTCGGGCCGCAGCCTCGGCGGACCGGTTCGCCGTGCTGGGCGCCGGTGCCGGAGCCCTGCAGCTCGGGTCTGTGCCTGGTGGTCGCCGCCTGGTTGCGCCGGCGCCAACAGCTGGTCGGCGTCCTGCTCGTCCGGCGCGGTGGGAGCTCGGCGCAGATCACCGGCGTGACGCTTGCTGCAGGCGTCGCGTTCGGTGCTCGTCGGCGTGCGGGTCGGCACCGGCGTCGCCGCGCTGGTGGTCGCGCTGCGCGTCTCGGGGACGGGGCTCAGCGGCGGCCGGGGCCGGGGCGGGCTGGCTGCGGCCGCCTCGGCGGTGGTGTCGGCCGCTGCCGGTGCTGGTCGCCTTGGCGGTGCTCGCCGTGGTTGGCGTCACCGCGGTCACGCGCTGGCCGGCCACCGGCGCGGGCGCCGCCCGGTACGTCACGGTGTTCGCGCTGGTGGCCTCGGCGCTGCTCCCGTTCCTGGTGCTCAGCGGCGGAGTCGGAGCCGCCGCCGGATCGCCGCCACCCCGCGGGCTCGCTGCCGACCCTCGCGGTCGTCGCGTCGGTGGTGGCCGTCGGGTTGCTGACCGCCCTGGTCTGGCCGTATCTGGTCACGATCGGCCGCCGTCGCCGCGAGATCCTGACGGCGGCCTCCAGCACCCGGATCATCGCCCGGCGCCGGCCCTTGCTGCCCATGGTCACGGCCGGGTTCTTGGCCGCGTCGTGCTGCCTGCTGGTGTTCACCGCCGGCTACCGGGAGAGTCTGCGACAGTCCGGGGAGGACCAGGCGGCCTACCGGGTCCCCCTCGACGTACTCGGTGGCGCCGAGTGCCCGGATCGCCGCCCCGCTGGAGGCGCTCGACGGCAACCGGCTGCGCGAGGTCGCGCCCGGGACCGTGGTCCGGCCCGTCGTCACCTCCGCGGTGACCGCGTTCGGCGGCACCCCGCAGGCGCTCGTCCTGCCGCTCACCGGCGTCGATCCCGGAGGCGCTGACCGAGATGCACGAGTTCTCCGCGACGACCGGTGCCTCGGTGACGGCCGAGGCGCTCGCTCAGCAGCTGAGTGCGGACCGGCCGCCGGATCCCGCTGCGCCGGTCATTCCCGCCGGCGCGCGGCGCATCACGCTCACGGCGCAGGGCGTCGACGCCGACATCACGCTGGGGCTGTGGCTCAGCACCGCCGACGGGCGGCAGCAGCTGGTGTCGCTTCGACGGCTCCGGTCCGGAACTGACCGCGGAGCTGCCCGGGGTGGGGCGAGGCCCGCATCGTGCAGGGTCTGGAGATCGCGGAGTCGGAGATCCGGCTCACCCGGCGTGAGCACGCGCCGGCGAGGGCGAGGCGGATCGTGAGGTCACCGCCGGCCGCCTGCGCCTCAGCCAGCTGCGGATCGACGGGCAGGCGGCCGGCTGGGACTGGTCGGGGTGGGGCAGCGGCCAGGCCGACAGTAGCGACCCAACCGGCGAGCCGCCGACATCGCGTACCGGTTCGGCGACGCCCGGATCGTGATCACTCCCGGGTTCGTGGAAGCGAGGACCCGACCGCCGCTGGCCGTCGC
Organism: uncultured Actinomycetota bacterium; assembly: GCA_963791865.1. Taxonomy (GTDB): domain Bacteria; phylum Actinomycetota; class Actinomycetes; order Propionibacteriales; family Propionibacteriaceae; genus Microlunatus. Next base: position 371,640 of record CAWBUC010000015.1, read on the forward strand.
CGTCGACCCGGACACGGCGGCGCGGGCCGGCGCCTCCGGACGCCTGGTGCTCACCGTCAACGGCCAGAGCGTTCCTGCCCAGATCGTCGCCGTGCTGCCCCGGTTCCCGACCGGCAGCCAGCACTTCCTCCTCGCCGACCGCGTCGGCGTCGTGTCCCTGCTCAACCAGGTCAGACCGGGCTCGGGCGTTCGTCAGCCGGGTCTGGATCGCGCGTCCCGGCCGAGAGCCTGGCCGCCGTACGGGACAGCGCTCGAGTCCTCGCCGGCGTCGGCGGCGACTCTGTCCTTCCGAGCCGACCTGGCCCGGGCGATCATCGACGACCCGGTCGCCGCGCGGTCCATCCTGCTGCTGGTGGTGGCGGGAGCGGTCGCGCTGGGGCTGGCCATGGTGGCCGCCGGCACCGGGGTCCGGGCCGACGTCGAGGAGTCACAGGTCGACCAGCTGGCCCTGGAGCTCGACGGGGTGACGCCGGCCGGCCTACGGTCCCGGTTGCTGCGGCGCGGCTCCTGGTGGCGGTCGTCGGCGTGCCGATCGGGCTGGCCGGCGGTCTGCTGCTGACCGTGCTGGGGGTACGGCTGCTGCTGACCGGACCCGGGGGAGAAATGGTCGTGCCCCCACTGCGGGCCGTGCTCGGCGGCCTGCCGGTGCTGGTGGTGGCCGTGACGGCCGCCGTGGGGGTGCTGGCTGCGTCGCTGGTCGCGGCGGCAACCGCCTTCCGGGAGGCCTGGCCGCCGGTGACCGACCTGGACCTGCAGATGAGTGGATGGGTGGTGGAGGTGCGGGACGTCTTCGTCGCCTATCAGGGCGCCGCCGGCTCGGTGATGGCGCTGCGCGGCTCCGATCTCACCCTCGCCGTCGGTGAGCGGCTCCTCGTGCAGGGACCCAACGGATCCGGGAAGTCGACCCTGCTTCGCGTCATCACCGGCGAGCAGCCCGTCGTCGCCGGCACCGTCGTGGTGTCGGGCACCGCCTTGCACGAGCTGACCGCCGGACAGCGTCGAGAGTGGCGCGCTCGCTCGGTCGGGTTCATCGACCAGTTCGCCGGCCGCGGCCTGCTGCCCGAGCTGTCGGTGGTGCAGAACGTTGCCTTGCAGCTGCGGCTGACCGGAGTGCCGCAGGCGAAGGCTGAGCAGCGCGCGCGGGAGACCTGTGCCCGCTTGGAGGTCGACCGCTTGCTGGACCGTCCGGTGCAGGAGCTGTCGGGGGGTGAGGCGCAGCGCGTCGCGGTCTGCGCCGCCGTCGCGCACGAACCGCGGCTGCTGCTCGCCGACGAGCCGACGGGTGAGCTGGACGAGCGGTCGGCCGTCGGAGGTCTACGATCTGCTCGCCCGGATCGCGGCCGCCGGCACCGGCGTCATCCTCGTCAGCCACGACCCGCGCGCGGTCGCCTCCACCGATCGGGCCGTACGGATCCGGGACGGACGGGCCGCCGAACAGTGGCGGCCGGGCTCCGCGGTGGTCGAGCAGCTACCGGACAGCCGGGGGTGGGTACGCGTGCCGCGCGAACGGCTGCCCGAACTCGACCCGGTTCCTCCGTTGGAGGCGCGCCGGACCGACCGCGGCCTCCTGCTCGTATCGCGGGCTCGGACCGAAACGGTGCCCGACCTGCCGTCACGGGCATTGCCGGTGTCCGAGCGACCCGCGTACGGGGTGCTGGCCGACCTGACCGGCGTGGCGGCGGGCTACGGCGACCGGACGCTCTTCGATCGACTCGACCTCGTTCGTGCGCGGGCGGGACGTGGACGGCCGTCACCGGGCCCTCCGGCTCGGGCAAGTCGACCCTGATGTCGGTCATCGCCGGGCTGTTGCCGCCGCGGGCCGGAACGGTCATCGTGGGCGACGGCCCGTGGGACCAGCCGCTCGCGCGGTGCCCGGGCCGAGCACCGCCGCCGCTGGGTGGCGCTGCTGCCTCAGCGGCCGGCCATGCTCGAGGCGCTCACCGTACGTGAGAACCTGCAGCTCACCGTGGGGATGCGCGGTGCCCCGGGCGATCAGCAGGTCGTCGAGGAGCTCGCCGACCGGCTGGCGCTGACCCGGCTGCTCGACCAACCCGTGGAGCTCCTTTCCGGCGGCGAGCGGCAGCGGGCTGCCCTCGCGCGTGCTCTGATCAGCTCGGCGCCGTTGCTGTTGCTGGACGAGCCGACCTCGCAGCAGGACGAGTCGTCGGTCGAACGAGTCGTCCGGGTGCTGGAAGAGGAAAGAGCGGCCGGACGCTCGGTCGTGACTGCCTCGCACGATCCGCGCGTCCTCGTCGCGGCGCCGATCGTGCTCGAACTCGGCCGTGTTTGATCGCCTCCGCTGCGCTCCGGCGCGACCACTAGCCACGAGTCGGTTGGGGGTCAGGTGGCGACCCAGGGTGATGGCAGCAATGACGAACCAGACGGTGTTCACCACCATCGACGGCCAGGCGTGGTGCACGAGACCGTTCAGAGCCAGTGCCCCGGCGCCGAGATTCATCAGGGCCAGCGTCTTCGGCGTGGCCCGGATCGACCGCGCGTTGGTGAGCGCATACGCGGCCAGCACGATGGCGGCGCCGACGAAACCGACCAGGTCAATGAGATCCACGGCTCTCATGTTCCCCGCGTTTGTCGGCAGAGAGAAGTAACATTAAGTGACCTCAGCGTACAGTTTGGCTGCATGCACATCTCACCCGATCGGTTGTTGATCTTGCGGGCGGTTGCCGCCGCCGGCGGGGTCGGGGCCGCGGCCCGTCAGCTCCACCTGGCTCCGTCCGGCATCTCGCAGCACCTCGCTCGGCTCGAACGCGAGACAGGCCTGGTCCTGGTGGATCGCTTCAGCAGCGGAGGTCAGCGGCCATTGCGGTTGACGGCAGCCGGGCAGCGTCTCGCGGCACACGGTGGTCGTCTCGCCGAGATCTTGGCGGACGCCGCCGAGGACGTCTACGCCCTGTCCGAGCGTCTCAGCGGCACCGTGAACGTCGCGGCGTACTCCTCGGTGATGACCCGTCTGGTCGTACCGGCGATCCGCGATCTCGAGCAGCGAGCCCCCGGCGTGCAGGTGAGGGTCCACGAAGCCGGTGAGGCCGCGGCGCTGTCCGCACTCCGCGGCGGGGACCTCGATGTAGTTCTCGTCGACGACGAGAACTTGATCGACCGTGCCACCCGTCCTGGACTCCGACACACCTGGCTCCTCGACGACCCGTACCGGGTCGCGGTGCCCGGCGCCTGGCCAGTGCCGCGGAGTCTCGACGACCTGGCTTCTCGACCGTGGGTCAGCGGCCCTCCAGGAACCGCGGTGCACCTCGTCCTGGACCGAGTGCGACGCTCAACCGGCCTGCTCCTGCCGGCGACGCACGTCTGCGAGGAGTTCGCTGCCGTCCTGGCGCTCGTCGAAGCAGGTCTCGGTGCCTCCATCGTCCCGGCCCTTGCCCTGCCCGTCGAGGAGCGACCGGACCTGCGCCTTATCGGGCTTCACGAGTTCGGCGTACGACACATCAGTGCCGTGACGATGGCTGCGCGGCGCCAGCCACCGTTGATCACCGAGGTGCTCCACGCCCTCGTTGAGGCGGCATCGGGTTCGGCGTGACTAGGGCAGGTGGGTGAGCCGGTCGCGGCCGGCCAGGAGCGACAAGACGAGCTGTACGCCGGCGACAGCGATGACGGCAAGCAGTGGGTAGCTCCAGCTGCCGGTGGCCGCGAACAGCACGCCCGCGCCCAGCGGTCCCGCGGCGGCCAGCAGATACCCGACGCTCTGCGCCATCCCCGACAGCCGGCCCGCGCCCGCGGCGCTGGGCGAGCGTTCACCCACGAGAGCCAGCGCGAGGACGAGGGAGCCGCCGCCGCTCAGCCCGGCGACCACGAGCCAAGCAATGAGCAGACTGGGCGCCACGAGCAGCCCGACCATGGCCACGATCAGGAGCAGGCTGATCACGACACCCACGGCCCGATGATCGCGGCGGCCGCGCATGAACGGGGTCACGCCGAGCCCGGCGGCGATACCGACGATCTGGTACAAGAACGAGTGCCAGCCGGCGGTCACCGGGTCGACGCCCAGGCTGACCTCGATCGTCGGCAGCCAGGTCACGAGCATGAAGTACGTCAGCCCCTGAGTCGCCATGATCAACGACACCTGCCAGGCCACCGTCGAGCGCCAGACGGAAGGTCCCGTACCACGTCCGACGCGAGCGCTGGGTTCAGCCACATTCCGCATCGGAAGCGACGACTTCCGCATCCGCAACGGCCAGACGATAGCGGCGACGACACTCAGCAGAACCCAGACGCCGATCCCCAGCCTCCAACCTCCGACCTCGGCGATCGGGAGGGCCAGTCCGGACGCCACGGCGGCCGTGGCGCCGAGCACGGTGGAGTACAGGCCCGTGACCAGCGGTACGTCGGTCGGGAAGTCCTGCTTGACCAGCTCGGGGACCACGACGTTGCCGACCGCGATCGCGGCACCCATCACGATCGTGCCGACCCACAGGTTCGCGACGCTCCCCGGAAGCGACCGGACGACGGTCGCCACGATCAGCAGGAGGGTTGACACCAGGACGGCTCGTTCGGCTCCCATGACTCTGGTCAGGAGGTGCACGACCGGCGAGACGACGGCGAACGCCAACAGCGGAACCGCGCCGAGTAGACCGAGCAGACCCGCGCCCATGCCGGTGTCCGCCGCCACGAGTCCTACGACGGAACCGAAGGCGGTGATCGTCGGCCGCAGGTTGGCCGCCACCACCAAGATCGTGATCAGCAGCACGGCCCACGCGGTTCCCGTGCCAATGCCGGTACGGAGGCCGGTGCCGAGGGTGCCATCCGGGCCGGTGATCGAGGCGTCGACGCCGATCCGCTCCCGGGCGACGACACGGCGTTTGTGCGGTGTCACACTGCTCTCATGTCCTCGGATTCGCGGTTTCCGCTGCTCATGTCACCCTTCGAGCTTCGTGGCCGGATGCTCCGAAACCGTATCGTGTCCACCCCCCACGCCACCGGATGGAGCCACGACGGTCACATCGACCAGACGGAGATCGACTACCACGTCCGCAAGGCGGCGGGGGGCGCCGGCCTGGTGATGACCTTCGGATCGGCGTCGGTCGATCCGACCACCCAGGCCTCGTACGGCTCGATCGCGCTGTGGGACGAACGCAACGAGCCGGCGCTGCGCGCACTTGCCGATGGAGTTCACCAGCACGGGGCGCTCTGCATCTCGCAGATGACCCACATGGGACGCCGCGGCCACTCCCTCACCTCCGGTATTCCCCTCCGGTCGTCGTCGGATCTGCCGGAGGGGTCACACCTCGAGGTGCCGGTGCCGCTCGAGGTCGAAGAGCTACCGGCCATCGTCGAGCGGTTCGCCGCGGCCGCGCGTCGACTGGAGCAATGCGGCTGGGACGGCGCCGAGGTGACGTCCTTTGGCGGCCACCTGATCGAGCAGTTCTTCGATCCACAGGTCAACACCCGTACAGATGAGTACGGCGGCAGCCTGGAGAACCGCACCCGGTTCGGGCGCGAAGTGCTCGAGGCCGTGCGCGCGGCCGTGTCCGACGACTTCATCGTCGGTTACCGGACGATCGTGGATCAGTGCCTGACCGGGGGGCTCGGGCCGGAGGACATGATCGAGATCACGCGCAGCCTCACGGCGTCCGGGGCGGTCGATCTGGTCAGCGTCAGCGGCGGCACCGGCGCGACCCGGCTGAGTACGGCGTACTTCGTCCCCGGGGACGAGTTGCCCGAAGGCGTCTACAACGAGCGGGCGGCGCGCTTGCGGGAGGCGGTCGGCGTGCCGGTACTCGTCGCCGGTCGCAACGTCGAGCCGGCGGTGGCCGAGGCCGCGTTGGCCGACGGGGTAGATCTGGTCGCCATGACCCGGGCAATCATCGCCGACCCGGACCTGCCCCTGAAGGTGGCGGCGGGGGAGCGCAAGCGACCGTGCATCAGCCTCAACGAGGGCTGTATCGGCCGCCTGTACATGGGGTTGCCGATGTGGTGCTCGGTCAACCCGGCCATTCGCGAGCCCGAGCTCGCCCGGCTGACCCCCGCCGCCGACCCGGGCCGAATCGTCGTCGTGGGCGGCGGGGTTTCGGGCCTCGAGGCGGCCCGATCCGCGGCGCTGCGCGGCCACCGCGTTGTCCTCCTCGAGCGCCGTCCGGTGCTCGGGGGCCGGGCCCGGCTCGCGGCGGAGCGTCGGGGGCGCGAACGCTGGCGGCTCTACGTCGACTGGCTGCACGACGAGGCCGTGGACGCGGGGGTCGAGATCCGGCTGGGCAGCCCGGCCGACGTCGCAGCCGTCCTGGCCGAGGAGCCCGACGCGGTGATCCTCGCGACGGGTTCACGCGTCCGCGAGCTGGCGGCGCCCGCGATGACGCCCCTGCTCGACGTCGACGCTCTCCTCGAACTCGGGGTGCCGAGCGGGACCTCACACGCCCTGATCCTCGACGACGAAGGTGGCTTCTCGGCGCCGACCGCCGCGGAAGCGCTCGTGGCCGCCGACTGCACGGTCGAGATCGCGACGACGCACACCAGCGTCGGAGCCCTGATCGACCCGACCCAACAACCGTTCGTGTTGCGGCGGCTGGTGCTCGCGGGAGTGGTGCTGTCCCCGAACCTGACGTGGGTGCCCGCCGGCACGGCGGCCGGCGTCACGTTGCAGCACATCTACACCGAGGAAGTCGAGCAACGCACCGACGCCGATCTCGTGGTGATCGCCGGCCGTCGGCAGAGCGAGACCAGTCTGCGGGATGCCCTTCGGGCGGAGGCCCCTGCGCTGCCGGTGACCCTCGTCGGCGACGCCATGGCGCCACGCACCCTGCTCGACGCCGTCGCCGAGGGCGCCCGGGCCGGCGCGACCATCGAGATCGATCGGCCGGTCCTGATCCCGGCTCCGATCGGTGGTCAGGAGTCGGATCTGGTCGGCGCCTGACATCGACCGTTCCTGCACGGCTTTCGTGCTCCTGCACGGTGTGTGCCCCATGCAGATGCACGGAAACCATGCAGGTACAGATTCGAAGCAGCGCTTCAGCTGGCCTGCGCCGCGGCCCGAAGGGCCTTGACCATGCCGGTGATGGCAGGGTGGTGGCGGTCGCCCATCGTCAGGGCCTCGACGTGTCGGCGAATGTGCAGTCCGGTCACCTCGACGTCGCGCAGCCCAACGCGACCGAGGTAGGCCAAGCGGGGGACCGCCGCGACTCCGAGGCCGGCCCGGACGAAGCTGCGGACGACGTCGTAGTCGTTACTGCGATAGCGGATGTGGGGTGCAAAGCCTGCGGCGGCGCAGGCTCGCTCGAGGGCCAGTGTGCCCGCGGTTCCTTCCCGAGTGGAGATCCACGAGGCGTCCTCGAAGTTCGTGAGCGGCACCGGGCCTTCGACGGCTCCAGAGCGGTCGGGCACCAGCAGTCGCACGGGCTCGGTGAGCAGCGGCGTACGCACACTGCCGGCCGGCCAGCTCTGCGGGACCAGGTCGTAGCGGAACACGACGATGACGTCGAGGTCGCCCTCGAGCAGCATGGTCAGCAGTTGGTGGGGTTCGCCGTCCTCCAGGCGCACCTCCACCTGGGGGAAGTCACGATCGAACCGGGCGAGCGCGCGGGGGGCCAGCACCTCGCTCGCGGTCGGGAACGAGCCGAGTCCGAGTCGCCCACGGGTGCCCGCCGCGATCTCGCGCACGGCCTCGTTCAGTGCCGCGAGCGCGCCCAACGTCTCGATCGCCCGCTCGCTGAGCAGCCGCGCCTGACTCGTCGGCTTGACTCCTTGGGCGCCGCGCTCGAACAGCAGCAGCCCGGTGTCGGCCTCCAGCGCGCCCATCTGCTGCGAGACGGCCGAACCCGTGTATCCCAGGTGCCGGCCGGCGGCCGCGAACGACCCCGTACGCAGGACGGCCGACAGGGTCCGCAGGTGCAGGGGATTCAGCATTGCGGACGCCTACGTGGCAAGGCTGCCGTCGACGAGCAGAGCCCCGAGCTCCGCCAATACCGACTCCGAGCCGCGCAGCGGTTCCACCTGGCGGGGCCAGGCGATCACGATGTCGGTGAAGCCAAGCTCGTCCGCGCGGCCGAGATGGTCCCGCATCTGCTCCAGCGAACGGGGCGCGCCCATCCCGAAGGCCATGTCGAGGACCCGGCGAAAACCGGCCATGCGCCCTGAGCTGGTCGAGGGGTCAGGCCGAATCCTGTCGGCGGCATTCTCGAACCGGCGGGCGGCCTCCGCCACGCCGGTCCACCACTCCTCGCCCCCCTGGCCCGCGCCGGGTGGTTCGGCGAGCCCGTTGGTGGCCCACCCGTCTCCGGTGCTAAGCGCCAGCCGCATGCCGCGTGGACCGTTGCCCGCGACGACGAGCGGTGGCCGCGGCTGCTGCCGCGGCCCCGGGATCATCCGCGCCTCGACGCCTGAGAACCAGTCGCCGGACCAGGTGGTCGAGGGTTGTCGCAACAGGAGGTCGAGCAGCGTGACGAACTCCTGGAACCGGTCGGCACGCTCGCGACTCGACAACGGTGCACCACCCAGCACCGCCGCGTCGAACCCTCCGCCGCCGGCTCCCACGCCCACCAGCATGCGGCCACCCGACATCACGTCGAGCGTCATGAGCTCCTTGGCGAAGGGGACCGGGTGCCGGAAGTTGGGCGAGGCGACGAAGGTGCCGAGGGTGAGCCGGGACGTCGTCAGGGCGGCGGCGGCCAGCACGGGGACGGTCGCGTACCAGGTCGAGTCCGCGAAAGCCCGCCACGCCAGATGGTCCAACGACCACCCGTGTGCGAACCCGTACTCCTCGACCCGCGACCAACGCCGGTCTTGCGCCGGATCGACCTCGGGCAACAGAGCTACACCGACCTTGATCACGTCGTCGAGCATAAGGGATCCTTGTGGTGTCCCCACAGACCTTCGTTCTCGATCTCTCGATCCGGCAGCTGCGAGCGTGCGATTCTGAAGCTACGTTTCCAACTTCGGAGGAGATCTTGTGCTGAACGACCCGTTCGAGCTGGTCGACCAGTGGGGCCCAGAGAAGGTGGTGGTGGTCTCCGACCGTCGCTCGGGCATGCGGGGCGTGCTGGTCATCGACAACACCGCGCGGGGGCTGGGCAAGGGTGGCACCCGGATGAGCCCGACGCTGACGGTGGGGGAGGTGGCTCGCCTCGCCCGCACCATGACCTGGAAGTGGGCCGCCGTCGACCTGTTCCACGGCGGGGCGAAGGCCGGCATCCTCGGCGATCCCCGCGGCGCGGGGCAAGGAGCGGATCCTGCGTGCCTTCGCCCGCGCCCTGGCCGGCGAGGTGCCGTCTGAGTACGTGTTCGGCCTGGACATGGGACTGGCCGAGGAGGACGCGGCGATCTTCGTCGACGAGCTGAACGATCGGGGCGTCTTCCACGGGGTTGCCGCGCGCGCTCGGCGGCCTGCCGTACGACCAGCTGGGCGTGACCGGGTTCGGGGTCGCCGAGGCCGCCGACGCGGCCGCGCAACTGATCGATCTCGACCTGCGCGGTGCGCGGGTGGCGATCCAGGGCTTCGGTGCCGTGGGGCGGGCCGCGGCCGAGCGGCTGCACGAGCTCGGCGCCGTGGTGGTCGCCGTCTCCACCGCGGCCGGTTGGGCGTACGACCCGGATGGGCTCGATCTGGCCGAGCTCGCTCGCCGCCGCCACCGACCTCGGCGACCACTGCGTCACCGTGCACCCCTCGTTCTCGCCGGCCGCCCAGGACCTGCTGACCGCACCCGTCGACGTCTTGATCCCGGCGGCTCGCGAGGACACCGTCGGCGTCGAGGTGGCGCGGTCGACCACGGCCCGGCTGGTGGTCGAGGGCGCGAACCTGCCGACCACCGAGCCGGCGCGGCAGATCCTGCACCAGCGCGGCGTCGTCGTCGTGCCGGACTTCATCGCCAACGCCGGCGGCATCGTCGCGGCGGCCCACTCGACCGACGCCCGCTACTCTCCGTTCGTGGTGGAGCCGAGCCAGGATCTTCACCATGATCAGCGAGTTGCTGCGGGGCAACACGGCACGGGTGCTGCGCGACAGCCTCGGTCGCGGGATCACCCCTCGGCAGGCCGCGATGGACCTCGCCCAGTCCAGAGTGCTGGACGCCATGATGGCCCGGGGATTCCGGCCCGATCTCGACCGAGTCGCACTGACTTCGACGACCGAGCTCCGGCAGCACTCGTCCGCGCTGGTGTCGGCCTGACGCGATCGATCGGGGAGGGAGTCGCATGAGCGCCGAGGCACGCTCCGACGGAGCCGCTCGAGCACGTCGTCCCGTTGGCGACCCCGGAGACCCCGCTGCCCGCCGAGGCCGAGGTGGTCGTCGTCGGCGGCGGCATCATGGGCGCCAGCATCGCCTTCCACCTCGCCGAGGCCGGCGTCACCGACGTGGTCGTGCTCGAACAGGGCACCCTCGGCTCGGGATCGTCCGCGAAGCCGCTGGGCGGGGTGCGGGCCACGTTCTCCGACGCCAACAACGTCGAGCTCGGGTTGCGGAGCCTGCGGGCGTACGAGACCTTCGCCGACCGGTTCGGCGTCGACATCGGACTCCGTCAGGTGGGCTACCTGTTCCTGTGCCGGTCCGAGGCCCAGCTGGCTGCGGTGGAGGCCAGCGTCCGGCTGCAGAACCGACTCGGCGGCGACAGCCGCATGCTCACGCCCGGCGGAGGCCTGCGAGATCAACCCGATGCTCGAGCCGGCCCCGCTGCTGGGCGCGTCGTTCTCGCCGAAGGACGGCTACGCCGAGCCCGCCCGGGTGGTCGAGGGCTACGCGAAGGCGGCCGCCCGGCTCGGCGTCCGGTGCTGCGAGCACACCGAGGTTCTCGAGCTCGCCACCGACGCGACCGGCGCCCACCAGGTGCGAACCCAGCGGGGCTGCATCACCGCCGGCACCGTGATCATCACCGCCGGGGCCTGGTCGACCAAGCTGGGCGCGATGCTCGGCGTGCACCTGCCCGTCGAGGCCATCCGGCGGCAGGTCGGCTTCACCCCGCAGCTGGACCGACCCCACCCCGAAGTGCCGTTCACCCTCGACCTGTCGACGACGCTCTACTTCCACAACTACCGCAACGGGCTCCTACTCGGGATCTCCAACGCCGATGAGGATCCCGGCTTCTGCCGCGAGTTCAGCTACGGCTGGACCCGGGCCTTCGACGCCGCTGCCGCGGTCGTCGCGCCCGTCGCTGGTCGGACAGCCGCTCGTCGGCGGCTGGGCCGGTCTGTACGAGAACACGCCCGACCACAACGCCATGATCGGCAAGGCGGCGGTGCCGGGTGTGCTCTACGCCACCGGTTTCTCGGGCCACGGTTTCCTGCAGGGCCCCGCCGTCGGCGAGATCATCCGGGATCTCTACCTGGACAGGGATCCGTTCATGAACCCGACGGCCTTCAGCGCGGACCGGTTCGGCACCGGCGCGCTGCTGACCGAAGTCCACATCATCTGAGTTCTCAGAAAGGCAGCACCCTCAATGACCACCGCATTGCTCTCCGAGACGCGCGCACCCTCGCGCTCGCCGACCTGCGGGCCGAGTTCGCCCTCCGCCTGGCCGACCTGTACGGGACGGAGGTGCCCGCGTACAACACGCTCGTCGACGTGTCCCGGGAGGTGAACGAGGACTATCATCGCCCGTCACGGCGCCGATGCCGAGCGGCTCGGCAGCATCGACCGGGTGACGGCGGAGCGGCACGGCGCCGATCCGGGTGGGCTCGCCGCGGGAGCTGGCCCAGGCCGCGCGCGTGTTCGCCGGCTTCGGGATGCACCCGGTCGGCTTCTACGACCTGCGGGACGCCTCGAAGAGCTCCGTACCGGTGGTCTCCACCGCCTTCCGTCCGGTCGAGTCCGAGGAGCTGGCGACGCAACCCGTTCCGGGTGTTCACCTCGATGCTGGTCGCCACCGACCGGCGCTTCTTCGACGCGGAGACGCAAAGGCGGCTGGAGGAGTTCGTCGGCGCCCGCACCCTCTTCGGATCCGAGTTGCTGGAGCTGGCCGACCGATCGGCCGACCGCGGGCGGACTCGGCGTCGCCGACGCCGACACGCTTCCTCGACCTCGCGACCGCAGCGTTCGAGCTGGCCGAAGAGCCGGTCGACCGCGACTGGTACTTCGCACTCGAGCGGATCTCGGCCGTCGCCGCCGACATCGGCGGGCGTGCCGTCGACCCACATCAACCACCTGACGCCGCGGGTGCTCGACATCGACGACCTCTACACGCGGATGGAGGCACGGCGGTATCACCATGATCGACGAGATCCAGGGGCCGCCCGACTGGGAGGGACCCGACGTCCTGTTGCGGCAGACCTCGTTCAAGGCGCTGGCGGAGGAACGGCAGTTCCGGCACGCCGACGGCAGCGTCCAGTCGCGGCTCGTTGCGGGTCCGATTCGGGGAGGTCGAGCAGCGCGGCGTCGCTCTCACCGCCCGGGGGCGCGACCTCTACGACCGGATGGTCGCCGAGGTCGATGCCAGAATCGAAAGGGACCGCCTCGCGACGGCGCCGGCCGGCAGCACCCGGGTCGACGTGGCCCGCGGCGTGTGGCGGGAGTTCCTGCCGCCGCGCCGAGCGGGAGCTCGCCGTACGGGGACTGGCGTTCTTCACCTACCGTGTGGCCGGCGCCCCTTCGACAAGCTCAGGGCACCGCCTTCGACGGCTCCCCTTCGACAGGCTCCCCGTCGACAGGCTCACAGCGCTTCCTTGCGGGAGCTCGTCGAGGCCGGTGTGCTGGTGCCGGAGCCGATCGTGTACGAGGACTTCCTGCCGCGATCCGCCGCCGGTATCTTCGCCTCGAACCTGACCGACGAGGGCACCCGCGACGACGACTTGGCTGGCACCCCGTACGACATCGACACGCTGAGCGAGGTGATCGGCCGGCCGATCGCCGACCCGACCCTGCTCTACGAGGCCCAGCAGAGCGCCTCCCTGGCCGCCGCCGCACGCCAGCTCGGGCTCGCCGAGATCACCACGAGTCGTCACGTGGAGAATGCACTCATGAGCACCGACCCGACCACCGCCGAGATCACCGCCGACGTCGTGCGGGCCCTGAAGGCCACCGGAGTCGATACCGACGCCGTCGCCGGCGACGGCGACCAAGCTGAGGTCCGCACCCCGATCACCGGTGAGGTGATCTTCTCGGTGCGCAGCCACACCGAGACGACATCGACGCGGCGATCGGCGAGGCGGCCGAGAGGTTCCACGCCTGGCGGGAGGTGCCGGCACCGGTGCGCGGCCAGCTCGTCAAGCGCTGGGGTGAGCTGCTGACCGAGCACAAGCAGGATCTGGCCACGCTGGTCACGGCCGAGGTCGGCAAGATCACCTCCGAGGCGCTCGGGGAGGTGCAGGAGATGATCGACATCACCGACCTCGCCGTTGGCCAGTCGCGTCAGCTGTTCGGTAAGACGATGCCCTCGGAGCGGCCGGGTCACCGGCTGATGGAGACCTGGCACCCGCTGGGCGTGGTCGGGATCATCTCCGCCTTCAACTTCCCGGTGGCGGTCTACGCCTGGAACACCGCCCTCGCGCTCGTGGCCGGCGACACGGTCGTCTGGAAGGCGGCCGAGCCGACGCCACTGTCGGCCCTCGCCACCGACGCCCTGCTCGCCCGGGCCGCGGAGGACGTCGGGGCTCCGGCAGGGGCTCCACCACCTCGTGATTGGTGATCGCGCCGCAGGCCGACGGCTGGTGGAGGACCCGCGCGTCGCGCTCATCTCGGCGACCGGGTCGGTGCGGATGGGTCGCGAGATCGCGCCGGTGATCGCTTCCCGCTTCGGGCGGGCACTGCTCGAGCTGGGCGGCAACAACGCGTGCATTGTCAGTCCGAGCGCCGATCTTGGATCTTGCCCTGCGCGGGATCGTCTTCGCCGCCGCCGGCACCGCCGGACAGCGCTGCACCAGCCTGCGACGACTGATCGTGCACCGTTCGGTTCGCGACCAGCTGGTGCCCCGGATCGTCGACGCGTACGGCACTCTCGACATCGGCAGCCCGACCGCGGAAGGGGTGTTGGTCGGTCCGCTGATCAACCGGGGCAGCTTCGAGGCCCAGCAGGCCGCCCTCGCGCGCGCGATAAAGGAGGGGGGAGAGGTGCTGTGTGGTGGCGAACGGGTGCTGGCCGATGATCACCCGGACGCCTTCTACGTACAACCGGCGGTGGTCGCGATGCCCGCCCAGTCGACGGTCGTGCAGGAGGAGACCTTCGCCCCGATCCTGTACGTGCTCACCTATGACGAGCTCGACGAGGCCATCGCGCTCAACAACGCCGTACCGCAGGGCCTCTCCTCGGCGATCTTCACCGACAATCAACTCGAGGCCGAGCGCTTCATGTCCGCCAGCGGTTCGGACTGCGGCATCGTCAACGTCAACATCGGCACGTCGGGCGCGGAGATCGGCGGCGCGTTCGGCGGCGAGAAGGAAACCGGCGGCGGTCGCGAGTCCGGCGCAGACTCGTGGAAGGCGTACATGCGACAGGCGACCAACACCGTCAACTACTCCGGTCAGCTGCCGCTCGCCCAAGGCGTCGAGTTCCTCTAGCCCTGGTGGCCAACCGCAAGAGACCCGACCCGACCCGTGTCCGCCATGTGCCCCACCTCGCTCGATCTTCTCCAGTCTGCTCGAGATGCATCCCGAGCAGGCTGGAGGATATCGAGCGACGTATGCCGATTCCGGACGAGGGCGGGTTGCCTCCACATCAACGGCCTTGTACCATGTTACATAGTACTTGTACCTGAGGAGCCGACGTGATCGCTGATCGTCCCTGGCGCGGGCTGTACACCGCGACCGCACTGCCCTTCAACGACGACCTGATCGGTCGACTACGACAGCTACGCCGAGCACGTGGCCTGGCTGGCGGCGTCCGGCACCGACGGTGTCTGCCCCAACGGGTCGCTGGGGGAGTACCAGACCCTCACCGACGAGGAGCGGGCGCGAGTCGTCCAGACGGCGGCCGAGGCCCGTCCGGCCGGGTTCGGGCTGATGCCCGGCGTCGCGGCGTACGGCAGCCGGCAGACCCAGCGCTGGATCGAGCAGGCCGCCGAAGCCGGAGCGGAGTCGGTGCTGCTGCTGCCGCCCAACACCTACCGGGCCGACTCCGAGACCGTCCTCGACCACTACCGCGCGGCCGCGGCCGTCGGGCTGCCAATCGTCGCCTACAACAATCCGATCGACACCAAGGTCGACCTGACGCCCGACGTGTTGGCCCAGCTGTTCGACGAGGACCTGATCGTTGGCGTCAAGGAGTTCACCGGAGATGTCCGGCGCGCCTGGGAGATCGCCGAGCTGGCCCCCGGCCTCGACCTGCTCGTCGGCAGTGACGACGTGGTCGTCGAGCTCGGTCTGGCCGGCGCCGTCGGCTGGATCTGCGGCTACTCCAACGCCTTGCCCCGAACGTGCGTCGAGCTGCTCGCGAACGCCACCTCCGGCGACCCGTCGGACCTCGCCCAGGCGGTGCCGGTCTACCGTGACCTCCATTCCCTGCTCCGGTGGGACGCCGAAGACCGAGTTCGTCCAGGCCATCAAGCTGAGCATGGACGTCGTAGGCCGCAAGGGCGGCATCTGCCGGCCGCCTCGCAGGGCGCTGTCCGAGACGATCCACCGCCAGGTGACCACCGCAACGGAGGCCGCGATCGGTCGGGGATACAAGTAGCCAACAATGGCCAGCATGCACACTGCGGATCGGTCCACCACACAAATCGAGCAAGTCACGCGAGGTCGAAGAGCTCGTCGCCGCCGCGGCCGGCGCCGCCGGGCCCTGGGCCGGGCTGAAACGCTCCGCTCGCAGCGTGGCCCTCCGGGCGGTGGCCGACCAGCTCGACGCGGCGGCCGATGAGCTGGTGCCGATCGGCGATCCGGGAGACGCACCTGGGCGAGGCCAGACTGCGCGGCGAGCTGCGGCGCACCACCTTCCAGCTGCGGCTCTTCGCCGACGTCGTGTCCGACGGTGCCTATCTCGACGTCCGGATCGACCACGCCGACCCCGAATGGCCGATGGGTGCGCCTCGTCCCGACCTCCGCCGGCTCCTGCATCCGATCGGTCCGGTCCTGGTGTTCGCCGCCAGCAACTTCCCGTTCGCCTTCAGCGTCGCCGGCGGCGACACGGCCTCCGCGCTGGCGGCCGGGTGCCCGGTCGTCGTCAAGGCCCACCCGGGCCATCCCGAGCTCTCGGCGGCGACCGCGGCGGTTGTCCAGCGGGCCTTGGCCGACGCCGGGGCGCCGGACGGCGTGCTCGGCCTCATCTTCGGAACCGACGCCGGGGTAGCGGCGCTGCGCGCACGTGAGATCAAGGCTGCGTCGTTCACCGGATCCACCGCCGGCGGCCGCGCGTTGTTCGACATCGCGAGCCAGCGGCCCGAACCAATCCCCTTCTACGGTGAGCTGGGCAGCGTGAATCCGGTGTTCGTCACCGAGAGGGCGGCGGAGAGTCGGGCCGAGGCGATCGTTTCGGAGTTCGTCGCGTCGTTCACGCTGGGTGCCGGGCAGTTCTGCACCAAGCCGGGGGTGCTGCTGGTGCCCCGCGACAGCGGCGTCGTCGAACGGCTCGCGGAAGCGGAGCTGCCGGGAGCGGCCCCCCTGCTCTATCCCCAGATCCAGGACGGCTACCTGGAAACCCTGCGGGGGCTGGCGGCCCAGCCGAGCGGTGTCGGTGCTCCGCTCCGGCGACGCTGATACCGACCTGGGCGCCGATCCACCCAGCCCGACCCTGCTGACGACCACGGCAGCGGACCTGCTGTCCGACCTGCGGGAGGGTCGCGACGAGGTGTTCCGCGAATGCTTCGGACCCACGACGCTCGTCGCCTCGTACGACAACGAAGACGAGCTGCTCGCGGTGGCCGAGGCGATCGACGGCCAGCTCACCGCCTCGATCATCGGTACCGACGACGATCCGGTGGTCGCCGCGTTGCGGGATGCCCTTGCCCTCAAGGCCGGCCGGGTGCTGTGGAACAGTTGGCCGACCGGCGTCTCGGTCACCTACGCCCAGCAGCACGGCGGCCCGTACCCGGCGACGACCACCCCGACCACGACCTCGGTCGGCACCGACGCCATCGCCCGGTTCCTCCGGCCCGTGGCCTACCAGGGCTTCCCGCAGCACCTACTCCCAGCGGCGCTCCGCGACGACACCGACCTCCCCCGCCTGCCGAACGGGCAGCGGCGGTAGCGTGCGCAGCACGCGGCTGATCAGCGCGGTCGACTCCCACACCGAGGGGATGCCGACGCGCGTGGTGACCGGCGGTGTCGGCGTGCTCCCGGGGGCCAGCATGGCCGAGCGCCGGCTGTGGTTCATGGAGCACTCCGACGACCTCCGCACGCTCCTGATGTACGAGCCACGCGGCCACGCCTCGATGAGCGGCGCGATCCTGCAACCGCCGACCCGTCCCGACGCCGACTACGGCGTCTTGTTCATCGAGGTCAGCGGGCTACTGCCGATGTGCGGCCACGGCACCATGGGGGTCGCCACCGTGCTGGTGGAGACGGGGATGGTCTCGGTGACGGAGCCGGTCACGACCATCCGGCTCGAGGTGCCGGCCGGGCTGGTGGTCGCCGAGGTCGCCGTCAGCGACGGCCACGCCACGTCGGTCACGCTGCGCATGGTGCCCAGCTTCACCTTGGCCCTCGACCAGCACGTGCAGGTCCCCGGGTTCGGCGCGGTCGGCTACGACATCGCGTACGGCGGCAACTTCTACGCCATCGTCGAACTGGACGTCATTGGGTCTGCCCTTCGACCGTGCGGCGAAGGGCCCGCTGCTCGACGCCGGACTGGCGATCATGGCCGCCATCAACGAGCAGAACCGTCCCGTTCACCCGGAGCGCCCCGACATCAACGGCTGTCACCACGTCTACCTCGCTGCACCCGGCTCGACGGCGCAGCACTCCCGCCACGCGATGGCGATCCACCCCGGCTGGTTCGACCGGTCCCCGTGCGGCACCGGCACCTGCGCCCGGATGGCTCAGCTACACGCGCGTGGGGAGCTGCCGATCGGGAGTGAGTTCGTGAACGAGTCCTTCATCGGCTCGAGCTTTCGCGGCCGACTGCTGGAGACCACCACCGTCGCCGGCCTGCCGGCGGTGCAGCCGCAGGTCGCCGGCCGTGCCTGGGTGACCGGCACAGCGCAGTACATGCTCGCTCCCGACGACCCGTTCCCCGCCGGCTTCCTGCTGTGACCGTTGCCGCCGCCCAGATCCGGACGGCCGACGTCGTGGTCATCGGCGCGGGGGCGGTGGGGGCTGCGTGCGCGTACTTCCTGGCCCGGGCCGGATTGGCCGTACACGTGGTCGAACGGGGCGCCATTGCGAGCGGCACCAGCAGTGCCTGCGAGGGGAACCTGCTTGTCTCGGACAAGGAAGCCGGTCCCGAGCTCGACCTCGCGCTCTACTCCCGTTCGGTGTGGAACGACGATCTGGCCGAGCACGGACGAGAGTGGGAGTTCGAGGCCAAGGGCGGCCTGGTCGTCGTGGCCAGCGAGCCGGGTGCGCAGGGGCTGAGCGCGCTGGCCGGCCGCCAGCGTGCCGCCGGCATCGACGTCTGCGAGGTGGCGGGCGACGACCTGCAGGGCTACGAGCCGCATCTCAGCCACGTCGCTGGCGGCGGGAGCGTTCTATCCCCAGGACGCCCAGGTGCAGCCGATGCTGCTGGTCGCCCACCTGCTGCGCATGGCCCGCGAGCTCGGCGCGACCATACAGACGAAAGCCCCCGTCATCGGCCTGCTGCGCGACGGCGACCGCGTCACAGGAGTCCAAACCAGCGAGGGTTCGATGGCGGCGGGTGTGGTCGTGAACGCTGCGGGTCCCTGGGCGGGGGACGTCGCCCGGCTGGCCGGGGTGGAGCTCCCCGTGCTACCCCGGCGCGGGTTCGTGCTCGTCACCCAGCCGCTGCCGGTCACCGTGCACCACAAGGTCTACGCCGGCGAGTACGTCGCAGACGTGCTGAGCTCCGACGCGGGTCTGCAGACCTCACCCGTCGTCGAGGGCACCCCAAGCGGCACGGTGCTGATCGGCTCGTCGCGGGAGCGGCTCGGCTTCGACCGGAGCGTGTCCTTGCCCGTGCTGACGTCGCTCGCCCGGCAGGCGGTGGCGTTGTTCCCGGTGCTGCGGACCGCCCAGGTGATACGCAGCTACCTCGGGTTCCGGCCGTACTGCCCGGACCATCTCCCCGTCATCGGCGAGGATCGCCGAGCTCCTGGCCTGTGGCACGTCGGCGGTCATGAGGGGGCCGGGATCGGTCTGTCGGTGGGCACCGCCAAGCTTCTCGCCCAAGCGCTCGTCGGTGCGCCCACCGACCTGGATCTGTCGCCCTTCGCTCCCGACCGGTTCGCGAGCGACCAGCTCGAGGCACCCCGTGGCTGAGCGCATCGACGGCCAGATCGCCATCATCTTCGACGGGCGTCACATCACCGCATTCACCGGCGACAGTGTGGGTGCTGCGCTGACCAGAGCCGGCGTACGTTCCTGGCGAACCACACGCCGCGGGGGGCGACCCCGCGGACTCTTCTGCGGCATCGGGGTCTGCTACGACTGCCTGCTGACCATCGACGGCTCGGCGGATCAGCGGGCCTGCCTGGCGCCGGCGGTCGACGGCATGGTCGTCTCGAGCGTCCCGGCGGTGGCGGATGACTGACCTTGCTGTGGTCGGCGCCGGCCCGGCGGGACTCGCCGCGGCCACGACCGCGGCCCGCGCCGGCCTCGACGTCACCCTGATCGACGCCGCCGGACAGGCCGGCGGCCAGTACTGGCGCCACCGGCCGGACTCGGTTGGGCGGGACGGGCAACACGACTGGTCGAGCATACGTCTGGTTGCACGACGAGCTCGACAGCCTCCGGGCCGCCGGGCGGATCCGGTACTTGCCGGGCACCACCGTCTGGTTCCTCGATCCCGGCGGACCGGGCCGGCCGCACGTGCTGCGGACCATGCCCGCCGGCGCGGTCGGGGCCGACGCCGTCATGCTCTGTCCCGGAGGGTACGACCGCCAGCTGCCGATTCCCGGGTGGGATCTTCCGGGCGTGATGGCCGCGGGCGGTGTGCAGGCGCTGCTCAAGGGTCATGGCGTCGTACCGGGGCGACGCGCGGTGGTCGCCGGCACCGGTCCGTTCCTGCTGCCGGTGGCGACCGGCCTCGCCGCCGCCGGTGTCGAGGTGGTCTCGGTCTGCGAGGCAGGGGCGCCGAGCGCCTGGCTCCGCCGCCCCGCCGGCATCCTGGGTGCGCCGTCCAAGCTCGTCGAGGGCGCCGGGTACGCCGCCGACGCTGTTCCGCCGCCGCATCCCGTACCGGCCACGGACCGCGATCATTCGGATCCACGGAGACGACGCGGTCGAGGCGGTGACCATCGCCCGGGTGGACCGGCAAGGCCGGCCGGTGGCCGGAACCGAGCAGGAGCTCGACGTCGACCTCGTCGGTCTCGGCTGGGGCTTCACGCCCTCGCTCGAGCTCGTCCTCGCGGCCGGCGCGGAGACCCGGCTCGACGTCGACGGCTCCCTCGTCGCCTGGGTGGACGACGGCAAGCCAGCTCGCAATCGGGCGTGTACGTGGCCGGCGAGGCGACCGGGGTCGGTGGGGCCCGCCTGGCGGTGCGGGAGGGCGAGCTCGCGGCCCTGAGCGCGGCCGAGGACGCGGGTCTCGCCGCCTGTCCCACGACGTACGAACCAACTGCGACGAGCGATCCGCCGTGGCCGTGCGTTCGCCCGTGCGATGCACAGTGCGCATCCCGTGCCGTCCGGCTGGTCGCAGTGGCTCGACGACGACACGACGGTCTGCCGCTGCGAGGAGGTAACAGCCGGTGAGATCCGCCACGCGCGTGAGGACCTGGGCGCCGACGACCAGCGCACCGTCAAGCTGCTCGCCCGACCGGGGATGGGTTGGTGCCAGGGCCGGGTATGCGGCTACGCCACCGCCTGCCTCGCCGCCGGCGACCGGGTCTTGGAGGCCGCCGACCTCCGGCCGCTGGCCGCGCGTCCGCTCTGCGCACCGATCTCCCTCGGCGACCTGGCCGACCAGGAGCTCGCGCCCTGAGCTTGGTAAGCGCCAGTCGTACGTATCCCAGCCCGGGCTGGATAACACGCCGAACGCCTATGGATCTCGGGCATGTCGTCCCGCTTGAGCTGGATAACGTACGCGTAGCCTGACCGCGATTGGCCTCGACAGGCTCAGGGCGCGAGCTTGATCGGCCCTTCGACAGGCTCAGGGCGCGGCGCGAGCTGGTCGTCGTCCGCCATGTGATGGCTGGCGCAGCGCCGATGGTGGTTTGGGGCTGCCTTTCCCGCCACGTGGCGGAAGACGCCTGGCCTCAGGGATCGCCGGTCGCCCCGGCGGCCGCCATACCCGACCAGAGGTCCTGGATGTGGTTGATGTGGCGAACCATGAAGGCCTCCACCGCGGCGGCGTCCCGCTGCTCCATCAGATCCAGCAGTTCGAGGTGCTCCCGCGCCGAGGAAACCAGGTCCCCGCGGTCGAGCAGTGTCGCGAGGCCGACCAAGCGGGTCTGACCGCGGAGCTCGGCGACGAGGTCGACCAGCCGCTGGTTTCCGGAATAGCCGAGCAGGCGCAGATGGAACTCCTTGTCCGCCTCGGTGTACTGCGCCAGGTCACCGGCGCGGGCGCCGTCAACGATCTCCTGGGCCAGCCGGCGGAGCGCGCCGAAGTCCTCCGCCGGGATCTGGTCGGTGACCTCGGCCACGACCGGCGGCTCCAGCAGCCGTCGGATGGCGGTGATCTGGTCCAACTGATCCTCGTCGACCACCGTCACCCGGAAGCCCTTGTTGGGCACGACGACGACCAGGTTCTCCTTCGCCAGGTCCAGCATCGCCTCGCGTACAGGGGTCGCCGAGACGCCGAACGTGGCGGCCAGTGACGGTGCCGAGTACACCTCGCCCGGTGTGAGTTCACCGGAGATGATCGCTGCGCGCAGCGCCCGCAGGACACGCTCACGCAGGTTGGCCTTCGCCAGGGGCGTGATGCTCCGCGCCTCGACCGTCACACGTCGAAGCCTAGTGGCCGCCGAGGTACGCGGCCGTGACCGACGGGTCGTCGAGCAGCTTCGCGGCGTCGCCCTGCATGTTGAGGCGTCCGGACTCGAGCACGTACGCGTAGTCGGCGATCTCGAGAGCGGCCAGCGCGTTCTGCTCGACGACCAGCACCGTGACGCCCTGGTCGCGGATCCGCTCGATCGTCTCGAAGATGACGTCGACGAGCACCGGCGCGAGACCCATCGAGGGCTCGTCCAGGAGCAGCAGGGTGGGGTTCCCCAGCAGCGCCCGAGCGACGGCGAGCATCTGCTGCTCGCCGCCCGACATCGTGCCGGCCTTCTGGGTGATCCGCTCCCGCAGGCGGGGGAACAGCTCGAGCACCCGCTCCCGGTCCTCGGCGATCTTGGCGGTGTCCTTGCGGGTGTACGCGCCGAGGTCGAGGTTCTCCGACACTGTCATCCGCTGGAAGATCTTGCGACCCTCGGGGGACTGGCAGATGCCGAGCTTGACCACCTCGTGGCCGGGGATCCCGTTGATCGACCGGCCCTGAAACACGACCTCACCCGACACCGGGCGCAGCAGGCCGGAGATGGTGCGCAACGTGGTCGACTTGCCGGCCCCGTTCGACCCGATCAGCGTCACGATCTCGCCGGCGTAGACGGTGAGATCCAGGTGCTGGACGGCGGCGATGTTGCCGTAGTTGACGCTGATGCTCTTCAGCTCGAGGATCGTGTCCTTGCCCTCACCGCGCGGGCGGGCGGTCGGTTCGGCCTCGGGGGTCGCCTCGGGGTCATGGTCATGCGGGCTTCCTCTTGCCTTCCCGGGTGCCGGTCTTGCCGAGGTAGGCCTCGATCACCTGTTGGTTGTTGCGGATGTCGTCGGGAGTGCCCTCGGCGATCATCGCCCCGCGGTCGAGCACGGTGATCCGCTCACTGATCTTCATGATCACGGCCATGTCGTGCTCGATCAGCAGGACCGAGATCCCCTTCTCGTCCCGGACCCGGTAGACGAAATCGTTGAACGCCGCCGACTCCTGGGGGTTCATACCGGCCGTCGGTTCGTCCAGCAGGAGCACCTTGGGCCGCAAGGCCATGGCTCGCGCAATCTCCAGCCGGCGCTGGTCGCCGTAGGAGAGGTTGCGGGCCAGCTCACCCTCGCTCTTGCCGATGCCCACGTACTCAAGGAGCTCGCGTGCCGTGTCCCGGGCGGCGCGCTCCTCCCGGCGCTGGCCGGGCAGCCGCAGGATTGTCGACATCACGCCGGCCTTGAGGTGCGGATGCATGGCCACCATCACGTTCTCCTCGGCCGTCATCAGGTTGAACAGCCGGATGTTCTGGAACGTCCGGGCCAGTCCCATCGCCGCCCGGAGGTGAGGCTTGACGCCGGTGATGTCCCGGCCCTCCAGGAAGACGTTGCCCGACGTCACCTGGTAGAGACCGGTGATCACGTTGAAGAACGTCGTCTTCCCGGCCCCGTTCGGCCCGATCAGGCTGACTACCGACCTGGGCGGGATGGTGAACGAGACGTCGTCGACGGCGACCAGCCCGCCGAACTTGATGGTGATGTGGTCGGCGTAGAGGACGCTGTGCTGCACCCGGTTCAGTCCCGCGGGGTCCAAGTGCGCCTCGTGGTCGTCGGGACCACCGAGGGGTTCGTCGGGAACGCGCGGTATGCCCGCACCCATCTGGGAGGAATCGCGCAGGGACTCGCTCATGGC